>JAYUFB010000001.1:0-184999 GCA_043738945.1 Gammaproteobacteria bacterium
TAAAGTACGTGGCAAAGCCCTCGCCGCCAATGAGGCCTCATTGCGAGCCGACCTCCGCCGTCAAGGTGTTGCACCCACAAAGGTCAAAACGCAAAGCTCGGTGTTTAGATCCGGCGGCAAAATCACATCGATCGATATTTCAGTGTTCAGCCGCCAACTGGCGACCATGATGGCGGCCGGTATCCCGATGGTGCAGTCCTTCGAAATTATTGGTAACGGACATGAAAAGCCGGCGATGCAGAAATTGGTACTGGATATCAAGAGTAGTGTAGAGGGTGGCAGCACCCTGCATGAATCGCTGGCGAAACATCCTCTTTATTTTGATGATCTATTCGTGAATTTGGTTGAAGCCGGCGAACACGCGGGTGCGCTTGAGACGCTACTCGATAAAATTGCGACCTACAAAGAAAAGACTGAAGCTCTTAAGAAAAAAATCAAAAAAGCCCTTACCTATCCTATCGCTGTATTGGCGGTCGCCGTCATCGTCACCATTATTCTATTGATATTCGTCATTCCGCAATTCGAATCACTATTTAAAGGCTTCGGTGCCGATTTGCCAGCTTTTACCCAAATGGTGGTCGGTCTATCGCGCTTTGTGCAACATCAAGGTTGGTGGATGGGGCTCATGGTTTTCGGTGCCGGCTACACGTTCTTTTATTTCAAAAAACGTTCTCGACCCATGCAGCGAGGCCTTGACCGCATAATGCTGAAATTTCCCATTGTCGGCCCTATTCTCGTGAAATCTGCGATCGCACGTTTCGCGCGCACGTTATCGACCATGTTTGCAGCCGGCGTACCCCTGGTCGAAGCCATGCAATCGGTGGCGGGTGCCACGGGTAACATCGTGTACGAGGAAGGCACCCTTCGAATGAAAGATGAAGTCGCGACCGGGCAACGGCTGCAACGGGCCATGGAGAACACCGGCTTGTTCCCCAATATGGTGGTACAAATGATCGCGGTCGGCGAAGAATCTGGCTCACTCGATACCATGTCTGCCAAGGTCGCCGAATTTTATGAAGCGGAAGTGGACAACGCAGTGGATAATATGTCCGCCCTTTTAGAACCCATGATCATGGCGATCCTCGGGGTGCTAGTCGGCGGCATGGTCATCGCCATGTACCTCCCGATCTTCAAACTCGGTTCGGTGGTGTAGACCTCTGTTCCTCTCCGATCTCGCCACGGTGTACGCCGAAGCCCCGTGGCTGTTCGTAGGGTCCGTTTTTCTGCTATCCCTGATGGTGGGTAGTTTTCTCAATGTGGTTATTTACCGGCTGCCCATCATGCTGGAGCGCGATTGGCGCGCACAGGCGGACTCCGCTCCGCAACCTCAAGCGCCGCCCTTCAATCTTGGCACGCCCCGTTCTGCCTGCCCTGCCTGCAAAGCGCCTATCAAAGCCTGGCAGAACATCCCTGTTGTGAGCTGGCTATTGCTTAAGGGACACTGCGCCGAGTGCAAGGCTCCCATCTCCCCCCGCTACCCCGCCGTAGAGCTCGCGACCGCGGTGTTGTCCGGCTTCGTGGCCTGGCACTTTGGGTTCAGCGCTGCGGCGGGATGTGCATTACTAGTGACCTGGGTGCTCATTGCACTGACAGGCATCGACATCGATCATCAGCTATTGCCCGATAACATGACCCTACCGCTGATGTGGGCGGGGTTATTGGCATCGGTGGTAATCGGGCCCAGCTTAAGCGTGGCGCTTCCCGTCGCGCCTCGCGACGCCGTGATCGGCGCGGTGGCGGGCTATGTGAGCCTGTGGCTGGTGTTTCACGCCTTTCGCTTAATCACGGGCAAGGAGGGCATGGGATATGGCGACTTCAAATTGTTCGCAGCGCTCGGAGCGTGGCTCGGCTGGAAACTGTTGCCGATGATTATTCTGCTGTCGGCGGCCACGGGGGCCGTGTTCGGGATAGCGATGATCGTGCTACGCGGTCGTGATCGCAGCATCCCCATTCCTTTTGGACCGTACCTTGCGGCGGCGGGCTGGCTTGCGATGTTATACGGGGATTCCATGCTTCACACTTATTTAAGCGTGTCGGGCCTCGCCCGCTAGGCTTAAGACCGTGACCTCGCGCCTGCGTATTGGTCTCACCGGCGGCATCGCGAGTGGTAAGAGCACCGCCACGCAGCGATTCACAGAGCTAGGGGTTCCCGTCATCGACGCGGACCAGGTCGCGCACGCGCTGGTGGCTCGGGGGCAACCGGCACACGCCGCGGTGCTGGCACGATTTCCCGGCATTCCACAACTCTCCAACGGGGATTTAAATCGGCGGGCACTGCGTGATCATGTGTTTGCAGACCCTCGCGCGCGCCGTGACCTTGAGGCGATTTTACATCCTTTGATTAGCGCTGAAATGCAACGACTCGCGGCGGCGGCGGCGGCGGCGGCGGCGGGACCCTATGTGGTACTGGCCATTCCCTTACTGGTGGAGGGCTCGCGCCTTTCATTCGATCGGGTGTTGGTGATCGATGCGGACGAAGACCTGCAATTGCAACGACTCGTGGCTCGCGATGGTGGCACCGAAGCACAAGCCCGCGCCATACTAACGGCCCAGGCCACTCGCGCCACGCGCTTAAGTGTGGCCGATGATGTGATCGTCAATAGCGGCAGCGTTTCCGATTTGCGACAGGCGGTGGATGACTTGCACGTACGCTATCTTGAGCGCGCTTCAAAATTCTAGGTTTACCATTGACCTCGCTGTAGCTCACAATAGACCCTATGAATGCCAATCACACACCAATTGACGTGGCGCCTGAAACGGTCCCGGTCGTTTACGAACAGCCTCTCAATGAGCGCATGCGAACTTTTCTACGCTTGGAATTTTTGTACACGCAGGCGAGCTATCACAGCGAGTTGCCTAATCCCTGGAGTTCACGCGCCGCCGTGGCCTCATTGCTCGAAATTCTGGCGATCACCGCACGAGGCGATTCGCGTATCGATGTGCTGAAGGAACTCGAACGCCATGTGTCCATCCTCAAAGAATTCCAGTCCAAGTCCGGCGTCGATCCGGCGCGGCTCAAGTCGCTCACTTCCAATCTGTTGAAGTTGCGTAGCGATTTATCGACCGTGGGCGGTAATTTCATGGGCCCGCTGCGTGATTCGGAATTCTTAAGCGCGATTAAACATCGCACGGCCATCCCTGGCGGCACCTGCGATTTTGACCTGCCGGACTATTCTTATTGGCTGAGTCGCCCGGCCGAATTTCGCGCTGCGGAATTCGATAGCTGGCTCGCGTTGATTCGGCCACTCTGCGACAGTATCGCCGAACTTCTCTGGCTCACGCGCCAAAACGCTAAATGCAAATCTGAAATCGCTCGCGGTGGCATATTCCAATTACAGTTTGACCGCGAAAACCCGTGCCAATTGGTGCGCATCACCATGCCTACCCACATCGATTTGTTTCCCGAAATGAGCGGTAGCCAGCATCGCTGCAGTATCCGTTTCTTAAGTTGGACCGACGCCGCGCGACGGCCGGTGCACGTCGAGGTCGATGTACCATTTATGTTGACCTGCTGCGCGTGAGACCGGCGACCGGCCACCCATGACCACCGTCAAATGTCCGACCTGTCAGCGCGCCGTGCCATGGTCGGAGGAGTCGCCGTTTCGCCCCTTCTGTAGTGATCGCTGCCGCCTCGTTGACTTAGGCGCCTGGCTGACTGAAAAGCACGCCATTCCCGATGACGGGGCCGCGGCCGCCCCGGATAGCCCGGACGAGCAGTAGGCCGCTTGCAGCCCGAATTCTGGCTCGAACGCTGGCAGAATGGACAGGTAGGCTTCCACCAAGCGACGGTGCATTCGAGCTTGACGCGCTACGGGGACGTGCTGGCCCCGCGCGACGCACTGGCCCCACGCGACGGTCTCGGGCCGCGCGATGCTCACGCTTCACGCGCCGGCCGGGTATTCGTGCCGCTGTGTGGCAAGAGCATCGATATGCTGTGGCTGCGCGATGCCGGCCACGAAGTCGTGGGGGTGGAATTATCGGCCATTGCGGCCGAGGCGTTTTGCATGGAAAACGGTTTGCCGGCGCGGCGGCGGATCCTCGCTGACTTCGACTGTTACGAAGCGCCCGGCATGGCGCTATTGCGCGGAGATTTTTTTTCCTTGACCCGCGCGATATTGGGACCGGTGAGCGCAGTTTATGATCGCGCAGCCTTGGTGTCCTTTGCTCCCGAACTGCGCGCGTCCTATGTTGCGCAACTGGCGGCGTTGGTTACAGCGGGGACCCGCGTATTACTCGTCAGCATGGAATATCCGATGGCACAAATATCCGGTCCGCCATTTTCGCTACCGCGTGCTGAAGTCGAGCAACTGTGCACACGCTATTTTGATGTTCAGGAACTGGGGCGCGAAGAGATCTTGGCGAGCGAGCCTCGTTTACGCGCCCGCGGCCTGACCCGATTGACGGAGGTTTGTTATCGGTTGACGAGGCGCTAGGCGGCAGCGCGACGCCTGCGATCAGTGACTACGCCGAAATGGCAGCCGGGAAGCGGCTTTATGCAGCTAACGCTTTAAGTACAGCCTTTGGGTCCGTACTGATAGCCCTGAGTAGTGCTTTTGCGGGTCCGGTCGGCTCGCGCCTACCTTGCTCCCAATTCCTCAGCGTGCCTACGTCAACGTGCAGCAATCGAGCGAAACGCGGCTGGCTAAGCCCCGTGATGGCTCGGATCTCTTTGACCTTTGCCGCATCTACATAGAACTCACGCGACGGCGCGCGTACACCACGCACGATTTCATCCATTTGTTCCATGCTTTCAACCAGGCGCTTAAACAGTTTCTTTTCCATCGTTACCACTCCGAATTAATTTTGCGTAGTGCGGCTTTCTCTTTGGCCGTCAAATCGTCCTTGATGCCCTTTCGATAAATCAAGATCATGCGAATCTGAGTCTGCGCGATGACGTGGAAATAGATCACTCGCGTGCCACCACGTTTACCGCGCCCCGCAGTTATCCAGCGCACTTTACGCAAACCGCCGGTGCCCGCTATCACATCTCCGGCATCAGGATTGGTCACCAGATACTGCTGCAAAGCCGCGTAGTCATTATCGCTGAGCAACGCCTGCACATCAGCGGTGAAAACAGGTGTCTCTATGAAGACCATAATTAACTATACGCCAATGGCGCACTATAAGTCAATGACGTACCACATGACGACGAACCAGATAATAGCCGCAGCAATGGGCTGTTGCAGCGGAAATCGAGAACCTTCCCCCGTTGTCGCGAATATCCTCCAGTTGGAGACATGGTAAAAAAATACACATATACTTTACTACAACAGCCAATATTAGTAAATTATATGTTATGACCAAAGCATCAACTGTTTTCGCCCGAATGCCGCCATCGACTCTGGCGGCGCTGGAACAATTGGGTGCAGACCTCGCGGTCGCCCGCCTGCGCCGCAAAGAGTCACTCAAGACCTGGGCGAAGCGCCTCGGGGTCAGTATCCCCACCGTGCTGCGGCTTGAAGCCGGCGAGCCCAGCGTCAGCTTAGGCGTGCTTGCAACGGCGCTCTGGCTGATTGGCCGCGATACGGCACTCGGTGTTTTGGCCACGCCCAAGGAAGACCGTGGCGCACTGGAGCTGGACGTGCGCCAAGCCGAAGCACTGGGTAAGGAACGCGCGCGCGCAACGGCGCACGCGAAGTTAAAAAGAGCAGCTCAGCGACAGAGTCAATGAAATACGACGAACTGTATCTCTGGTACCTGGGTGACCCCACTACGCCGCGCTATGTAGGCCAGTTGCGCCTGGTCGAGGCTGGCAAGGGTGTCTCCCTGCAATATGGAACGGACTGGCGGGCTGGTGGCTTCAATTTAAGCGAAGATCTGGTGCTTAACGATGTCGAACAGCTGCCGCGCTGGAAGGGCATGGCGGTGGGTGCCGTTGACGATGCGCGCCCTGATCGCTGGGGCGAGCATCTCATTCAATATCTCGACAAACCCGCTCGCCTCTCCATTATGGAGTATCTGTACTATGCGAGGGACAGTCGCTTCGGTGCGCTCGGCGTGTCGACATTGCAGACTGCTTACTCTCCATGTGCCAAGAGTCCGCTGCCACAGTTACACCAGGCACTGCTCCTCAGTGAAGTCGTCCACAAGGTCAGCGCCAGAATACCGGTCAGTAGCCTAGAGCACCAGCTACTCATCGCCGGCGGCGCTTTAGGCGGGGCTAAGCCGAAGGCGGCCATAAGCATTGACGGAGTGCAGTGGGTCATTAAGTTCTCCGACAATGAGCCCATCGACGTACCGCTCATTGAGCACGCTTCGATGACGCTCGCGAGGTTCGCCGGCATCACCGTGGCAGAAACGCGGGTGCTCCCGCTGGCCGGTGAGAACGCGCTTATCGTGCGCCGATTCGACCGAGACGGACCTAAGCGCATTCATTGCATTTCCGCTGGCACCGCGCTGCGCGCGCAGACGACGGCTGACCAGGAGCCCGAGTTGGGCTACCCGAGCCTGGCTCAACTCCTGCGCCGCGTCGGTGTGACGGATAAGGATCAGAACCTTCTCGATATGCGCGAGCTATTCCGGCGAATGGTGTTCAACATTCTCATCGGCAACACCGACGACCATGAGAAAAACCACGCGCTGCAAGTGGTCGCGCCGACGAGACAAGGCCGCTATCGGCTGGCACCTGCCTACGACATCCTCACCACGAACTCAGGCCAAGGCTATCAAGAATTTATTATCGGTGCGGAGCAGCGCGATTCAACGCTCTCCAACGCCATGTCGCGATGCGAGCACTTTGGCTACACGCCTGCGCAGGCCGCTCTCGAAGTCGTTCGCGTCATCAAGGTGGTTGACGGTTGGTGGGAGCACTTCGCCGCCTGCGGCGTCACGAATTCAGATCTTGAGAGCGTGGCTGAGCGCATCGACGGCGACCCCCTGCAGCGCCAAAGACGCGCGTTCAACGCCGCGGATTACGCGACCCGCGCGCCCAAAAAACGCCAAAGCCCTTTTGCCAGAGAGCATCGCACAATATTTTGATGGCGATGCTCAGCTCCTAGCTCAACTTATCGCAACAAACCTTGTCTTTATTGCACCCACAAATACAGAGGCTTGTTCGACCGCCCAGGCCGCATCGGCAGGATCGAGCGGATCGCCGGTGTAGTCGGCCAACATCCGCAACCGTTCTACCTGATTGAGCGCTGCACTCAATTCCGGGGGTACAAATTGACCCAATACAACCTCTTTGCCGAAGGCGGCAATTAAGCCTCGGTGCGTCTTAATATTACTGCTAGCGAAACTAGAATTGACTCCCCATAAGGCAGCATGCGCCGCATCGAACATCGCGTAGTAAGCACTATTACATGCACCCTCTAGATCTCCGGCGGACAGTAACAAACGCGCGCCCGAAAACGCTCGTTCCGCCTTTTCCATATAGGTCGCGAGACTCACACTCGCAGGCCCTCGCGGCGGATGTTTTCGATCAGCGTAGGATTACTGAATAGGTGACCTGATGCGAACTCGTGCTGCCAAAGCGGTAACGCCTCCACCAAAATCCCGGTTTCAAGCAATACATCAAAAGCCACCCTCGCCATATCGAGCGCAGCCTCGGATCGCTTACCGATCGGCCCATCGAGAATTACCGCAATGTCGGCATCACTTTGCGGATTGTGGGTGCGGTGGGCACGACTGCCAAACAAAATTGCTTCTTGGATAGAATAGCGGCCCGCAATTCGATTCATAAACGCGTGTATAGCAGTTTTGGTGTCCGCGTCTATGTCAGCCGTAAGGTGAGTAGAATCGCTTGAAGCTGCGAGCCGTGAAATCGTACTCTGACTGACCTTGAAATGCCGAGCAAGATCGGCCTGGGTGGCAGTACCAGATCTGAGCGCTGCCATCGCCTCGGTGCGCTGGTGCCCCTTGAACAATCGGGGCCTTCCCGTGTGCTGCCCGCGCATTTGCGCGCGCTTGCGGCCCTCACCAGTGCGCGCACAAATCAACGCACGTTCAAATTTTACCAATCCCTCAATAATCGTCGGCAGCTAACGACCCCGAAGACAGGTGGAGTCAGCCCAGTGCTCACGCAACGAGCGAAATAGAACCCTGTTTTTTGAAAGGCCATCAAAAATATTGACTAACTGACGACTCGATTGCGCCAAGTGATTCAATTGCGTGACCAGCAAAGTATCCCCGGCGGTCAGCGTGCGCAGTACGAAGTCCTTAACAGAACCTTCATTAACTCCGTCGTCTTCTTGAAACACGCGAACTGCACCTGCGGCAACCAATTCTGCTACTTGCTCTTGCAACGGGCCGCCCGCCAAACTACGTGCGTATCCGAAAATACTCATCCCGTTAAGATATCAATACTTGTTAATTATGCAAGTATCTTTTGCATAATTTATTCCGCCGCAGCTCTCAGGCTCAATGCTTAATCCAATTTACAACCACTAACCTACGATACGCTGCGAAGTCGTCGTTATCCGTTACAAGCGTTGTCTGTAGTTCAATCGCATGTGCCGCAATGAGCTCGACTAATGCTTGCAAATTCCTGCGCTCTCGTGCGGGGTTAGAGCAAACCGATACACCAAACTCCAATTCTGAAAAGGTAATAGCAGACATTGTTGCGTCGCCGATACGCCCACTCTGCATCTCCACATCAGTACGTTTCGGCAAGCTCAGGCGGAATTCAAACCGCCTACCAATCACGACATACGAGGACATGTTCATTCCGGCTCGCGCGAGCGCCCGTTGAATCATCAATTTTTGCGCCTCGGAGACGCGGATCTGCAATAAGTACCATCGGTCCACATTTACATGCAATTTGGACATATAAACCGGCGCACTCCTCACTATACTTAGACGATGACCACGCCCTCTAAGCCAACTCGTCTCCTTGCGCCCGCGCTGATCGCCTGCGCCGCAGTATCCGCATCGCACGCCGCCGAACTGACTATTGACCGGCTATTTGACGCACCAGCGCTGGGTGGACCCACGATCCTCGGATTGAAAGTCTCTCCCGATGGCACGCGGGTGACCTACCTACAAGGCAAACCTACGGATAAGAATCGCCTGGATTTATGGGAATACAATATCCACGACCGGCACGCACGCCTGCTGGTCGACTCTGAGTTACTGGCCATCCCCCAAGCAAAGATTTCCGACGAAGAACTCGGTCGGCGCGAACGCCAACGCACGGCTGCTCTATCCGGCATAGTGGAATATTCGTTCGCACCCAGTGGCAACGCGCTGCTATTTCCAGTAAATGGTAATCTTTTTTACTACGATTTGCGCAAGCCGGCGCGCGACGCACTATTGGCCGTCACGCCGCCCAATACTACCGCCACGGACGCCAGTGTTTCATCTAAGGGTCAATACCTAACCTACATTCGCGATCAAAATATCCATCTCTACGACCTTAAGACCCATACCCTTAAGGCTCTCACTCACGACGGCGGCAATACCATCAAAAACGGCATGGCTGAATTCGTGGCTCAGGAAGAAATGGATCGCGCCACCGGCTATTGGTGGTCCCCCGATGATGAGCATATCGCCTATGCGCGGGTGGATGAAGCACCCGTAAGACTCACGCAGCGCTTTGAAATCGCCGCCGACAATATCGCGACCATTGAGCAGCGCTACCCTGCGGCTGGCGAGGCCAATGTCCGAGTACAACTGGGTGTGATCGACATTCATAGCGGTGCCACCGTGTGGATGGACTTAGGACCTAATCCAGACATTTATCTCGCCCGAGTGAACTGGTTACCGGATGGCAAGACGCTCGCGATCCAACGACAGAGTCGCGACCAACGGCACTTGGATTTACTATTCGCCGACACAACCACCGGAAAGAGCCGCGTCGTACTGACCGAAACCAGCGACACGTGGATTGATTTGCACGACGAACTGACCTTCCTGAAACACACGCACGAATTCATCTGGGCCTCCAGTGGTCACGGATACACCCACCTGTATCTATATGACTACGAGGGGCACTTAGTGCGGCCGCTCACGGCGGGTGCATGGAACGTCGATGATTTTCGTAGCCGCGCGATCAAAGCCATAGACGAGCCACACCGTGTAATTTATTTTTCTGCCACCGAAAAAAATCCCACCGAGCGACACCTGTATCGCACCTCGCTAGATACCACCGACCCGCACCACGTGACCCGCATATCCCGCGAGGACGGACTGCACGCGATTAGCATGTCGCCCAACGCGAAGTTCTACGTCGATCAATTTTCCAGCGGCAATCAACCCGGCCAAGTGGTATTGCATGACGCCGCAGGCAACCAGACCACCTATTTGCTGGAAAACTCATTGGACGCCACCCATCCAGACGCGCCCTATCTCGCTGACAACTCTGTGTCCGAGTTTGGCACATTAAACGCCGAAGACGGTCAAGTACTGCACTACAAGCTCTTTAAACCCCTGCATTTTGACCCCACCAAACGCTACCCGGCAATTGTCGATGTCTATGGCGGCCCCAGCGTGCAGCGCGTGCTCAACAATTGGAATGGCGCAGCGTTCACCCAAATCCTGACGCGCGCTGGCTTCGTGGTATTTCAGCTCGATAACCGCGGCAGCGCATTCCGTGGCACGAAATTTCAAGCGCCGTTGCGCCGGCAGTTGGGCAATGTTGAGGTCACTGATCAAATCCTGGGTGCGCGCTGGTTAGCGTCGCAAGCCTTTGTCGATGCAGCACGCATCGGCGTGTGGGGTTGGAGCTACGGCGGCTACATGACGCTGATGTTGATGTTCAAGGCCCCGGAATTATTTCACGCAGGCGTATCAGTCGCGCCAGTCACCGATTGGCGCCTCTACGATACTCACTACACCGAGCGCTATCTGGATCGCCCACAAGACAATGCCGCAGGCTACACAGCAAGTTCAGTGTTACCTTACGCCAAGGATCTTAAGAGCAAGCTACTGGTCATTCACGGCATGGCGGATGACAATGTATTATTTTCCAACAGCACTCAGTTATTTCGCAAACTGCAAGATTTAGGCAAACCCTTCGACGTAATGGTCTACCCGGGTGCTAAGCACGGGCTTTCAAGCCCCGCCGACAGCAAGCACGCCTATGCCGCCATAAAACGATTTTTTGACGAAAACTTGCGGCCGTAAATCCTTTGCCACTAAGCCTTCCAGACGCGCAGAGGACAATGCCCCACAGCCAGCATGAAGTCGTGTCGAATCGATAGGCCGATCCGTGGACCTTACTCACTGAAGTTAAACGGAGACCCAAAATGCGCCAAAACATTAACGCTGTTTCTAGGCATATCTCTATTCCCTTAGGGGACAGTGGTCTCGCCGTGGCACCGTTGGGATGGGGGATGTGGCGGTTTGCAGGTGTCGATTGCGCTACAGCGCAGCGTCGCATTGAGGCGGCTATCGAAATTGGCTGTACTTTATTCGATACCGCCGATATCTATGGCTTTGCTACCCCAGCGGGTTTCGGCGGTGCGGAGCGGTTGCTAGGCGAGGTGCTCCGTGCGGCCCCTACGCTACGCGCATCCATTGTGTTGGCTACCAAGGGCGGGATTCGACCTCCCATACCTTACGACTCGCGCGCGACTTATTTGATCGAGGCTTGCGAGAACTCCTTGCGGCGTCTGGGCGTGGACTGTATTGACCTATACCAAATTCACCGTCCTGACCAGTTGACTCATCCGCAGGAGGTTGCTGCTGCGCTGGATCGCCTGCGCCAGTCAGGCAAAATACGCGCAGCGGGCGTGTCTAATTATTCGGTGGCGCAAATCGAGGCTTTATGTAGCTACTTGCCGTTCCAATTGGCGTCGGTGCAGCCCGAGTTTTCGCTATTAGCAATCGGCCCGTTGAGCGATGGAATATTAGACCTCGCCATGCGGCGTAGCTTAGCGGTGTTGGCTTGGTCACCGCTCGCACAGGGCCGCCTGGGTAGAACACCGCGAGACGCCAAAAACGATGAGCGCGAGTCGGCGGTCAATGACGCTTTAGATCGGATCGCTAAACGAGCGTCGGTATCTTCAGCGGCGATCGCTTATGCCTGGATCATGGCGCATCCGGCCCACCCAATTCCACTGATCGGCGCACAAAGTGTCACGCATATTCGAGAGGCGGCTGCGAGTTACGCGGTCGCGCTAACGCGTGAAGAGTGGTATGAAATTTTGGTCGCGGCACGCGGTGAGAAAATGCCCTGAGATACTTACCCCTACGCCACCCCCGTAGCCCCCAGCGCCCACGCGGCCTCAATCTCGATCCCGCGTGCGTAAACAGGCACTGACACTTCAGCACACAATTCGGCAAGCGCCGACGAGTTCATGACGCTTCGCATCACGATGAACGAAGCACCTCCCGCGACCGCTCCCAACGCGTCGCGAGCATCCGCACAAATGACACCACAAAGACGCTGATCGGCAGCAGCACCGGTCGCGACCCAACAATCCCGTGTTTCCGCCTCCGCGCCAGCCGACCCGGGGGCGGTTAACCGCTCCGGCAAGCACAACGCCGCGACGATCGGGCGATCCGCCGGTAGTAAATCCGCATGTGGTAATTCGTCGAAGGAGCACCAGCGGATCGCCTGCCCATCGCACCCCGAGGGCATGCCCGAATAATGGCGCACCACGAACATATCGAGCAGTACTTCGCCGTAAGGATAACGATGTCGCAACCGCATTAAAGGCCGCACGCTCGCGCGCGTAACCTCAATGCCCAGCTCTTCGCGAAGTTCGCGCGCAAGCCCCGCAACACGCGTCTCACCAGGCTCAAGTTTGCCGCCGGGAAATTCCCAGCCACCCGCCAAGTGTTTACCGGCGGGTCTTTGTGCAATGAGAATTCGCCCGGTGGCCCCAATCACCGCCGCCGCGACCACGTGAATCAATCGAAACGCCTCACCCTTGCGGGAGCGCGCCGTGGCAGTGCTTGAACTTCTTACCCGAACCGCAGGGACACGGCTCATTGCGCCCCACCTTGGGCACCTCGCGCACAAAGGGCGCCACGCTTGCCTCGGACGCGCCGCCAGCAGCGCCCACGCCGCGCGCGCTACCCCCTGGCTGCAGCGAATCGTCGGGGCCGTACCCCCCTTGGATGGGCGATATGGCTTCGGCATGTTGCGCCTGTAGGGCTCGCGCCAACCGTTGTTGCCGATCATGCTCTTCACGCTCAATTTCATCTTGACTACGCACCTGAATTTTTGAAACCGTAGTCACGGTGTCGAACTTAATCCGATCCAACATCGCCGAGAATAACTCGAAAGCTTCACGCTTGTACTCCTGCTTCGGATTTTTCTGTGCGTAGCTGCGCAGAAAAATGCCCTGACGCATGTAGTCCATCGCGGCTAAATGTTCGCGCCAATGCTGATCTAACGTGCGCAACATCATTTCCTTTTCGATGTAGCGCATCACCGGCGCGCCCACGTCGGTGGTCTTCTGATCGTACGCCGCCTCTAAACCCGCCACGATTTTCTTCTTTAAGCCAGAACCATCACCCGCCTCTTCGGCCTTCACCCATTCTACGACGGGCAGCGCAGTACCAAAATCCCGCTCAATGGATTGCGCGAGTCCGGGTACATCCCACTGCTCTTCCGGTGCGCCGCCCGGCACGTATTGATCCACCAACTGCGCGACCACATCCTCGCGAATACCGCGCACCGCTTCCGCGACGTTTTCCGCACCCATCAGGTCGGTGCGTTGCTGATAAATGACACGGCGCTGATCATTAGCGACGTCGTCGTATTCAAGCAATTGTTTGCGGGCATCAAAATTATGTTGCTCGACCCGGCGCTGCGCGCGTTCAATTTGCCGCGTCAGCATCCCACTTTCAATGGCCTCGCCCGCCTTCATACCCACACGCGTCATCAGTGATTTCATGCGGGTCGGATCACCGAAGATCCGCATTAAATTATCTTCCAGGGACAAATAAAACCGGCTCGACCCAGGATCGCCTTGTCGGCCCGATCGACCGCGCAATTGATTGTCGATACGCCGTGACTCGTGACGCTCGGTGCCAATGATGTGCAAACCACCCGCGACCAATACCTGATCATGACGCACCTGCCAATCAGCGCGAATTTGGGCAAGTTGTGCCTCATCAGGCTTCTCAAGCGCATCGATCTGCGTTTGCGGGCTGCCACCGAGTACGATATCCGTGCCGCGCCCCGCCATATTAGTCGCAATCGTAATGGCACCCGGTCGGCCCGCTTCGGCCACGATATGTGCTTCACGCTCGTGCTGCTTAGCGTTCAATACCTCATGGGGTATTTTCTCGCCGACCAGCAATTTCGCCAGCCGCTCCGAGGTTTCAATCGAGGTGGTGCCCACCAACACCGGTTGACCCCGCTTCACACACTCCTGGATATCCTCGAGAATCGCCTGAAATTTATCCTGCTCCGATAAGAACACGAGGTCGGACTTATCTTTGCGAATCATGGGTCGATGCGTAGGGATGACCACCACTTCAAGACCATAGATTTGTTGGAACTCAAATGCTTCCGTGTCGGCCGTACCCGTCATGCCAGAGAGCTTGGTATATAACCTAAAATAATTCTGGAAGGTGATCGATGCGACAGTTTGATTCTCTTCGCGCACCTGCACCGCTTCTTTCGCTTCAACCGCCTGGTGCAATCCGTCCGACCAGCGTCGTCCCGGCATGGTGCGGCCGGTGAATTCATCGACAATAATGACTTCACTCTGGCGCACGATATATTCCACATCGCGTCGATACAGCGAGTGCGCGCGTAACGCCGCGTTCAGATGATGCATCAGGCGAATATTAGTAGCGTCGTACAAACTCTCGCCGTCGCGCAACAGTCCGATCTCGCTCATCAGATCTTCGACCTTGGCGTGGCCATCTTCAGTGAGCGTCGCCTGCTTGGTCTTCTCATCTACAAAATAATCGCCTGGGCCCTCCTCGACTTTCTGGCGCACCAGGCGCGGAATCAAAGTATTAATTTTCAAGTACAGCTCGGTACTCTCTTCCGCAGGACCGGAAATAATCAACGGCGTGCGCGCCTCGTCAATTAAAATCGAGTCGACTTCATCGATAATTGCAAACGACAATTTACGCTGCGCGCGATCTTCGAGACGAAACGCCAGGTTATCCCGCAAATAATCAAAACCGAATTCGTTATTGGTGCCGTACGTAATGTCACAAGCATAAGCCGCGCGTTTCTCTTCGGGTGACTGAGCGTTCTTGATAACCCCCACTTGTAGCCCTAACGCGTTAAACACCGGCTTCATCCAATCTGAGTCACGTTGCGCCAAGTATTCGTTCACTGTAACCACATGCACGCCATCGCCACTCAGAGCGTTTAACACCGCAGGCAGTGTCGCCATCAGTGTCTTGCCTTCTCCGGTGCGCATTTCGGCAATCTTGCCATTATGCAAGGCAAGCCCACCGATGAGCTGCACATCGAAATGCCGCAAGCCCAATTTACGGCGCGAAGCTTCGCGCACCAACGCAAACGCTTCGGGCACCAAACTATCGAGCGTTGCACCCGCCTTAAAACGCTCCTGCAGTTCATGCGTCTTTTCGGGCAATTGCGCATCGCTCAATGCGCTCATAGTGGGCTCAAAGGCATTGATGGCAGCAACCGTGCGGCTCAGCTCCTTAACGATGCGCTGATTACGGCTACCAAATACTTGCGATAGAATCTTCCACACGCGCGGGAGTCCTCAAAAAAAGGGGTATTGTACGGATAGTCTCAAGTGAGAGGGAAGGAAAGCGTTTAAATCAACGGTTCTCACCGATAAAACGCAGCGGGTCAACCTGCACGCCATTCTTCAGCACTTCAAAATGCAAATGATTTCCGGTCGAGCGCCCGGTTGAGCCCATTAACGCGATTTCCTGGCCTTTTCGCACCATATCGCCTTGTTTAACTAACAATTTTTCATTGTGGCCATAGCGGGTCGCAAGACCATTACCATGATTTATTTCCACCATCATGCCAAAACCTGAGCGATCACCCGCCCAAGTCACCAGCCCCGCCGCCACCGACATCACCTCAGTGCCCGCCGGACCCGCAAAATCCAGTCCCTTATGAGTCGCGGTATATCCGGTAAAAGGATCAGCGCGCTGTCCGAAGTAACTCGAAATCCAACCCTCCAGCACCGGCTTACCCTCAGGGTACACCTGCTTGTTGAGCTCCCGTGTCAAAATTAAATTTTCTAACACACCCAGTTGTGTTTCACGACTCGACAACTGCGATTGAAGCCCATCTACCATGGCCGTGAGGTTCGGAATTTGCGCAGGCATCCCATCACCCATGAACTCCGAACCACCTTGCGCCGGCGGAGACCCAAAATTAAATTCGCCATCCTCTAAATTCGCCATACGCGTTAAACGCTTGCCCAGTGCGTCCAAACGAATCACATTGGCATTCATTTGTCCGACCCGCATCGCCAGCGCGTTGACTTTTTCCTGCAATATTTTACGCACATCCTCGATCTGCGACTGCTGCTTGAGCAGATCGGCCGACCAATTGCCCAACTGATCAATGGGATTTACGCCCCGATGACGCGTGCCTAAACTTACGCCAAACGAAAATGCAGCGCCCAAAAAGCCGAGCACCAATACCAGCGCGCACCCCAAAACCCACGGATGCTGTAGATCAAACTGTTTCACGAAGCCCGATTTACGGGCGATTAAAATCAAATTCATATTGCCAGTCTGCCCTGAATAATGACGGGTAGACTATTCATATAATTGACTCATAACAAGGATTTCCTTGTCACTTATGGCGAAATGTTGAATACGGCGCACTGCTGCAATGCAAAATCCTAAGAAAATCAGCGAGTTACTAGCCGGCAACCATTCTAAACTCAAGGCCCTCAAGACCCGGGTTCAATTGCGTTCTCAGGTTCTAGAATGTGTCCGTAGTAGCCTACCCGCAAAGCTTGCCAAACAGGTCATCAGCGCGGGGGTTGAGCAGGGGGTCCTTAACGTAGGGGTCAGCGGTGCCGTATGGGCCTCACGGATCCGCTATTTTACCGATGAATTGCGGAAATCCATCGAGGAATCATCCAAAAAACCAGTGCTAACAATCAAAATCCGCATAATATCGCCCGCGCCGC
Source organism: Gammaproteobacteria bacterium (assembly GCA_043738945.1). Taxonomy (GTDB): domain Bacteria; phylum Pseudomonadota; class Gammaproteobacteria; order Steroidobacterales; family Steroidobacteraceae; genus Bog-1198. The sequence goes on from JAYUFB010000001.1 coordinate 16,986, forward strand.
GCTAAGTTCGACAGCGCACAGAAAATAAGTTGCACACCTGTTGCGATGCGCATTCAAATATTTGTAGCGCGGAAAATGATACAGAATATTCTGTTGATTCAAGGAAATGCGCAATGTAGTGAGACGATTCGCGGGGTGCTTCTGGCATCAGTTGATCAATCGTTTCAGATAGAATGCGTTAACACGCTCGCGCTGGGTCTGCGCCGGCTTGGGGTTGCCGACATCGCTGCCATATTGGTCGATCTCTCGCTACCCGATATCACAGGCGTCGAAATTTTCGATCGGCTGTTCGCGGCGATGCCGCACATTCCTATTATTATTGTCGCGTCAGCAAAAGACGAGAAAATCGCAAAGCTGGCCGTTCAGCGGGGAGCGCGGGACTATTTCCCCACGCATTGCATCGAGAAATTCTTTTTTCCGAAGGCAGTCGCCACCATCATCACTCATGCGGCCGCGCTCGAAGAACTTTTTCACGAAAGAGACCGCGCGCAAATCATGCTCAATTCGATTGGCGATGCGGTCATCAGCACGAATCTCGCCGGCGAGGTCACCTATCTTAATGTGGTTGCTGAGCGACTCACCGGATGGCCGCGAGCGGAGGCGACCGGCTTACCCCTTCAAGAAGTGTTTCGCATAGTTGACACCGATACTCGTGTTCCCATATCCGATCCCATAATTCGGGCGACCCATGACAATCGGCTCGTTGCTCTGCCGCACTCCTGCATTTTAATTAGCCGAGATGGTGCGGAGACCGCGATCGAGGATTCATGCGCACCCATTCATGACAAATCGGAACAAGTCACCGGCACGGTCATGGCATTTCATGACGTCAGCTCTGCGCGTGCGGTTACGCTAAATTTAGCCTACCTAGCGCAGCATGACAGCTTAACTGACCTTCCCAATCGCGTATTTTTAAATGATCGCTTATCTCAGGCGATTTTGTTGGCTCAGAGACATCAAATGGCGCTCGCCGTGCTGTACCTAGATCTAGACCGCTTTAAGCATATAAATGATTCGTTGGGTCATCTTGTGGGTGATCGCCTCCTACAATCGGTTGCTCTACGATTGAGCAAATGCGTCCGCGCCTCCGATACCGTGAGCCGCCAGGGTGGCGATGAGTTTGTAATCTTGTTACCTGAAATAGCCCAGGGTCAAGATGCCGTAGCCTGCGCGCAAAAAGTCATTCAAGCCATTCAGATGCCGTATGTGATCGATGAGCATGAATTATTTGTGACCGCCAGTGTCGGTATTGTCATCTATCCAGAAGACGGCATAGACGCCGAGGTGTTGCTGCAAAACGCAGACTCTGCCATGTATGAGGCTAAAGCGCGGGGCCGCAACGGTTACCAGTTCTATCGTTCGGATGTAAACTCGAAAGCGATCGAACGGCAATTGTTGGAGGCGGGATTGCGCCTGGCCATTCAACGTAACGAGTTCGAACTTTACTATCAGTCGATCGTCAACCTCGCCTCCGGCACCATCGCCGGCGCAGAGGCGCTGATTCGGTGGCGGCACCCGACGCTGGGTCTTTTGCTTCCCGCGCACTTTATGTCTACGGCCGAAGAATCCGGCTTAATTGTACCTATCGGGCAGTGGGTCCTCCGCGAGGCATGCCGTCAAGCAAAGTTATGGCAGAACACGTTAGCGCCTGATCTGCGCCTGGCGGTGAATATTTCCGCCGTGGAGCTGCGGTCTAAAGATTTTCTGGCCGGCGTCATACACATATTGAACGAAACCGGATTCAATCCCAGAAGTCTGGACTTGGAACTGACTGAAACGTTTCTCATGCAAGACTCCAAATCTACGGCTTCCCTACTCCAAAAACTTAAAGAACTCGGTGTACATCTCGCGCTTGATGACTTCGGCACGGGTTATTCGAGCTTGAGCTATATGCGGCGTTTTCCAATTGATGTATTAAAAATCGATCGTTCCTTCGTAAGTAATCTGAGTACAAACGCGGACGATGCTAGCGTGGTCCGTGCCATCATCAATATGGGTAAAGGCCTGCACATGCGAGTGGTGGCGGAGGGTGTGGAAACTGAACAGCAACTATTGTTTCTAGAGGAACACGATTGCACCGAGGCGCAAGGATATTTTCTCGGTCGGGCGCTTTGCGCCGTCAATTTCGACAATTGGCTGCGCTCGGCAACCCCGTTAATCAAATCACCCGACGCGATCACGCTTCCTCTGGCACGTGCAACGGGTGTGGACTCCTACCCGGTGCCGATCAACGAACGTGAGCGACTAGAAGAGCTTTATCGATATAAGATTCTCGACACGCCACCCGAGGAAATTTTTGATCGACTGACTCGGCTGGCGGCCCGCGCCTGCGAATCGCCCGTAGCGCTCATCACATTGGTGGACCGCGATCGTCAATGGTTCAAATCTCGCTATGGTTTCGAGGCGACCCAGAGTGCCCGAGATCATGGTTTTTGCGCCCACACGATTCTCGGCAGCGAGCCCCTTATCGTTGAAAACGCCGCCGTCGATCCGCGTTTCGCCGATAACATCTTCGTCCGAGGCAAACCGGGGATTCGATTCTATGCCGGCGTGCCTTTGATCACCTCGCGTGGCTTTTCCCTCGGAAGTCTCTGCGTGATCGATCACCAGCCGCGACAGCTGACGGAAGACAAGTTGAGCACATTGCAAATGTTAGCCAACCAAGCGGTGCAACAAATTGAGCTGCGGGAAGTCGCGGAGATACTGCGTAAGCGCTCAATGCTGCTGGACAAGGTTCAGCAAACCGCCCGCATCGGTGGCTGGGAAATCGACTTGCGTACCAATGCACTCACATGGACCTACGAGACCTATCGCATTCACGGCTTAACCCCGGGTCAATACATTCCGACTGTCGAATCGGCCATAGGCTTGTATACCCCGGATGACGTACCCGTGATCCGTCAAGCGCTGGGGGCTGCCATAACGGCCGCCGTGCAGTTTGATGTGGAACTCAAAATCATCGGCTCAAGTGGCGAGCAAAAGTGGGTGCGCGCGATCGGATCACGCGAAGATGATGCTGGCAAGCCGCGACGCGTAGTGGGCGTCGTTCAAGACATTGACGAGGTACGTCGACTGGAAAACGAAATAATCCACATTGCACAGCGGGAGCAAACCCGCATAGGACTCGACCTGCACGACGAATTAGGGCAGGAATTGACTGGCATTGCTTCCATGATGAGCCGTTTGTGGTCTTCAATACCGGACGCCGCGGACGATTTGCGGGTTCAGATAAAGCAGATTGAAGGAACCTTACGCGGCGCTATTTTCACCTGCCACTCGGTCGCCCGGGGTCTATCCCCTACTGGTCGTGATCGTCGAGGATTGATTGGAGCCGTGCGCAAATTAGCCGCACGTATCGAAAAAATGCACCGCATTACGGTTATGCTTCAAACACAAGGTCGGGCTTGGGTGCTCGAAAATAGCGTTGCAGATCATTTATACCGGATCGTTCAAGATTCGATCGCCAATGCCATCAAGCATGGCCCCGTGCAACAGATCAGAATCTCGGTAGACTGGAACGTGGATCGTATGCTGATTGCCGTCACCCACGATGGAAGTGAGAGCGCTAGCGGTGGGCGCCATGAGGGAATGGGCCTTGAGATCATGCGCTACCGCGCACGCTTGATTGGTGCGACACTAGATATGAGTCGTACCAGCACTGGGGTCACGCGGCTTCGGTGCAATTTACCTAACCTGAACTCGGAACAGACAAAAGCTAATAGCAATTAAGTTTACTAAAACCATCATCAAAGCAATCATGAAAATTTGGATATCGTTGTGGTTGTTGCTGCTCAGTATGCCCGGCGTCGCTGTGAATACCGATAAACCTTCGGTTATCGTGTTCGCCGCAGCGTCCTTGACCAACGTGCTGCAAGAATTAGGCGACAATTTTACCAAAGAGACTTCAATACCGCTTAAATTTTCGTTTGCAGCGAGCTCCACGCTTGCTCGCCAGATCGAAAATGGCGCGCCAGCCGATGTCTTTTTTTCCGCAGACCTTGAGTGGATGGACTATCTACAAAATCGTAAATTGATTCAGGTTCCGACGCGACACGACCTGTTGGGTAATCGGTTGGTGCTCGTGGCGCCAGTGGACAGCGCGCTCGCGCTTAAGATCGCGCCGAATTTTCCCCTCGCTGCTGTATTGGGTAACGGCCGTTTAGCGACCGGTGATCCTGATGGCGTACCCGTGGGCCGATACGCCCGAGAGGCGCTCACGAAACTCGGGGTGTGGAACGCCGTTGCACCCCGCCTGGTGCGCGCCGAAAACGTACGCTCGGCGCTCGCATTTATCGATCGTGGCGAGGCACCACTCGGCATCGTGTACGCGACCGATGCCCTGGCTGATAAAAAAATACGGGTGATCGATGTATTTCCCGACGACACACATTTGCCCATTACTTATCCAATTGCGCTCACCATTATGGCGAAGTCGGATGCGGCCAAGTTTGTAGCCTATGTGCGCGGACCCAGTGGTAATGCCGCGTTCAGAAAATACGGCTTTATACCGTTATCGTAGCGCTAGCCGTTAACCGCCGCGGCAACGTAAGAAATCGGCGCATCGGCCAGACTTTCAAAGGTCACTTCCTGCCAGGCCTTGGTATTTTGCATCAAACTCCGCAGTAGCTTGTTATTGAGCGCGTGTCCGGACTTAAATCCACTAAATTCGCCAATCAAACTATGTCCTAATAAGTATAAATCGCCAATCGCATCTAGTATTTTGTGCTTAACGAACTCATCTTCATAGCGCAGCCCGTCTTCGTTCAATATCTTAAAATCATCGAGCACAATGGCGTTATCCATATTGCCGCCCAAGGCCAAATTTCGCGCCCGTAGACTCTCAAGATCACGCATAAAACCAAAGGTTCGCGCGCGACTCACTTCACGTAAGAACGAGGTAGTTGAAAAATCCATGGAGGCCACTTGCGAGTGTTTCTTGAAAGTCGGGTGGTTAAACTCGATCTCGAAATTCACTTTGAATCCGTCGTAGGGATCAAAGCGCGCCCACTTGTCGCCATCTTCCACCCGCACGCTCTCCAAAATACGGATAAATCGTTTCGGCGCTTTTTGTTCGTCAATACCGGCGGACTGTAATAAAAACACAAAGGGTCCGGCGCTACCGTCCATGATCGGCACTTCACCGGCATCCACTTCCACCAACGCATTATCAATACCCAGCCCGGCAAGCGCCGACAACAAATGCTCCACTGTGGAAATTTTGACATCGCCCACATGCAATGTAGTGCCCATCGTGGTATCGCCCACGTTATCGGCATGCGCGCGGATATCGACGGCGTGTTCAAGATCCGTCCGGCGAAACACGATCCCGCTGTCAGGCAACGCTGGCCGCAAGGTCATTAGAATTTTCTTCCCCGTGTGCAATCCTACGCCCGTAGCGCGAATCGAATTCTTGAGGGTTCGCTGGTTTAACATGCTGCTAAAGGTACCATAGGACAAGCCGTTATTGACTTGCGCGTGACTCGCGTGTGGCAATTGCGTGACTCGCGCGCGTAAAAACCCGCGCCCGAGGTGGATTTCCCCCCAGGCGCGAAACACTGGAATGTAAAAAAAGGACTAGTCGGCTTGACGGCGCAAAAATGCCGGGATATCTAGTAAATCCTCGGTTTGTACGTCGGCTCGCAAACCATCACCCACCGCCCGTTGCCGCTGCACCGTGGGTCGATCCAACATGGCGTAATCGGTCGGCATACCCGCCGACTTTTGACGCACCACCCGCATCTGGGGTGGCGGTGCCACCATCATTGCAACCGGCTGCGGTATCGCTTTGGCCATCGGGCGTCCCAGTCCCGTGGCTACCACAGTCACACGGATTTGGTTCGCCATCTCAGGATCAATCACGGTACCAATAACTACCGTGGCATCATCAGAGGCAAATTGCTTAATGACATTACCCACTTCTTGGAATTCACCGATCGACAAGTCCATACCCGCGGTCACGTTGACTAAAATTCCCTGTGCACCGGCCAGATTAATGTCTTCAAGCAAAGGACTTGAAATAGCCGCTTCAGCGGCTTCGCGTGCCCGGTCCTCACCGGCCGCATTGCCCGAGCCCATCATTGCCAGACCATTCTCGGACATCACGGTACGCACAACGGCAAAGTCGACGTTGATCAATCCCGGTCGGGTGATCAATTCGGCGATGCCTTGAACCGCGCCTTGCAGTACCGTATTAGCGGCTTTGAACGCATCCAATAGCGTTGTATTGCTGCCGAGTACCGACAATAGTTTTTGATTCGGAATGGTGATCAACGAATCCACGTACTTGGACAGTTCCAACATACCCTGTTCCGCCACGCGTGAGCGCTTGCTGCCTTCCATCTCGAACGGCTTAGTCACAACAGCCACCGTCAATATGCCCAATTCCTTCGCCACCTGCGCAACCACCGGCGCAGCACCAGTCCCGGTGCCGCCACCCATACCTGCGGTGATAAATAACATGTCGCAGCCCTCGATCAATTCGATGATGCGATCGCGATCTTCCATCGCCGCCTGCCTACCCACTTCGGGATCAGCCCCGGCACCCAAGCCCTTCGTGATATTACAACCGATTTGTAGCGCGGTACGCACCTTAGAGTGCTTCAACGCTTGGGCATCGGTGTTAATACAAATAAAATCTACGCCCTCAAGACCCGCTTGAACCATGTGCGAAACCGCGTTACCGCCGCCACCGCCCACGCCCAACACTTTAATGATGGCGCTCTGACTATATGTGTCCATTAGTTCGAACATTCCAGTACTCCTAATCGTTTGTTATCAATCGTTTATAATCAAAAATTACCTGCAAACCAGGCCTTCATTCTTTCTAAAACACTTTTCATACCGCCCGCCAGCAGCGGCACTTGCGTCCGTCGTACATCCATATTATTTTTTGCATACAACAACAAACCTACGCCGGTGGCGTGAATGGGATTGCTGACCACATCAACTAAGCCGCTCACGAACTGCGGTACGCCAAGCCGCACTGGCATGTGAAATACTTCTTCGGCAAGCTCAATAGCGCCTTCCATCTTGGAGCTGCCACCCGTCAGCACAATGCCGGTGGCCACGGCCTCCTCTAAACCTGCACGACGCAACTCATCGCGAATCAAGCCGAATAACTCTTCATATCGAGGCTCAACAATTTCTGCCAAGGTCTGCCGCGCCAGTCGCCGCGGTGGACGATCACCGACGCTCGGTACTTCGATGGTCTCGTCGGGATTCGCAAGCTGCGACAAGGCACACGCATACTTGATCTTGATATCTTCGGCATACTGCGTGGGCGTACGCATAGAAACCGCAATGTCGTTGGTTACTTGATCGCCTGCAATCGGGATCACCGCGGTATGCCGAATAGCGCCGCCACCGAACACCGCAATGTCGGTAGTGCCGCCGCCGATATCTACTACGCACACCCCTAAGTCCTTTTCATCTTCGGTGAGCACGGCGTAGCTGGACGCTAGTTGTTCCAATACAATATCGTCCACAATCAGACCACAGCGTTGTACACACTTGACGATATTTTGGGCCGCGCTGTCAGCTCCGGTCACAATGTGTACCTTGGCTTCAAGTCGCACGCCAAACATGCCAATGGGGTCGCGAATACCCTCTTGAGTATCGATAATAAATTCCTGCGGCAGAACGTGCAGGATCTTCTGATCGGTCGGAATTGCGACCGCTTTGGCGGCATCAATGACCCGCTCAACATCGCCCTGGGTCACTTCCTTATCTTTAATCGCGACAATGCCGTGTGAATTCAAACTACGAACATGGCTACCCGCAATACCCGCATACACCGAGTGGATTTCACAGCCCGCCATCAACTCAGCTTCTTCGATCGCCCGTTGAATCGACTGGACCGTCGATTCAATATTAACGACCACGCCTTTCTTTAGGCCACGCGAGGGATGACTGCCAATACCGATAATTTCGAGCACACCGTCCAGCTTAATTTCGCCGACGATGGCTACGACTTTGCTGGTGCCAATATCCAGGCCTACCACCAAATTTCGATCAGAGCGTTTAGCCATTGTTCTTCTTTACATTCCTTAAGCGTCGGTGTCGTCGGGGCGTTTCGCGGCACCCCCAGCGGGTGCCACTTGGTTGCGCCAGCCAATGGCGAAACCATTGGCATAGCGCATATCCACATAGGTAATTTCCATCAATCGATGCGCGATCACGCTTACAGTCGTGCGGATAAAGCGATCAAGCCGCTCATCTACCTGCTGCCTACCCAGCCGCACGGTGACGCCGCTATCTAAATCCATTTCCCAGGCACCGCGCTCATCTAAACGTAGCGCGGCAATGCGCATGCCGGCCTCAAGCATGCGGCCCTGCGCCGACAGATAGCGTTGCGCAACATTGAGTTCAGTACCCGCAGGGCCACTGAGGCGCGGTAATTCAGCCGGAACATGGGCGGCCGCTTTGACAAATAATTCACCTCGCGCATTTAAAAGGCCCGATTCGCCCCATCGCGCCACTGCAATCTGTTCAATTACCACGACGTGCAAACTATTGGGCCAGCGCCTAGCAACTCGCGCATGCTCAACCCAAGGAACAGTTTCTACTGCCCGTTCAATTTGCCCAAGATTGGCTGACATAAAGCCCGACTTACTAAAAGGCGCCACCGCCTTTTCAATCTGGCCCGGCGACACGCGCTGGAAACTTCCATCCATGGAAATAATATTCACCGGCCGATCCAAAGCCCACGTGAGCGCCCCCAAACCCAAAATAACTAGCCCAAGCAACGCGCCGCGACGCACATAGGTGCGCCATTCGAGAATAAATCGAGGCCAACTGCGCGCAGATTTTGCGACCTTTGCTTTCGCCTTGAATCGATTGCGGCGCATGATTCGATTAAGATTCACAGGTCTATCCTCACTTGCTCGTCCTCACTTGCGGGTCCTTATGAAACTGGTTTCCAACACTCGCCACACCAGTTCCTCGAAACCCATGCCCGCTTGCCGTGCCGCCATCGGCACCAAACTATGGTCTGTCATACCAGGCGTGGTATTAATTTCAATGAAGTAGAAATGACCTGTTTCAGGGTCACGCATGAAATCAACTCGGCCCCAACCGACACAATCGGTGACCCGAAAAGCCGCAAGTGCTAGTGCACGAATTTCCGCCTCTTCCGTAGCGTTAAGACCACTAGGACAGTGATACTGAGTATCGTTGCGAAAATATTTAGCTTCGTAGTCGTAGAATTCGGTCGCTGGTTGAATTCGAATCGACGGCAAACCCTGCTCATGCAACACGCCTACCGTGTATTCATCGCCACTGATAAAACGCTCAGCAAATACAATCGGGTCAACCGCGCGCGCTTCGGCAAATGCCGCTGCTAACTGAGCCGCTTCCTTCACTTTGGTAATACCAACGCTAGAACCTTGCGAAGCGGGTTTCACCATAAGCGGCAAACCGACCTTTTTAAGCGCTGCCGGCAAATCGGCGGGAGCGTTCAGTACCGCATACTCGGGCGCCAGAATCCCGGCACCCACCACCACGCGCTTGGTCTTAAGCTTGTCCATGGTAAGTGCGGAGGCGAGGACGCCGCTACCCGTATAAGGCACACCGAGCCATTCCAGAGCACCCTGGATCAGCCCATCCTCGCCGCCCGGTCCGTGCAACGCAATCCAAGCACGATTGAATTTCTGACTCGTCAAATCGCTTATCGAACGATCGCGAGGATCGAAGGCTTCGGCATGCACGCCGCGTCTTTGTAACGCCGCCAGCACCGCGTTACCGCTCAAAAGAGAAATATCGCGCTCGGTCGAATCGCCACCCAATAGAACCGCGACCTTGCCGAAGTCTGCGGCGCTAGCAATGCGACGATATGCCGCTTGCGAGTTCAAGTCAGTGTTAGTGTTGAGGAGGCTCACGCAGTTTCTCCGACAATGCGTACTTCGGTCTGTAACATCACTTGTGAATGTTGCATGACGGTTTTTTGCACATGCGCGATTAATGCCTCAAGGTCGGTAGCGCGAGCAGCACCATGATTAATAATAAAATTGGCGTGTTTCTCTGATACAGAGGCATCGCCTAGCCGATAGCCCTTAAGGCCGGCGCTTTCAATCAAACGCGCGGCATGATCTCCTTGCGGATTAGTAAATACGGATCCGCAGCTCCACTCGCCGATCGGTTGCGTCTGTTTGCGTCGATCCAACATCTGACGAATCCCGGTATCGTTGCCGGCGGGCCTACGCTCAAACTCCATCCGCGCGGCGGTAAACCATTCGTTTTGGGGACCCTTGGCCTGGCGATAACCGATCTCGTACTCGGCGCGGTTGCGGGTATGGCGCACACCCCTACGGTCAAGGACGTCCACTTCAATGACATGCGCCCAAGTCTCGCCACCCCACGCGCCAGCATTCATGGCAAGCGCTCCACCCACAGTGCCCGGAATACCCGCAAAAAAATCAGCGGGACCTAGACCCCATTTGACGCATTGCTTGGCGAGATGCACACAGGGCACACCCGCACCCACATTCACTCGAGTAGCACTGCTGCGCTCTAATCCATTGAGTGCGCCATGCGTAGAAATAACCGCGCCGCGAATACCGCCATCACGGACCAGCAAATTGCTGCCAAGCCCAATCCAGAGTAGGGGTATTGAGTCCGGTAATTGCCGCAAGAAGGCCGATAAGTCCATGAGATCGCGCGGTGTAAAGAAATAATCCGCAGGCCCACCGACATGCCAGGAAGTGTGCCTCGCCATGGGTACATCGCGCAGCACTCGCGCATTAAACTCCGGCGGCAGCGCGTCGATGCGCAGTGCGCTCATGCGGCCCTCGCAAGACGCGCTTTTAACTCATGTGCTACCGCGCCAATATTGCCGGCGCCCATGGTGAGCACCACATCACCATCTCGCAACACACCGCGCAGCGCCTCAGCAAGCTCCTCAACATGCTCCACAAAGACCGGCTCAATGAGTCCACGCGAGCGCACTGCTCGACAAATCGCGCGCCCATCGGCACCCGCTATTGGAGCCTCGCCCGCCGCATACACCTCAGTCACCAGCAATACATCGCATTCGCCGAGAACACGCCCAAAATCATCCAATAAATCTCGCGTGCGAGTGAATCGGTGCGGTTGAAAAGCCAATACTAAGCGACGCTTGGGCCATCCCTGACGAACTGCGTCCAAAGTGGCTGCCACTTCAGTGGGATGGTGCCCATAGTCATCGACTACTGTGGCATGACCCTCGGCCCAAGCAATTTCGCCCAAGGGTTGTAGTCGCCGGTCGATACCTTGAAAATTCGCTAATGCATGCGCTATGGCGACATCGCTTAACTGCAATTCAGTCGCCACCGCGACCGCCGCCAACGAATTCAATACATTGTGCCGACCCGGTAAGTTGACGGTGATACTCAGAGGCGTACGCCCCACGCGCTCTGCCCGATAATGGGTTTGCAATCCGTCACGCCGGACTTCAGTCGCACGTATGTCGGCACCTTCGTCAAACCCATAGGTCACCAAAGGTCGTGCCACCGAATGCAGCACACTACGCACATTCTCGTCGTCAACACAGAGTATCGCCAACCCATAAAATGGCAGGTTGTGCAGGAAATCCACAAAACTTTGCTTAAGCCGTGAGAAATCACCGTCATGTGTGGCTAGGTGATCATTATCGATATTAGTGACAATCGCCATCATTGGCTGAAGATGCAAAAAAGATGCATCACTCTCATCCGCTTCCGCCACCAGGTAACGACCTGCACCGAGGCGTGCATTGCTATCAGCACTCTTAAGTCGCCCACCGATAACAAAAGTTGGGTCAAGCCCGCCCTCTGCTAGGACACTCGCCACCATACTAGTAGTGGTGGTCTTACCGTGAGTCCCTGCCACCGCGATCGAAAAGCGAAAACGCATCAACTCGCCCAACATCTGAGCGCGCGGCACTACCGGCACCCGAGCCGAGAGTGCGGCGGTGACTTCAGGGTTATCCTCGCTCACCGCAGAGGACACAACCACGACGTCAGCACTGCCTAAATTCTCAGCGCTATGCTGATTGAAAATCTTAACTCCCAGTCGTGTCAAGCGTTGCGTGACCGCGTTGGATTTCAAATCGGAACCCTGCACTTGGTAACCTAGATTCAACAGCACCTCGGCAATACCGCCCATGCCACTACCGCCGATTCCCACCAGATGAATGCATTGAATTCGTCCCATGCGATCATTCATGCGAGCGCTCTCCCCGCATGCATTGCCGCTTCCATACACAGATCCGCAAGCGTCACAGCGGCATCGGTCACGCGCACCGAGCGCGCCGCTTCGGCCATTTTTAACAAGCGCTTCCGATCGGTGGTCAAATCCGCGATGTGCTGGCTCAAGAGTTCATCGGTCAGATCACGCTCCTGAACGATGATCCCGGCGCCGACTCGCACCATAGCCTCGGCATTCTTAGTCTGATGGTCATCGACTGCTGAAGGATATGGCACAAACACGGCCCCTAACCCCGCCGCCTGTAATTCGGCAACCGTCAGAGCACCAGCGCGACACACCGCCAAATCCGCCCACGCGTAGGCCATCGCCATATCATCAATAAAGGGTTCAACCTCGGCCACAACTTTGGCATTGAGATACGCCTGACGGGTGTCGTTTAAGCCGCGCGCACCGGTCTGATGACGCACTTGCGGCCGATCAGCCAAGTTCAACCGCGCCAGCGCGCGCGGTAGCAGCGCATTCAAACGCGCGGCGCCTAGGCTTCCGCCCAACACTAATAAACGTACGGCACCGCCGTGCTCCATAAATCGTTGTTGCGGTTCGGCGAGTGCAGCAATATCAGCACGCACCGGATTTCCAATGCAACGCGCGCCACGCTGTACCGCAAAACTTCCAGGGAAAGCCTCTAACACGCGCCAAGCGAGTCGTGCTAGAAATCGATTCGTCATGCCGGCAATCGCATTTTGCTCATGAATGAGTAAGGGAATGCGCAATAACCAGGCGGCAATGCCACCCGGTCCGCTAACAAATCCACCGGCTCCAAGCACCGCTCTCGGTCGCACCCTTCGTAACACCCGCAGTGACTCAATCACTGCTTTGCCAATTCGAAACGGTGCCGCAACCCACGCAAGCCAGCCCTTACCGCGAATACCTCGAACCCGTACCCACTCGATCGGGAAACCATGCGTTGGCACCAACCGTGCTTCCATACTACCGGGAACGCCTAACCACACCACCGCCACTCCGCGTTCGCGTAAAACCTTCGCTACCGCCAGCGCCGGGAATACATGCCCGCCAGTGCCTCCCGCCATAATAAGTACCGGAGCGCCTATCACTTTGCACCTGGCGGCATACGCAGCACAGCTGCACGCGAATTGACTTTAGCCTCGTGATAAATACGCAGCAGCACCCCCAGCCAACCGATACTTACGAGCAAACTGCTACGGCCATAACTCAGCAGCGGCAGGGTTAATCCCTTGGTGGGCAACACCCCCATGTTCACACCGATATTTACGATCGCTTGCAAGCCCAGCCAAATACCAAAAGCGAGGGCCATGTAAGCTTGAAACGGCATACCGGCATTGGCGGCCATACGCGAAATTTGGAACGATCGCCATACTAAGGCTAGGAATAACGCGATCACACCGATGACTCCGACTAATCCTAGCTCTTCGGCAAGCACCGCAAATACAAAATCCGTATGCGCTTCCGGCAAATAAAATAGTTTTTGCACACTACTGCCGAGCCCCACCCCGAACCAGGAACCACGGCCGATGGCAATTAGGGATTGAGTGAGTTGGAACCCTGAGTTGAACGGATCTTCCCAGGGATGCATGAAGCCAGTGAGACGCTTAAGCCGATAAGCAGAGGTTAACGCCAAGACCGAAAACGCAGCGCCAGCAACGCCGAGTAATATCAGCACATTGCGTAGGCGTGCACCCGCTATAAAAAGTACGGCGAAACCGGTCGCAAACAATACGGTAGTGGCCCCAAAATCCGGCTCTAGCAACAACAACACGCCAGCCAGGCTCAGCAACGCTAACGGTTTTGCTAGACCTGAAAAAGTCTGTTCGAGTTCGGCGCGCTTACGCACGCTATAGCTGCACACCCAGATCAGCACCACCACGCGCGCTAATTCCGATACTTGAAAATTAAGAGGCCCAATCCTAAGCCATCGCCTGGCACCATTGACCATAGCGCCGATACCCGGAATGAGTACCAGCAGCAGTAAACTTAAGCCCAACAGCAATAGCACCAAGCTGTACTTATCCCATAGCTCAGTAGGTATGCGCGTGATAACCCATGCAAATAAAACGCCCACGAGCCCGAAGAAAAATTGCCTTTCAAGGTAAAAAAATGGATTACCCAATTCACGTGCGGCAACTGACATCGAGGCCGAACTCACCATAATGAGGCCCACCAGTAACAGGCTGGCAACCAGTCCCAATGTCCATAGGTCCCACGCAAAGGGTAGCCGCTCGCGTGCCCGCGCTCCGTAGGACATGGTGGCAGTATTCATGCCTGCGCACCCGCTACTCGAGTCCGCGGCAACTCACGCACGGCAGCGGCAAACACTTGACCGCGATGAGTGTAGTCGCGAAACATATCCAAACTGGCGCACGCAGGCGACAGCAACACCGTATCACCCATCTGGGCTAAATCTGCGGCCGTACGCACGGCCTCTAACATCGATTGCGCCCTGACTATGGGAACCAAATTTTCTAGAATTTGCGCAAGTGCTGGTGCATCCTTACCGATCAGGACGACGGCACGCACCTTGCCCGCGAAGGCTGCGCGTAGCGGCAAAAAATTCTGACCCTTCCCTTCACCACCGGCAATCATCACCAAGGGCCCCACCAGGCCAGCAACCGCAGCAAGGGTTGCCCCCACATTTGTGCCCTTGGAGTCATCGACATAACGCACGCCGGCGATATCCGCAACAAACTCTGAGCGATGCGCAAGACCGGGGAAAGACTCTAAAGCTGCAATCATTGCCGCGAGCGGCAAACCCACTGCCTCGCCCAGCGCCAATGCGGCAAGTGCGTTCGCGGCGTTGTGCAATCCGCTCATTTTCATGCGCGTTATATCGAGCACGGGTTCGCCGTGACGCGCCAAAAAAATCTGCGTGCTTTTGCGCTGCAGCGTGTAATCCGCATCCGCACCTTGAATGGAGAACGTCAGGCTAGGCACCGACTTGCGCCTCATCGCCACCACCCAAGGGTCGTCCGCATTTAAAACTAAAGTTGAAGCATGGTTGAGCACGCGCGCCTTCGCAGCGGCATAAGCCGCTTCCGACGGATAACGATCCATATGATCGGGAGTGACATTCAGCACGGCCGCGCCGACCAGATGCAGTGAATAAGTCGTTTCCAACTGGAAACTCGATAATTCCAACACATATAAATCGGCGGCTGATTGATCCAAAAGATCCAAGGCTGGTTCGCCCAAATTTCCGCCGGCGAGCACGCGGCGGCCGGCGGCTTGCGCCATGCTGGCGACTAGGCTGGTGACCGTGCTCTTGCCATTAGTGCCCGTGATGCCGACCACCGGCGCAGTTACCGCGCGAGCAAACAACTCGATATCACCGATAACCTCAAGCTTCAGCTCACGCGCGCGACGCACAATCGGTTCATCGAGCGCGACGCCGGGTGACATCAACACCTGCGAGACGCCGTTTAGAAGGGATAAATCAAATCCCCCAAGTCGAATATCGATTTTTTTCGCCAAATCACCCAGCTCTGCCAAACCGGGCGGCTGCAATCGACTATCGGTCGCGCACACCGTGATGCCACGCTTAGACAAATAGCGCACACAGGATGCGCCGGTTTTGCCGAGACCCACCACTAGGCTGACCATAAGCGAATCTCAACCATTAGCGAATCTTCAACGTTGCAAGGCCCGCCAACACCAGCACGAAACTGATGATCCAAAATCGTACAATCACCTTAGGCTCAGCCCATCCCTTCAATTCAAAGTGATGGTGAATAGGGGCCATGCGGAATATGCGTTTGCCGGTCAACTTAAACGATGCTACCTGCAGCATCACCGACACCGTCTCCAGGACGAATACGCCACCCATGACGAACAGCACGATTTCCTGACGTACGATTACAGCCACGGTGCCTAACGCAGCTCCGATAGCTAAAGCGCCGACATCACCCATAAAGACTTGTGCGGGATAGGCGTTAAACCATAAAAAACCCAGGCCTGCACCCACCAGGCTTGCGGTAAATATCAACACCTCGCCCACGCCGGGGATGTAGGGAATCTGTAAGTAGGCAGCAAATTTAATATTGCCGGTCGCGTACGCGAATACACCCAGCGCCGCGGCCACCATCACGGCTGGCATAATCGCCAGCCCATCCAAACCGTCGGTCAGATTAACCGCGTTACTAGTGCCAACAATGACAAAATACGCAAACACCACAAACGTAAAAGCCGACATGGGCACTGCTATGGTCTTAAAAAACGGCACATACAGCGAGGTTTCGGCAATCGTGCTGTGCATACTGTGAAGCGCCACTGCCGCAGCGATAGCGGCCACCGATTGCGCCACATATTTATAGCGCGCAGCGAGTCCCTTGGAGTTGCCCACCACCAATTTCAAATAATCGTCGTAAAAACCAATCAACCCAAAGGCGAAGGTGGTGGCTAGCAAGATCCAAATAAACCGACTGGACAGATCCGCCCACAATAAAGTCCCCAATACCATGGCAACCAAAATAAGCCCACCGCCCATCGTCGGCGTGCCCGCTTTCGGCAAATGTGTTTTCGGACCGTCTACACGCACCTGCTGCCCAATTTGATAGCGACTTAGAGTGGCAATCATCTTTGGGCCAAACACCAGTGACAATGCCAATGCCGTCATAGCCGCGAGAATAAAACGTAATGTCAAATATTGCAGAACATGCAAATTCTGAAAAATATGGAAACCGAAAAAATGCACGTTGGCATAATGTTTGGCGAGATATTCAGCGAGATATAACAGCATGGCTCAGCTCGTCGCCGTCAGAGATCGAACCACGCGCTCAAGGCGATTGATACGCGAACCCTTAATTAGCACGGTAACACCCGCTACCAACTCGGATTGCAACTTCAATATCATCGCCTCAACATCCGCAAACCATTCAGCACCAGCGCCAAATGCTTCAGCGGCGCGCGAACTCTGCGGGCCGAAACCAAATAGGCGCTTCACACCGCTTTGTTTGGCATAGCGACCCATCTCGGCGTGACTGTCGTTGGCATGCTCGCCCAGTTCCGCCATATCACCCAGTACCACCCATGTCTGCCCTTTAAGTGCCTGCATCACATCAAGACCCGCGCGCACAGAGCTAGGATTGGCGTTATAAGAATCATCAATGATCCAACTACCCCGTATACCGGCCTTGAGTTGTAATCGACCGGACACGGCACGAAAGCTTGCCAAGCCACTCGCGATATCCTCGAGAGTCGCACCGGCGGCGCTCGCGGCAGCGGCAGCGGCCAAGGCATTGGCGATATTGTGTTCACCGCCAACGGCGATCACGATAGGCTGCTCACCCAGCGGACACACCAGCGTAAAGCGCGTACAAAATTCCCCTCGTTCAATACCTAGACTAGAATTTACAGCCCTGAAATCAGCAGCGGTTTGAATACCAAAAGTGAAAGTCCGGCCCGCCTGCGCGATGCTGCGCCAATAGTCGGCATACTCGTCATCGGCATTGATTATTGCGGTCGCCGTGGGCGCCAGACCGGCAACCATTTCGCCCTCGCCCATCGCCACGCCTCGCATATCACCAAAACCTTCTAGATGCTCGGCGCCTGCGTTTGTGATCAGTCCGACTGTAGGGCTCGCGAGATCCACCAGTTGCGCCACATCACCGCGCCGATTTGCACCCATCTCGATTACGGCACTTGAGCAAGAAGCTTCAAGACGCATCAGAGTTAAGGGCACACCAATGTGATTATTAAGATTACCCTGCGTGGCTAGACACGCGCCTCGACGTGACAAAATGGCGGCAATCATTTCCTTAGTCGTAGTCTTACCATTACTACCGGCAACGGCTACCACAGGAATATTAAAGACATTTCGCCAATTTTTTGCGAGCGATTGCAGCGCTTTTAACGGGTCACTCACCACCACCTGCGGCAAACTACTGGCTTCAAGCGGCTGCGATACATGTCGGTCAACCAGCGCACCCGCAGCACCGCGCGCCACCGCCGCAGCCACAAATTCCGCGCCATCAAAATTTGGACCGCGCAACGCAATAAACAGCGCGCCTGCACTCAGTGTACGACTGTCGCTAGAGACTGTGGCGTAAGGTCGATCATCGCCTATCAAACGCCCACCTACTGCAACAGCGGCTGCTTGTAAGGTGCGCTTCATGCAGCCACCCCGAGACAGCGCAAGGCTTCATGTCGATCGCTAAATGGGCGCGATGTTTTTCCGTAAACTTGAATTTCTTCGTGTCCTTTCCCGGCAATTAATACCGCATCGCGCGACGAAGCTTCGGTCAACGCAGTACTAATAGCCTTTGCACGATCGTGAATAATCCGAACCTTGCGCGATTTGATACCGGCGACAATGGCCTGCGCTATTGCCTCAGGGTCTTCAGAGCGAGGATTATCATCGGTGATGATAATTTCATCCGAAAGTTCATCGGCAATGGCCCCCATTAGGGCACGCTTACCGGCATCGCGATCTCCACCGCAACCGAAAACACACCAAAGTGCCCCTTCACAATGCTGCCGCATTGCAGACAATGCCTTAGCGAGCGCATCCGGCGTGTGCGCATAGTCGATTACCGCCATGGGCGCATGAATACTGGCGTCGAGCAACTCCATGCGACCCGGTGGCGGCACACATTGCGATAGCACGCGTAACGCCGATTCAAGCGGCACGCCCAGACTTATTAGCGAGGCCAATACCAGTACGGAATTCTCGGCGTTAAAGCGGCCCAACAATTTCGTGTTTACATGCGCTGCGCCTAGACTACCTTGCAGATCAAGTCCGATTCCCTGCAAATCACTCACCACCCGCTCGACATACAAGGTTCGTGGCATCGTCCATTGCAGGTTACCTGACCCGACCCAAACAGCGGTGACTGGTACCGATCCTACATAGCGTTGCACGATCTCGCGACCAAAAGCATCGCCCATATTGATGATTATTTGCTGTAAATCAGGCATGGAAAATAATCGCGCTTTAGCCTCTGCATAGGCCTGCATGGTGCCGTGGTAGTCCAAGTGGTCACGGCTAAGATTAGTAAAGGCTGCTAAATGAAAACGTACACCGGCGACGCGTTCTTGATCCAATGCATGCGAGGAGACTTCCATCGCCACTTCGCGCACGCCCTTAGCACGCAGCGCCGCCAGTTGACGATGCACACTAATTACGTCCGGCGTTGTATGAGTCGGCGACTGCAGATGGGCGATAGGGCCCCAACCCAAAGTCCCCATGTACGCGGACTGCATGCCAAGCCGCTCAAGGCACTGCGCTAATAGATAGGCACAGGTAGTTTTGCCATTGGTCCCCGTGATTGCACAAATACGCAAATGCGATGACGGCCAATTAAAAAACCGATCGGCAATTCGGCCCATCTTATTCCTTAAGCGAGCAACCCTTGCCACAAACACCGATCCCGAAGCGGCCGGTAATGCGGCGACCAGCGCCGCGCGCTGCGCCGCCACGCCGCTATCACTATCGCTATCGCTATCGCTATCGCTATCGTTATCGCCATGGTCCCATAAGACCGCACTTGCGCCGCGCGCAATGGCCTCCGCAACAAATTCAAGGCCGTGGGTTTTTTTTCCGGGTAACGCGAAAAATAGGCTACCGGTTTTCACGGCACGGCTATCGAGGCACAAATCTGCAACCCGTACATCGCTGGGCGCAAGATCTACGATGCCATCCGTTAGCCAAAGCAAGGACACGCTCATGGGATTTCGTTGGCTTGCACCAGCGTGGCCGCTGGTACATTTTGCAAATCATCCGGCGCGATGTCCATTAAGCGCAATGCTCCGGACATCACGCTCGCAAATACAGGCGCAGCAACAGTACCGCCTTGATGCACGCTACCCGCTGCTTCACCATTCGGCTCATCGATTACCACCACCGTCGCCAGCCGCGGGTGCGACGCGGGCACCAAACCTGCAAATACCGCCATGTATTTCTCGGTGGAGTAGCCCCCAGCAATTAATTTTTCAGCCGTTCCGGTTTTTCCCGAAACTCGGTAGCCGATCAGCGAAGCACGAGTAGCGGTACCGCCTTTTTCTACGACATGCTCCATAAATTGAATTAAGGTACGAGCGATTTTTTTATCAATTACTTGTTCGCCAGGCACAACCCCCGAAGTGCGCTCAAAGGAAATCGGCCGCTTCATGCCGTACGCACCTATAGTCGCGTACGCGTGCGCTAACTGTAGCGGCGTTACCGACAATCCATAGCCATGCGATAGCGTCGCAATGCCAATCGGACGCCAATGCGAGTAGTTGCTCAACATGCCAGCCGACTCGCCGGGGTAGCCATTGCCGGTCACTTGGCCAAGACCTAAATCAGTGAGGGTCTTCCAAATCTGCTCCGGCTTGAGGGACAGAGCGATTTTCGCCATACCGACATTGCTCGATTTAGCCAAAATGGTCGCAAGATCAATGACTCCAAGATTATGCTCGTCTTCCTCCACCCTGTTACCCACCCTCATAAATCCAGGTGAGGTATCCACGACGCTCTCGGCGTTGTACTGACCGGATCCGAGTGCTGCCGCAATTATGAAGGGCTTCACGCTTGATCCCGGTTCGAAAATATCCGTCGCGGCTCGATTGCGATACAACCCCGGCTTGAATTGTTCGCGATCATTCGGGTTATAAGAGGGTTGATTCACCATCGCCAATACTTCACCCGTTTCAACATCAACAACCACCACCGAACCGGCCCGCGCGCGATACTCTTGCATCGCACTTTTAAGTTCACGATACGCAAGATACTGAATACGCAAATCAATGCTAGTAACTAAATCCCGGCCTGGACGCGGTGCACGAATACTCTCTACATTCTCAACTTGATGACCAAACAGGTCTTGGATAACCCGTTTCGCGCCATCCTCGCCATTCAGCAATTGATCGGAACCCAACTCCAATCCTTCCTGACCCTGATCATCCATACTTGTGAAACCGACCACATGCCCCGCGACTTCGCCAGCGGGAAAGTAGCGGCGATATTCACGTTGCAGATAGACGCCAGGGATGCCCAGTGCCTTTACATGGGCCGCCTGCTCGGGCGGCATGTGCCGCACCAAAAAAAGAAATTCTCGATCTAAATTGCTGCTGATGTGACGCGCCAATAATTGCTGATCCTGTTTTAGCGCCTTTGCCAACCTCGGCAATTGTTCGATGTTGTCATTTAATTCCTGGGGATTAACCCACACGCTATCGACCGGGGTGCTGACCGCAAGCGGCTCTCCGTAACGATCAGTAATTGCGCCGCGATGCGCCGCAATCTTGACCACGCGCATCGATCGATCATCGCCCTGCTTAGCAAGAAAACCGTGCTCGACTAGCTGCAACTCGACGGCACGCGCAACTAAGCCGCTCGCAGCTAACGCTACTAAGCCAAATACTAAAAGCGAGCGCCAGCGATAATTGCGCGTCTGCGTGACTTCGTTACTGCGAAATTTGCCGCTTAAGTTCATGGGCGCACAATCCGCACATCACGTGCTTGCGGTAGATTCATTTTTAGTTTGGCATTCGCTACTCGCTCCACAAAGGCATGTGAAGACCAGTAGCTTTGCTCTAGCTGTAGTCGCCCCCAATCCATCTCTAATGCATCACGCTCAGCATTCAATTGCTCTAAGTGCACAAACATATCGCGCGCCTTATGCCGGGCGTAGATCACCTGCACCGCGCTACCGAGCACGGCAAGCCAGAGCAAAGGCAGCGCGAGCGGGAATAATTTCCGATACTTCATGCGGCTACCTTAAAGGCAAGCCGTTCCGCTACACGCAAGCGAGCGCTGCGAGCGCGAGGATTGAGCGCAGTTTCCGCATCATCTGCGGACACGGATTTTCCGACTAATTTCAATTTTGGCCGAGCGTGTTCAGGGATTTGCGGTAAGCCGGCATACATCGGATCGCCCAGCGAATGCCGCCGCATGAATTGCTTGACCATACGGTCTTCCAGCGAGTGAAAACTAATCACGACCAAACGCCCCAAAGGAGCGAGGCGCGCGAGCGCAGCATCCAACGCTGACTCAAGCTCCGTTAATTCACTATTCACATGAATACGCAGGGCCTGAAAAACCCGCGTTGCGGCGTGCTTGTGACGTTCGTGACTGGGTGCCACTCGGGCAATCATCTGGGCGAGCTGCAAAGTGCTCTCAAACGGCTGTGCTACTCGATCAGCAATGATCGCGCGCGCGATGCGTCCGGCATAGCGCTCCTCACCAAACTCGCGAAATATGCGGGTCAGGTCCCGCTCAGACGCCGAATTGACCACCTCGGCGGCGCTCAAGCCCACCCCGGCACTCATGCGCATATCCAGAGGACCGTCGTGCATGAAACTAAAACCACGCTTAGGATCATCCAGTTGTGGCGAGGACACTCCTAGATCAAACAAAATTCCATCCAATAGCAGATCGGGCTGCACTTCATCAGCACAACCAGACAGAGAGGAGAATGGCGCCAGAAAAATACTCACACGTGAGTCAGCCGCATATCGCAATCGAGCCGCATCGATGGCGGTCTTGTCGCGATCAAGGCATAGCAACCGACCTTTTAGCGTGAGATTCTCCAAAATCGCCTCGGCGTGACCGCCTCGCCCAAAAGTGGCATCCAAATACGTGCCCCCTGCCCTTATATTCAAGCCGGCCAGCACTTCGGGCAGAAGTACCGGCGTATGGCCCGGTGCTGCTTGCATGGCGCTAACCGCTAAAGCGACAAGGTTTCAAGTTCGGCAGGTAGATCGGTCGCGGTCTCTTCACTCGCAAGCCATTCATCACGCCGTTCATTCCAACGCGCCTCGTCCCACAATTCGAAGCGAATACCCTGCCCAATCAGCATGGCATCGCGGGTCAGGAGACCGAATTCGCGCAATTTAGGGGGCAGAAGTACTCGACCATGAGCATCCAGTTCCAAGTCAGTTGCGTGACCCACCATCAGTCGCTGAAGACGCCGCGCCTGCGGATTCAAGGTCGGCAAACGCATCAACTTGCGTTCGATTTCCTCCCAATCTGGAAGCGGATAGATCAGCAGACACTGATCCTTATCAACAGTGATCACCAAATTGCCGCCACACCGCTCTTGCAGCCGCTCTCGGTAGCGGGTGGGCATGACCATCCGACCTTTAGCATCCAGAGTTAACTTATTGGCACCGCGAAACATGACTTAAAAGGGTCAGATAACCCATTCTCTCCCACTTTTTCCCACCGTACACCACTATAGGGAGTGCTGAGTCATACTGTCAACGCCTTAAGTTAAAAAAACCCCCGGCCTGACAGTGACTTAGCTCGCATTTGACGGCCCGTCGCAATCAGCGAGGCTGGAGTGCTTTTGAATCAGTCTGTTAGGAGTTTTTCCTGAAATTAAATTCAGGAGCGAAATTTGCGAATTTCGGCGAAAATCGCGCGATCAAGCGCCTATCTACCGAAAAATGAGTCGGCCGTTAAGCCGGGTTTTGTCGTGGGCAGTCATTCCTCTGGGATGCGCGTCGCCGCGCAGCTCTAGCGACCTACCCGGAAGCCTATGTGGGCTACATTTTTAGTACCCCGCGGTACCGCTCGCTTCCCTATTTGGTCTTGCTCCAGGTGGGGTTTGCCGTGCCACGGCTGTTACCAACCGCGCGGTGCGCTCTTACCGCACCATTTCACCCTTACCGGCACCGCTTTCGCGCTGCTTAGGCGGTATCTTTCTGTTGCACTTTCCGTAGGCTCGCGCCTCCCAGGTGTTACCTGGCACCTTTGCCTCAGGAGCCCGGACTTTCCTCCATGTGTTTTAGGAAAAACACACAGCGACTGCCTGGCCGACTCAGGCTGCACCATACGCTATTTTTATGCCAGCAGCGTTTTTAAATGCAGAGCTCGCTTGTAAGCTTCATTGTCGCGCACGCCGGTGATTTTCGCAGCCAAATGTGCCGCCTGCTTTAAGGAAACTTCTGGCAACAAAACACCGAGCACGCGGTCAAGTTCACGCGTTTCAGATAATTCTTCCACGACTACGGCGCCGGCTATCACGACCACAATTTCACCTCGCGAAAAATTAGGCTCTGCGAGCGCGCGGGCCGCCAAGTCCGCCAATGAACCTCGATACAGGGTTTCATGCATTTTGGTCAATTCACGCGCCACCACCGCCAAGCGCAGAGCGCCGAATACCACCACGCAATCAGCCAGCATTTCGGCAACGCGATGCGGCGATTCATAAAACACCAGGGTGCGAATTTCGTTCGACACTCTTTGCAATTGCGTGCGCCGTGCGGCACTGCGCGCCGGCAAAAAGCCTTCAAAACAAAATTGAGCAGTTGATAGGGCCGAAATTGATAAGGCAGCCACCGCCGCACACGGTCCCGGTATCGAGATAACCTCAATACCCGCAGCCGCTGCCGCGCGCACTAATTCATACCCTGGATCGCTAATTGCCGGAGTTCCGGCATCGCTGACTAAGGCTATGGCGGCACCCGCCAACAAGCGAGCAATTAACTCTGGCAATCGCACAATCTCATTGTGTTCATGTAGCGAAACCATCGAGGTTTGGATATCAAATGCCTTTAATAAAGCCCCGGTATGTCGTGTGTCTTCAGCCGCAATGATTACCACACTTTGCAAAATCTCGCGCGCACGCGGACTCAGATCGCCCAAATTGCCAATCGGGGTTGCAACTACGTAGAGTCTGCCAGCCATCGCATTTACCACTATAATCATCCGTCTGGAAAAAACCTGTAAGGACACCTAAGGGTATGGCACTGAGCTCTCAACGTCTACGATTAATGCCGCGCGCAGCACTGCTGTCTTTGCTAGCAGTAGGATGCAGCCTGATTAACAGCGTAGAAATCATCAATAAACCGGAGCGAGCTGGGCAATTAGCTAAAGCTAACCAACACGTCGAAGCAGCCGAACTATACGCATCACTCGCCGCCGAACCGTCGC
Source organism: Gammaproteobacteria bacterium (assembly GCA_043738945.1). Taxonomy (GTDB): domain Bacteria; phylum Pseudomonadota; class Gammaproteobacteria; order Steroidobacterales; family Steroidobacteraceae; genus Bog-1198. The sequence continues at coordinate 42,034 of JAYUFB010000001.1, forward strand.
CTGAGCGCGACGCCTACCTATTGCAAAGCGCTCAACAATGGCTGGCTGCCAGTAAGCTTAGCGAAGCCAAACTATCCTATTCCCAGGTATCAAACGAGGCGCGATCACGGCTACCAGGCCTACGTGCGGTTGTCGCTGCGCGTATCGCTCTGACCGAAAAAGACGGTGTACGTGCTATTCACGAACTCGATCAGGTCGCAATTCCCAGCACGGCGGAAGAAGCTTCGGAGTATTGGGCCGTTCGCAGTGCAAGCGCCTTTTTAAGCGGGCATCCAGCCGAAGGGGTGCGCGCCTCAGTCGAGCGCGAACGTTGGTTGGATGCTAAGGCAGTGCTTGCCAACCATGCACAGCTCTATGCTCAGATCCGCGAGGCCGCGATGCGCGGCAATTTGCAAAAACCGTCCAAAGTGGACCCGGTAGTTGCCGGCTGGTTAGACTTAGCACCCGTTGCCGTTGAATTGGCTCGGGATCCCATGCGCGCGGGAAATGCGCTGGCTACTTGGCGGCGCAATTATCCGAATCATCCGGCTAATGAGGGCGCGATACCGGTGGCGCAAAGTGAACTCACCGCAGAAACCCAGTTCCCCACGCAAATCGCTCTACTATTACCGCTATCAGGCCGCTCCGAAACTATCGGGGTTGCGGTACGCGATGGGTTCATCGCCGCTTATCTCGAACAGGATGCCGCCTCACGTCCGCGTCTCAAAATTTATGATGTGGCCGTGGAGCCCGCCAGCACTCTCTACACCCGCGCCGTAGAAGAGGGCGCAGGCTTTGTGGTAGGCCCGCTCACTAAAGAAGATGTGGCCGCGGTAGCGCCGCTTTGCAATGAACATGCTCCGACACTTGCGTTAAACTTCTTAGGCGACGGGATTGTTAGCTCAAATTGTGTATTTCAATTCGCATTATTACCTGAAGACGAGGCACGTAGTGTCGCTCGTCGCGTCATCGCGGACGGAAATTTAAAAGGCATCGCCGTAATCCCCGAGAATGCTTTAGGCACACGTGTCAGCGCAGCATTTTCGGAAGAATTTGCACGTCTCGGCGGCACCTTACTCGACAATCAAACCTACGAAGCGTCGCGCGCGGATTTCGGCGATCTTATTCGTCACACGCTGCAAGTTCATTCCGTCAAAGGCGAACCCTCTACCCATCGCAAAGATGCAGCGTTCATATTTTTTGCCGGCAATGCGGGTGCTGCGCGTCTGTTCATGCCGCAGCTGAAATATCAATATGCGGGCGACGTTCCGGTGTACGCCACCTCCGACAGCTTCGAACCCAACCCCAGCGCGAACCAAGATTTGGACGGTCTACGTTTTGCGGATATGCCGTGGATGATTGCCAACGATTCGATTACCGCTGAAATTCGCGACGGCGTACGCGCGTCCTGGCCCGCACGCACCACCCGTCGCGACCGTTTGTACGCCTTTGGCTTTGATGCCTACCGCCTAGTACCTGCATTGCGCTCCAAATCCATCAGTGACTCCAAGCAAATTTCCGGCGTCACGGGGAAATTGCACTTAGATGATCACAACCGTATTCGCCGCGATCTCGAGTGGGCGAAGATAAGAAACGGCGTGCCGGTCGGCATGTAACACGATGAATGTAACGCGCCTTTTTATACGAAACCGCAAATTTTGCATGCTGACGAAGTCCCACAATTGAGGCACCCTTGGTAAGTGCCCCATGATCCCGAAACTCGTCTACAGCGTGGACTGGCCTGCGAGCAAATCGCAGCGGACCATTTTTTAAGCGTTGGAATAAAAATCTTAGCGCGTAATTTCCGTTGCAAGTGGGGAGAGATTGACTTAGTAGGACTGGACGCTGGAACGCTGGTGGTCGCCGAGGTGCGGCAACGCGCGAATAACAACTACGGCGGTGCGTTAGGCTCGGTCGATTGGCGCAAACAAAAGAAAATTATTCGCACTAGCCAAAGCTACTTACAACGCCACCCGCAATGGCGCACTTTACCGCTGCGCTTCGACGTGATCGCGCTCACGGGCAAAGCAGTCGCCGAATATCGCATTGTTTGGATTAAAGCCGCCTTCGCCGCGACTTGAAAAGCAGGGTTACTTAACCAACTGCAACTTGGGGCGCTTCGACTTGTCTGGGGTACTCTTTGAATTGCCACCATCCTGAAGTTTAAGCGGACCCTTCGGCGACGTAGAGTCTGGGCTTGGATCAGGTTCCGCATCACCCTCGGGGAACATCATGCCCTGACCCGTCTCGCGCGCATAGATACCCAGTACCGCCCGCACCGGCACTTGCACGGCCTGCCCTCGACCATTAAAACGCGCCTCAAAATCGACAAAATCATTGCCGATTTTCAGTATTTGGGTGGCCGAATGACTAATGTTAAGCACAATTTTGCCGTCTTTCACAAACTGACGCGGCACGATCACACCCTCAGCCTCAGCATCCACCACAATGTGCGGAGTGTCACCGCTATCGGAAATCCACTCGTGAAGCGCACGCAATAAATACGGTCGACGTGGTTTCAATGACGCATGTCTCGTTCAATGTCAGTAAGGCTAGATCGAAACGTCGAGCGGGTAAAAATAGTCTGCATGTATTTCAGAATAGATTGGGCCTGAACGGGTAACTCGACTCCATAGTATGGCAGTCGCCAAAGAATCGGCGCGATGGTGGCGTCCACTAATGAAAACTCATCACTGAGGAAAAAGGGTTTGGCGGCGAATACATCAGCGCTCGCGCAGATTGCTTCACCTAACACTTTACGGCTTTGCGTTGCCACCTTGCCTTGCGGATCGAGTTCAATATCTCGCGCCAACGAATACCAGTCACGTTCAATTCGATACAACGCCACTCGAAACTGGGCCCGCGTCACAGGATCAATGGGCATCAGCGGCGGATGCGGAAAACGTTCGTCCAGATAGTCGATAATGACACGCGAGTCATAAAGGACCAGATCCCGATCCACTAAGGTTGGCACACTGTGATAAGGATTGAGATCCATTAAATCTTCTGGCAGTTTGCGCCGGTCGACGCTCACCAACTCAATTACAATACCCTTCTCAGCTAACACTAAACGCGCGCGATGACTCCACGGGTCCGCCGGCGCAGAAAACAAAGTCATTACCGAGCGACGTGTCAAACGCTTTCTCCTTAAATCAAGCCACGGCGCATAGGGTTTCCCTAACTACAGATGAAAGGGCATTATACACATGATACGCCGCCCCCTTAGCCGGCATAATGAGCAAATTAGAAGTGCAAGCTACTCGCGTGTTTGTGAGTTTTTTGTTAAAAGCCATTGTGTTTGGGCTAGCGGGCGCCTTTCTACTGGTCTGGTGGAAACCCGCCATCTTAGGGCTACGCGCGGCACCCCCGGTGCAACTCGCACCCTCGCCGCCAAACGCGCCACTCTCACCACCCGCGCTCCCGCATAGCGCGCTTCCCGGCGCTGGGCCGCCCAGCGATTCGCGCTCATCCACCGAACCGCGCGCGCCCATCGTGATCCAGAGCTTTGCCGACGCGGTGGCACGGGCCTCGCCCGCGGTTGTCAATATTTACACGGCGCGAGTAGTCACTGAACGAACGCAAGCCGCGCCGCTGGACCAACTATTTGGCGACTATTGGCCCAGTTACCGTCAGCACGTTGAACGCAGCTTAGGCTCCGGAGTCATTGTCGACACCCAGGGCACCATCGTGACCAATCAACATGTGGTTGCGGGCGCCGATTCGATTCGGGTCCAATTAGCCGACGGGCGTGTCGCCGACGCAAAAGTAGTGGGCCAGGATCCGGATACCGATCTTGCCATTCTATCCCTGTCTATCAAAAAACTGCCGGTGATGCCAGTAGGGCGCTCTGACACATTGCGGGTCGGGGACATTGTGCTCGCGATCGGCAATCCCTATGGTTTAAGCCAAACAGTAACTCAAGGAATAGTCAGCGCGACCGGCCGCGGACAATTAGGCCTAGCCACCTTCGAGAATTTTATCCAAACCGACGCTGCCATTAATTTAGGTAATTCGGGTGGTGCCCTCATCGATGTCCACGGCGAACTGGTCGGCATCAACACCGCAGTGTTGAATCGCAATAACGGCGGCCCTGAAGGCATAGGCTTTGCCATTCCGGTCAATCTAGTGCGCGGGGTCATGCAACAAATCCTGAAGAACGGCCATGTGGTAAGGGGTTGGTTAGGATTCGTGCCGCAGGATTTATCCGAAGAACAGGCCGCTCAATATGGCATTCAAACCGGCGGTGGCATCACGGTGGTCAATATAGCGGTCAAAAGCCAGGCCTACGAAGCGGGCTTGCGGCCCGGCGACTTAGTGACCGGTGTCGCCGGTGAAAACGTGCGTAGTTCGCAAGATTTAGTCAGTCGAGTAGCCGCTTTGAAGCCCGGTTCCGAGGTCGAACTCGAAGGGCGGCACGCCAGCCAGCCGTTTAAAATAAAATTAAAAGTCATCGAACGACCCACCCGCGACCTACGCCGCTCTTAGGCGCCGCCAGGCGTCGCGCACCTAGCCCGGGCTACGGCGAATCTTCGCTCCCAATTGTTGTAACTTCTCCTCAATCGCGGCGTAGCCACGATCGATGTGATAAATGCGCTCAATCTCAGTGCGTCCTTCAGCCACCAAGCCTGCCAAAACCAGGCTAGCTGAGGCACGCAGATCGGTAGCCATCACGGGCGCCGCCGTCAGACGTTCCACGCCCTTGATGATCGCGGTGTTGCCCTCCAAGCGAATCTCCGCCCCCATGCGCCGCATTTCCAGCATATGCATGAAACGGTTTTCAAAGATCGTCTCTATAATGGTACTGACCCCAATCGAGATCGTATTAAGCGCGGCAAACTGAGCCTGCATATCGGTCGGAAAAGCCGGATAGGGAGCGGTGCGAATATCCACCGCTTTCGGCCTGCGGCCCCGCATATCGACCTCGATCCAGTTATCCCCAATCGAGATCGTAGCACCGGCTTCCTTAAGCTTGCCGAGCACGGCGTCTAAATGCTCGGCACGGGCGTTTTTTACGCGCACATGTCCGCTAGTAATGGCGCCGGCCACCAAATAAGTGCCAGTTTCAATCCGATCTGGTAACACTTCGTAAGAAGTACCCCCGAGCCGTTTCACGCCCTCGATCACAATACGATCGGTACCGGCTCCCTGGATTTTCGCCCCCATGCTGCACAAAAAACGCGCCAAATCCACCACTTCCGGCTCACGTGCAGCGTTATCCAGCACGGTTTCCCCATCGGCAAGTGTCGCCGCCATCATGAGATTTTCGGTGCCGGTCACGGTCACAGTATCCAGCACTAGGTGTACACCCTTAAGACGGTCCGCACGTGCTTTGATATAGCCATTCTCGATATGGATATCGGCACCCATGGCCTGCAAACCCGCCACGTGGATATTTACTGGACGCGCACCAATAGCACAGCCTCCGGGCAAGGACACATCGGCCTGTCCAAAGCGCGCCAATAACGGACCCAATACCAAAATCGAGGCCCGCATGGTCTTAACCAATTGGTAGGCAGCAAAATACTGCTTAATGCTAGATACATCGACTTCGATGCGCATTTTCTCATCAATGGTGACCGCCACGCCCATGCTGCCTAATAATTCAATCATGGTGGTCACATCCTGCAGATGCGGCACATTCGACACTGTCACTGGCGCGTCCGCTAACAGGCAGCCCGCGAGTATCGGTAGCGTGGCATTCTTGGCTCCCGAGATACGAATTTCACCTTCCAGCGGAATCCCGCCCTGAATTTGCAACTTATCCATGTTGCGCGCCTTGTCGTGTAAATTCCTCGGGGGTAAACACCTGCAGAGCGAGCGCGTGAATTTCATTGCCCACCGCGGTACCTAGCGTGGCATACACCATTTGGTGACGCTGAACCGCGCGCTTACCAGAAAATGCAGCGGCAACCACCACCGCCTCAAAATGGACATTGTCCGGACTCGTAACGGTGGCCTGACTACCAGCAAGACCCGACTGGATCAGTTGCACTATTTGTTGTGGGTTCATTCGATCTCCTATTAAATCTTCGAGCGACGGCGGTATCATTCTCCCATGAATATCGAATACACAGATGAGGGTCTCGCCGACCTCGGTCGTCAGGCGCTCAACATCGAGATCGAAGGCTTACTCGCGCAGTTACCCCGCTTAGGAGTGGAGTTTGCGCGGGCTTGCCGCATTTGTCTTACCTGTCGTGGCCGCGTCGTCGTCACAGGTATGGGAAAATCAGGCCATATTGGCGGAAAAATCGCTGCCACTCTAGCTAGCACGGGTACACCGGCCTTCTTTGTCCATCCCGGCGAAGCCAGCCACGGCGATGTCGGTATGATAACCCGTGACGATGTCGTTTTGGCGTTGTCCAATTCGGGAGAAACTACCGAAATACTCACCATTGTCCCGGCGATAAAGCGCCTTGGAGTCCCCTTGATCACTTTTACGGGCAACCCTGAGTCCGCCCTCGCTCGCGAAGCCACGGTGCATTTGTATATTGGGGTGCCCGCTGAGGCGTGTCCGCTTAATCTAGCCCCCACGGCCAGCACCACCGCCGCTCTCGCCGTCGGCGATGCGCTAGCAGTTGCGCTACTCAAAGCGCGCGGCTTTACCGAACAGGATTTCGCGCGGTCTCATCCCGCCGGCAATCTGGGTCGACGCTTGTTATTACATGTTAGTGACGTCATGCGCACGGGTACCGGCATCCCTGTGGTACACGCGGACACCCCACTCGCGGACGGATTACTCGAAGTTAGTCGCAAGGGCTTAGGTATGACGGCTATTGTCGATTTAGAGAGCCACGTGCTCGGTGTTTTCACCGACGGTGATTTACGCCGTGCCTTGGATCACGCGGTGGATTTGCATAGCACGCGGATGGAACAGGTGATGACTCGCCAAGCCAAGACGGTACGCGAAAATATGCTGGCTGCTGAAGCGGTGCACTTGATGGAGACTCATCGAATTACGTCGCTGGTCGTGGTCAATGCCGACGATAAACTCGTCGGTGCGCTCAACGTCCATGATTTGCTACGCGCAGGTGTCGTTTGAAAGCCCGTCGCGCACGTCCCTTAAACAAGATCAAACTACTAGTGCTTGATGTCGACGGCGTGCTCACCGACGGGCGGCTGTATTTTTCAGCACGCGGCGAAGCATTGAAAGTATTTGATGTACACGACGGTCACGGGATTAAATTACTCATGGGCAGTGGCGTTGCGGTTGCCGCCTTCAGCGGTCGTCGTGCCAGCGCTGTCACCGCACGCATGCGGGAACTCAAAATTCCTTACGTGGTTCAAGGTTGCAACGACAAAGTTGCTGCGCTACAAAACTTAACTGCTCGGCTAAAAATCGACGCGCTGGACTGCGCCTGCATCGTCGACGATACGCCGGATCTACCCCTGATGTCAGCGGTTGGCTTTGCAGCGGCGGTCGCCGATGCGCATCCGTTAGTGAAAGCAGCGGCGCACTGGGTAAGTGCAGCCCCGGGCGGGCGCGGTGCGGTACGCGAACTGTGTGACAAGTTGCTGCGCGCTCGTGCGCTAGCACAGCCGCGAGCGTCAGCGCGGGTGCCGGCGCGGGCGAGTGGGCGCTAGTGCTGTTTCGCATCTTTACCTTAATCACAGTCATCGCCTTAGGCTTGAGCACATGGATCATCAGCTCGCCGGGACACGCACCCACAAACTTAAAAAATATTCTTCAGGTCGCCACTCCTGGCTACTACCTGAAAAATGCTACTTTGACTGATTACGATTTGAATGGCTCGCCGAGCGTGCGCATTATGGCCGATCAAATCGATCAAATCGCGCACAGCACTGAAGTCGCGCTGCGCCATGTGCGGGTCGACTACCAAACCGAAAGCGGCTCCACCTGGGTTATGACCGGCGAGGCTGCGCATATTCAACCCGGCGGCAACGTGGTCGATGTCAGCGGTGATGTACGGCTCACCAACCAAGGGGGCACGAGCACCGAGCCCGCCGATCCGACCGTTATGCGCACCGACCGATTGAGTTACAACATCACGGAGGCGATCGCGAGCACGCCGAGCGACGTGCGTATCGAATTCGGCAGGCAAGCACTCACCGCGCGAGGATTTAGTGCAAACTTAAAGACGCACACGCTGCGCTTGGAATCACAAGTCCATGGCTTGTTTCACCCGTAATTCGCGCAGTCATTTCGTGTCGCGCATCACCTCGCTAGCGATACTGCTATTGACCTGCACCGCGCTGCAACCGGTAGTTCACGCGCAAGCGTCGCATATACAAATTTCACGCACGCAAGAAATTTCAGTGGATGCGCAGTCGTTTGAATCTCTTAAAGACCACATGGTGTTGCATCAAGCGCGGATCGCGCAAGGCGATTTGTCAGTCTCAGCCGACGAGGTGACCACCGACCAAGCCATCGTCAAGGGATTTAATTTTGACAATGGCCATTGGACCTTTCGCAATTCAGTGAAAATTACCGTCCCACAAGGCCAAGTCACCGCCGACGAGGCGCAAATTACTTTTAGCAAAAAACTTTTAACCAAAGCTGTGATCACCGGTAAGCCCGCCAAATTTCAACAACTCATCGTCAAGTCCGGTCGCCTAGCGCAAGGGCATGCCGACACTATCGAATACGATGTGGCCAAAGGCACGGTACATCTAGCCAATAATGCCTTCCTAACTGATGGCCAGACTGAATTCAGCGGTGCCTCGCTTAAGTACAATATGCAAAACCAGACCGTAGTCGCCAATGCGGCTGAACAAAGCGGTGGTCGCGTGCACATCATTATTCCAGCACCGAGTTCCACCCCGCCATGACGCCACGACTCTCATGAGCGTCCTACGCGCGCGTAATCTCGCTAAAAGTTACAAGTCCCGCCCAGTGCTGCGCGACCTATCACTGGATATTGAAAGCGGCGAAGTGGTTGGTTTGTTAGGTCCTAATGGCGCTGGCAAAACCACCGCCTTTTACATGATTGTGGGCCTCACCGCGTGTACGCAGGGCGAGATCTTTCTGGATGATCGTGACATCAGCCGTCTTCCCATGCACCAGCGCGCGAAATTAGGGGTGGGGTACTTACCGCAAGAACCTTCCATTTTCCGCAAATTATCGGTGGCCGACAACATCACCGCGATTCTTGAAACGCGACCGGATCAAAGCGCTGCCTGGCGCGCAACCCGCTTAACGGAACTCTTGGCGGAACTTCATATCGAGCATGTCCAAGACAGCCTCGGCTTGAGTCTTTCGGGTGGCGAACGCCGGCGGGTAGAAATTGCCCGCGCTTTGGCTGCTGAGCCTAAATTCATGCTCCTAGACGAGCCATTCGCAGGGGTAGATCCGCTCTCGGTGGCTGATATACAGCGCATAATCAAGCACTTATCGAACAAGGGCATCGGCGTACTCATAACTGATCATAATGTCCGTGAAACCCTTGGCATTTGCAACCGTGCGTACATCGTCGCGCAAGGAACGATACTGGCTTCTGGAACTGCGGAACAGATTCTTGCCAACCCCCAGGTCCGTGAGGTGTACTTAGGGCAGGATTTCACGTTATAGGTAAAAAAGCCGTTTACTCATGATCGTATACTCATGATGAAGCCCAGTCTGCAGCTTCGCATTGGCCAACAGCTCACGATGACGCCGCAGCTACAGCAGGCCATTAAGCTGCTGTTACTCCCATCGGTGGATTTGCAAGCCCATGTGCGTGAGACACTCGAAACCAATGTAATGTTGGAGGCGGTGGATGAGGCCGATACGCTCGAAATCCCTGCACAAGTCGCCCCCGCCGCACGCGACGCCGAAAATTTCGAAGAATATGCCCCGCTCGACGGGCACTCAGCCATCGAACCGCAAGAGCCTCCGGAAATTGAAATAGCCGACGAAGCCTGGGGCGAACAAACCACGGGGCTCTCAACCACACCCTGGTCGGGCGATGACCAGAGCGATGATTTCAGCGACGCACACGAAAATACCCTGCAGGAACAATTAAACCAACAATTACAATTCGCCAAATTATCCACCGTCGATCTGGCCATCGCTCATATGATTACCGACGCCATCAACGACGATGGCTATCTCAACGACACTTTAGAAAACATTCAAGCGAGCTTGCTCCCGGAAATATGCGCATCAAAAGCCGACGTAGAACGTATGTTGGCGGTGGTTCACACCCTTGAGCCCGCCGGCGTGGGAGCACGCAACTTAGGCGAGTGCATTGCGCTCCAGCTGCAAGGGAACCTCGGCCTTAAGTTAAGTCCCAGACCTAGCGCTGCCATCCGAGAATTGGCAATTCGCATTGCCCTAAATCACTTAAGTTGGGTCGCTGAAGACCAGCTGCTACTCCTTCGACGGGAACTGCGCTGCAACGAAAGTGATCTGTCCGCGGCGCTTAGCTTGCTGCGAGCCTGTCATCCCCGACCGGGTGCGGCGGTCAACAGCGTGCAGGCGGCCTACATCATCCCGGATGTCTTCGTGCGTCGCACGGAACGAGGCTGGGTGGTGGAGGTCAATCAATCAACCGTGCCGCGGGTGCGGGTTAACGAAAGCTATGGGGAGCTAATTTCGCGCTCTCCGGACCATGCCATGCTACGCACGCAGCTGCAGGAGGCCCGTTGGCTGATGCGCAGTCTTGAGATTCGAAACGAGACCCTAATTAAGGTGGCAAGATGTATAGTGGAGCGGCAGAGCCGTTTTTTTGAACGGGGTGAGGAAGCGATGTTACCGCTTATTCTCAAAGACGTTGCGGAGGTTGTAGAGATGCATGAATCGACGATATCGCGAGTCACTACCGCGAAGTACATGCACACGCCGCGCGGAGTCTTTGAATTTCGCTATTTTTTCTCTAGCCACGTCGGAGCCACTGATGGCACTGATATGTCCTCGATCGCCATTCGCGCTAAGCTTAAGAAATTAATTTCCCATGAAAACCCAGACAGTCCCTGCAGCGATGCCAAGCTTGCACAGATTCTGTCCAGAGAAGGCATTCCGGTGGCCCGGCGCACCGTTGCCAAGTATCGTGAGGGCATGCAAATCGCTCCGTCCAATGAACGTAAACGCGCAGCCGCCCGCACCTCTTAATATTTCAGAGTATCGATAACCCCAAGGAGAAGCCTCATGCAGTTAGATGTCAGCGGCCATCATGTAGAGATCACCCCCGCCATGCGCGGTTATGTGGTTAAGAAATTCGAAAAAATAACTCGCCACTTTGAGCAATTAATAGATGTGCACTGTGTACTCACGGTAGAAAAACTCCGGCATAAAGCCGAAGCCACGCTAATGTTACGGGGTAATAAAATTTATGCAGACGCCACCGAAATCCATATGTACGCCGCCATTGATGCGCTGACGGATAAGCTCGACCGTCTGGTCAAGAAACACAAAGAAAAAACTCTAGATCATCACGCCGACGAAGTTATCAAGGCCCGTTCAATTTCATAGTCTAATTTCATAATGCGGCTAATTATTGTGAGCGGTTTGTCGGGCTCGGGGAAAAGCGTAGCCCTGCATATGCTCGAAGACATCGATTTTTATTGCGTGGATAATATTCCGGCAGCGCTGCTCAAGCCGTTCATCTCCCACACGATTCGAGAACAGAGTGACACCTATCCCCGAATCGCTGTGGGTCTGGATGCGCGTAATCATCCCCACGAAATAGCCACAGTACCGAATTTAGTCGATGAGTTACGCCGTAGCGGTATTGCGTGCGAAGTCATTTATCTGCATACGAATGACGAAGTATTATTAAAACGCTATTCTGAGACTCGCCGCAAACACCCGCTGATCAAAGACAATCTCAGTCTAAGCGAGGCCATCAGCGCCGAGCGCAATCTCCTAGAGCCGATCACGGCAATCGCAGACATGGTGATCGACACTTCACAGATGGGGGTACACGCCTTACGTGAACTGATACGCGACCGCGTCGTGCAACGCGGTGAGGAGCGCTTATCGTTAATGTTCGAATCTTTTGGCTACAAATTCGGGATACCCGGCGATGCCGATTTCGTTTTCGACGTGCGTAGTCTCCCCAATCCGTATTGGGAGCATGCACTGCGTCCACTCACGGGCCTCGATTCCGCCGTCATCGACTATCTAGCGAGTAACGCCAGCGTGCGCAGCATGATCACCGACCTTAGCGAATTTATACAGCGTCGCGTAGCTGAATTTTCTAAGGCGAACCGCGGTTACCTCACCATCGCCCTGGGCTGCACCGGTGGCCAGCATCGCTCGGTCTATATCGCTGAACAACTAGCGCAGCACTTCCGCAAGCACTATCCCCAGGTACAAACTCGGCACGCCTCGCTACTGCGCGGTAACCTGTAAAATTTGCATCGAGTTGGTGCCCCCCGACACGCCCTGAGACTCACCCTTCGTCAAGATGATCAGATCGCCCAACTTGACCAATTTGAGCTCTAGAAGGTGACGAAACACCGAGAAATAGGTCGCTTCCGAACTCTTATCAGTCACATCGTAAGCCACCGGATAAACACCACGGTACAAAGTTACGCGACTGCGCGTATCGGCGTGGCGCGTAAAGGCATAAATAGGAATATCGGAACGGACTCGTGACATCCATAAGGTCGTCGACCCGGACTCCGTCAACGCCACGATCGCTTTGACATGTAAATGATTAGCGGCGTACATCACGGCCGCGGCAATCGCCTCATCCGAACGCGCGAAGTGTCCGCTGGTTCGTTGCCGAATACGCACATGCTCAATTTGATATTTTTCGGCTCCGACGATAACCTGGGCCATGGCCTCGACCACTTTCGCTGGGTGCTTACCGGAAGCAGTTTCAGCCGATAACATGACCGCATCGCTGCCATCCATCACCGCATTAGCGACATCCGAGACTTCAGCCCGCGTCGGAATGGTGCTTACAATCATCGATTCCATCATTTGCGTCGCGGTGATCACCAAACGATTTTGTACTCGGGCCTCGTGAATAATTTGTTTTTGCAAACCAGCGAGTTCAGCGTAGCCCATCTCGACGCCAAGATCACCGCGTGCCACCATCACCGCATCACTGGCGCGCACCACTTCGCTTAAATTCTTAATCGCCTCCGCCCGTTCGATCTTGGCAACCAGCAACGCATGACCGCCGGCGGCGACCATTAACGCCCGCGCCTCGTTCATATCAGCCGCATCGCGGGCAAATGACACAGCCAAATAATCTACATTCAGGGCCGCCGCCGTCAAAATGTCTTCGCGATCTTTATCCGTGAGCGGGCCGGCAGATAACCCACCGCCCTGGCGGTTGATACCTTTATTGTTGCCGAGCTCACCGCCTACCAATACATATGTCTTGATGCGCGGACCCTCAATACCCAGCACTTTAAGACTAATTTGACCGTCATTCAGCAACAACACGTCGCCCACGACCACATCCGTCGGCAGCTTTTTGTATGCCACGCCCACGCTCGATAGCGTTCCGGCATCAGTAGCGAGCGAGGCGTCCAGGGTAAATATAGCGCCGTCTGCTAATTGCACTTTGCCCTCAACAAAACGCTCAATGCGGATTTTGGGGCCCTGCAGGTCGCCCAGCACGCCCACATAACGACCGGATTGCCGGGCCGCTTCGCGCACTTGCGCGGCGCGGCGCGCATGATCCGCCGCCACGCCATGCGAGAAATTAAGCCGCACCACATCGACACCGGCCTTTAGCATCTCAGCGAGGACTTTCGGATCATCACAAGCAGGTCCCAAAGTCGCGACTATTTTTGCACGTCGCAATCCACTACTGTCATGCTTTACTATTCTTGTGGAGCCACTCATATTGCGCTACTCACGTGGCGCGCTGCTCTAAGATTTCGACCGCGGGGAGTTTTTTTCCTTCGACAAATTCCAAGAAAGCGCCACCACCGGTCGATATATACGAAATACTGTCCTCAATACCGTATTTTTCAATCGCCGCCAACGTATCGCCGCCGCCCGCCAAAGAAAACGCCTTGCTACGTGCGATTGCAGTGGCCAACGTACGCGTTCCCTCGCCGAATTGCTCAAATTCAAACACACCCACTGGACCGTTCCATAGAATGGTGCCCGCTGAAGCAATCATCTTGGCTATATGTTCGGCCGAATCAGGTCCAATATCCAAAATCATTTCATCCGCCGCCACAGCATCAACCGATTTCACATCGGCTTCCGCCTTGGCCGAAAACTCCTTAGCCACCACCACATCGGTCGGCATGGGAATGACAATGCCACGCTTTTTAGATTGCTCCAGCAAACGTCGACAAATATCCAGCATGTCAGGCTCATGCAACGATTTTCCCACGTTAAAACCTAACGCCGCGAGAAAAGTATTCGTGATACCACCGCCCACAATCAATTGATCCACTTTACTCAGTAGCGACTCGAGCACGGTCAATTTAGTGGACACCTTGGAGCCCGCCACAATTGCCATCAATGGTCGCGCCGGCTTTTCCAGCGCCGTCTCTAGTGCCACCAGCTCACGCACTAATAAAGGCCCCGCACACGCAATCGGCGCAAATTTTGCCACTCCATAAGTGCTGGCCTCGGCCCGGTGCGCCGTACCAAAAGCGTCCATTACAAACACATCGCATAATGCCGCCATCTTGCGCGCAAGCTCATCGTCGTTTTTCTTCTCGCCCTTATTGAAACGCACATTCTCTAACAACACCACTTCGCCAGGGCTCACCGCAACCCCCGCCAACCAATCGCGCTTCAAACTCACCGGTACACCCAGCAATTGCGACAAACGTTGCGCCACGGGGTTTAAAGAAAACTCTTGCGCGTACTCGCCCTCAATGGGACGACCGAGATGCGACATGACCATCACACAAGCGCGCGCGCTTAAGGCCGCTTGTATAGTCGGCAGTACCGCACGAATACGCGCATCACTGCTGATGACGCCCTCTTTAACAGGAACGTTAAGATCTTCCCGAATCAAGACCCGCTTGCCGGCCAGATCCAAATCCAACATTTTTTTAATTTTCACGCTTAAGCTAGCCCACCTTGGACCAAGCCATGGTGGTATCAAGCATCCGATTAGAGAAACCCCACTCGTTGTCGTACCAAGCACAGACTTTCACCAAATTCCCCTGAATCACTTTCGTCAGGGTCGCATCATAGGTCGATGAAGCAGGATCGTGATTAAAGTCCACCGAGACTAGCGGTTGGTCGTTGTAAGCGAGAATGCCCTTCATGGCACCGTTCGCGGCCGCCTTAATCGCCGCATGCACTTCTTCCACGGTAGTTTTACGCGCCGCGGTAAAACTTAAATCCACTAATGACACATTGATAGTGGGCACCCGAATTGCGAAACCATCGATCTTGCCCTTCAATTCCGGCAACACCAGACCCACCGCTGCCGCCGCACCGGTCTTGGTGGGAATCATCGACATCGTCGCCGATCGCGCCCGCCGCAAATCCGAATGATATACATCGGTCAACACCTGATCGTTAGTATACGAATGGATGGTGTTCATCACGCCCGCCACCACGCCGATTTCATCGTGCAGCACCTTCACTAAGGGCGCCAAACAATTAGTGGTACAAGACGCATTGGAAATGACTGTAAAGTTCGGCCGTAGCACCCCGTGATTCACACCGTAGACAATGGTGGCATCCACATCATCCCCGCCCGGCGCCGAGATCACCACGCGTTTAGCCCCTGCCGCCAAATGCGCACTCGCCTTCGCCTTACTGGTAAACAAGCCCGTGCATTCCAATACATAGTCAACGCCTAATTCACCCCACGGCAATTTAGAGGGATCACGCTGCGCTACCACACGAATGCGATCGCCATTCACCACCATGGAATCACCATCCACGTGCACCTCGCCGCGAAAGCGCCCATGCACTGTATCGAAGCGCGTCAAATAAGCATTGGTGTTCGCGTCACCCAGATCATTAATGGCAACGACTTGAATTTCACCCTTATGCTTACCTTCATAAAGCGCGCGCAAAATATTGCGCCCGATGCGACCGTAGCCATTGATACCTACTTTTATTGTCATCGTCTTACACCTTTTTAAAATAGACTAATTAGAGACCGCAAGAACCGTGTCGATCGTCTCAAGCACATGTTCGGCGGTGAACCCATATTCCTGGAACAAAATTTTCGCAGGAGCCGACGCGCCAAAATGGTCGATGCCAACAACCTGTCCACGCAACCCCACATAACGCCACCACGATTCACGTACGCCCGCTTCAACCGCCACGCGCCGCGTTACCGCCGCGGGTAATACACTTTCCTTATAAGCCGCACTTTGTCGCTCAAAGGTCGCCGTACTCGGCATAGATACTAGCCGCAGCTTGCGACCTTTAAGCGTCGCAGCACGCACTGCCGCACCCGCAATTCCCACCTCGGATCCCGTCGCGATCACGATCGCATCGGGCGTTCCCACACAATCGATTAAGGTATAAGCACCGCGCGCAATTCCCGCCAACTGATCCGCACTGCGCGGTTGCGCATCCAACGCCTGACGCGTCAGGATCAAACACGTCGGGCCCTCGCGATATTCAATCGCCGCGCGCCAAGCCACCGCCGTTTCGGTCGCATCACACGGACGCCACACTTCTAAATGCGGAATCAGCCGCAAACTCGCGATGTGTTCAATCGGTTGGTGAGTGGGACCGTCTTCGCCCAAGCCAATCGAATCGTGCGTATATACAAAAACCACCCGCAGCCGCATTAACGCCGCCATCCGCACTGCATTACGCGCATAGTCAGAAAAAGTCAGAAAAGTACCTGCGTACGGAATATAACCGCCATGCCCCGTAAGCCCATTGAGAATCGCCGACATCCCAAATTCACGCACGCCAAAATGCAAATAATTACCTCCCGGCGTGCTCGGCGTCAGAGTGACCGAATCCTTTCGCAAAGTCCCATTAGAGGGTGTGAGGTCGGCGGAGCCGCCGAGCAGTTCCGGCAAATTAGGCCCCATCACATTCAGCGTAGCCTGGGAGGATTGGCGGGTCGCGAGCGCCTTGGCTTCGCTCTGGGTTGCAGTCACATGATCACTCATGAGCGCCGCAAAATTAAGTGGCAAATCGCCTGCCATACGTCGCTCATATTCGGCCGCTAAATCGGGGAATTGCGCCTTGTAGGCTGTCCAACGCGTGCGCCACTGCGACTCGGATTGCGCACCCTTCTCGCGCCGATCCCAGGCAGCACGAATATCGGTGGGAATTTCAAACGGCGGTGAACTCCAGTTAAGGTGTACGCGCGCTGCGGCAATTTCCTCCGCACCCGGCGGTTCACCGTGCATCGAGGCCTTACCCTGTTTGTTGGGAGCGCCCCAACCAATAATGGTTTTACAGCACACTAAGGAGGGTCGATCGGTCACCGCGTGCGCCGAGGCTATGGCTGCACTCACCGCTGCGCTATCGTGACCATCCACATTCGGCACGACGTGCCATCCATAAGCTTCGAATCGCTTTGCCGTATTATCCGCAAACCAGCCTTCGACTTTGCCATCGATAGAAATACCGTTGTCATCATAAATCGCGGTGAGTTTACCAAGCTTCTGCGTACCGGCGAAGGACGCCACTTCGTGAGAAATACCTTCCATGAGACACCCGTCGCCCACGAACACATAGGTATGGTGATCGACGATGCTATGGCCTGGGCGATTAAAGGTCGCGGCTAAAGTCCGTTCGGCGAGCGCCATACCCACGGCGTTCGCTAACCCCTGACCTAAGGGCCCGGTGGTGGTTTCAATGCCAATATGCACTTCACGTTCCGGATGGCCGGCCGTTTTTGCTCCAAACTGGCGAAAATTACGCAATTCGTCCATCGATAAGGGATAACCGGTGAGGTGCAGCACCGAATACAGCAACATCGACGCATGACCATTTGAAAGTACGAATCGGTCACGATCCCACCAACCCGGATTCGCTGGATTGAACTTAAGATAGTCGCGCCACAACACCTCGGCAATATCGGCCATGCCCATCGGGGCCCCAGGATGACCTGAATTGGCCTTTTGGACCGCGTCCATAGACAAAAAACGAATGGCATTCGCAAGTTCGCGACGACTGGGCATGAAGAACCTCGGTTAGACTTAAGCGGGAGCTTAATTGTGACCCCCTATTGTGAGGGAAGGGCTTCTGCTTACGCAACCATCACGCAACTGATCAAGAGGCCGTGATCTGGTTCACCGTCAAACCCAGGGTGCCTTTGGTAGCATTTATCACATGAAAATTTTGCAATTCACCGATACCCATTTATTCGGCAATGTAGCCGGTCGTTTACGCGGCGTCGAGACCGATTCGAGCCTGCGTAACGTCATTGAAGACGCCTATGCACGCGTGCCGGACTATGCGGCCGTTTTAGTAACCGGCGATCTCGTTCAGGACGACACCTCCGGCTATTTACGCTTCCGCAGCATTTTCGGCAATTCACCCAAACCCGTGCTGTGCATCCCCGGAAATCATGACGACTTAGTCGCTATGCGTCATGAGCTTAATGCGCCCCCCTTCCAAATCTGCGGCGACCATAGCATTGAAGACTGGCAGTTCATCATGCTTGACAGCTACTACCCGGGTCATGTGGGCGGAACCTTAAGTTCCGATGAATTAAATCGCCTAGACCGCACTTTGCGCGACTCGCCGGCGCACGCACTCGTCTGCCTTCACCATCATCCGGTCGCAATCGGCAGCCAATGGCTCAATAATATAGGCTTATCGAACACCGCGGATTTCTGGCGTGTCATCGATGCGCACAGCCACGTACGCGCGGTAGTCTGGGGTCATGTGCATCAACCCTACGATGCCTATCGTGGGGCAGTTCGCCTACTCGGAACTCCCTCCACCGGAGCACAGTTCCTGCCCCACAGCCAAGGATTCTCGATAGATACTCGACCGCCGGCCTATCGTCATTTTGAATTACACCCCAACGGCAAAATCGATACCGACATTCAGTGGGTATACTCACTCGCCGCTTCACGCTTCGCGGCGCTATAGCGGTACGCGGCAATGCACAAAGCCTGTTCAACGTCGACATTCACACGGTTGGCGGCGTGCGCGAGCCTGCTGCTCGGCGGTTGGCTGCAAAATACCGCACAGGCCGACACGCTCCATTCGCTATGGGAAATTCACGGCGTGCACAATACGGTCTATCTACTCGGTTCAATTCATGTCCTCCGCCCCGGTGATTACCCACTACCTAAGGCTGTGCTGAACGCCTACAGCGACGCAAAATCGGTGGTGATGGAAATCAACCTTGACGAAATGAATTCACCCCAAGTGCAGGCGGAAATGCTGGCAAGCGCGATGCTACCGGAAGGGAAAACACTACAATCAGTGCTGGGTCCGAAAGGGTATTCGCATGCAGAAACCTTGGCGCGCACCGTCGGAGTAGAACTTTCGATCTTCGATTCGTTCGCTCCGTGGTTTGTTGCCGAAGCCATTTCACAACTGCAATTGGCCCAGATGGGATTTGACCCACAATCCGGTGTCGAGATGTTTTTTGCCGGACATGCGCAAACCGACGGCAAAGCCATTTCCGGACTAGAAACCGCACACGATCAGATTGCCTTGTTCCAGGCCATGTCTTTAGAGGCACAGGCCAACTACCTGCTCGCCAGTCTCGAAGAGGCTCACGACCTACCCAAACAAGTCAACAGCATGGTACAAGCCTGGCAGCACGGTGATACCGCCTGGTTCAACACCCAGCTTGCGCAGGAATTAGGCCATGATCCGGTGCTGTATGAATCAGTGCTGGGCGCGCGCAATCACAAATGGATCCCGAAAATCGAAGCCCTGCTTCGGGATGACAAAAACTACTTAGTAATCGTTGGCACCGGCCATCTCATCGGCCGTGACAGCGTCCTCGATCTACTGAAGAAAGACGGGTTCAGCGCCACGCAGCGATAAACTTTAAGTATCATAGGCCCGCGGCGCGATTATTGAATAGCGCGCCGATTTATTACCCACGCGTTTGTACAACGCGCTAAGGAGAACGGTTTGAGCCTATATACGGAAGCCTGCAAATATATTCCAGGCGGAGTCAATTCACCGGTACGCGCATTTCGTAGCGTGGGCGGCGAACCCATTTTCTTTAAAAAAGCCACAGGCCCGTACACCATCGCGGCTGACGGTCGCCAATTCATCGATTACGTCGGCTCATGGGGTCCGATGATTCTGGGCCATGCGCACCCGCAAGTGATCGCGGCTGTTCAAGCAGTGGCCGCCGATGGTTTGAGTTTTGGTGCGCCCACCGAATTGGAGACCATGCTTGCGCGTCGGGTGACGGAGCTCATGCCCTCGATTGAATTAGTACGCTTTGTCAGTTCAGGCACCGAGGCGACAATGAGCGCTTTACGCCTCGCACGCGGCTTCACCGGCCGTGACACTATTGTTAAATTTGAAGGCTGTTACCACGGACATTCCGACTCCTTGCTGATTAAAGCCGGATCAGGCGCGCTAACCCTCGGCGTCCCCACCTCGCCCGGCGTACCTCAGGCGCTCGCCAAGCACACTGTGACCCTCACTTATAATGACTCCGCACAGGTACGCGAAACTTTTAAGAAAATTGGCGACGAAATTGCCTGCGTGATCGTCGAACCTGTGGCCGGGAATATGAACCTTGTGGTGCCGAGCGCAGGATTCTTGCAAACATTGCGTGAGGAATGCGACCGTAGCGGAGCATTATTGATCCTAGACGAGGTCATGACCGGATTTCGCGTCGCATTAGGGGGTGCTCAAGCCCTCTATGACGTTCGTCCTGATATTACGACACTGGGCAAAATCATCGGTGGCGGCATGCCGGTGGGCGCGTTTGGCGGCCGCCGCGATATCATGGAAAAACTTGCCCCTTTGGGCGCTATTTATCAAGCAGGTACGCTTTCAGGAAATCCCGTTGCTATGACGGCCGGACTTAAAACGCTGGAGTTGTTATCGGTGCCCGGCTTTCACGTACGGCTCGGTGCCATGACGGACCTTCTCATAAAACGCTTGCATGAAGTCGCCGCGAACGCCGGGATTGCGATGCTCAGCAATCATGTCTGCGCCATGTTCGGGCTATTTTTCACCGATCAACCCAAGGTTGACCGCTTTAGCCAAGTGATGGCCTGTGATGTCGAGCGCTTCAAATTGTTTTTTCACGGCATGTTAGACGAAGGTATCTATTTCGCACCGTCGGCCTTTGAAGCGGGATTTTTATCAGCCGCGCACGAACTTAAACATATCGAAGCGACCGCCGCCGCCGCCGCGCGAGTTTTTGCACGTATAAAAACCCTGAAACCCGCATAAATCTCTCAACTCACGCTTAAAAACGCCAGCCATATTGACTAGCAATATTTAAGGGAACGGGGCTATCAGTCAAATGCGCGCCTTTTTATGGTTCTTCGGGTTGATCTTAGTCGCACTACTCACGGGCGCGGTAATTGCCTTCCCGGCTTACCAACTCGCATCAACCTTCACTCATTTCGCCTTCCATCGAGTCGCGGGCCGTATCGCGATGCTGATACTGGCGCTGGAACTTGTTTGGCTGTGTCGGCATTTAAATATACGCACGCGCAGCGATTTTGGATTTGGCTTGCCTCGCCCGCAATTTATTCAACAAGTTCTAGTGTGGCTTGGCATCGGTATCGCGAGCGCCAGCGTAGGTGCAGCTTTCCTGCTCAACACGAAATTACGAGTCATCGATCCTTGGTTCGTGTTCAGCGGAATAAATTGCGCCCGCCTTTTGCTAGTCGGTATCGGTTCTGGATTGACGGTCGCGCTGATCGAAGAGACCGTGATGCGCGGAGCTATGCACACCGCCATCGAACGCGAATCAGGACCTTGGGCAGCGGCCTTTTTAACCGCGCCGCTATTCGCGCTTATGCATTTATTCGCCAAAGTAAAAATTCCACCGCAAGATGTGCACTGGGGCAGTGGCTTCGATTTGCTAGTGCGCTCCTTTGCACCGTTAAGTCATCCGTTGCTGGTGCTGGACTCCCTCTTGTCGTGGCTCATCGTCGGTCTTATTTTAAGTCTCACCCGAGTACTCACCGGCAATATCGCGGTCGCCATTGGTTTACACGCGGGCTGGGTGGTGGTTCTACGCGTGCTCGCCGATAGCACGGTGGCCAATGATTCTCCAAACTATTCGTTCTGGGTCGGCTCATTCGACGGGCTACTAGGATATTGGTTAGTCCCTTGGGGCGCGTCCATCGGGCTCGCTCTTTGGATAACGCGCACGCACTGGACTCGCTACGCGAGCACAAGTGATCAGTAACGCAAGCGCCGGGTAAACGCCGCTCGCTACTCACCGCCATGGAGACGGTCGCCCTTGCCTGACACCGACCCGAGAACCTAAGTCGGTGTCAATGGCGCCAGGAAATCCAAGCGCTGCAGCGGATCATCCATTTCCAGGCATTTTTGCTTATCGACAAGCTCCATCGGAAGTATTTCAGCCAAGCGATGCCCTACCCAAGCCGCATCATCGAGCCGCATCACGATGCCGGTATAGGCCTCGCCCAATTGCGGCAGCACGTTGCGGAGTAACTCCGCAAGCCGCAAGTGCTCGGATGGCAAAGCGGTGCTAGGTTCCGGTGCCACAGGACTCACCTCGACCAGATTCAAACGATCCGCCTGTCGGCTGCGGCCATGAATGCGGAACCGCTGTTGACCCACACAAGTCAATCCCAACAGACCATCCGCCAATTGATGGAAATCTACAATCTTCGCCATGGTGCCAATCGGAAAGGTTGGCGTTACGCCGCCTTCCTCGCCTTCACACATCAATGCCACACCAAAATCCTGCTTAGCACGCATGCAGCTTCGCACCATGTCGATGTACCGCGTTTCAAAGATGCGTAACGGCAACGGGCCATCTGGAAACAACACAATATTCAACGGAAATAACGCAATAACCGCTTTCTCAGGCGTAAGGGGCACAGCGGATTCGCTCACCACGGATTCACTCATAGCGGATACCGCGAGCGTAATCGCTCCAGCAATTTATCATGCAAACCGCCGAACCCGCCGTTGCTCATAATCAACACCTGATCACCTGGCTGCACCTCTCGCACCAACGCTTCCACCAAATGATATACATCGGGTGCAAACCGCGCACGAGCACCCAATGAGGCCATGGCCGCCGGCAAATCCCATCCCAATTCTTTCGACGTCAAGAACCAGCTTTGATCCGCAAGCTCAAGCGAGTCGGCGAGTTGATCACGATGCACGCCCAATTTCATAGTATTCGATCGAGTTTCCAACACTGCGATGATGCGCGCGCCGTTTACCCGCGCCCGCAATCCTCGCAAAGTGGTCTCGATAGCTGTCGGATGATGGGCAAAATCATCATAGACGGTGACCCCGCCCACGACCCCGCGAACTTCCATGCGCCGTTTTACGCCGCGAAATTTTTGCAGCGCCTGAGCGGAGCGCTCCGCGGTAACCCCAGCGTGTCGAGCCGCCGCAATTGCCGCCAGCGCGTTCATCACATTGTGCTCACCGAGCAACGACCAACTCACCTCAGCGACCGTTGCGCCCTTATATACCACCGAAAAACGCGCCGCCGACGTGCCAGGCACCAGCCGCGCGCTCCAGTCGGTGCTAGGCCCGCCGACAAGCCCAGCGCTGCCCCCCGCCGCGCTACTCGCCGCCGCGCCACTTGGCGCCGCGACCGCGCCCTCGCCCGCCAGCGCGAAACTCTGACACGGCGTCCAACATCCTTCTCGCAAAGTCGTCGCCAGCTCGGCATCTGCGCCGTTCACGATCACCCGACCGGCACGCGGTACAGTACGCAACAGCTGGTTAAATTGCCGACGAATGGCCGCCACGTCGGGGTAAATATCGGCGTGGTCATATTCCAAATTATTGAGAATCACGGTCCGCGGCCGGTAATGCACAAACTTAGCCCGCTTGTCGAAAAACGCCGTATCGTATTCGTCCGCTTCGATCACAAAGTAAGGATGTTCGCCAAGCCGCGCCGTGACCTCAAAATTGGAAGGCACGCCACCAATAAGAAATCCCGGCGACAAGCCCGCATGCTCTAAAATCCACGCCAACATACTCGACGTCGTGGTCTTGCCATGAGTGCCGGCAACCGCAAGTACATGACGATCCCGCAACACCGTGTCAGCCAGCCACAAGGGTCCCGAAGTGTAGGGAATGCCGCTATCGAGCAAGGCCTCCACCACCGGCATACCCCGACTTAAGGCATTACCAACCACCACCACATCCGGCCGCAACTCCAACTGCTCCGCGCCATAGCCTTGAATGAGTTCAACTCCGAGCGCCTCAAGTTGCGTACTCATAGGCGGATACACATTTAGGTCAGAGCCTGTGACGCGAAAGCCCGCCGCTTGTGCGATCGCGGCCACACCGCCCATGAAGGTGCCACCTATTCCTAAGATATGAACGTGAGTCTCAGTCATAATCACTCAAATTGTACAC
The DNA here is from genome assembly GCA_043738945.1 of Gammaproteobacteria bacterium. Taxonomy (GTDB): domain Bacteria; phylum Pseudomonadota; class Gammaproteobacteria; order Steroidobacterales; family Steroidobacteraceae; genus Bog-1198. The sequence goes on from JAYUFB010000001.1 coordinate 66,338, forward strand.
GCGGATTACACTCATGCCCGACGCGATTTGGATTGATCAAAACACCGAATTGCCGGCGCTTGCAAAAACACTGGAAGCCGCGGATGGGGACGGAATCGGCTTAGATACCGAATTCTTACGCGAAAAAACCTTCTTTCCTAAGCTATGTCTGCTGCAACTGGCGGCCAGCGGGCAAATTTGGTGTGTGGACACGATCAAAGGCGGCGACCTTAAAACCCTAGTTCCCGTGCTCACAGCCGCCCACACGCCCAAAATCATCCACTCCGCACGCCAGGACCTGGAAGCCTTCTACTTGACCACTCAGCGGATCATATCACCAGTGTTCGACACCCAAATCGCGGCCGGCTGTATCGGGCTTAAACCCCAAGTCGGGTATGCAGAACTGGTCAAAACCTATCTCGATGTGACACTTACCAAGGGCCAGACGCGCACCGACTGGTCCAAGCGACCCTTGACCACCGCACAATTGGACTACGCCGCCGACGATGTACTTTATCTCGGCGAAATTGCCCAGCGCCTGAAACGCCGTTTAGCCGAGCTAGGTCGCGAGCACTGGGTGCTAGAAGATTGTGCGGCACTCGAAGACCCGCAACTTTACGAACCTGACCCCGCACTCGCCTGGATGAAATTACGGGGCATTGCGCAACTGGACCCCACACCCAGGGCACGCGCTAAGGTGATTGCGGTATGGCGTGAAAAAGCCGCTCGCGAGCGTGATTTACCGCGCTCGTGGATCTTGTCCGACGCCGACATATTCAGCATGGCGCACACCAGTCCCACCGATATGGATGACTCAGTTGATAAAACTTTGCGCCAAGCCTTAACGACACCCTTGCAGAGCGCCGATATAGACCAGGAACCCAGTCAAGACGCACGGCCCACGCCCGCACAAAAAATCGTATTGGATAAGCTTGTCAAAGCGGTAGATAAACGCGCCGCAGAATTACAGGTGAGCGCCGAAATTCTAGCGCCCCGCGGCGAACTCAAAGCGCTCGCCATGGGCAAGCGCGACTCCCACGCACTGAACGGTTGGCGACGCACCGAAATCGGTGAAGCCTTGCTTAACCATCTCAACTAGCGTCACGCAAGGACCGCTTGCTTGATTGTTAGGAGTCATTCGGATGCACTATCGGCCCGGTGCCGTCATTGAGTAGCATAGGATGCGTTATCCGTCGATGGTACCCGCATGATAGCGTTCCACTCCGTTCGAGACAGCTTAGACTCCATCGTTCGGGCTTCGCATACGCCGGGATTACAGTTCGTGGTGGTGACGGCGGAAGGACCGGTATTCGAATACTTTGGGGGTTGGGCGGATCTTGCGCGCCGCCATCCAATGGGCTCGGGCACGACGATGATGGCTTACTCCATGAGCAAAACCTTGACGGCTGCCGCGGTGCTTCAAGTCATCGATTCGCAGCACCTTAGTCTTGACGAACCCATCAACCGATTCCTGGATTTCTCTCCGTACGGGCCCGAGGTCACTATCCGGAGGTTGCTCGCACACACTGCCGGTATACCAAATCCAATTCCTTTGGCTTGGATTCACTCGCCGGCAGCTCACGAGACATTTGACGAGCATGCTGCATTGACTAGGGTGCTCCTCCGGCATAGGCGTCTATCGTTTGCGCCAGGTACGAAGTACGGCTATTCCAACATCGGATATTGGTTGCTCGGGGAATTCGTGCAACGGGTGACCGGCGTGGCGTTCCCCGCGTACGTTGCCCAGCGAGTGCTTCAGCCACTCGGCGTGACGCCGCAGGAGCTTGGGTACAAAATTCTCAGCCTCGCTGAGCACGCGCGCGGATACTTGGAAAAGTATTCGCTAATGAACCTGTTCAAGCGAATGTTGGTGAGCGGGGCGTTCATCGGGCCTTACTACGACCGTTGGCTGGAAATTTACCCTCACTATCTGGACGGGGTAGCGTATGGCGGGCTGGTAGGAACCACGCGCGGGTTTGCTAAGTTCCTTCAAGATCAGCTGCGGCCACAGTCCGTGCTTTTTCTCGATTCCACACGAAGAGATTTCTACGCGCAGCAACACACCAACGACGGGTCTGAGGTTCCGACGTCTCTCGGATGGAATATTGGAAGTCTTTGCGATAAACGCCTCTACTACAAGGAAGGTGGCGGTGGCGGCTTCCATTGCATGATGCGGCTGTATCCGAGTTCTGGAATTGGCACGGTGGTGATGACCAACGCCACCGGTTTCAATGTACGCAACCTCTTGGATAGGACTGATTGCGCATTCCTCTAGCCGGATTCGAATCTTAGGGATGGGACCTAAACTTCCTGGAAGCGGCCGTTGGTGACAGACAGCAGGGGGTCATGGACGCGGCAGATCACCGCGATGCAGCATTGCCGTGCATTGCACGGGGAAACGCGCTAGCCGACTCGGCTAAACGTGCATAAATTTCCGTTTCGTGAGCGGACCTCAAATCTGTCTTCACTGATGCATACTGCTCGTTCATCTATGTCGCGGGCGTTACACACCACCACACTGTTAGTCGAGGGCGCCTCAGCCCAGTTATTCACTATTGCCTATCCCAACCACGACTCGGACTTAGTGATTCTGTTGCACGGTGGCCCGGGTGTCCCGATGGACTTTTCCGCCATTGCGGTGCCACTATCGCGCAAATATCGAGTTATTGCGTTCGAGCAGCGAGGCACGGGGCGCTCCCCTGTGACCGGGCGAACGTATTCTATCGACGAGTATATTCAAGACATTGACGCTATTGCCCATCACTTCGGCGCGCGGAAGTTTCATTTGTTTGGCCATTCGTGGGGCGGCTTGTATGCGCAAATCTACGCCGAAAGAAACCCAAATCGAGTTCTGAGCATGTTTCTATGCAGTCCCAGTTCAGGAACGGGAGAGCAATGGAAACAGACTGAAATAGAGGTGATGGCCTTTAACAAGAGCCACACCGGTCGTTGGGGCTGGTCAATGATGGGTGCTAAGTCGTCGCTCGGAATGCTCGGTTTGGACAAGGCATATCAATCCCTGTTCAAGCAGGTGCTGGAAAACTACATGAGTGACTTTGATCCATCATTTATCGCGACCGATGCTATGGTGGAAAATGTGCGGGCCGAGCCAATAAACAAGACTCGCGCATGTATCGTGAAGTATCCGTTGCTCAAGGATTCGGTAGGCTATGGTTTCCCAATAGTTGTCACGTACGGCGAGAAAGACATCTACGGCAAGAGCAAACAGTACGTGAGAACTCGATTTCCGAAGGCCACATTTGTCGAGTACTCGAATGCTGGGCACTTCGCTTGGAAGAACCGCGAAGCGCAATTTATCGTTACCCTGACTGACTTTTATCGGCTTTCATAATGGCAAGAGCCTGCTTAACAAGACGCAATCTGCTCCCTTAAAGCCGCTAGTCGCGACCGTCTAGGGTAATCAACCACTGAGTAATCGTCGCGCCAATAGAGTCTGCATGTCTCGCCGTCCAGCAGCGATGAGATAGATTACGACTTGTTGTTCCACGACGCGATAAATTAGCCGATAAGGTTTGAAGAAAATCTGCCGATAATCTTGATCGCCCAGTGCACGGAGTTGCTTGGGTGGCGAGCCGCGCGTCGGCTCGACTGTTAGGCTATCGGCAATATTCCTTGACTGCGCGAAGTCTCTTGGCAACATCGGCAAGCGGCTTCACCCGGCCCTGAGCAAGTTGCTGGTTGCCAAGTGCCAAGATTTTAAGCAATGCCAATGTCTCTTGGGTCTGCTCATACGAAGCCACATCCAGAAGCACGGCTTTCGCTTGACCATTTTGCGTGATGACCAAAGGCTGACGCCAATCAGCCAATTCTTGCAGCACTTTCGCAGCGTTGGCCTTCAGATAGCTTATGGGCTTAATTTGAGTTGAGTAACGCATATTCACCCGCAGCGCTTATGAGGACTGAATATAGTCCTTTAAAGATCTTAAAACAATGATCAGGCGAACTTCAGTTAATCTTCCGCCAATGGTCGGTAAATTGACCCTTAATGACTGCGGTAAAGCCGTTTCGATCGTACGTCGTAATCACAGACTCGCCGGGCGGCGCGAAAATTAACGTGTGGCCTACCTGCTTGATCGGAGTGCAGTGCGAGGAAACCGGTAGCGCCTCGTTTGTGACACCCGGCGCGTCTAAATTGTTGCGAATCGTATGCTCGATCCACTCGCAATATTGCTCCTCGCTCAGGGTGTAGCGAATGATCGATGATTCGGAAGCGAGCGTCCCATCGGCGTTACGGACAAATAGGTTGAAGCTCGCACGTCCGTTAATGAAGGTATAAAGCGCGGCGATGACCGGTCGCCGCAATACCTTACCGCTATCCAAAACACGATCTACCAACTCATAGGTACCCGGCAGTTCATACGCGCGCAGCGGCGCTCGTGGTTGCTGGTTGGCTAACACAGCAAAGCTGCCCGCCCCAAACGCCAAGACCGCACCCGCGCACAGCGCCACACGTACTGCCTTCATTGCTCTATCCCTTTGTTAGCCGTCCTAAGTCTGACAGCCGAAACAACTCCAGTCGACGCTTTCTGGTCCCAAGCAAAAGAAAGATCACCTCGGCGCAGCGCGATTACCGTGCCAGCGCTCGCGCGCATTTAAAGCGCGCAAGGCCGCGCACCCCTAAGGGGTAATCTTCAAAGCCCGTTGAATATTCGCGAACACGTCCGCCATCGGCGCATCGGCCTCGACCACGCGTAACAAACCCTTCCCCTGGTAGTACTCAATCAACGGCTTGGTCTGGGCTTCGTAGACTTCTAACCGCTTGCCAATCACCTCTTCCCGGTCATCCGGCCGCTGCACAAGTCGCGGCATATCCGCGCAAATAGTGCACGGCGGCGGCGTGCCCGGCGGTGCAGTAATAATATTGAACACGCGCCCACAATCGAGACAGCTACGCCGCCCCGTCAAACGTTTGAACAACACGGCCAAGTCCAGGCTCATCAGCACCACACCCTGCAACGGCTTACCCAAGTCGTCGAGCAGTTTAGCCAACGCATCGGCCTGCACGATATTGCGCGGGAACCCGTCCAAAATAAATCCCTTAACCGCGTCGGCCTCGGCTAATCGCTCGCGAATCATGCCGAGCACAACCGCATCATCAACCAAGTGGCCGGCATCCATCGCCGCCTTGGCACGCAGGCCCAAGGCACTGCCACACGCGACCGCCGCGCGCAAAAGATCCCCCGTGGAAATTTGCGGCACGCCGTAAGTTTTCACCAACAATTGTGACTGAGTGCCCTTACCGGACCCCGGCGCACCTAAAAGGACTATTTGCATAAGCTCTGTTCAGCAATAAAAGCGCGCTACCGTACCTTTGCCCCGCCCTCTCGTCAAACTTAAGGCCTGCCCAGGCGACATAAGGCCGTACCCAGGCAACGACGATCGGCTATTCTTCTCCGACTAAACTAAACGGAACGCCGCCGATGAAAAAGTCCAAACCCGCACCGCCCACCGCCCCGAGAAACGCCTTTTATGCCCAATCCGGCGGCGTGACAGCTGTTATTAACGCCTCCGCCTGCGGTTTGATTGAAACCGCTCGAAAATATCCTAAGGTAATCGCCAAGGTGTACGCGGGTCGCCATGGAATTCTAGGCGCACTCACCGAGGATATGATCGACACCAGCAAGGAGAGCCGCGCCACGATCAGAGGGCTACGCCACACGCCCGGCGGGGCCTTTGGCTCCGCACGCTATAAATTGGCCGGATTAGATAAAAATCGCGCCCAATACGAACGCCTGATCGAAATATTTCGCGCCCACAATATCGGATATTTCTTCTACAACGGCGGCAACGACTCCATGGACACGGCCCATAAAGTCTCGCTCGTGGGCACTCAACTCGGCTACCCCATTACCTGCATCGGCGTGCCGAAAACCGTCGACAATGATTTACCCATCACTGATTGTTGCCCAGGCTTTGGCTCCGCCGCCAAGTACATAGCCGTGTCCACCCGCGAAGCTGCGCTCGACGTACTATCCATGGCGCGTACCTCCACCAAGGTATTCGTGCTCGAAGTCATGGGCCGCCATGCCGGCTGGATCGCCGCAGCGGGAGGTCTTGCCGGCAGTAAAAGCGGCGACGCCCCACATATTATTTTATTTCCTGAAATCGCTTTTGAGCGCGAAAAATTTCTCGCCAAAGTTAAAAACTGCGTCGAAAAATTCGGACTTTGCGTGATCGTGGTCTCCGAGGGCGTGCGCGACGCCAGCGGAAAATTTCTCGCCGAGGCCGGCGGAAAAGATGCTTTCGGGCACGCACAATTAGGCGGCGTCGGCCCCGTAGTCGCACAAATGACCCACGCAGCATTTGGCTATAAATTCCATTGGGCGGTCGCCGATTATCTGCAACGCTCGGCACGCCACATCGCCTCCAAAGTAGACGTGGAACAAGCCTACGCAGTAGGCTGCGCGGCAGTGGAACTCGCGGTCCGCGGACGCAACGCCGTCATGCCAACCATTGTGCGCAAGTCGAGCCAACCCTATCGATGGGCTATTGGCGAAGCACCTTTAAGCAAGATTGCCAATCAAGAGAAAAAGCTACCGCGCCGCTTTATCACGGCCGATGGATTTGGTATCACCAACGCCGCGCGTGAATATTTATTACCGCTGATCGGTGGCGAAGATTACCCGCCCTATACCCATGGAATGCCCGACTACGTGCAGCTCAAAGGCGTCGCTGTGCTTAAGCTGCTGAACCAACCATTTGTGGTATAGTCACGGCGATTTTGCGCGCGTTTGTTTATAATTTTCAATAAGTTAACTCATCGTAAAAAGTAAGGGGATAAGCTAATGACGCTGGATAATGCCCTCTGGTTGGCAATGGGATCGGGAGTGATTGCACTACTGTATGGCCTGATTTCCGTGCAGTGGATTTTGGCCCAACCGGCCGGCAATCCGCGCATGCAAGAAATTGCGGCAGCGATTCAAGCAGGTGCCCGTGCGTATCTCAATCGTCAGTACACTACTATCGCGGTGGTCGGCATTATTTTATTTTTTGTGCTCGGCTTTGCACTCGACTGGGCATCTGCCGGTGGCTTTGCAGTCGGAGCGATTCTCTCAGGTTTGGCCGGTTACATCGGCATGTTCATTTCCGTGCGCGCCAATGTCCGCACAGCGCAGGCTGCACACAACGGCATCAATGCGGCTCTTCAAGTGGCCTTCCGCGGGGGTGCCATCACTGGGATGTTAGTGGTCGGCTTAGGCTTGCTGGGCGTGGCGGGATATTATTGGGGCATGTTGCGGGTGCTGGGGGATGAGCAAGCGGCTCTGCATTCCTTGGTGGGCCTGGCCTTCGGCGGCTCGTTAATCTCTATTTTTGCGCGTCTGGGCGGCGGCATTTTCACTAAAGGCGCCGATGTGGGTGCTGACCTGGTAGGCAAGGTTGAAGCGGGTATCCCAGAAGATGACCCACGCAACCCAGCCGTCATTGCCGACAATGTGGGCGACAACGTCGGCGATTGTGCAGGGATGGCTGCGGATCTGTTCGAAACCTACGCGGTCACCCTAGTCGCTACCATGTTGCTCGGCGGCTTAAGTTTGGTCGGCATGGGTAAACAAGCCATCATGTTTCCGCTGGTACTCGGCGCAATCTCGATCGTGACCTCCATTGCAGGCACCTTTTTCGTCTCGACCCGTGAGGGCGGCAAGATTATGAATGCGCTCTATAAGGGCGTCATCGTTGCCGCCGCGCTCTCGGCCGTCGCGTTTTATTTCGCCTCGAAGTGGATCATGGGTGAGCACGCCATGGCCCTATGGCTGTGCACCTTGGTGGGCCTCGCGCTTACCGCCGCGATGATTGTAATTACCGAGTATTACACCGCGACTGAATACGGCCCCGTGCAACACGTGGCCTCTGCGTCGCAAACCGGTCACGCGACCAATATTATTGCGGGCTTAGGCGTATCGATGAAGGCCTGCGCACTGCCCGTATTGAGCGTGACCTTAAGTATTTGGGCGGCGTATAACTTAGCGGGACTATATGGTATTGCCATCGCTGCCACGGCGATGCTGTCCATGACCGGCATGATTGTGGCTCTCGATGCCTACGGCCCGATCACCGATAACGCCGGCGGCATTGCCGAAATGGCGGGACTGGATAAAAAAGTACGCGATGTCACCGATCCGCTTGATGCGGTGGGTAATACCACGAAAGCCGTGACCAAGGGCTATGCCATAGGCTCCGCGGCTCTTGCGGCGCTGGTGCTGTTTGCGGATTACACTCACAAACTAGAGGAAGTCTTAGGGCATGCCACCAGCTTTGATTTATCCAACCCGGCTGTGATCATCGGATTATTTATCGGCGGTCTGGTGCCTTATCTGTTTGCTGCCATGGCGATGGAAGCCGTGGGGCGTGCCGCAGGCGCGGTGGTCAACGAGGTGCGGCGCCAATTTCGCGAAATTCCCGGCATCATGGAAGGTACTGGCAAACCCGATTATTCACGTGCGGTAGATATGCTGACCAAGGCGGCGATTAAGGAAATGATCTTGCCCTCGTTGCTGCCCATCCTAGTGCCCATCGTGTTGGTGTTCGTCATGAACTGGTTAATGGGTCCAGGAGCGGGCGTGCAAGCGCTTGGCGGTCTGTTGATCGGCACCATTGTCACCGGTTTATTCGTGGCGATTTCCATGACCACGGGTGGGGGTGCTTGGGACAATGCCAAGAAGTACATTGAAGAGGGTCATTTTGGCGGCAAGGGGTCCGATGCTCACAAGGCGGCGGTCACCGGCGATACGGTGGGAGATCCCTACAAGGATACTGCCGGACCCGCAATCAATCCCTTGATCAAAATTATCAACATCGTGGCGCTACTGCTGGTGCCGGTGTTGGGTAAGATGATGTAGGTCAGATATCGAAATAAATGGCGTCGGACTCCGCCGCGCCATTGCGGGTGGCCACCCTTAGCTCGGGTTCTTTGAGCGAGACCCGCGAACCGGGCGGTACGGTGTGAGTCAAGAATACTGACCCGCCAATCACGCTGCCTGCGCCAACCACGGTTTCGCCGCCGAGCACGGTGGCATTCGCGTACAAAGTCGAGTCCTTCTCCACCGTGGGGTGACGCTTGCGTCCGCGAATAATATGCCCGCTGGCATCGCGCGGAAATGACAGTGCGCCCATGGTCACGCCTTGATAGAGCTTAACGCCTTCACCAATGTCGGTGGTTTCACCGATCACTACGCCGGTGGCATGATCGATGAAGAAGGCTGCGCCGATATTCGCTCCCGGATGAATATCGCAGCCAGTTTTCGAATGCGCCCACTCAGTCATGATGCGCGCCATCATGGGTACACCCAGATCATAGAGCGCATGCGCAATGCGATAAACGCTCACCGCTAGCACGCCGGGGTACGCCAGGATTACTTCATCAAGACTGGTCGCGGCCGGGTCGCCATCAAAGGCCGCTTGTACATCACTCAACAGTAACGCCCGAATCGCGGGCAACCTCGCCATAAATTGTTGGGTCAGTTCGCGGGCGCGCGGCGCGCACTCACCCAGTTCTGAGGCAATAGCCTGGCGCTCGCGTCCGTAACAAAGGCAGTGCTCGATCTCGCGCTCGACCCGCGGGTACAAGTTCGCCAAGCTTTGCGCGACGTGCTCGTTTAAGTTGTCCGCCCTTAAGTCACGACGACCGAAGTAGCCGGGGTACATCAAATCCAGCACCGCCTCGACAATCTCTACAATTGCTTCACGCGAGGGGAGATAGCGCTGCGAAATATGCCGGGCGCGCTCATCGCTCGCGTAACTGGCGAGCAACTCTTCGGCTAGTCGATCAATCACGCTCACGCTGCCTGCCACGTTCACGCCGCCTGCATTTTCTCTACTTCGTCGAACAAGCCCTCAAACAGCGGGCCCGACAAGTAACGCTCACCGGCGTCGGGTAGGATTACTACGATAGTTTTGCCCGCCAATGCGGGTTCTTTGGCTAAACGCAAAGCCACCGCCATGGCCGCACCACAGGAAATGCCGCACAAGATGCCCTCTTCTCGCGCCAATTTACGCGCAGTCGCAATGGAGTCTTCATTGCTCACTTGTTCAACACGATCCAGCATCGACATATCCAAATTCTTCGGTACAAATCCCGCACCAATGCCTTGAATTTTGTGCGGCGTAGGCGCGAGCGCTTGGCCTGCTAGAGTTTGAGTAATCACGGGCGAGTTGGTGGGTTCCACGCCCACCGTAATCAGCGCCTTACCGAGAGTACGCTTAATATATCGCGACACGCCGGTGAGCGTTCCTCCGGTCCCCACCCCTGCGACGAACACATCGACATTGCCGCCGGTGTCTTCCCAAATTTCCGGTCCGGTAGTTTTTTCGTGAATGGCGGGATTAGCGGGATTCTCAAATTGCTTCATCATCAAATATTTGGCAGGGTCACTGGCCGTCAATTCTTCGGCTTTGGCGATAGCACCCTTCATCCCCTTTGCACCGGGCGTGAGGATGAGTTTAGCGCCGAAGGCGACCAACACTTTGCGCCGCTCCATACTCATAGTCTCAGGCATTGTGAGCACACAGCCATAACCGCGGGCCGCGGCCGCAAATGCCAACGCGATGCCGGTGTTGCCACTAGTGGCCTCCACAATCGACATACCAGGTTTCAATAAGCCACTTTTTTCAGCGTCCCACACCATGGCGGAACCAATGCGACATTTGACCGAGTAAGCCGGATTGCGGCCCTCGATCTTAGCCAGAATGGTCGCGCCACCTCCGGCATTCAGGCGATTGATTTTCACCAACGGCGTATGACCGATGGATTGCGTGTTGTCTTGGAAAATTGGCATGCTGCACCTTAAAAAAATCTTACCCCAAACGGTAGGGCTTGGATTTTCCTCCCAACTACCGCATCAGCGCCAGCGATGTTTATATATATGCCCCTGCCCCCGGGTTATAAGGCCTTTAGGGGAGACCGGGTTGGCCCACGCGTTCGCTCTAAATGGGGGTCACCGACAGGGGTAAGGGTCTGCCAATGATAAATCCCTGCACAAAGTCGATCCCCATACTCTTGACCTTGTCCAAGGAAAGCTGGTCCTCAACCTGTTCCGCAACCACGCGGAAATTCATGCTTCGCGACATTTCAATCATTGCCGCAACCATAGCTTGGTTGACCAAATCGACCGCCAAGTTATGAATAAATGAACCATCAATTTTCAAATAGTCCATCGGTAGAGTCCGCAAAGTAGCGAACGAACTCATACCGCTGCCAAAATCGTCCAGTGCAAATTCGCAGCCCATACCGTGAAGCACCTCAATAAAACGCCGTGCAGTCCCAAGGTTAGCCACCATTGAACTCTCGGTCACCTCAAAGCAGATCTCTTTGGGCGAGGCGCCACTATGGTCAAAGCAATCCACCACAAACTCGAGGAATTGCGCATCTCCTAAGGTTTGCCCGGAAATATTAATTGCGACACTGCGCCCCGGCGGTAACCTCAAGCCACCGCGACCTAAGGCTGCTAGCACCGCTTGAACTACCCAACGGTCAATTTGCGGCATCAGGCGATAACGCTCGGCGGCGCGTAACAACTCTGTCGACGGCGCCGCAGGTTGCCCATTCTCGCCTGCTAAACGTACGAACACTTCCAGCGCCGGACCCGTCATATCCATATTGCGCACTTGAACGATGGGTTGGTAGTAGAGTTCGAATTGGCTGTCGCGCAGCGCAGCTTGTAGTTTTTGTAACCAGTGGATTTCGCCGCTGTGGCGCGCGCTGGCCTCTTCGTGGGCCGAATAGACATGCACGTGTAAACCCGGCTGTCGCTTAGCCATATAGCAGGCTGAGTCCGCTGAACTTATCAAATCCTCAATGCTACCGCCGCCGCGGCCCATCTCCACCAGCCCGATACTCACACCGATATCAAAGATTTTATCCTTCCAGACGAAACGGTATTCGCTGACGGACTTCACCACGTCGTCAGCAATTTGACGCGCCTTCTCAAGTGGGCAGCCCGTTAACAACAGTGCGAACTCATCGCCACCGATTCTTGCCACCGTATCGGAGTCTCGCACTGCGTCTTTAATTAGAATCGCGACTTCACGCAACATTTTATCGCCTGCCGAATGTCCACAGGTATCGTTTACTATCTTAAAATGGTCCAGGTCCAAGTAGCACATGGCGTGCGCGGCATTACCTGCCGCAGCAGACTCCATTGCCTCCGTTAGGCGATGCTCAAATTCCCGACGGTTCACTAACCCGGTCAACGCATCGTGACTGGCTTGATAAGTCATCTGGCGCGCCAATCCTCGTTGCTCACTCGTATCGTGCAACACCAGCACCAAACCTGAAATTTCTTGTGCATCTGAGCGCAGTGGGGAGACGCTAATTTCCACTGATCGCTCTGCACCCCCCTGCGTCGGTACTAATAGCGCACGACGACCCATCGATACTCGCCCACCGGTTGCCAGTGATTTACGCACCGGATCCCCAAGCGCACGGCGATCCCCCTCATCAATGAAGGAGGCGACGTCTGCAAACACCTTGCCCACTGCTTGATCGAATGTCTGCCTGAGTAACACCTCGGCGGCATGATTTATATAGTCAATTCGGCCCTCGGCGTCGACCGTAATCACGCTCTCGCCCATCGCATCAAGAGTGACCATGGAGCGTGGCCGCGATACTTGAGACACCGAATCAACCTGCGGCAACATTTCCAGCACTGTGAGCAATAGGGCTGGCGCACCACCGCTATCAATCACGGTAGTCGCTAGTTCAACGCGCGTGACCTGCCCCTGAAGACCTTGCAATTCCACTTCATAACGTTCGGCTGCCGGCTCACCATCAAGGCGCCGCCTTAAATTTTGGGTGACTAAATCCACGTATTCCGGGGCGACAAATTCCGCCAGAGACTTACCCGTCAGGGCCTCAGCGGTTACTCCTAGGAGTTCCGCAAATCTGGGATTAGCAAATAAAATAGTCTGGCGATGGACGAGCACCGCATCATTGACGCGCTCGACTAATCGTTGCAGCAACTGTTCGCGATCATTCAGGCGTGCGCCGCGACGCTCGATATTTTCCAACAATTTATTGACCGCAGCGCCCAAGTTACTCAGTGCCTCCGGTTTGCCTTCGAGTTGAATTCGACCCCAGGTACCTTCACCGCTGGTCAATTGCCGGACCTGATCAGAAAAATCGTCGACTGCGCGCTGCTGACGTCGACTCCACACAATGAGTGCAATCAGTCCGATCAGTAATGATCCCAATATCAAGAACCAAAAATTTGAAGAAAACAAAATCAATGCATACCTCAATAGCGAAAAACATTTTCGACGCTTACAATTAAGGCCGCTTGGCGGCTCCACGTCGCAATTCGTGCGTGTACGCGGAGAATAACGCATAGACATGGCGTAGCCTGTCGAAATTGACCATAATCACTGGCCTTAAATAACTGACCTTAAATTAACGCGGGAAATCATGGATACTTTCGCCTCTCGTCAACAAATGGTTGACCAACAAGTTCGCACCTGGGAAGTTCTCGATCCACGTGTGCTCGATGCGCTCACAGCAGTGCCACGCGAAGCGTTTGTACCTGCCCAATATCGCCAGCTGGCTTTCGCTGACGCGCCAATTCCTATTGGTTACGGCGAATTCTTGCTTGCGCCTAAGATACAAGGACGAATTTTACAAGCACTGGGTATCCAAAAATCCGACACTATTCTTGAGGTCGGCACGGGTTCAGGTTACCTGACCGCCGCATTGAGCGCACTGGGCAAAACCACGCACTCTATTGAAATTCGTGCAGAATTTACGGCGACTGCGGCTGCAAACCTTAAGACAGTCCCGAGTGCAAACGTAACACTTGAAACTTGCGACGCTTTTGCGGGTATTCCTGTAGGTAGATTCGATGCGATCGCGGTCACCGGGTCCTTACCTGTCTATGACGCAAGGTTTGAACAGGCATTAAACGTCGGTGGGCGTCTTTTTGTAGTGATAGGAGCTGATCCCGTAATGGAAGCTGTTTTAATACGTCGGGTCGAATCGGCGCAATGGACTCGCGAAAGTTTGTTTGAAACTGTGATTACGCCGTTAACGAACGCTCCCCCGGCCACGCGGTTTATATTCTGATGACCGGTATGCCATGATTAAGAACATTAAGCCCCAAGAATTTCTGACACTCAGGCAAAGCGGCACGCCCATAACGTTACTGGACGTGCGAGACGATTGGGAAACCGAAATTGCACCCGTGCCTTCGCCTATCGTACATATTCCAATGAGCCAAGTCCCTGATCGACTGTCAGAGCTCGATCCTGCTCTGGAAACAGTAGTGATATGCCGCTCGGGAGCGCGCAGCATGGAAGTCGCTCGGTTTCTGGAACACGCGGGGTTTTCAGCAGTCTCAAATATGACCGGCGGCATCTTAGCCTGGGGCCGAGATGTGGACCCAACGATTAAACCCTACTGATGTTAAACCTTGCTGATATAGTGATATACATCACTATAGGTAAAAATATGAAGCGATTGCTGACGTTATTTGCCTTGAGCTTCGCCATGAACGCTCCCGCAGCAGATCTTTTGGCGGTTTACCAGCGGGCATTACAAAACGATCCCCAGCTCAGGGAAGCAGAAGCCAATCGATTGGCCAATTTAGAAGCCAAACCCCAAGCGCTCGCAGCGTTGCTACCGCAAATTTCTGCCAATGGCTCGGTGAACCGTGAACACGATACAGGCACTCAAAGCTCAACCCAACTCGTGACTAACGGATCTGCCAATGGCAGCACTCCAAGTGGCCCGGTAACCCTGCAAACGACCGCCTTTGATGGACGCACCACGGGTACCTCGCACCGCTACAGTATTGACTTGAAGGAGAATCTATTTCGTTGGGAAAACTGGGTCGCACTCAAGCGCGCCGACGCCCAATTGGCGCAGGCGGAAGCCGATTATCAAGCCGCTCAACAAGATCTAATCGCACGCGTGGCGCAGCGCTATTTTGATGTGTTAGGTGCCGAGGATGATCTCGAGGCTCAAACTACCGCTCTCGCGTCCATCAATCGCCAGCTCGAGCAGGCCGATAAGCGCTTTGAAGTTGGACTCATTGCCATTACCGATGTCCAGGAGGCACGTGCGGCGCGAGATAACTCACTCGCGGCCGTGGTCGCCGCTAAACGTCAACTCGCCTCAGCGCAAGACCTGTTACGTGAAATTACCGGCGATGCCTTTGATAAACTCGCAAGACCCACTGAACCATTTGCGCTGACCAGTCCTGATCCTTTGAGCGAAGACCGCTGGGTCGCATTAGCACTCCAACAAAATCTTTCATTAGTTTCCAGTCGGCTGGCAGCGGATATTGCACGCGAAAATGTCAGCTCCGCACGCGGAGCGCATGGACCCTCACTGGATCTGGTAGCCAGTCGTTTTAAAACCAACAACAGTAGCGATACGGTATTAAACGGAAATAACCTAGTACCCGACGGCACTCCCTTTGGCGGTAACAGTTCAGATTTAAATAGCCACTCCATTGGGTTGCAACTCACTTTTCCCATTTATAGCGGAGGACTGGTCTCCTCTCAGGTGCGTCAAGCCGTGTACCTTCATCGCGCCTCGAAAGAACGTCTCGAACGTGTCGCGCGGCAAACCGAACATGATGCACGCGATTCCTATCTCGGCGTATTGTCGGGAATTGCCAGAGTTAAAGCTCTGCACCAAGCGCTCGAATCCAATACCACCGCGCTAAAAGCCACTGAATCTGGATACGAAGCCGGCACCCGTACGGCGGTCGATGTTCTACAGCAACGCAAGGTCTGGGTCCAAGCGCAAACCGACTATTCGCACAGTCGCTATGATTACTTGTTAAACGTTTTAAAGCTGCAACAAGCCGCCGGCACGCTCTCGCAGCAAACCGTGTCACATGTGAACACCTGGCTCAAAGACCCGGATCCCGCTACGCCATCACCACCGGCAGCATCACCACCGAAGGCTCAATAAGCGCCAGCAATCGCGCCACACTGCCGCGATTCGCTTCAATCACCTGAAGTCCTGCGGCACCTAAGCGTCGCGCGCGAATGGGATTTGCAAACAACTCAATTAGAGCGTGCGCCAAATGCACGGAATCAGCCACTTCAAGTAGCGCGCCCTGAACTAGCAACATTTTGGCAATCTGCGAATTATTAAAGTACGCAGGTCCCGTCAATACCGGCAAACCTAAGGCTAGCGGTTCGAGTAAATTATGCCCACCCACAGGCACCAGACTCCCCCCCACAAAAGCTATGTCAGCTGCCGCGTACAGCGGTAGAAGTTCACCCACGGTATCGACCAACACCACTGCCGTTTCCAACGCGGGAGCGATTTCGCTAGTGCGCCTGATAAATGCAATATTACGCCGTACCAGTAACTCAGCCACCGCCGCGAATCGTTGCGGGTGCCTAGGTGCTAATAACAATAGAGCGTTCGGCAATAAAGCGCGTACGCTTAAATGTGCCTCTAAAACTTGTTCTTCTTCGCCCGCATGAGTGCTACCAGCAATCCAAGTGGGCCGGGCTTCGCCGCGGCCATTAGGTACGCAATATAAGGCGCGCAAAGCTTGTCCGCGCGAGCGCATCTCATCGCTGACGGCCAAGTCAAATTTCAGATTGCCCACCACCTGAATATGGTCCTTAGCTACGCCGAGCGCCTCAAAGCGCCGAGCATCCTCCGGCGTCTGCGCGGCGACTAGGACATTGGTAGCCAGCAACTCCTTAAAAAGACCCCCGAACCTACGATAACGGCTTACTGATTTTTCGGACACCCGGGCACTCGCTAGCAGCATCGGGATACGACGTCGCTGACACTCGCGATATAAATTCGGCCAAAGCTCGGTTTCCATAATAACTCCGAGTTGCGGTTTAAGATTGCGCAAAAACCGCGCGACCGAACCTGGCGTATCGTAGGGTAAGTAGCGCACCACTACGTCTTTACCAAACAGCGTCTGCCCCCGCAGCCTACCCGTGGGTGTTGCCGTCGTCACACACAGCGGTATGCCGGGATAGCGGGTACGCAATGCAAGCACTAAGGGCGCTACCGCTGTGACCTCACCCAATGAAACGGCATGCAACCAAATACCGGCATTTAATTCGGCCACTTGTCGCGGCCATCCCCCGCCTAGACGCTCGAACCAATCATTCCAATAGCTACGGTCACGAAATCCGCGCCATAACAGCGCGACGAAGGCGATGGGCACAGTTAAACGAATCAATAAATTATAAAAAAAATGCACTTATGCTGACCCAGCCGGTGGGCCACCCGTTGATTCGCCCGCTGATGCACCCGGCAATCCGCTGTATCCCGCGAGTAGCCAATACCACGCATCGGTTGAAAAACGATCGACGGGTAAACGCCGGGTGATTTTCAAAAGCGAGCGCTGCAAACGCCGCAAATTTTTCTCGTTCCATGACCCGGGTGCACGTAGCCGCCCGCGATCAAAATCAACAATACTCACGCGGCCTTGCGGGTCGACCAACACATTGTGCGCATTAAGATCAGCATGATCGACGCCAAAATCGTGCAGCCGCGCGATAGCCTCACCCACCGTTCGCCACAGCAATTCCGGTTGCGCGGCAAGCGCTAGCAGCGCACTTAACGGACGACTCTCCTCGATCCGCTCAGTCACCAAATCACAGCGATAAAAAACACCAAAGCGTTGGTAGCGCGCTGCAACCGGTCGTGGCACCGGTAATTGATGCTCATAGAGGATAGCGAGTAGCCGGCACTCCGCGAAGGCCCGTACGGTCGCCTCGCCGCGCCAAAAATAACGATCCGCAACGACCTTGGCGGCCCACCCACCGCGTCGATAATGCCGTAGCACCCAACTCCTTACGCCCGACGAGATAAACCACGCTGCTCCGCGGCCACCACTCACGGGTTCAAGCTCGCCCCGATCGCGCCAGTGCCGAGGATCAAAATCGGCTTCTTGAAGATTGTCAACGCATTCCCCATCCGCCAGCATGGCACCTTGGGATGTGGCAATCCGAGTTAAGCTTACGATATCGATGACTCTCCACTTTAATACACCACCGAACCATGTATGCCTATTGCGCCTTTCGGCGATTGGCGATACGTGCCACACAGTAGCGGTGCTGCGCGCCCTACAAACCGCCTGGCCCCAATGCCGATTCACCTGGATCATCGGCACACTAGAAGCCAAGCTAATGACGACACTATTACCGGAAGTGGAGTTTATCACCTTCAACAAACGCACCGCCGGCCGAGCAACCGTTGCAGAGATCAACCGCCTGCGCAGGGTTTTATCGGGAAGACGCTTTGATTTGCTGCTGCACCTGCAACTCTCGTTGCGCGCCAGTTTGCTAAGTTGGTTCATCGATGCACCGATCAAGCTCGGCTTTGATCGGGCACGTGCTCGCGAATTACAAAGCTGTTTCACCAACTTCAAAATTGCTGCGGCCCACCGCGAACATGTGTTGGATTCATTGCTAGGGTTTGTGCGCGCTTGTGGAATTCAGACTGCAGCACCCGAATGGCGCTTACCCTTAAACACTCCGCTGAAGCAACCGATCTTAGTGATCAGCCCGTGCTCCAGTCATGCGGCCCGCAATTGGTCAGCGAATCGTTATGCCGCGGTAGCCGAGCATGCGGTTAACACCCACGGGTTGGAAGTCATCTTAGCGGGTGGACCTAGCGCACGCGAAGCCCAGATGGGCAACGCGATCAGCAAAGCGACTCGCGCAACTTTAATCAATCGAATCGGCCAAGACACCTTGCCCGAGTTACTAAATCTACTGGCACGAAGCACCGTACTCCTATCACCCGATTCAGGGCCAGTCCACATGGCAACCATGGTAGGACTTCCCGTGATCGGTCTGTATGCCGCTACCAACCCCGCGCGTAGCGGTCCTTACCTTAGTCGCGCGCTCTGCGTCGACAAATACGATGCCGCAGCTCGTCAATACTTAGGAAAACCCGCCGCAGCCCTTCCATGGAGTACCAAAATCGAGCGCCCCAGTGTCATGGATCTCATTGAAGTCGATGAGGTCAATGGAAAATTAGACCTACTAATGAGCGAGCTTGCGCTTAAAAACTGAGCGCTTATTTCAATTGTCATTCAAGTGAAATCTGCACTGTCTATACATTGTAGACACATTGTCAAAAATGGCCTTGATATTTATGCGTGTAATTGTGAAGAAATGGGGTAACAGCGCGGCCATTCGTATTCCGAGTGGCATCATGCAGGCGGCTTGTAGTGGCGGTTCGTTACGTGCCTGCGGCGGGCGCTATCGTGTGGTTGCGTTTTACCGCACAAGCCGGCCATGAACAGGCGGGCCACCGCCCAGCCCTTGTCATGAATCCCGCCGCCTACAATGGCAAAGCTGGCTTAATGGTTTGTTGCCCAATGACCACGCAAATCAAGGGTTATCCCTTTGAGGTCGTGATGAGCGGTAGCCGTCCAGGAGCCGTACTTGCTGATCAAGTCAAGAGTCTGGACTGGGTTGTACGCAAGGCAAACTTAAAGGGTATGGCGCTCATCGGCGGCTAGCAAGTCGCTCAACGAGCCTGAGCGTAGATCGGATCGACCAGATAGCAGACACCGCATTGATCTATAACCTATCCGTCGTCACTCGCAATGTTGCGCATTTCACACCGGAAGTGAGGAGCCTGAATCCGTTCACGTGAGTACGGTTACTGTGACCCGAAGCAGACCATTGAGGAGGCACGTACCGTGATGTACGCAGGAACACGAATTCATTGCGATAGCCCGCGAAGGCCGCAGGGACTAAGCCAGCGGCAACACATGGTTAGAATAACTCCAGATAATACTCACGATGCGCGCTTACAGTAATCGCCCCGAATTGCCGCCAGCGATAATTTCTGATGTTCGACTGGATGATAACTTGACTGCGCCATTCATCTCGCGGCAGGACTTCGTCGTTGCAAAGGCCTTAGCGTGCCGACACGCTGCGCATTTTTCGACGAGCCATCGACCATTCGAAGAAGTTTCTTCACCTCACGCGTCAGGTCAAAAAACAGCGCCAGCGCTGACCGCGCGCCTGCTGAATTAAATCCAAAACACCTTGCAGCGCGTAAACCAAATCCCACGGGCCATTAGGTAGCCCTCGGCGTGCGGCCATCGATAACGGAATAAACGCGCCAGCTCACGAGTCTTCCACATACAGGCCCCCCCGCGAGCCACCACACCTAGGCACAAAAATGCGCACGGACAGCAATTCGGAATTACGGACGTTTGATCGTACTACGCGACTAATGCACTGGCTGAACGCCGGCCTCGTAGTGCTGGTCTTTGCACTCGCGTTTTCCATCGATTTTGCCTCGTCCCGGGCCTCTCACACGGCTTTTCTACAATTGCATCGATCTGTCGGTCTGACCATAGGGGTATTAACTATGGTCAGACTGGTCTGGCGTCAGTTTGCCAAGTATCCCAATTGGCCTAGCGATATGCCTCAGCCAATGCGAGTTGCCGCAATGGTCAGCGAATATGCCCTCTACGCGATACTCCTGGCGCAGCCAATTCTCGGGCTTCTACAAACTAGCGCCCATGGCAATCACGTAGATCTATTCTTCATCGGTCAATTACCAGCCCTGCTCGAAAAGAATCGACCGCTAGCTCAACAGCTATTGGCCGTACACAAATTAATTGGCTTCTCGTTACTTGGCCTCATTGTACTTCACGTCTCGGCCGCGCTTTTCCATCACTTCTGGCGGCGCGACGATACGCTTACCTCAATGCTGCCCGCAGCAAGCGACTGGCGCCCATTGAGCTCGCGGACCGATCGCTAATTTCGGCGGTTTCTACCAAAAATCCCGATCGCGAACCGCCGTTTTTTTCCCGTAACGATCAATCCGCTTGAGGATCAGAGCTGGGACAGTGATGTTGATCTTGGTTGCAAGGCCGAAGTACTGCTCGACCGGCACATCGACAATCCCCCAGGTCCAGCCCTTAAGTTCTTTATCGACTAGCCATTCGCTCATGGACTTTGATGGATTCGCGCGCATTGTCGAAGGCTTCCTCGACCGAACCGCCCGCGCTGAAACAACCCGGATGATCCGGAACTACAACACCGAACGCTGTTTTTTTGTTCCCGCCTCGATTGCAATCGCGAATTTCATGTAAGCGCCGCCTGTGTGAGTATCTTGTTCACCAAACCAGTTCCTAAATCCTTTCTAGAGTGCGCTACTGAGATATCGCCTGCCAACTTTGCGATCCTCATACCAGCCCACTTTCTTAAGGGTCCGAACCACATCCTTGCCGTTCATGGTGGGTATAATTCCCACTAGTGTAGACACCGTCAACACTATGCTCACCACGATGAATTGGCATGAAAAGCCTTAGTAGTGCCACGACGAGAGGCCAAACTGGCAGCAGCTTAAGGAATCGCGCGAGATTGCATCGCGGCATTGACATACGTAAGTGCTTACGCATATTATTAGCCATGGCTTCATTGCATGATTACGGCGATCTATTACTTGCCTCTCGGCTTAGGCGAGTGAGCGAAACTCTGTATACCGGCGTTGACGAGATCTACGCAGTTCACGGTGTTGATTTATCCTCGCGCTGTTTTCCGATTCTGTTCTTACTCCGCGACCATGGCCGCCTGGGAATTTCTGAACTTGCGCTTCAACTGGGTCAGACCCACCCCGCCGTAAGTCAAATGAGCCGCAAACTGCTTAACGCCGAAGTGGTGCGCGAGTGGAGCGACATTAAGGATAGTCGCCGTCGTTTGCTGAGTCTGTCGTCCAAAGGTTGGGCGCTCATGCGGCGCCTAGGCTCGGTGTGGCAAGCAATCGAGTCGGCAATTGAGGAACTCAACGTCCAGCCGCTTTCCTTGGCGCTGAAGAGCATCGACCAAGCATTGTCGCAACGGCCGTTCACGCAGCGCATTCATGCCCATCTGCGTCGAGCTACCGCCAGCAAAGTCGAAATAATCCCTTACCAACCCCGCTATCGACAGGACTTTAAGCGCCTGAATTTGGAGTGGCTAAAAAAATATTTCAGCGTTGAGCCCATCGACGAGGCCGTCTTGTCGACCCCGGGTACTCTTCTACGCCAAGGCGGATTCATATTTTTCGCGCGACTTCACGGTGCAATCATTGGCACCGGCGCGCTCCTAAAAAAGGGGCCGCGGCGTTTTGAACTGTCAAAAATGGCAGTGACTGAGGATTACCAAGCGCTTGGAATCGGCCGACGCTTAGTAAGCGCCGCCATTGAAAAATTCGAGTCGCACGGGTCGGGTGAACTATATCTTGAAACCAATAGCGCACTGAAAGCCGCGATCAAGCTCTATGAGGCAGCAGGCTTTGTTCACGCGACCCGACCTACAGGACCGGTTCACTATGAACGCTCTGATGTGTACATGCTGTACCAAGGCCGCCCGCGAGCGAAGAGCACCTCGACTTAAGCTTTCCGGGTGCTGCCAGCCACCGTTACCCCACCGTCGACGCTCCAAGACTTCAAAGAACTGTTGTCGGCTTGCAACGCTGAAACGGTTAGATACGAGATTGTCGGCGGGTACGCGGTTTCGTTTCACGCGCAGCAGCATGCGACCAAAGATTTCGCCGAGCCCGACAAAATTTCGCCTGGGTACCGCCGGTGATGATCGACATCTGCCCAAATTCAGTGGTGTCGAATTTGATAAAGCATGGCGTCAACGCTCACGCCATTGTCCCACGCTACTAAACATATTCGTTATACTATTACCCCATGACCGAAATTATCGTACCCGTCTCGCCCGGTGAATTAGTCGATAAGATGACGATTCTAAAGATCAAGTCCGAACGCATGACCGATGCGACGAAACTCGCCAACGTGCATTTCGAGCTTCAAGCTTTGCAAACTACTTGGGCGAAATCCGATTTCGCAAAAATTGATATCGCCGCCGATGAAGCGGCACTGCACGCGGTCAATAGGCGCTTGTGGATCATCGAAGACGATATTCGCGATAAAGAACACGCTCAAGAATTTGACGTCGAATTCATTCGCCTCGCGCGCGCGGTCTACGTCGAAAACGATGAGCGAGCAGCCATCAAGCGACGCATCAACCTCAAGCTAGGCTCCGCCATCGTCGAGGAAAAATCTTACCGCGATTACAAAGTTGCGACTTAAGTGCGAATGCTAGGGTTCCATCTGACAGACATTGTCTGGTCGGGTAGTATGCTACGTGACCGCTTACCTTGCTTATAACCGGCCGCTTTTAGTCGCAATCGGCCCGCTGCCGATATTCGGACCGATGAAATCACGGCAAGAAAGCGGCCCTTTGTTTCACTGGATTAGTTACGGGGTCACCAAACAGGAATCCAACTCATGGTAGATCGCGCCGAGCCAGGCATAGGCCAGGAATCCTCAGATAGCGCGAAAGTCGAAGTACCTCAAGTTGCGGAAACACGTTCAATCCCGGAGATATCAGTGCCTATGCTCGAAGTTCACGCGCCGCACGAAGCGTTACATACTTGGAAGGGATTCTTCATCCACATCGCCACAATTGTCGTGGGTCTGCTGCTCGCGGCACAGGGCTCTTCCGCGCCTGCCGCCCTCAATCTGCCGTATCAGTGGAGCGGCGCCTTCCACTGGCCGCCCAACGGCGCGTGGCAGGTCCTTCGACAGAATGGCGCGCTCGCTCTGATGTCGCACCGGGCGCTCGCTGATTACACCTACTTCTACGAAGGCGTGACCGCCTTTCACGAGGCCGCCAAGGCGCTAGCCATTCAGGTCGATGTCGCCGGGGCGATCGCGCGACGCGCGCCGAGTGGTGTCCTCGGGGCCGGCGATATCAAGGAACTCATTGCGGCGACTTCCGAATGTCAGGGACGACTCGCGTATTTGACGAAGATCCTGACGATTGAGGAGGTTGGTCTCAGGGAGCTTCGCTTTGCTTCGAGTCACTAGCGAAATTCAGCAGCTCGGCGCCGCGGGTTCCCGCCACAATTGACGGAGACTGACTAACAAGGCTTACAAGCTCGAGTGCCTACATGCTACACACGGCGTTTCGTTCTATAACGTAAGGACGGGTGCACCATCGACGCCACTGGAAAAGTTCGGATTTCTCCTTGCGCCGAGGCGGCCATTGGTGAGCGGCGGTGGAGGGTCAACGACGTAGAAGCACCGCGGCGATGCCGGCCGCGGCGCATCGCTCACGCTGACACGCGCAAATCGAACCGGCGCATTACCCCTTTTGCTCTTTGCCGCCGGTGCCGCAGCCACCCCGACCCACTGACCCGTGCGACGCAGAATGCGCTTCCCACGATACGCCGCATCGACATCAAATTCTTCGCGTCGCGCGTACTCGGCCATCGGTACGCCTAGACTCTGCCACCCCTGCCAATGTGCCAACCACATCGCACCTTTTGTCGCTCGCTGTTCCGTTGTCAACATCGGGGTCTCCTGAAATTTTATGTTTAGGAGACATATCATCAGAAATCATAAAACTACGGCAGAGTGTGCTTACCCAACCGCTTACATAGGATCGGCTGGGGACGGCATATACGTTTTATGCACGCGCGGTTTTTCGCGACAATAACCTCGTGGTATTAGCTTGGCAATCAATCACGCGTTGAAGTGCCTGATGACATCATCGACCATCCGCTTCGTGCACCAGCGCGCGTAGACGCCGCCGAGCAAACGGCCAAGCCATGATCCCGGCGCGGTAGCCGGCAAACTGTAGTCGATGAAAACATGCAGCAGCGACGTATCGCCTTGGGGCGCCAGCTCGAAGCCCATGCGGTAGTGCGCCATGACCAGCAGCTTCGGGGTTCCGATAGTCTCCCAGAGTTTTTTGCAGGGTGGCTGTCGCTCGGTAACCACCTCTTCGAGCGAAACAGGAATGCCCATCACGCTGCCATGCATGCTGATTTTCGACCCGATTACACGTCCGCCGCCGGCGTCGACTTCCATCGACATGCGCGATCCCATCATCATCATCGATGATTCGCTCATGTGCGCTGCTAGGGACATCGGGTCGTCCAAACGCGCGAAGACTCGATCTATCGGCGCGTGCACCAGCGCGATACTTTCGTCGTGAAAAGGCAGCGCTTGACTGGACATGGCGTCTATTGACAAACGGGTCAATCCGTTTGGCGCAAGTTCCAGACGAAATTACATTCGTGCTTGCCATCTGCAATACGGTGCGCGACACCACCGCGATCAAACGTCATTTCTTCCGGCAAATAGGCGTTAACTCGGGAAGGCCCCAGGAAACAGCCAACTTATGGAACATGCAGCGTGTGATCTTGAGTTCAAAACGCCGATCCGTACGCTCCACCAACTCCATCTTGTTCCAGCGAACCAGTCCAGTGCGGTTGTTTTTGATCTCCATATCCGTAAAGTTGCGGAAGTTTCGCTCTTTGTGAACGGTATCGAACTGCAAGTTCTGCGCAGCTGTGCCGCCGGTCAACAGCGCGACACGCACGATCTCGAACGCCTTGCGCTGGTCGATTGTCTTCTTGAATCGACCGAGCGTGAACCTGCACAGCAACAGAAACACTCTAGGGAATCGCAACTCCTTGCCCAGCATATGGAGCAAGAGCGGTGTTGTGACCTGCTTCATGTCGAATTCAGGAGTCATGGGCACCTTCAGGCACGGTTTGAACGAGCAAATGCGGCGATCCGAGGCTTAATACGAAGCCGAGCACGACTAGCCCTGCCGTCAGGATGAAGGATGCACCCGGCAGCGCCGCGACGTTGAACAAAAGTCCACCCGCTGCTGAGCCCAGGGTGACCCCGAGGCTTGCGGCTGCCGTCTGCTTACCCAGTTCCCAACCCTGCGCACTTCCCGCCTTGGCCGATATCCAGTAGGTCAGGATCGGCGAGAGGATGCCGGCGCTGGCTGCTACCGCACCGATCACCACCAGCGTCAACTTGAAATCAGATGCCCTTGGTACGAGGAACAACCCCGCCGCCAGCACGATCAGCGCGGGCGCGATGAGCCAGCGGGTCTTCTCGGGCTTGAACCAGGGCGAGAATACGATTGCCTGCATCACGAACATGACCAGGCTGCATTCGACAAACATCAGCGCGATCTGGGACGGGGCCAAGCCGAGTTCCTGTCTGCCGCGCAGGGCAATCCCGACCTCGAAGACTCCGACGCCGGCCGAGACGATAAAGGTGAGGATGAGCAGTTTCGGCACCAACCATGTCGTCTTATCGGTCGAAACACCCGTAGTCTTCCGTGACTGATATTGCTCCTTGCCACCTGGCACAGAAAACGCGACAGCGACGGCTGCGAAGAAGGCGAGCAGTGCAGTCGTCGCAAGTGGGATTGCGAGCGATCCTGCCGGCATGGTGAGGGTGAACAAATTGCCCGCAAAGCGCGTAATGAACATCCCCAGCATCGGTCCGAACAGGAAACCGGCAATGCTGGCCATGCTAACGAATGTAAGCCGACGGGCGCGCCTCTGCTCGGTCGTCGTGAAGCTGCCCATAACGGCCGCCGCCACGGGTGTCACTGCTGCGGCGAACACTCCGCTCAGGAATCGCTCGGCATACACCGCGACGAGACTCTCGACGAATGAGAAGACCAGCGTGGTTACGCCGAATCCGAGCAATCCAACCAGCAGCACGCCACGCGAGCCGCGTCGATCTGACAGTCGTCCCCATAGGGGAGCAAACAAAAACAGCGAGAGCGTGTAGACCGCAGTCAGCAGCCCCGTGTGCCTGGAAACCTGTGTGCTCTCTCCTCCCGCTCCCATCAACCGCTCAATCAGATAGGGCAGCAGTGGAAGCACAACGCCATAGCCGATTGACACTACAAAGACCGCGAGCATTAGCGTCGCCATAGTGGACACGGACACACCGGCAGCGGACGAAGAGTTGACCATCACGCTCCTGTTTTCTTTAATGTTCTGCATAGCTTATTACTTTCTATTTCGGCCTTATTTCAACTCAGCAGATGCCGCGTCATGCTCCGGTGTAGTTGTGTCCGTTGGTGCTCCTGGCGCCGCAGACTTGCCGGGCTGGCGTATGCCGGCCAGTTTGGTGCGCTTCAGCATCAGCGCATTGATCGCCACGACGAGCGTACTGCCCGACATGGATATCGCGGCGACTTCCGGACTCAGCACGAATGGATAGAGCACGCCTGCAGCGAGCGGAAACGCAATCGTGTTGTAGCCCACCGCCCACCACAGGTTCTGATGCATCTTGCGCACCGTTGCGCGCGACAGCTCGATAGCGCCAACGATGTCGTACGGGTCGCTTTTCATCAACACCACATCGGCGCTTTCCATCGCCACGTCGGTACCGGCGCCGATGGCGAACCCGACGTTGGCCTGGGTCAGCGCGGGTGCGTCGTTGACGCCATCACCTACCATGCCGACCTTCTTACCGGTGGCCTGCAGCGCCTTCACTTTCTCGGCCTTCTGGCCGGGCAGCACGTCGGCCAGCACCTTATCGATGCCAAGATCGGCGGCAATGCGCGTGGCCGTGGCCAGATTGTCACCAGTTAGCATCACCACTTCGATCTTGCGTTCACACAATTTGGCGATTGCCGCTTTTGACGTGGGTCGGATCGCATCGGCAATAGCAATGAGCCCGATCACGCGCGCGCCTTGCGCGACATGCACTACCGTGCGGCCGTCGCCTTGCAGGCGCTTGGCCTGCGCCTCCAGCGGGCCGAGCGCGAGCTTGTGCGTGTCCATCAAAAGGCGGTTGCCCAAGTACACTGTTCCGGCAGCGGTTTCGGCGCGCGCGCCCATGCCATCGAGACTCTCGAAGCCGGTCGGCGCTACGATGGTGAGCTTGGCCGCCCGGCGCACAATGGCCTGAGCCAGCGGATGGTCCGACCCCTGTTCGACGGCGGCGGCCGCGGTCAGCACCACTTCCTCGGTGATGCCTTCCGCCACAACGATTTCCACGACGTCGGGCTGGCCGACAGTGAGCGTGCCGGTCTTGTCGAAAATAATGACGTCGAGCTTGGTGGCGTCTTCCAGCGCCGATGCGTTCTTGAACAGGATGCCGTTCGCGGCACCGAGCCCGGTGCTCACCATCACGGCCATCGGCGTGGCCAGCCCCAGGGCATCCGGGCAGGCGATCACGAAGACGGTGATGGACAGCGTCACCGCCAGCAACATTGGTTGGCCGATGACCCAGAACCACACCGCAAAGGTTGTAAGGCCGATGACGATAGCCGCGATCACCAGCCATTGCGCAGCCTTGTCGGCCAGCAGTTGCGCCGGTGCCTTTGAGTTCTGCGCTTCCTGCACCAGTTTTACGATCTGTGCCAGCGCCGAGTCGGCGCCGACCTTGGTCGCCTTGTAGCGGAAACTGCCGCTCTTGTTGATGGTCGCTCCAATCACCCTGGCACCCGGCCCCTTCTGCACTGGCATCGATTCGCCGGTGAGCATGGACTCGTCGACCAGTGATTCACCGCTCTCCACCGTGCCGTCGACCGGTATCTTATTGCCGGGGCGGATCACGACAATTTCGCCGGCCAATACCTCGACCGTCGGCACTTCGATCTCGGCGCCGTTGCGAATGACGTTAGCCTTGGTCGGCGTGAGGTTCATCAGCGCCTTGATGGCGGAAGACGCACCCGCGCGGGCGCGCATTTCCAACCAGTGACCGAGCAGGATGAACACCAGCAGAACGGAGACCGCTTCGAAAAACTGCCCACCCCCCTTGAAGAAGAGCGTGCTGCCTACACTGAAGAGATAGCCGGTGCCGACACTCAGCACGATCAGCGCGGCCATGCCCAGAATGCCCTTCAACAGCGCGCGCCAGGCGGAGACAAAGAACGGCCAGCTCGGATAGACGACTGCGGCGCTAGCGAAGAGGAACAGCCACAGGTTCAACTCCAGACCGAATGGCGGCGCGGGTGCTTGCCACATGCCACCCATCGGCGCGTAAATGAAGATCGGAATGGTGAAGAGCAGACAAATCCAGAAGCGATTGCGCATATCGCGCACCATGGCTGCCATGTCGGTGCCGTCATGGCCCATCTCATGGGCCATGTTCGCCGACATGGCGGGATGCGCGCTATGCGCTGCATGGCCTTCGTGGCCCTTATGTTCGGCGGCAACGGCATCCTTGACCCAGGCAGTAACCTTGCCGAGTACACCGGTTTCCGCATGGCCCTCGTTTTCGTCGGCGACGGGCGCGATGGAAATGTCTGCGAACGGTTTCGACTCCGATGCAATAGAGGCATCTTTCGGCGCAGCCGTTTCAGAAACGACCGGGGAAACTTTGTCTACCGTGGCTGCAGGCGCCACAGCGCTTCGCAGCGCCGCTTCCGACTTCGGTCCTGAAGCGTGTACAGGTGCAGGCTCTTTTTCTGCTTGCTGTCCGGGTTGTGATTCATCGGCGGATTGTTTCCCGCGTTGCTGCACGAGCATTTTGATATCGGCGACGTCGAGCAGGGTTTCGTCGTAGCGCACGGTGGCGTTGCCGGCAGCGTAGTTCACGGTCGCGCTTTCTATCCCCGGCACCTCGCAAAGACGCTTTTCCACGTCATCCATGGTCAATATCGACAGCATGTCACGCACTTCAATAATGCTGATTTTCATTGTGTCTCTTGATAAACTAATATTCAAAACGTCTGGTTACATCATCGGTTACTTTGCAAGCTGGCCATTTTCGAGGTTCGAAACATCGTAGGGAAATACGATTTGCGGGTTCGACAAGATCAGTTGCTTATCCTTGCCGGCGTAGTGAAGTCGGCTAAGAATATCCTTGATGATATTGATCCGCGCCAGATGCTTGTCGTCAGCGCGCACCAGCGTCCATGGCGCCACAGGGCTGTAGGTGCGCGCCAGCATTTCGTTGCGGGCCTGGCTATATGCTTTCCAGCGCTTGATCGCCTCATCATCGATCGGACTGACTTTCCATTGCTTGAGCGGATCAGTTTTACGAGACTTAAGGCGCTTCTTTTGCTCGGCTTTACTGATATCGAGATAATACTTAAGCAGCTTCACGCCCGAGCCGACCAGCATGTTCTCGAAGTTGGAAACTGAGCCTATGAACTCTTCATGCTCTGCCTCGCTACAGAAACCCATGACCCGCTCGACACCGGCACGGTTGTACCAACTGCGGTTAAAGAGCACCAGTTCCTGAGCGGCTGGCAAATAGGGAACATAACGCTGGAAATACCACGACGTACGATCCCTATCCGAGGGTTTGCCAAGGGCGACAACGCGGGTCTCGCGTGGGCTCAGGTGCTGGACGATGCGTTTGATCGCTCCGTCCTTGCCAGACGCATCGCGGCCTTCCAGGATGATCAGAATCTTGTCATTGCACTTGATGAAGTGTCGCTGCAGCTTGACCAGCTCGACCTGAAGTTTGTGCAGAGTTTCCTTATAGACGTTTTTCGGGTTCGCAGATGTTTGCGCGCTTGACTCATTTTTATCGGTGTTCTTGCTCATTATTTTCTCACTGATCTGTAAAGTTTATGAAAGCAAAAAAGCAAAAGGTGCATTTATCCGCAGGAAGTTTGTGCGCTCTAAATCAGCGTGTTTATGTTGAGTACAAGACCCTCTCGCATCGTCTGAATTATGAGGACACCTGTTCGAAGCCAAAATCCGCCTCGACCGGCCGCGCTATGCCGGGACGAGTCAACAGGTGAATGCGCCAGATACCCGCGTCCTGCATTGAAAAGAAATTGCCATAGCTCTTCGTGCCGCTGATTTCCATGGGCTCCAGGAGCCAGTCGGGGTCGTGGCTGTACCAGCGGTTGCCGACGTCGGCTCGAATCTGCGCGTCGGTGTTACGGGCACCAGTCTTGGCGTCAAACAAGGCGACGAGAATGTGATTTGAGTCGCTATTCGGTGGTGTCCCGCCATGCATGGCGTTCGGATATCCAGGCGCCGTCGCGTGTCCTTTCACGCGCTTGGCAGGCATCACGCCGCGTTCGATCGTCATGCCATCAACCGTCTGCTCGTTGCGAGGCAGAGCTTCCTGGAAGCTATTTGTCGAGATCGAGTTCACTTGCGCGTTTGATTCCGATTCGCGGGCTTTCTGGTTCATCTAGTGCTGCACGGACCGCATGCACTTGCAGTGCACAAAATTGTAGATGGGCACATAGACCAATCCCGCATATGCGCCGTAAAGGAAACTCTCGATCAAACCAACGAGAAAGCCGCGCCAACTGAACCATTCGAAGCCTGGCAAGATTTGCAGCAGGAGCGCATGCATGTTCAGGCTCGCTGGCGTTAGCATGGCAAAGACGACACAAAACACGAATGAAAACGTGGTCCAGATTGCCAACGACCAGGTCACCACTTTTATATTCAACATAGCATTACCCCTACTTGAAAACCAATATCTGGCGAATCAATGGTGATGACCCGACCCTTGTTTCGAATTACGTTGCACATCCTCGTTGCTTGCAGGCACTGGGGCATTCTGGCTATCGTCGTGCCCTCCGTGACCGCCATGCCCGAACATATGCATCGCGACCATCCCGGCGGCGAACAACACCCAAACCCAGTATTGTGAAAACCATTGCATGATTTGTTCCTCCAATAAATCAAACGGTTGATCGCGATTTCACTGATAGATATCATGTCGAGTCAGCGGCAAGCCAACCAGCCCCCCCGCTTTGTTCACCGCGAGAATCTGGTAGATGCCTATGGCACCACTTTCAAACTGTAAAGCGCAGGCGGCCATATACAATCGCCAGACGCGATACGTTGCCTCACTTACATGCTCAAGCGCTTCTATTCGTTGCGCCTCTAGCCGATTTACCCAGTGTCTCAATGTCAGCGCGTAATGAGGGCGCAATGCTTCGACATCACATATCTCAAAGCCGGTCTGTTCCATCACTCGCTGCACATTACTCACGCTATCGAGTTCACCATCGGGAAAAACATAACGCTTTATGAATTCGTTCCCAACAGATTTTTGCTTGCATTCTTCGTTATCCGTGATGCCGTGATTAAGGAACAGCCCGCCAGGCTTCAGTACACGCCGCACGATGCTGGAATAGTTCGGCAGATTCTTTATCCCAACGTGCTCAAACATGCCAATGCTCGACACTTTGTCGAAAATCGCTTCTTCGGGCAGATCCCGGTAGTCCCTCAACTCGACAGTCACTTGCTTTTCCAGTCCCATGTCGCAGATTTTGGCTTGCGTGTATTTATACTGCTGCTGACTCAAAGTGATGCCGTGTGCGCGTACGCCGTAATGTTGCGCGGCTCGGCAAATCAAGGCACCCCAGCCACAACCGATATCCAATAATCGCTCTCCTGACTTGAGCCGCAATTTGCGACAAATGTGATCAAGCTTATTGACCTGGGCAACTTCCAGGCTTTCGGCAGCGTCATTGAAGTAAGCGCACGAATACACCATCTGCCCGTCGAGCCAGAGCCGGTAAAAATCGTTCGATACGTCATAGTGGAAAGCAATAGCTTCGCGGCTGTGTGCTTTGGAATGTTTTTGCGAAGCGCTTGCGTGCAAGGACTTCGACCACCGAACTGACGCACTGTTTTGGCGGACAAGGGTCGAATGGCTGGAGGTAATCAAGGCGGTATAAAGTACTGCTAGCCGATCACGTATGGACAGTGTCAGAGACTGTAAATGGTCTCTTTGCATTAATAAAGCATAGAGATCACCCTCTATATCGATCTCTCCGTAAAAGTAAGCCTCCGCGAGACGCAATGGATCAGGTCGCCACGCCAGCTCGCGCAACAACTTTGCTGAGTGAATAATGATCGTGGCATCCGGACTGTCTCGCCCCAGTGAGATCACTTTGCCATCCCAAAATTGCAGTCCTACACTGCCTGTGTAGCCTTGAAACGTTTGTTCCAAGACACGATGCACTCTGAGTACATCAAAGCTTGCAGGTTGTATCTGTGCGCTGAGTGTATTCATAGGATTTCGCGTCAGGATGCCATAGCGGGGCTCAACAACAGCCGCCCTTAACTTGTGGCTTCTGAATAGTGGTGGTATTCACACCGTATCCCGCACTCTTCACGGCTGATTTGAGTTGCTCCGGTGACGCCTGATGCTCATCGTAACGCACTGCTGCCTCGCCGTCCGACAGTGACACAACAACTTCATGAACACCGCTAATTGCATTCAGCGCGTGTGCTACCTTGCTGGTGCAGCCATCGCAAGTCATGCCCGTTACTTTCAAATTTTCTGTTTGCATGGTAATACCTCTTTATATTGAGTTGAATAAAAGTACGTTGTGATACACATTAATTTTCTGCGTGTGCTTGGATTGATGAACGCCGCTACTTGAGCGGTTTGGTATCACGCTCAAGCTTGGTCTTGCGTTCCTCATACGCCTCTGTTGTAACCTCACCAGCGGCATATCGTCGTTGCAATACCTCAAGTGGTGTTTCACGCCGCCGACCTCGTGAAACCGGCGTCATCGGGGAAAACATCAACACCATCGCTGCTATCCAGAATAGCCACCAGAAAAAATGCATCCCCCAGAAACTCGTGCCTGTGTAATACATGATTTATCTCCTTATTGAAGTCGACATATTTTGCTCAATTGTTTGCCGAGTGAGCTACAACACCACCGACTGATCCGGCAATTGATTTCGATTGCTGAGTACACCTTAATGTTTCAACTGCAACGAGTATTGATAAATATCAAAGATAAGCTACTTAATTCTTCATCTCTATATGCCGGCCTTTAGCCGTGACACTTGTCCAGCGTCAATTCAATGCCTGAATGAATCTTGCTCTCGTACCTCACATAACTCTGTTCGCCAGCCCGCTTAGCGGAGAGCGATTTTCAATGCCGGAATTTCCAAAAGCAAAGGGGTTTGTTGATGTTTTGAAAGCGCATGAGTTGAGCGCAGGGTAACCTCGATCGATGAATGCAAAGGTGGGCACGGAACAGCACGATTACGGGTACGAACAGCAGTGGCGGTACCTTGCTGATTAAGGCAGCACGGTCAAGCTTCACCAACGCGTATCGCGAATTCCGAGTTGAAACGACACATGGTTAACAATGATGTCGCCGACGAAGCTCAATGCGATGACCGCCACAACATCAAGCCAGCCCAAGCGCACCCAGAAGGACAAAACAAGCAATCCTCCGAGCACAAAGTCGAGTTAATCGGCAGGAATCCATGATCGTCCGGAGGCAATGTGGAGCCGCCGCTTGAAGTAGCTCTTGAGACTGCCTCGCATCATGGCGCCAAAACCACAGGCCAGACCCAGCGCTAACCACTGCCCATAGTCCACGATTCGAATCATCGGTGTTTGGCTGAAAGAGCTGCCCAACATATTCCATAGCCAAAAAGAAATCTGCGCGGTAGCGATTTCTCACAACCATCCTCCCCCAAAACCCGCTCGCCGCAATCCACCTGTGATGTACGGGCATTGCCGCATGAGTTGCCACAGCAAACCGCTACGGTAATTTTCGATCATGAGGATGATGGGGCCCTGATTGAGGCCGAAATGCCACGGCGATACCCACCAGCCGTAGGGATTGCCGGGGTCTCCCGGATGCGAAGGATTGAAAGATGCCTTGAAGCCGTAGGCGTTGAATTCGGTCAACTTGACTTGGTGAATACAATGTTGAATTGCGGGCAACACAATTTCGGGTGCGAATGGGAGCGATGCCACCAACGCCCACGGCGCGAGAGTACCGTCGTCGGGTCCATATGGAACTCCCCTTCCGACATAATCGAAGAATTGGCGCTCGATGCCGTTTATCTTGATGCTCTCTGGACCGGGTCCCTCGCTTGCGGTAATTCCCCAGCAATGCGAGCCATAGTCCTTGAACCCGAGCGGGTTGTTGATCGCGTACTGTTGTTGCACGTAGGTTGCGCGACGGCTGTTCTCGAAATAATCAATGCCTTTATCGCGCATGAATGCGTCCTGAATACCACGAAAGTCGATCCAGACATGCGAGAGTTGGTGCGTGAACAAGGGCCCCGCGTAAAGATATTCCTGCCCGCAGTAAAGTTCCCAGCGGTACGTCGACGCCCACGCTGCGTAGCTTTGCTCGGGCAGCGGATGCGTCGGCGAGCCCAGCCCGAGGATATACAACAGCAGCGCCTCGTCGTAGCCTTCCCAGCGATAGTCAAGAAAGCCGCTTTCCGGCTTCCAGCCGTGCGTCACGGTAGCACCCTGGTTTTGCGCCCATTGCCAATCGGCGCGGCGATACAGCGCGTCGGCAAGGCTGCGGATTTCGTTCTCGTCCGGGGTGTCGGCGGCAAAATACATCCCTACCGTCAATGCTCCCGCCAGAAGCAGAGCACTATCCACAGTCGATAGTTCGCATTGCCACGCACGCCGTCCTGTCTGCATATCGAGAAAGTGATAGTAAAAACCCTTGTAGCCGGTCGCGTCGGGCTCCGTACCCTGCGGACTGTTCCAGAAAAAACGCAGCGTCGCCAGCGTTCGTACTACCGCCGCTACGCGCAGCATGAATCCGCGTTCGACGCTGACCGGGTAGCAGGCCAGTGCAAGGCCGGTCGCGGCAATGCTGGCCGGCCAATTGGGCGCTGTCTTGTCGATTACCAATCCGTTGGTCATGTTCGTTTCATGCAAAAAATAATCGAATGTTTCGCGCTGAAGTTTTTCCAGGTCGGCATCAACGGTTGGTTTTTTGCTGCTCATGTTTCGGTCCGCTCTGCAGCCTTCGAAAAACCTTGCGCGGCCACACTGGTTATCCCAATTTTGCTTTGACGCACTCTGCTCCAAACTACCATTACTCGCCAAACCTTCGAATAAACCAGGTCTTCACCACCTGCGTCAGGATCGCATAGCCCAGCAGCATGGCGGCTAGATATGGCCAATAGAGCGGCGGAAGCGGAACAAAACCAAGCGTGCTCGCCAAGGGCGAAACCGTCAGCCACGCGCCGGCCGTGACGATTATTAAGGAAGTGAGGATGAGTGGCCAACTGGCCCGACTTTGGATGAACGGGATTTTATTGGTACGGATAACATGGATGATCAACGTCTGGGTGAAGATCGACTCCACAAACCACCCCGTCTGGAACAAGGCCGGGTTGTTCCACGAGTTAAAAGCGTACATCATCATGAAAAACGTCAGGTAATCGAAGATCGAACTGATCGGGCCAATAACCAGAATAAAGCGCAGGATATTGCCGATGGTCCACTGGCGTGGCTTGATCAGCCAGTCCGCATCCACTTCGTCGGTGGGGATAGTGGTCTGCGAGAAGTCGTACAGAAGATTGTTGATCAGCACCTGGATCGGCAGCATGGGAAGAAATGGCAGGAACGCACTGGCCCCTACAACACTGAACATATTGCCGAAGTTCGAACTGGCCGCCATCTTGATGTATTTGACAATATTACCGAATACCCGCCGGCCTTCCAGCACGCCCTGCTCCAGTACCAGCAGGCTGTTTTCCAGCAGGATGATATCGGATGACTCCTTGGCGATGTCAACCGCACTGTCCACCGAGATGCCCACATCAGCAGCCTTCAATGCCGGGGCGTCGTTGATGCCGTCGCCGAGGAAACCCAGCACGTGGCCCTTGCTTTGCAGCGCACGGATGATGCGTTCCTTGTGCGCCGGGGCCAGCCTGGCAAAGACGCTGGTGGCACCGGCGGCATCGGCCAACTCCGTCTCGCTCATCGTCTCGATTTGGGAACCGAGCAGGAGATGCTCCACCGGCATGCCCACTTCCTTGCAGATGTAGGCAGTGATGATCTCATTGTCGCCGGTCAGAACCTTGACGTTCACGCTCAACGCGTGCAGCCGCTTCAATGCCTCGGTAGCGCTGTCCTTGGGCGGGTCGAGGAAGGCTAGGAAACCGAGCAGAATCAGATCCGATTCATCCTTGACCGCATACACCGGTTCATCCGATGACCCCGGCATTTGCTTGTAGGCTAAAGCGATCACGCGGAAGCCTTGGCCATTCAGTTCGTCCGCCAACTGCCGGCGTTTAACGTCATGCTCGGGCAGTACTTCAATGACCTCGCCGTTGACTTCCACCCGGGTACATTGGCTCAGCACTTCCTCCACGGCGCCCTTGCAAATCAGCGTGTTCAATCCGGTTTTATCTTCTACCACTACCGACATCCGGCGCCGTATAAAGTCGAAAGGGATCTCGTCGATCTTGTCGAATTCCTTGTCCGCCTTCAGGTGCTCTTTCAACTCCTCATGGTCGAGGATCGCTGCGTCGAGCAGGTTCTTCAAGCCGGTGTGATGAAAGCTGTTCAGGTAGCCGTAGTGCAGCACTTTCTCGCTCGGATCGCCGTGCGCATCGAGATACTTTTCGAGAACGATCTTGCCTTCGGTGAGGGTGCCGGTCTTATCGGTGCACAATACATCCATCGCGCCGAAATTCTGGATGGCGTTCAGGCGTTTGACGATCACTTTCCGGCGCGCCATTGCCAGTGCGCCCTTGGACAGGTTGACGGTCACGATCATGGGCAACATCTCGGGAGTCAGCCCGACCGCCACAGCCATGGCAAATAGAAACGCTTCCAGCCAGTTGTGCTTGGAGAGGCCATTGATGAGGAACACCGCCGGAACCATCACCACGATGAAACCGATCATCAGCCAGGTGAATTTGTTGATGCCTTTGTCGAAGCTGGTCAATTGGCGCTGTGCGACAATACTGGCGGCCAGCGATCCAAAGTAGGTTCGATCCCCGGTATAGATCACCACTGCGGTCGCGGAGCCGCTTTCGACGTTGGAACCGAGAAAACAGAGGTTGGGCAGTTCGAGCGGGTTCTGAATGTCTGCCGCCGCAGGGGCGGCTTTCTTCTCAACGGGCAGGACTTCGCCGGTGAGCGCCGCTTGGTTCAAGAACAGGTCCTTGGCGGCAAGCACCCGCACATCAGCCGGCACCATATCGCCGGCCGCCAGACGAATGATGTCGCCCGGTACCAGCAACTTGATCGATACTTCTGCTTCTATGCCGTCGCGCACCAGCGTCGCCGTGTTGCTGACCATCGCCTGGAGTTTCGCAGCTGCGTTGTCAGCCCGCATCTCCTGGTAGAAACGCAACACCACGCCCAGAACCACCATCACGAAAATGACCACTGTCGCGCGCTGGTCGCCGGTCAGATAGGAAAGCACTCCCAGCGCCGAGAGCAGGAGCACCAACGGATTCTTGACGTTGCTCAGAAGGCGCATCAGGGCCGATTGGCGCTTCTCGCGCACAATCTCGTTGGTCCCGACCTGCTTCAAGCGAGAAGCAGCTTCAGCCTGGCTAAGGCCGTTTTGTTGTGATCCGAGTTCCTTCAGGACGGCATCGGTATCGGCGTGCGCCTTTTCCAATAGTTGAATGGAATACTGCGCGCCGTTACTGCCGGGGACAGGCACGGAAGCGATGTCGGGCTTCACCACCGTTGCCGGCTTCGAGGGATGGAGATCCTCTGCGGGTTCCTTTGTGGGCGCTTTCACTAGGGCTATGCTCTGCCAGCCGGCAGATCTCCCGGAGGTGCACCCGCTTTGGCCGCGCCCCACTTCCAATTTCGGATTTCCGGCAGGCCTTCACCATTTTTCGCTATGTATTGCCTTTGCTCGATCAGCTTCTCCTTGAGCTGCTGCTTCAGCTGGTTGGCACAGGAAGACACTTCGTCACGATCCTCGACCAAATCAAGTTTTAATGCCATGGTTATCTTCCTTCCAGCACAGGGTTTAGGGAAGCACTTCTACGTCTCACACGCTATAAATAATTCGTTTCGACTTGAGCTCAAGCTGCACTTTGCGGTGACTCGTTCGCATTTTCCTAATGCAAAATCTGTCGCACGGCGCCATTCAAGCCGGCCACGTCCAGTATCGAGACCTGTCTGTGCTGAACACTTATCAACCCATCTTCCTGGAACTTCGAGAGCGTACGACTGACCGTCTCCAGCTTCATACCCAGATAGCTGCCGATTTCCTCACGCGTCATGCGCAGAATGAATTCGAATGAGGAATAGCCGCGCGCGGCGAATCGTTGCGACAGATTCAGCAGAAAGGCCGCGAGCCGCTGTTCGGCACGCATGCTACCGAGCAACAGCATCACGCCTTGC
The DNA here is from genome assembly GCA_043738945.1 of Gammaproteobacteria bacterium. Lineage (GTDB taxonomy): Bacteria > Pseudomonadota > Gammaproteobacteria > Steroidobacterales > Steroidobacteraceae > Bog-1198. Next base: position 105,145 of record JAYUFB010000001.1, read on the forward strand.
TCACGCACGATCTCGCGACTCATCATCCGGTGAAAGTGGGGTTGCAGGCTGGGCATGTCGCGGCTGAGGTCTTCAAGATGCGCATATGGCAATGCACACACCATCCCGTCTTCCAGTGCGGTTGCGCTGCTAGCGTACATACCCGAACCAATGCCGTCCATACCCATGATTTCGCCCGTCATGTGAAAGCCAGTGACCTGCTCGCGCCCGTCTTCCATCAACAAAGTGGATTTAAAAAATCCGCTGCGTACTGCGTACAGAGAGTGAAATGTATCTCCGGCACGGTAAAGGTTCTGGCCGCGCTTCACGCTCTTGCGTGTATAGATCAGTGTGTCCATGTGCTCGATCTCCTGCTCGGTGAGCCCGCAGGGCAGGCACAATTCGCGCAGGTTGCAGGTCGAACAACTGGTGCCGACGGAAAGAGCAACAACTTTTCGTGGAGCAAGGGCATGCAGTGGAATGACGTTATGCTGATTTGAGGTGAAGGCAAGTGCGGCGTTGGCTGTCATGAAGTTGCTCCTTCTAATTGAATCGTTGAACGTCAGTGAAGCGTCGCGCCGAGGTCTGCAATGATTTTCACGACAGCGTCGATTTGGTTGCTTTTGTCCAGAAAATGTCTCGCTCCCGCATTGAGATAAGCCTTTTGGTACTGCGGGTTTGGATAATTGGTCAGGACGATGAACACAATCTCTGGTGCCAGGGGATGCACCTGACGCAACACTTCCAGCCCGGTGCCGCCGCGAAGATGAATATCGAGCACAACCGAGTCGGGATGGGTGCTGAAAATGCCCTTGATAGCCGCTGCCGGAGTATCCGCTTGGCCGACAACGACTACACCTTCAATATCACCAAGCATGTCAACGAGGCGCTCGCGCATAGAAGTCGAGTCGTCCGCTATAAAAACCTTGGTAACGGGATAGCTTGTATTAACCATGCCGCCAGTATCGGCGGCAAGGATGCCGGCCGCTATCAGCAGTGGCTTAAACTGGCTATCAGGGGAATCCGATTTGGATTCTAGGATGACTCCGAAGTCGCCTCGGAGTCGTCCTATAAGACAAGGCTCAGGCCATTAGCTCTGGATCGTCTGTCAGTCGGTGGCTGATGCCGTAGCGGATCAAGTCCGCCTGATTGTTCAGCCCCAGCTTCCGCATAATGTGGGCCTTGTGCGTGCTCACCGTTTTGACCGAGAGGTTCAATTGTACGGCGATGTACGTAACGGTCTTGCCCGACAACAATAAACGAAATACCTGGAACTCGCGATCAGACAGCGAACGATGGAGCGGGCCTTCGGCATTGGGCATGGCACCCAGCGCGAGCTGCTCCGCGACCTCGGTACTGATGAAGGCACCGCCGCCGGCGACCTTGCGGATCGCAGCAACCATCTCAGCCGAGGCACTGTCCTTGGTCAGATAACCGGAAGCACCGGATTTGATGGCGCGAATCGCGTATTGTGATTCCTGATGCATACTGAGCACGAGTATGCGCAGCTTCGGTTTCTCGGCGCGCACTTGCTTGATCAGCTCGGGGCCACTCCGGCCAGGCATGGATAGGTCGAGCACCAGCACATCGAATTCCAGCTCGCGTACCCGTTGCATCACCTCGTGTCCATTCTGTGCTTCTCCAACCAGCGTGAGATCGGTTGCTGTCGAAAGAACCTGCTTCAAACCTTCGCGGACCATGGTATGGTCGTCGGCGATGACGATACGGATCACGATTGAACCTCAGTTTTGGTGATCGGGATGCGAACCTCTATGAGCGTACCACGACCATGCCCACTCTCGACCTCTACCTCACCACCAACCAGAAAAGCTCGTTCGCGCAGCCCTACCAATCCGTATGAGTCGGGCTTGCGCGGATTGGAGACATCGAATCCGCAGCCATTGTCGCGGACAGAGAGTGTGAACAGCCCATCAGCCTGGTCGAGTGATACTTCCACCAGAGAGGCATGCGCATGCTTCGCCACATTAGTCAGCGACTCCTGCAGAATGCGGAACACCGCCGTTGCATAGGGTTCGGGAAGTACCAGTTCGGGTGTGGCGATGGTCAGATCACAGGCAAGACCGGTTCGATCCATGAAATTCTGCACCAGCCACTCAGTCGCGGGGACGAGCCCCAGGTCATCGAGAAGCAGCGGCCGCAGATCGGCCGCAATGCGTCGTGTCGCGATCACCGTGTTATCTAGCATGGTGAGCATCTTTGCAAGTTTATCCTCCAGCATCTGCTGGCCCACTGGCAACCGTTGCGTCACCCATGCCACATCCATCTTGAGCGCAGTCAACGCCTGCGCCAGTTCGTCATGCAGTTCACGCGCGATTCGGCTTTTCTCCTGCTCGCGAATCGAATTTGCCACTGCGGAAAATTTGCGCAGTACTTCCTGCGAGCTGCGCAACGCGTCCTCGGCGCGGACACGCTCGGTGACATCGCGCAGTATCACAGTATAGAACTTGCCGCCTTCTTCCCTGATCTGCGAAATCGACGCTTCGATGGGGAATTCTTCGCCGTTGCTGCGCAGGCCCATGATAATGCGTTGCGCCACGCCCATGCGTCGCGACGTTGCCCCGGTACTGCCGAAGCGCTCGATATGGTCGCGATGGCCGACATGAAAGCGTGCTGGTATCAAACGACTCAGCGGCTCCCCCAGTACCGCCTCGCGCGGCCAACGGAATACATTTTCCGCAGCGGCATTGTATTGCACAATGTGCTGCTGTTCGTCCACGGTGATGATCGCATCCATGGCCGCTTCCAGCAATCCTCCAAATCTGGCCTCAACGTTGTGAAACGCATGGCCGGCGATTCTGCGTTCCGCGATCTGCCAATAAACCAGCACCGCAGCGAGCGCTGCCGTGGCAGCACAAGCGCTCGCCGCCGTTACCAGCATCTCGTGGGTATGCCATTGCAGAAGCCCTGCCATTAGGCAAGTCAGTGTGGTAACGAAGCCAAGCAGAAGGATCGACCCAAAGGTGATCAGCTGGCCTTTGGTAAGCCCTCCTGCTTCGCGATAAGCTTTCCTTGATTGGAGCATCTGTTAGCGATTGAAAGAAATTAAATTTAGTAAGTAAAGAGCTTATAGCAAGTCGTCATGCATTAGAACCAATCGAGGAGTCTGAATAGCTTGGCACTCAGACAATACGAGACGGATGTTTGCCCTAAGTGGGTTGCCGCACAGTTTAACCCACGCAGTGGTGCTCTCATTGCTATTGCTCTACCAGTTCTACGCGGCAGAAGCTCGCGAAACGGGTGACGGGCTGACTATTACTGAAACCCATGGCGAATGATTGATCCTCGTCAAGGTTTTCTCCCCGCAAGCAGCTAATCTGCAAACGTAGATACACATTATTCATGTTGATCAATTTAAACGACCATTGCGGGTGCACAAAATGGAATGGCTATCTCAGAACTGGATTTGGATCGGGTTAGTAGTCGGTTTATTTCTGCTGATGCGACGTGGCGGCATGGGATGCGGAATGGGTCGCGGCCATTCCCGACAGGTGCAGCCAATCGACGATCACCGGCATGACGAGCCACCCTTGACGACGGGGAGTCCGGTAAGCGGGGGAGCAGCTAATCCGCCCGGTCGGCAACCCGATCAACCGCGCAAACATCATCATCGTTGCTAATTGAGATGCTTCTGTGAAATATAACCGAGCCCCTTTTACGTCCCAGCCTACTGGAACCCACCCAGCCTGTTCGAGCTTGCACAAAGAACGGGCTTCGATGTCGAGTTTCGTCTGTCTGGTCAAACCAAGGCGCTGAGCACACGTTCTTTTACTCGCATCCCAGCTTCAAGTCACCCTGAAGATAATTGCTTAACAATAGGATAAGGAGTCATCAAATGGAGTCGAATTCGGAAAAAGGACATGCCGAAGTTCATCATGAACACCATGAAAATTACTCATCGTCGAGATCGAAATGGGCCTTTATCGGCTTTGCACTTATCGCGGCATACTTTCTTATTACCGAACACCGTGCCCATCTCGTTGGCATCGTGCCATTTCTGCCATTGCTATTGTTGCTCGCCTGCCCACTGATGCATCTGTTCCATCACGGCGGACATGGTGGTCATGGTGGCGGATACCAAGGTCACGGCGATCAAGCCCCAACAAAATCCGAAGGAGAACCCCAATGAACGATGCACCCGCATACGGTCTATGGTCGCTGGTTATAATTAATTCAGCGATCTTCATCATCTTCGCCTTCAGCTTTGCGAAACCGCAGAGCAAGCGTGATTGGCGTTCCTTTAGCGCGTTTTCCGCCTTCCTGATCGCGTTGTTTACTGAGATGTACGGGTTTCCGCTGACGATATACCTGCTGTCGGGTTGGCTCAGCAGCAAGTATCCGGACGTCAACTGGCTTGCGCACGACTCAGGGCATATGCTTGAAACGATCTTCGGCTGGAAGTCAAATCCACACTTCGGACCATTCCACATGTTGAGCACCGTGTTCATTGGCGCCGGTTTCTGGCTGTTGTCAGCCTCGTGGCGGGTGCTTTATGCGGCACAGCGCACGCATCAGCTCGCGCTCGCTGGTCCTTATGCACGCATCCGCCATCCGCAATACGCGGGGTTTGTGTTGATCATGTTCGGCTTTCTGCTGCAATGGCCGACTATCGTCACCTTGGTGATGTTCCCGATCCTGGTGTTCATGTATGCGCAGCTTGCCGAGCATGAAGAGCGCGAGATGGCAGCTGAGTTCGGTGAGACGTATGAACGCTACCGTGCCGTTACACCAGCCTTCTTCCCCAGGTTGGATAGTTCCACCAAACCGTCAGAAACGAAGGGGTAATACTGCGTGGACGTGAGCGTTATCGACCCGGTATGCGGCATGAAAGTCGAGCCGGAAAAGGCGGCGGCGCAGATGGTTTATCAGGAACAGACCTATTACTTCTGTTCCACTAAGTGCCATGCCAAGTTTGAAAGCAATCCTGCGGCTTATTTGGGCAAGGATCGAGAAGCGTCGGTAGCAGCCGCACCGCCCCACCATCACGAATCGCTTGTAACAGCGCAATCGCCAACACCCGTCAAGGGCGGGAATATGTACATCTGCCCCATGCATCCGGAAATCGTACGCGATGCGCCGGGCAATTGCCCGATCTGCGGCATGGCGCTGGAGCCGCGCGTCGCTAGCGGCAGCGAAGAGAATGCCGAACTCACCGACATGACGCGGCGCTTCTGGGTGAGCACGGCGCTTTCGCTCCCGGTATTCGTGCTGGCGATGGCGGCCGAACTGATCCCTGGTGTGATGGGCAGATTGATTGATCCATTGGTATTGCAGTGGGTCGAATGCGTACTCGCCACGCCGGTTGTGTTGTGGGGCGGCTGGCCGTTTTTCGTGCGCGGCTGGCAGTCATTGGTGAATCGGCATCTCAATATGTTTACCTTGATCGCCCTGGGCGTCGGCGTCGCATGGATTTACAGCATGGCAGGATTGCTGCTACCCGGATTGTTTCCACCCACCATCCGCATGGCAGATGGCATGGTGCCCCTGTACTTCGAAGCCGCTGCGGTCATCACCGCACTGGTGTTGCTCGGTCAAGTGATGGAACTGAAGGCGCGCAGCCGTACCAGCGCCGCGATCAAGCTGCTGTTGGGCCTCGCGCCGAAGACCGCACGCATTGTGCGCGCCGATGGCCGCGAAGAAGATATCGCGCTTGAGCTGGTACAGCCCGGCAACATCCTGCGTGTTCGGCCCGGTGAGAAGATTCCGGTCGATGGCATCGTGGTCGATGGTGCGAGTTCGGTAGACGAATCCATGGTGACGGGAGAACCCATTCCGGTGGAGAAACATACCGATGACAAGCTTATCGGCGCCACCGTCAACGGCACTGGCAGCTTGCAGATGCGCGCCGAGCGAGTCGGTGCCGATACGCTGCTGTCGCAGATCGTGCATATGGTCGCTGCAGCCCAGCGCAGCCGCGCACCGATTCAGCGGCTAGCGGATCGAGTCTCAGGCTGGTTTGTCCCGGCTGTGGTTCTGGCGGCTGTGGTTACCTTTATCGTCTGGGCCGGGTTCGGGCCGGAGCCGCGTCTGGCGCACGCCATAATCAATGCTGTCTCGGTGCTGATCATTGCCTGCCCCTGCGCGCTAGGGCTGGCGACACCGATGTCCATCATGGTGGGGACGGGACGTGGGGCAATGGCGGGTGTGCTCATCAAGAACGCCGAAGCACTTGAGATACTGGAAAAAGTCGACACACTGGTCACCGACAAGACCGGCACCCTGACCATCGGCAAGCCACGGCTGGTGACGATCGTGGCCAGCGAAGGATTTGCAGAGGACGATATGGTGCGATTGGGTGCAAGCCTAGAGCGCGCCAGTGAACATCCCTTGGCTGCAGCCATTGTGGCGGGTGCTGAAGAAAGGCATCTTGCGCTGGAGCAGGTCGCTGAATTCCAATCCCAAACAGGCAAGGGCGTTACCGGACGCATCGGTGATCGCCGTGTTGCGATAGGAAACATCAAACTAATGCATGCTTTGAACGTCACGGTAGAGGGGCTCGACACACGGGCTGAAACGTTGCGTGGCGAGGGACAAACCGTAATGTTCATCGCAGTCGATGGCAAGGCGGCAGGCATCATCGGTGTGGCGGACCCGATCAAGGAGACAACACCTGAAGCCATCCGCCAGTTGCATGCGGAAGGCCTAACAATCGTCATGTTGACCGGCGACAGCAAAGCGACGGCAGATGCCGTAGCGAAGAAACTCGGCATCGATCGTGTTATCGCGGAGGTGTTGCCTGAACAGAAAGCCGAGTTGATCAAACAACTTCAAGCCGAGGGGCACATCGTGGCGATGGCTGGGGATGGCATCAATGACGCGCCGGCACTCGCCCAAGCCCAGGTTGGAATTGCCATGGGCACCGGCACTGATGTAGCGATGGAGAGTGCAGGCGTTACCTTGATCAAGGGCGATCTGGGGGGCATCATTCGTGCGCGCCGTCTGAGCCGGGCGACGCTGGGCAACATCCGCCAGAACCTGTTCTTTGCCTTCATCTATAACGTACTGGGCGTACCGATTGCAGCAGGGGTGTTGTATCCCATCTTCGGTTTGCTGCTGTCGCCCATCATTGCCGCCGCCGCCATGAGTTTCAGCTCGGTGTCGGTCATTACCAATGCGATGCGCCTCAACCGCATGGACTTGTAGAAAAGTATCGTCGGTTGCTAGAGTTTGTAGTCATGCGCGCAGAGAACTGGCGACTGGATTGAAGAGAAAGATATGACTGAAGGCCGCGATCACATTGTGCAAGCACGCCAGCGATTATTCCATGACACAAGGCGGCAAACCCTGGAGCTATCTTCGTAAACCATGAGTTACACAGACATCCTTGCACTTGTTCTGAATGCTCTTTTTTGAACGCTTGACGCTATTTTCATAGCCTCGTGGCCGAGCGGCAGTCTGCCGCGTCCGCGGCAGAAGCTCTTGCAGCGTTTCACCACAATTGCCACAATACGGCGAGAGCACGCTCGGCTTTGTAAATTCGATGACGATATCTTTCATACGCTGGATTGTACGCAATAGCGACGTCCTCATTTAGCGGTGTGACCGAACTGAACTCACCGAGCCGATCAACGGGTCGCTTACCGCCCCGCGATCCGTGAGGGCGGCGGAATGGGCCGAAACTTAATCATGTTATCGGTAAGGCAACTTGGTACTTTCGCGTGAAAGAATTCGCCGCCGCGATCGGTCTGGATGCGTTGAATCGGGAACGGCATCTCCTCGACAACGCGAGCTAGGAAATCTAACGTATTGGCTCCGGTGACCCGTGTGTAGACTCCGAGGACCCCGAAACCGAGAACAGTCATCGAGCGCCTAAGTTATGGTTCTGGCGTAATGAAATAATTAACGCTCGGTCGGACGCCAAAAGCTTCCGCATTGGAGATCGAAGTGGCGGTCGCCTCCGCTCTACTAGTCCTGATTCTCCCTCTTGACGAAAACGTCGCGTCCAAAGCCGCAGCGTCGGCAGGTGAGGCCGGCCTCACCGTTGGCCGCATATATTCGTACCCACATCAACCGTTGACGCTCAGCGGAACCCATCCTACGACTTTACATTGAAAGGATGTGTGTATCATCCACAAATTAGGACACCATAAAGCGCGACTTAAGGCGAACTCAAAGTATATTCCGCTCCACAGTAAGGGCATTTGGCCCAGCCGGTAGCTTCAATCGCTAAGTACACCCGCGGATGCGAATTCCATAACGACATGCTCGGCATCGGACAGGCGAGCGGCAAGTCAGCGGCTGTCACTGTGTAATAATGTTCGGCATTAGGCTGCAATTTTATCGCACTAGTAATCACTGACCGCTCCTCATCATTAAATCGCGTCCCTATCATTGATAAATTCTTGCGGGCAGTCTACCGCACGTCGAAGGTCGCCGACCAAATTTGCGCAATACGCGCGCGCGTAGCCGAATGTACCGCCGCCGACACCACGCGCTCGCCCTGTCCTTCCAGAGATAAATGATGCAATACTCCGCGATAATCACGATAAGCTTGCATCAGCCAAACAGCCGTCTCGTTATCCAACACGCCCACCGCTGCCAACCCTTCTAGTTGACGAATATTATCGGTGTAATCAGCAAGCTGCGGGTGATCCTTAGCGGCCGCCAGAACCCAGTATTGCACTAAAAATTCGATATCTGCGATACCACCCAAATCCTGTTTGAGATCGAACTCACCCGCCTTGGCTTTGGAAAGTTCACGCCGCATGCGCTCCCGCATTTCCAGCACCTCCGTGCGCAAAGTATCACGACGCACCGACACGCACAGCGCTCGACGCCGCGCAGCCTCAAATCGCAGACAAAGGTCGGGCGCACCCGCTACGGCGCGCGCGCGCAATAAGGCCTGATGTTCCCAAGTCCAAGCCTGCGTATCCTGGTAACTTTCAAAGGCATCAATACCGGTAATCAGAAACCCGCCCTTCCCATTCGGCCTCAGTCGCGTATCCACTTCGTACAATCGCCCCGCCGCCGAATGCATGGTCAGCAAATGCACGATCCGTTGTCCTAAACGCAAAAAGAACACCCCATTGTCGATCGTTCGCTCGCCCTGAGTCATTTGTTGATCACCGCAAGAATCATGCAAGAACACCAGATCAAGGTCAGACCCGTATCCCAGCTCAATCCCCCCCAACTTCCCATATCCGGCCACCGCCACCCGCACGGCTCTCACCCCAGCAGCGTCGGCACACATGGGAACGCCATAGGTATGGGTCATTTGCCCCCAAGCCAAGCCCATACAAAATTGCACTATCAATTCGGCAATATCCGTCAAGCGATCGCTCACCTTCATCAGAGGCAACCGGCCAGTCTGGTCCGCGAGCGCCACCGAAAACACCGCTATTTTTTGGAACTGGCGCAGCGCCTCAACTTGGCGCTCCGGATCATCCGCTGGTAGTCGCTGCGTACGCGCTTCAAGTTCACGTACAAATCCCGCTCGTGAAGGAAGCTCATCAAAGGCCTTAGCGTCAATCAACTCATCCAGCAACAGGGGATATTCAGCGATGCGCCGCGTAAGGAACCCGCTAATCGCGCACACCTCGATCAATCGATTAAGGGCTGCGGGCTGTTCTACTAACAACGCCAAATACGACGAACGCGTCCCTATCGCCTCTAGCACCTTGAGCACACGCTCCACGACCAGTGTAGGGTTAGCATGCTCTGCCGCAGCGCCGACCATGCGACCGAGCACGCGATACAACCGCTTGCGGCCTGTCTCATCTAAACGGCCATAGGCCGGCGTAACGCGATAGCCCTCCAACAAAGCGGAAACCGGTACGATATCGGCCGCGGGGAAACCCATAGAGGTCAGCTCTTCATCAACGTGCACGTCATCCGAGCCAAGCCACGCCAGGCTCGCATCTGCTTTGCGAATCGCCGGCGCGGGAAGCTCCCATCGGCCGTCCACCCGCTCATCCTCGTTAGCGCCCGCCCGCTCGACAGTACTCAACGGCTCCTTGGCACCAAATATCAGTAACTCAAACTGCTGCGCGGTATTACGCCGCGCCAGGGCAATCACATCGGCCGCTTCCTGCCAGTTCGTCAAGCCCATCATTAAGGCCAGCCGCGCTTGATCTAATTCCTCCGCAGGCAACACGTGCGTTTGCTCATCACGAATCATCTGCAGCGCATTTTCAGCTTTACGCAACACAAGATAAGCGTCAGTCAATGCATCCACCGCTTCGACGGGGATGAGCTTGGCTCCGGCCAGCACCGGCAGCACGTCTAAGAGCGACGCGTTTTGCAAGCGTCGATCGCTTCCACCACGCACCAATTGGAACGACTGTGTAATAAACTCGATTTCCCGAATACCACCCGACCCCAATTTTAAATGCCGCTCCAAATCGCGCCGCGATACCTCTCGCGTAATTAACGCCTTCATATCGCGCAACGACTCGAATACTCCAAAATCGAGGTAACGGCGATAAACAAATGGCCGTATAAATTCCTGAGAACTCGCTGCGTACGCATCCGAACCCACGATCGCACGCGCTTTTATCCAGGCGTAGCGTTCCCAGTCACGACCGTGTTGCTGCAGATATTCTTCTAAGGCTGCGAGACTCACCACCAAGGATCCACTTTCGCCAAAAGGTCGAAGCCGCATATCGACGCGAAACACAAAACCATCTTCGGTACGCGTATCTAATAGTCGAATAATTTCTCCGCCGAGTCGATTGAAATATTCTTGATTATCGACAATGCGAGCCCCATCGGTTTCACCTGCCGCACCGAACAAAAATATCAGATCAATATCAGAGGAGAAATTAAGTTCGCGGCCGCCCAATTTTCCCATGCCGAGCACAATGAACGGAACAAGCCGGCCCGTAAGATCGCGCGGTTGGCCGAAAACACCGGCCAACTCATCCTCGGCTGCCAAACTTGCGGCGCGGATTGCTGAGTCGGCGAGGTCCGACAGGGCATGCAAGGTTTCAGTCACGGGGGTGTGTCCGACAATATCGTGCCACGCGATTTGAAGCATGGCACGGCGGCGCCAGACTCGAAGCTCATGTTGGGCCTGTTTCACCCCAGGGGCCTCCGCCACGCGCCGTTGAAACTCAAGGCTAGCCGCTGACGAGGCCGAAGGCTCCTCGTTTAATCTAAGCCATTCTAGGGCGTCTGGATCTTGAAGTAGCGCGGCCCCGATAAACTCACTGCAGGCCACCACTCGTGCCAATTCGCGCTGTTGCAACGGAGTTAGGCGCCCATACGCATTGGTAATTGCGCTTTGCTGGCTCGCGCGCTCCCACCAGCGTGACACCGAGTCACGCTGGATTTCGGGAACCGAGGCCATCTCAAGTGAGGGCGCAATCATGGAATTGCCGTTACGCGACTCGTTATTGTAGCGTCACGCGAAAAACCACCGTGCCCGACTGTTGCGGTGCCAGCGTTCCGGTCAATGTCCAACTCATCGCACCGCTACTGCCCACCGCCGGCTGAGTGCCGACAGCACATGCCGTGATATTCGGCGGCAGCGGCGCACCACAGGCTGCTGAAACAAATGTTGTGAATGCCGGTGTCGTATCGGCCACGGCAATACTCGCCAACGGATCTGTACTGGTATTGGAGTACGCAATCAGGTATTCCAAGATGTCCCCGGATTTCGCCGCATTACTGGTGCCCGCCGTGCCGCTTGCCGTCACATTGCGTACGGTCTTTTGCAACACTAGTCCGGCGCCGCCGGTGCCGACGGTGGTGGTATCGGTTCTGGTATAGGTCAGCGTTGCGCCCGCGGGTGGCACGAAAGTGGCAGTGAGAGTGGTAATGTCTATTGAGTTGTAGGGCGCACTGGCCGGCACGAATATTTTTACAATGATACAAACTATATCGCCGGGGTTAACGCTGATCGCCCCGCTCAAGGGCGTCGTGCCTTCGCTGCCATCGAGAATCGCGTTGCAGTTGCTATCGCGATAAATGATGCTGCTCCAGCCACTTAAGCCGGGCGTTGGCACATCGGTCGCGCTAAAGGTGACTGAGCCTGCGAGGCCAGCATTAAATTGATGCGAGTAGAACAGCGTCGTACCCGGCAATGCGCTCTGTACGCCGTCGGGGGCAAAGGTATTTTGGTTGGCCGTCACCACCACGGTGCGATCAAACGCATTGTTGTCACCGGCATTGGCAGCAGGTTCGCCGCCACCACTGACAGCGGCACTGTTGGTCACGCTAGGTACGCTGGTTGCCGCCACAGCGACCTGAATTGTCAGATTGGTGCTAGATGCGCCGGCCGCTAGGATAGTCGAGCTGGTGCAGGTCACGACCTGGCCGGATACCGTACAGCTCCATCCCGTTCCGCCGGAACCTGCCGCCACATAGGTCAATCCGGCGGGGAGCGTATCGACCACTGTAATAGTACCGCTGGTGGGCGCGGTACCCTGAATGTTATCGACCAACAAGGTGTAAGTGCCTTGCACGCCCACAGTGAAATCGCCGCTATGCGATTTGCTCAGGCGCAGATTCGGCGAAACCACGGTCAGCAGCGTGGCATTCGCCCCTGCACCGGTGCTGGTCTGCGCGGAGCTGACGCCGGTGGTCGCATTGCTAAAGCTGCCCGGAATCGGACTCGTGACCACGATGGTGATGGTGCACGAGGCGCTGGCGGCCAGCGTACCTCCGCTCAGTGCGACAATGACAGACCCCGGCGTTGCACCGCTGACCGAGCCACCACAGGTATTAGACAAGTTAGGGGCCACCGCCACCTGCAAACCGCCGGAGGGGAAATTATCGGTAAATCCCATGGCGCTGAGCGCCAGTGCATTCGGATTGGAAATGACGAAGCTAATGGTGGAGGTGCCATTAGCCAGGATGGTCGTGGGATTGAAGGACTTGACGATGCTCGGCGGCGTGCTGACCGCGAGGGTCGCCGTATTGCTGGCACTACCGCTGCCGAGCGAGCTTGCAACCGCAGACGTCGTATTCGGATAATTACCGGCCGCGGCAGCGGTAACGTTGACAGTCACTGTGCAGTTACCCGTCGCCGGGATAGTTGCACCCGTCAGCGTGACCGATCCTGCACCACTCGATGCGCTAAAGGTGCCACCGCAGGTAGAGCTGACCGCCGGGGTCGATGCCACCACCAGTCCGGCGGGAAAAGAATCATTAAAGCCCGCGTTAGTTGCTGCAAGGGCCGCGGAATTGCTAAGCACAAAGCTCAGCGTCGAGATACCGCTCTGCGCTATCGTCGCAGGAGCGAAGCTCTTGCTTATCGAGGGATTGGCGGCCACGGTAAGCGTGGCGTTGCCGGTATTGCCGCTGCCACCATTTCCCGATGTCACCGTGCCCGTGACATTATTATAACTACCGACGACCGCGCTGGTCACTTGAACTGTGAGCGCACAACTACTATTGGCGGCTATCGTACCGGCGGTAAGGCCTATGCTGCTGCCTGCGACGGTCCCGCCCGTAATGGTGCCGCCACAAGTATTGGTAGGATTTGGAGTCGTACCATTTAGCAACAGCGAAGGATAAGTATCGGTCAGCGCGACGTTGGTCTGCGCGACGTTGGAATTGTTAGTGAATATGAGCGTCAACGTCGAATTGCCACCAATGCCGATAACCGGCGGCGCGAACGATTTCGCAACACTGGGCGCCCCGACCACGGTCAATTGCGCCACATTACTCACCGCGCCTGCGCTGCCGGTTTCAGTGGAGGACACTCCGCCGGCGGTATTGTTGTAGGTACCGGCGCCTGTCACGGTCACCGACACACTAATAATGCAGCTACTGCTCGCAGCCAAGCTGCCATTGCTTAAGGCCAAGGTGCTGCTACCAGAGGCCCCCCCCGAAATAGTGCCGCCGCAGCTGTTGCTTAAAGCGGGTGTCGGCGCAACCGATAAATTTGCCGGAAAAGCATCCGAGAAGGCGAGCCCGGTGAATGCTGTGGACCCCGCATTGGTGATGGTCAAGGACAGCATCGAACTGCCGCCCACGGCAATTGAAGTGGGTGAAAACGCCTTGCTGATACTGGGCTTACCCAGCACCGTGAGCGCTGCGCTGGCGCTGGTACCGATGCCGCCGTTGGTCGAAGACACCGCGCCGGTGACATTGGTATAAATACCGCCCGTAGCACTCGTGACGTTGACCGTCACAACGCAAGAGCCGTTTGCTGCAAGCGTGCCACCGCTTAAACCGACGGATGATCCGCCCGCGATACCGCCGGCGGTCGCGCCACCGCAGCTATTGGTAAGATTAGGCGTACCCGCGTCTACCAGACCCGCCGGATAAGAATCGCTGAAGGCAATCCCAGTCAAGGCGATCGCGTTTGCATTGCTAATTGTCAGGGTCATGGTCGAGGGCACGCCCGCACCGATCGAGGTCGGGTTGAACGATTTAACCATGGTCGGTACCGCCAATACAGTCAAAGCCGCCGTAGCGGCAGCCGCTGAACCCGCATTGGTACTCGTGACTACCCCGGTGGAGTTAGTATAAGCCCCCGCGCTGGTAGCGCTCACGTTAACCGTCACGCTACAGGACCCATTGGCAGGCACCGTGCCGGCCGTAAGACTTAGCGAGCCCCCGCCATTGGCCGCAGTAACCGAACCCCCGACGCAAGTGCTGGCCACCGCCGGAGTGGCTGTATTAACCATTCCGGAAGGGTACGTATCGAGAAACGCGGCGCCATTGACCGCAAACGCATTACCGTTGGTCAAAGTAATCGTCAGCAGCGACACTCCACCTGCTGCAATATTGGCCGGCGAAAATGCCTTATTAATCGTAAGCGGCGGCACCACGGTCAAAATCGCAGCGATACCGGTGGTCGATAACCCGGCTGATGCCCCACTCAGATTACTGCTGCCGTTGTTATAAGTAGTGGCCGATGCACCGATCACGTTAATGGTGAGAGTGCAATTGGCGGTACCGGCACTCAAAGTACCACCGCTTAAAGTCAGCAGCGCACTACCGGCTACCGCGCTTACCGTACCACCGCAGGTATTGGCGAGCGCATTGGGCGAGGCAATGGTCATGCCACTGGGGAATGTATCGGTGAAGGCCAATGCCGATTGCGCAGGGTTACCACTGCCATTAGTGATAGTAAGGGTGAGTGCGGAAGGCTGGCCGATGCCTACCGAAGTGGGACTAAATGCCTTGGATAATGCAGAGCCGCGCACTACCAAAGTGTCGCTTAAGCCGCTTGCCGTTAAGCCACCACCCAGTGCGGAAATATTCGCGGCGTTATTGGTATAGCTACCCGCAGCCGCACTGGTGATCTGCACGCCAATCGCGCAGCTCGCGATCCCGGCACCCAGGGCGCCATTCAATAGCGAGATTGCAGCGCTACCTGCCGTCGCGGTTATCGAGCCTGTGCAGGTGTTGGTAACTCCGGCGGGAGTCGCCACGATGACCCCGCTCGGCAAAGTATCGGTAAATGCCAGCGCACTTTGCGGCGGATTACCGTTACCGTTGGTGACGGTAAGCGTGAGAGTCGATAACTGGTTCACGCCAATCGGATTCGGGCTACTCGCTTTAGTGAGGGAGGCACTCGCAATCACTTGAGTCGCCGGTGCGCTGCCGGCATTGTTATTGGTGTTGGATTCGGTTTGACCGCTCAACACCACGCTGCTGCTGTTGGTGAGTGAAGATGCAGCGTTGCCGGCAATCGACACCGTGACGTTGATCGGCGCGTAGCTTGCGGCGGGGGCGAGCGCATCGGTGCGGGTACAAGTGGGAATGGTACAGGTCCACCCCGTACCGCTCATCGCCGTAATCGTCATACCGCCGGGCGCGCTGTCGGTCACGCTCACTTGGTTTGGACTCGCCTTGGCGGCACCACCGATATTATTAACCGTGAGAGTGAATTGCACTCCCGTCTGTCCCGTCACCACTGGATTGGGTGTGATTTGCGCTTTGCTAAGGGTCAAATCGGCGAGTCGCTGCACCGTGACGTCTTCGGCCGTGTTAGCGGGTAGCGTGCCGTCGTAATTGGTGATACCCGTGCCAGCGGTGCTGCTGGTAACGCTCGCGCTATTGTTATAGGTGCCATTGGCCGTGGCGTTGGCGATGGAGGCATTAAAAGTGATCACCACCGCGCCGCTCGCGGGGATCGTGAAACTAGACCAGGCCGGCAGCGTCGCGCCCACACTCGGATTGGTGGTAGAGGGTTGAGTCGCACCGCCATTGAGAGTGATTGACCCGGCCGAGGCGTAAGTAAACCCCGCTGCCAACGTATCGGTGAGGGTGATCCCGCTGGCGGGCCCATTGCCGTTGTTGCTGACCGTAATAGTGTAGGTCGCGACACCATTGGCCGCCCCTAAAATACTCACCGTCGGTGTAGTGGTCGATTTTGTGACCACCAACAATGCACCGCTGAACTGCGCCGCTGAGTTCAATCCGGAAAAACCCATTCCGTTCGAAGCTGCGCTGATATTACCCGCGTTGTTGGTATAGGTACCGGGTGTGTTGCTGGTCACGTTGACCGTCACATTGCAGCTCGTTGTGCCAATGCTCATGGTACCTGCGCTTAATTTCACACCAGGGCCACCGGCGGCAAGCGGCGCACCGCTGGAGTCGGTCAGAGTTCCCGCGCACCCGACCCCGAACGACGCAGTGGCATTCGCAAGGATAAGCCCAGCGGGGAAGGTATCCGTGAAGGCGAGCGCGCTTTGCGCCGGGAATCCTGGGCTATTCGTCAGCGTGAAGGTGAGCGGCAAGACGCTACCCGTATTGACCGGGCTGTTGGCGAAAGCCTTAGTCAGCACCACATTGCCAACGGTCAGCGTGGCGTTTACGCCGCTGGTATCCATGCCCGCCGATGCTCCGGAAATCTGCGCGCTGGCATTGACGTAGTTGCCTGTCACCGTACCGGTCACATTCGCATTGATGGTGCATTGACTCACCCCGGCCGCCAGCGAACCTCCCGTGAAGGTGAGATTTTGCACGCCGCTGCTGCTTAATATGCCGCCACACTGAGCCGGCACAAAGCCAAGTACGCGCGTGATGTTAGTCGGCAGCGTCTCCGTGAAAGCCAACGCGGATTGCGCTGGACTGCCCGACGAATTATTGATGGTGAAGGTCAGCAGCGAGGTCCCGCCCACGCCGATCGCGTTGGGAGTGAATGATTTACTCAAAATCGTGCCACTCACCGTCAAGGTGGCATTAACACCGTTGGCAGTTAAGCCGCCCACCAGACCCGTAATTTGCGAAGCACCATTGACATAAGTGCCGGGCAAGGCACTGGTGACGGTCACATCAATATTACAACTGGCGTTCGCAGCCAGAGTGGCGCCCGTAATCGTGACGTTTTGTGCGCCGCTGCTAGCGACCGTACCGCCGCATTGTGCAGCGCCAAAACCCGCAACCACAGTCACGCCTGCGGGCAGCGTTTCAGTAAATCCCATGCCGCTATGAGCGGTCGGCGTACCGTTGGTCAGCGTGAATCGCATGACCGAATTACCACCCGCTCCAATCAGCGGAGTGAGGAAGGCTTTGGTCAGCGCAGCATTGGTAACGGTTAGTGTCGCGTTGACGGCGGCTGCGCTTAAGCCACCGGCGAGACCGGAAATATTGTTGCTGGCATTGGTATAAACGCCCGCAACGGCGCTGGTTACCGAGGCGGTGACCGTACAACTCGTCGCAGCGGTGGCGATGGTGCCGCCGGTAAGCGTGATGCTGCTTGCAGTACTCGTGACCGTGCCGCCGCATTGAGCGGCGCTAGGCGCGCTCGACACGGTTACATTGGCAGGCAACGCTTCAACGAAACTTAAGCCGGACGCGGATGCTCCGGCCGGTTTAGTGAGGGTAAAGGTTAGTGTCGAGGTGCCACCGACCGCGATCAATGCCGGACTAAACGCTTTGGTCAAACTGACCGAGACGAGTTGCACCGGCGCACCGGGTCCAAAATTACCGACGGTGGTCCCCGATTGCGCGGCCGTCGCGGCGGCGGAGTTGTTATAAGTGCCGTTCGTGGTCCCGTTGGCAATATTGGCCGTGAAGGTCAGGCTCACGCTGGAGCCGGCCGGAATGACGAAGCCACTCCACGTAGGGATTGCCGCGCCCACAGTGGGATCCGAGCCACCCGGCCGCGAGGCTGAGGCCGGCGAGCCTGTGAAAGCGGGGGCGCTGTTGGACGCGTAGGTGAATCCCGCCGGCAACGTATCCGTGATATTGACGCCGGTGGCCGCACAAGTCCCCGCCGCATTGCTCACCACAATGGTATAGACCGCCTGCAAGCCGCTCCCGGAATTGACGATCACGGGCGTCGAGGTGGTCTTACTCACCGTCATTGCCGGCGTCGGTCCAGTGATGTTTAAAGGTGCGGTATTGGTGGCAGGAACCAGCAAGGCATGCTGGGTTCCACCGACCGTGTTCGCGGAATTAGTGACGCTACTTCCGCAAGTCGGATTGAGCACATCCGCATCGAAGGTAATTGAGTAGGAGGAAACCGGGGTACCCGCTGTACTACTGTTATTCGGGTTGCCGAATAGTCCCCAACTGGGGGTTGTGCTGCCGGGCGTTGGCACTACCGCACCGGTATTGGTCGCGCCATTAACGAGAGTGATCGAGGTGGTCGAACGATACGCAAAACCCGGCGGCAGAGTGTCCACTGTCGTCATGCCAGTAGAGGGCGAAGTCTGGCCCGCGGACGATACGCTGATGGTATAGGTCGCGATGCCGCCGACCACGAGATTCGGCGTGCTGTTGGTTTTCGAATTGATGGTGTGCGCGGCGCTCTCGCCCAGCGCCAAGACACCGAGAATCAGTAGCGCACAGCCGCGCAATGCGCCCATACCGGCGCGCCACAGTCCGCCGCGGTACAGCCCGCTGCCCACTCCGGCGCGGCGCCGCAGCTTAACGCTTGCGGAGCTTAAGGTGAATCGGCTCATGGCTGCTCAGTCGCTTGCGTGCAGGACGATATATTTGTAGGTCATTTTGTTGGGGACGTGCCAGGAGCTTTGCGCTTCTGCCGGGCACCAAGTCTACACGCCGATCATGAGCATAATCCAGTTCATTGCGACCGGCGCTCAGCGGCTGACGAGTTCCACGTGCGACCACGTTCATGCGTTCAGGCGCAATGCCGGCATGTTCGAGGTAGCGCTCGACCGCCTGAGCACGACGCTTCGATAACGCTAAATTATAACGTTGAGGGCCGCGTCGGTCAGCATGTCCTTCTAGCCCCACCTGCACCGAAGGATTCGTGCGCAACACCGCAACCACCTCATCGAGCACCGTCGCCGTGGCCTTGCCTATCTTGGAGCGATCAAAAGCGAAATGCACCCGCGACGGCAACGTTGCAAGCTGCACCGAATCCGGAGCACGCGGCGCAACTACTGGCGGCGCACGCTCGGGCGCCGCGCTCATGAGCGAGACGCTCACGACCGGCACTACCGTCGGCATCGCGCTCAGGAGCGGCGTCACTGCGGGCGTCACTAGCGCGGGCGGCGGCGCGCTTACCGCTGCAACCTCTACCGACTTGCTCGCCGTTGAGCAGCTAAGGGCCTTGGCTTGCGCATCGTGGCTTAAGCGTTCGGCCGCTTGCAAGTAGGGTCGTGAATGGCGCCAGCCCAGCAATTCATAAGCGTGGCCCGCCTGTACTAATTGCACTTCGAATTGAGCGATTTCCGAACCGGCACAACCCAAGCCCTGTAAGCGCTTCATTTCCTCCGCCAGTTTCCAGAGATCCTCGCGTAAGCGCAGTGAATGCGAGCCGATCATTGTCTCCGGCGAAATATTCTTATCAGCGACTTCAAGTTTACTGATTAAGGAACGGCTATATTCCGCAGCCTCTTCAATGACACCGCTATGATCACGCATGGCACGTGCATCGAAGGCATATTCCAACCACGCCTGCGCTTTTGCCAAGTGGTACACCGTCCACGGATCTTCGCTGTGACGCAACGGCGCGAGCGCATCGAGTCGGTGCTGTAGTCCGTCAAATTCACTTTGAGGGACGGCGGCATGTTCATCCAATTGTAGCGGCCCACGATTGCGCAGCGTCGCCGCAGCCGCCGAGGCGCAGCCAGCACTCAGCAATGCAAGCCCCAGAACAGCGCCAATGACCGTCATTTTCCGTAAGCCCATCTTTTTCCGTAGACTTAGGCTCATGCTAGTGGTTTCCCGTCACTGCGGCACGAAACGCCGCGCCGCTTAATAGATCTTCGTCAAATTTGTAGCGCAATCTGAGAAAGACGCCGCGATTGGTATAATCAGTGCCGGCAAGATCCGCGTCACGAAAGCCGAATACGTTATAACCTGCGGATAACCACAAGTTACCGGTCACTAGATAGCCCACTTCCGCACCCATACCATATTGACGGGTGCGCGCACCGGCGGCCAGTAACACATTGCTAGTGACCCCCACATCCCAGCGGTGAGTCACATCATAGGTGGCTCGGCCACCCAACAACTGCGCATTCGAATAACTTGCCAACCCTAAGGACCGATCAGTCACCCACTTGGCCGCCGCGCGCGCTGACAATAGTAGCGGTTCAACCGGCTGGTAATTCGCGTTGATCGCCGCTATTTCGACATCGCGATTCACAGGCGCAATCGCCTGCGTTGAGTCGCGCTCGTGACGATGCTCAATGCGCGCCAAGCCATTCCAAACGTCCGTCGCGGTATCACGGTAGGCGATACCCGCTTGTAGTCGATCTTGCAACCGCTCGCCACTGAGCGAACCAATATTGCGCGTGACCGCCAAGGAATTTCGCGTCAGTATGGTCCAATCGCGAGTTATCTTAGCCGCCAATCCCAGTGTGCTAAACACGCTCTCGCTGGTGGTAGCCTTGCGTAGCTCCAGTCGCGAGGTCGCTTTCCAAAGTTTCGGCGCGGTGTAGTCTAGACCTAGTGCCAGCGCTTCCGATTCGTTGGTCTTAAGACCGTTCAACACATGCACCCGCTCAAGGCTGGTGGTCATTCGCAAGCCGTCAGCAACCTTCCAATTGTTTCTTAACCCAATCGCAGCCTCGGTATCAGCACCACTGAAAGCATCGCGTACCCGGTATTCACTGAATACCCGACCGTCTTTCATGTAATCGGTGTCGACGCCGAACACGGTCGCATTCTGAGTCTGAGTAGTATTGAGCGCATAAGGTCCGAGTGCGCTGGAAATGAGCTCATCCCGCACATAAAGGCGACCATGTTTAGGCAATTGATAGGTACCGCCGACGGCCACAATCCGCCGCGCACTTTCCCGTACGTCTTGCTCGTACTCGGCGAAAACAGTCGCGCCCGGCAGCGGCTTTAATTGCTCAGAGACTTTCAGGCGTAGGCTCGTAAAAGCATTCGGTAATACACCAGTGATCAATGGATTTAAGGGCGCACCGTGCTCCTCGCCATGACGCACGCCCACTTCGACGCGCATATTTTGATCAATACTGCGTTCCACACTGACCATCGCACCTACGCGTTTGTCGGCGTGACCCACATCTTCCGTCGTCAGTGCTTCACTGTGTATTAAGGTGCGATTATCCGCGCGATAGTTAAGCTTGAGCGCCGATTCTTCGCGTCCCTGTGACAGATACGAGCCGGGATTGACGAAATTCACATCGCTTTTGGAAACATAGGCCTGCGCCTGCAGGCGTTGGTCGTCATGACGCACTTCCACGCGTTCGGCATTGCCGCTGCCCGCGAGGGCGCTATCGCTGCGCGCTCCTTCCGCCACCACAAAAGTGTGCGTGTCGAGCTTCACCGTGGCGTTGGCACCGCGCAAGGTGGCGGGATTAAGCGGATTTTTGTCATCCACCGCCAGAGCACCCACTTCGACATTGCGATTGAGCTTGACCTGCGCGTCGAGGCCACCCACCCAGAAGGCCGGTCCGCCGGTGTCCACTTCGTAAGTCACCCGAATCGATTGCGGATTAAAGTTGCTGTCCAGGCTGGGAATCGGCGTTTTAAAAATAAGTTGCCCGCTGAGCGGTACCACTTCGTAGTCACTGAAGCGCGTCAGCTGCGTACTTTTCACTACGATGGCCGGTTGATTGCGATCGCGCACCAACAATTCGACCTTTTCACTATTCTCAACTGCAAGGGAGTTAAGTTGAAACGGCCCGGAGGTGCCATTCGCCGCCAGTTCATCAATGGTCTGAGTCGTGCTATCCCGACTGGCAAAGGCATTGACGGCCAAATGCGAATTCTCGTAATGCTCCTTGATGCCGGTCAGGGTTCGGCTATAGACAGCAAGCTTGCGTGCCTCACTCGGCATCTGGCTTACAAAATCACCATATAATAGCCAAGACTTGCCGTTCTCCAGACGCACATACAATTTGGAAGTGGACTGCGCATCATAACTACGAACCGCGGAATCGCCGTACACCGGATAGAATTCGTCCGGTTGAATATCCCGGAACAAACGCTCGCGCGTGTCCTTGTCAGAATCATATGCAAGCGTTAGCAAGTAATTACCGCGCACTTTGCCTTTCAGGAATAACGCAGTACGCGCCGCCGCCTCGGTCTTACCATCATTTGCCCTAATGGAAAGTTGTTTTAATTCCTGCTCGAAACTGTCTTGCTGCCGAGTCGGCACCAGCGCCTGCGGATCGAGCCTGCGTAAATTCAGCACTCCTTCAATGAGCCCGGCGGCAATCATCGGCCGCAGGTTGGGTAGGAAATCCAACTTAGCCTCAGTTTTTATCCGCCCGCTGCTAACCTGCAACACCGCTTCACCGGCAGTGTCGGGGGCCTCCAATAAGAACTCGGCGTGACCCCCTTCAATAAAAGTCTGGATACCCGGCTCGCTGCGATCCAGATCCTCCACCAGCCAATGGCCCAGGCTGCTTTCCAAAGTGATCGCCGTGCGCGAGGTCACCGCTACGTTCGCAGCATCGGTTAATTTCACGATAATCCGCGCGGTCGTGTGCCCGTCGGCCAGCCCCGCCGACGGCGTCAAAATTTGCAGGCTAGCTAAAAAATCTGGCGCGATGAGATTGATATGGGCGCTGGCGCGCTCGATGCCAAAGGAATCCAACTCGCGCGCAAGTAGTTCATTGTGGCCGGGCTTAAGAGCAACCCCGATATACTCCCAGGCTTGGATCTGCTTATCCGCAATCACCGATTTTTTACCCACGCGGTTCGACGCCACCTCGACTCCATTCACGCTAAGCTTAAATTCGGTGCCAGAGTGGCCCTTGAGACGCACGTCGGTTTGCGCAATGGGCAGCGTGTCGCCGTCGTGTAAATCCACAAAGCCAAATGCTTGATCGAGGCTCGGTAACAATTTTTCCAGCGGGATGCGCGCTGCAATCGCGGGTGCTGCGCCCACCCGCGCGTTGCTCGCGGACGCAGGTGTACTAGGCACTGAGTTCGGCGCACCCAAAGTAAAAGGGGCCGCGCTGGCCGCGAGTAACGGGCTGAAACCCGGCACTGGTAGTACCTGGGTGCCGACAACGCCCGCCGCCGGTTGCGCCCGCACATCGCCTAAAGAATGAGCTGCGGGGTCGGCTTCGATGCGCTGCGCCAAGGCGCGCTCGGTTTCGTTTAGGGGAGACTCGGGTCTTGCGCGCCGCGCCTGCACCTCGTCCATGACGCGGGTGTTGCAGGACCCTTCGGCAAAGTTGGTTTTAGCCAGCTCACCATTTTTTAAGTCAACGAAGGCGCTACCAGCATCACCCGCGTGTCGGTTGGACAAATCAATGAATTCCCAACCGTCTGGCAGCGTGGTGGTATCGACTTTGAGCACATGGGTGCGTGGTCGCACCCCGTAGAAATTGTATTTGCCTTCGTGATCCGATATTGCGCTAGTGCCATCTTCCAAATAAACCCGCACGCCGGGCACGCCCAGTTCGCCCTCATCCTGCACGCGATTACGATTGCAGTCCAAAAATATCTTGCCGATGATAAAGCCGCGGTTATCGAAAACACCGCCCTGCACACTCACCTTGGCACTGGCGAGATTAGACAGTACAGTACCGACATTAGCCTGCACCCGATTGATGGCATCACCCTGCATGGCACCGGGTCCCACAAATATCCGATAAGTGAGTAGCGTCACCGCGCCAATATCAAGACCACCACTATTGAAAGTAAGCCTGGGGCCGCGACCTCCGAGTGGATCCGCGCTGCTGCTGCCGTTAATACGCACACTGCCTGGCACATAGGTAAAACCACTGGGCAGTTGATCGACAATAGTGATGCCCGGTGCGCCGACTCGCGCCGTGCCGGTATTTTTGATGCGCACGCTATAGTCCACAAAATCGGCTAACTCGACCAAGGTTCGCGAGGCGATCTTCTCCAAAAACAGTGTGGCATTAGTGGACGCATCCAGCGGAATATCGACGCGCACCGGACCGGTGGTGGGGCCCACCGAGAAATTACCCCCGTAAGAACCCCCGGATGTCGGCCCCGTAGAGACAATCGTGCGCCCGGAAGGCAAGCGGCTCACCGGCACAATAGACGGTCCGGTGTAGCCCGCGGGCGGCGTCACCACCAGGCAATAGTTGCCAGGGTCGGTCAGTTCGAATAAGTAGGTACCGGTTGCGCCGGTGGTCACGGTACTGGGAGCCGGTTGAATCAAGCCGTTAACAATCGAATGCACGACCGCGGGTGTCTGGGTACAGCCGCCCGCGCCATTTCCGGTGACAAGCGTGACCGACGCGCCGCTGATGGGCTGATTATTGCTGCTGTCGAATACCGTACCGAAGGGATCGACGAGAGTAATCTGCGTGACAATGCTGGTGCCGCAACCCAGGATTGACACACTAATGACATCGCCTGGCTGCGCCTCGATGATGCCATCATTCGGCACTACCGCAGCATGACTGGTAGGCATCGCCGGCAATGCAAACACTCCGGTGTTGGGGCCGGTCTCGG
Organism: Gammaproteobacteria bacterium; assembly: GCA_043738945.1. Classification (GTDB taxonomy): domain Bacteria; phylum Pseudomonadota; class Gammaproteobacteria; order Steroidobacterales; family Steroidobacteraceae; genus Bog-1198. The sequence continues at coordinate 129,871 of JAYUFB010000001.1, forward strand.
TAGCGGTCAGCGTTTCATGCTCGCCATTGGGTCCCGTGATCACGACGGTGCGCTTCTCGACAGTCGCGGCCGAACTATTACAAGAGGCCGCATCCGCGCGTAAATACAAGATGCTTCCCAAGCGCGCATAGTCTGCAATTATCGAGTAGTCTGCACCGGTGTAATTACGCACTGCCGCAGGACTTGTCGCCAAAGTTGCCAGCGCTTCGTTGGAAACAATCTGGGTCGCCCCTGGCGTCACACCATTCGTATAAAAACCCTGACCCGTATTGACCACGCTGCCACTACCATTGAGCGCGGCATTGCTATGGATTCGGACACTAAAGGACAGACTGAAATTTGCGCCGACCGGCACCGTCGCGATCGCCCAGGCGACGGCATCCACGGTGCTCAAATCTGCGGGTGGCACACTCACATAGTTTGAATCCGGATCGCCAACCCGATGGTAAAGCGCAATCGTGCCAGCCAGCGTCGGAATTGAAACTGCCAAATTAGTGTTAGGCGGTAGCGCATCTCTGACCAGCACCGGACTCGAGTTCGCGCCATCGATGCTGACACTCGCACCACTGAGCGCCGCGCTACCGCCGGAATTACGCAAATTCAGTTGGTATATCAAAGTATCGCCGGGTTGCGCAGCCGAGCTTGCAACACTTTTGCTCAAGGTCAGGACCGGGGCCGCCACCACATTGACAAGGTCGATCAACGGTGCGACCGGCGGTGATGCGCCCGTGGTGGTGCGGCTGGGATCAAGCACACTGGTCGCATCCACACGCAAAGTATCGCTAGACCCCGCGGCCACTGTGCCAGGCACTGCTGCAGCCACCACAAAATGAAAAGCAGCGCCCGCGGCGAGCGGGCCCGTTGAAGTGATGGGCACGTTGTTATCCGGAACACCGTCAGCATTGGCATCGATAAATATGGGTAAGCCAGCAAACGCAAACGTTCCGGGAAGCGCGCTCGCCACTAATGTGAACGAATCGCTACCGTTGCCGATATTGGTGAGCGTGTGTGGAAAATAGGCCGCGCTCCCAGGTGCCGCAGTCTTAGTAAGATCGGCGACGAGCGTAAAACCTGCCGTTTGGACCACCGCGAGCTGCACCAAGTTTGAGCTACTCGAGTGACTGACTAGAGTCGCATCCAGAAAGGTACTACTGACTTGATTGGTTATAAGGGTGCCCGCTGCGGGCGCCGCCGCTGCCACCTTGAGTCCGCTCGCGAAGAGCACACACCACAAACAAACCAGGGTTCGAAAAAAGCGGTTCCTTGAGCCCCTAGTCAACCTGAGCGACCACGGTGTCGATACCGAGCTTGCGGTCGCGTACGTTGAATCCGGCATTTGGGTGGTGCATCACTTGTTCGGTTGGCCTTGAAGGAGTTGCCGGTGGTCATTAAAACCACCGGCAAATCGCTATCGGCTACGGATTAATTTTCACGCAGAATGTCAGCTGGAACGACGCGCTTGGAACCAGCGTCGCAATGGTTGCCGTCACCGTTCCCGTCGAACCTTCAAGGGTTGCCGTACCACCAATAGTCGCACCACCGCTCGCAGCCGGTGCGGCGCAGCTGGTCGCCGCCAAAGTCGTGTTGGACGCGACCGTGTCGCTGACTACCACAGCAGTGATTGACCCAGAGCTGGTATTGGTGGCCGTAATTTGATAGGCCACACACTTGCCCGGCGCCGTGTTAACACCTGCCGGAATCGCCGCAGCACTATAAGGACCCGCCACTAGCGCCGCCGCACAAGTGCCTGCCACCTGAGTCTTGTTCAGCAACAGGCCATTGGTCACCGATGTGGTGTCGGTGGCCGAAGTGGTTGCCGCACCGCTATTGTAGGTGGCGGTCAGCGTGCTGATATCAGCCGGGCTAATCGCAGTCGCACTCGCGGGCGCAAACACACGAACGAACAGAGTCTGACTGGCATTGGCCAGCAGTGGCAATGTGGTCGCGGTGCTGATCAGCGTATCAGGCCCCCCCACTTGCAACACACCATCGTTGTTCGTATCGATATACGCCGCTGAGGTCCACCCTGCCGCGACTTGACTATCAGTCAAGAAGCCGCTGGGAAAGCTCACCGTTTCCAATCCGTTGCCCGAGTTTTTCAGGACATGGGTGTAAGTCACCGCGCCACCCGGGAAGGTCTGCTGCGCACCATTGGGTGTCAGGGTCACATTATGGATGGCTGCGACTTGCACCGCATCGACAATGGTATCGTTGCTGGACGGGCTCACCGGCGATTGCGCCAGAAAGGTGAAATTGCTGGTGACTGCCGGCGCATTACCGCTGCTGGTTGCCGGCACCGTCACCACCGCGCACACCAACTTGTTGGCACCCGCCGCGATGGGACCGGAGTTCGTCAGAGCACTGCCGAGAGTGGCGCAAGTGCCCGCGCCACCGTCATTGAAGAACGCTACTGACCAGCCCGTGGGAATCGCCGAGGAGGTCGATAAGCCATACGAGTCGGCAATAGCGCTGGTGTTGTTTAGGAACAAGCGGAACGCGGTGGTGGTGGGATTGAGCGCATTGGGCGTGACCGCATTGGTCGCGACCACAGTTGCCGTGCCTGGACCAAAGCCGGTCGAGGCCGCGTTTCCTGCTGCCGCCGTACCCGCCGGCGTGCTGTCCGTGCGAGCCGTGTTCTCAGTAAGATCCATCGTATTATTGCTAATAGCGGTCAGCGTATCAGTCGCCACCGCAGTCTTAGTCGGATCGGTCTTGGAAGTCGCAGTCTTGGAGACCGCATACGGACCACCGGTGGCACCGGCTGGCAGCGTGACCTTTAGGATCACGTTGTAGCTGGCACCCGCCGCGAGAGGACCCGTGTCAGGCGTACCGTTACCATTGCTGTCGAGCAGACTGGTCACTCCGTCGCTCTGCAACAGCGTAAAAGTAGTACCGGCGGGGAAATTATTGCCGGGACTGCCGGGTGCTGGTACGGTGATATCAAAGCTGTCGGTGGCATTACCGGTATTGGTAATGATGTTGATATAGTTAATGGTGCCGCCCTGGGGGGCAGAAGCCACGGGCGCAGGACCGGTGGCGGTCACTGAAGCACTCGTTGCCACCGTATAAGTCACGCCATTGGTGTTTGATGACACCGTCTGGGTGGTAGTGACGTAACTGGCAGTATTGGTGGTCAGTGCCTGATTGCCCGCATTCGTGGGTGCCAAACCGGAGTTCACATTGACTTGAAAGGTCACGAAACCGCTGATACCGCTGCCAACCGAGGCGATGGTCGCACTGATGGTCGTACCCGTTACGCTGTAATCGATGCCGGGCTGATCGTTGACGCCGGTGGCATCATTCATCGCGATAGCACCACTGTTGCTCCAACGACCGCTACCAGCCACATAGGTCATGCCGGTGGGCAGGGCATCGGTGAGTGCCACATTGGTTGCCGCTTGCGTGCCCGTATTTTTATAGGTCAACGTGACGGTGATCGGTGCCGTTGAAGGCGACGGACCGGCGGTGACTGACATAGCCTTGGTCACACTGATTGCCGAATTGGCAACCGTGGTGGTATCCGTATTGGTGAGGGTGTTAGCGCCGGTATCGGTCGCACCCACGATAATAGTACCCGTGGTACCTGCCGTGGTAGCGGCCGGAACAACACCCCCGACGACGAAGTTAAACTGCGTCCCCGCCGGTAGATTGCCGGTGGTGGTGATCGGCGAGAAATTATCCGGAATTCCATCCGCGTTGGCATCCACGTAATACACCAAACCGGTGTGGGTAAAGCCACCCCCCGTAGTCGGCGCATTCAGCGCATAGGCGTCTGTACCGTTGCCCGTGTTGGTAATGGTATGAGGGTAGTACACGGTTTGACCGGGTGCTGCGGTTTTCGCGCCGTTGGCGGTCAGCGTGAAGCTCTTGACCTGCGAGACCGTGGTTTGCACCAGGTTCGAGGCCGAGGTGCGCGCCGTACCGGTAGCGTCCTGATAGGTAGCAGTGGCCTGGTTACCGATGACGGTACCCGCCGGCGTTACCGCCTGAGCCACTGGCATCGTAATGAGCAGCGTCGCGAAGACCATTAGCGCCGCTGCACTTAGACTTGAACGCGCGAACGTGCGCATTGCGCACAGCTCGCGCACTGCGGCGCTAAAACTTGAAACAATAAAGGAATTCATGAGCGTTCTCTCTCCGAGTACCCGACGTGGGCACCTTATGTAGTAAACAATATCGTTGATAGGTCCGCATCCGGCGGGATGCAGTTCTCAGTCTTTACCTAGGGGTTTTCGATTCTGCGACGCGAGTCGCAATCTTGACCCTTGCGCGGCATTCAAGCGTCGCGCCAGCGGCTAAATCTGCGGGTGGCCAGCGTAAAAAACGATAATCCTGCAACGCTACTGCCTCGTCGACCTGTGAGCCGTTAGGCTTACTAACACGATGGCGCAAGGGTTCAGGGGCAAAGGTCTTTCCGTCAACACTCGCCCAAGCACCGGCGGGGTGAGTTTCACCGGGAAGGTACTCGGTCCCCTCCGGAATGGGTAGCGTCACTTCAAGCTTGCGCACGCCCTTGTCGCCGGAATTCCTGTAGGTGGCGGTGTATTCCAAAATATCGCCCGGCTTCGCGCTATTGGCCGGTTCAGAATGCTCGACACCATTTTGCGAAACGATGCGCGACACCCCCAGCATATTGCTCAGAGAATCAGCAAAAGCCTGTCCCGCGCTGAGTAGCGAGACCATGAAAATCGTAGATACCAATATTTTAAACATTTAAATGCGCCCCTTTGAAGTCACGCGAAAACAGTTCGGTTGATTCGAGGGCGCATGTTAACCATCATCCCGAACGGATAATGTGACATAACGCAAAGTTTGAGATTAAGGCGTTACCGACTCGCGCATCATCAGAGGATGATCCGCCGCAGCGGTTAAAATTGCCGCACGAGACGCCACCAAGGCCGAATGAGCGCCTATTTTTGGCAAACTGGCATTGAATTGAGCTCTATCGCCCGGCCACCAGGCCGCCAACATGTAAAGATAGATATCCGCGACTGTATATTTTCGGCCCAACAGGTAAGGGTTCAGCGACGGACTGACCATCGCAAGACTTGCCACATACTGCGCACGAGCCTGTCTACAGACCGAGTCTGCGTCCGACTCGCCATCCGTTGAATAGTGATCAGCGTAATAGACATGTAAAGCTGCCTCAAGCACATCGGCCGACAGGAACTCCATCCATTGCAGCAAAATTGCAAACTCACTCGTGCCAATTTTTGCGAACAATCCCGCTTCAGGATGAGCAAGAACCAAATGGATGAGCACCGCTGCCGTCTCAAACATATAAGTTCCGTCCGGCAGCATCAGGACCGGAATTTTTCCGATGGCGGTCTCATGGCGTAAACGATCCATGGCAGCGGAATCGGTGCCGATCCACAGCTTCTGGTAGGGCAACCCGATTTCCTCAAGCAGCACTTGAATCGCGAAAGAGCCCGAATTAGGGCGTATGTAGAGGGTATAAGGCATAAAATCCTTTAAGTCTGCCATTCAATTAATAAATTCTTGAGAAGCTGGAGTGCTTGACTGTGTATCTGACAAACACGCGATTCAGTGACTTTGATAACGACACCGATTTGCTTAAGGTTCATTTCTTGTTCGTAATACAACGATATCACCAATCGTTCGCGCTCCGGTAGCTCACTGATCGCAACTAGAATGGCCTCACGTCGCGCATCGCTGAGTAAAGAGCTTTGCGGATCAAAGCCGGAGTGTGCCATCCGATGCAAGATCGACGATTCGTCATCATCCGAATCATCGAGCGACAAGAGTTGACTGCCCAACGCATCCTGAACGATGTGACGATAGGCCTCAATCGAGACGCCCATATGCGCAGCAATCGCAGAGTCGCTAGCTTGCGCTCCCGCGCGCAACCGCACTTCTACCATGGCCGTCGATGCGACGCGCGCCTTGCGACGTACCGAGCGTGGTGCCCAATCAAGCTTACGCAACGTATCCAGCATCGCACCCCGAATTCGTGATCTTGCGTACGTTTCAAAACTGGCGCCGTGTCCGCTCGAGAAGTGCCGCGCCGCCTCTAGCAACCCGACCATACCCGCCTGTATGAGGTCATCTACTTCAATGTGTGACGGCAAGCGAACTACCATATGGTAAGCAATGTGCCGCACGAGATTGGCATGCTGCTGTACTATCGCCGTGTTATCAACAAGCGGATCTCGGCTTACTTTCGCGAGAACCGCTCTCAAAAAATACTGCCGAGCAAAGAAGCAGTATTAGGGATGACACCATCCCCGCATTCCCTTCTAAAAATTTGGTCTCGCCATCCGTAGCTAACCGCTTGCTCCATGCAATCGTCCCTGCGCATCTATTCACCTCACCGCTCATCCATGAGTGGTCAGGTGAATACTGCGCCTAATAAATAATTCACAGAGTGACATCCGTCACAACTTAGCAACCATTGCAAAGTAGTGACTACTTGGCGCGGGCCATGGCCGCTATCAGCGCTCATTTCCGGCAGGGAATTTACGCGGCAGGAACTCCCACTATGTACCCGGGGTCCCGGTGCAATTCCGCAGCGCTGCATGCAATATTACTGTAACGAATTACGAGTGCGCTCTGATCATCTCGATCTGGACCCTCCAATTGAGCCGCGAATTCTTGTAGCTGATCAGCAATGATGTTGACCTGTGGCTCGTTGGCTCGCAACAGAGCGATGATGGCCTGGACCCCACCGGGGTCTGCGGGCAGTGGCCTAAGCAATCCATCGGAGGGAATAATTAACATTTGCTTGTCAGCCAACTCAACATGTTGCATCGAGTATTCGGCATCAATAAATAATCCGACTGGAAAACCACTTTTCTCCAACAACTGCACGTCTCCGTGTGACTTCAGAGAAATAAGGCTGGGATGTCCTGCTTGGCAATAGCTCACCTTTCCGGTACGCGCATTAATTGCACCGGCCACTGCGGTAAAATAGGTATCTGGAATACCTAATTTGCAATAACGGCGATTCATTTTCTCAATGACTAATTGACCACAGGTGTCGATTCCCGCATCGCCCGCGCCACGCAAAATTTCCACCATTCGGTCCATCATCTCGCGAATTAAGCTACAAGATATTAGTGCCGCAGCGGTGCCATGCCCTACCACGTCAATCAGGCAAAACGCCGCTACCGCGTCACCGACACGGGTTATAGCGATCATATCTCCGCCCAAAAAATTGCTAGGCCGGTATACAGTGCGAATTTCTAAGCCATCAAAATCCATACTTTCCGGTAACATCGCTGTCTGCAATTTAGCTGCAGCAGAAAGTTCTGCCTCAATAACACTCAGTGCGTGACTAAGCTCGTGACTTTTTCTTTGTAACTCATCATTAAGAGCGATCACCCGTTCAGCTAATTCGAAGCGAGCGCGCACTTCACCGTAGGTGCCTCCCTTATCCATACAGTCATTAGCGCCGCTTTTTAGCGATTCGATAACCTCGGCCTCACCGATACTACTCGTCAACAGAATTAAGTAGACCAGCGATAGCTCCCTACGGCGCCGCACTTCCGCGAACAATTCAATAGCTCTCCCGTCTTCAAGATAAGAGCCACAGACGACAATACTCAGATAGGGCGCCAACAAACTCTTAGCGACCTGAACACTGCTGGCCTGTATGACGTCATAACCCAACGACGATAACACCGCAGTCCAATAGATGGCTTGATCTTCCTGGCTCTCGACCAACAAAATACGACGTCGGCTTTCTCCCGGCAATTTTTTCGAGGAGGCTATACTAGTCAACACAGCCCTCCAGAGGTATTTTCTGTCTTGTTGAGATGGCTTTCCAACCCCAGAACCACTGCATTGACCATCGTCTTCAATTGGGTGATCTGACCGTCTCCCGGCACCTGGCCACTCGCGGCATGCTTCTCCACCCCATCGAGGAGTTCAGCCAAACAGCGTGCTCCGACACTCATTGCCGATCCCTTCCACGAATTTGCCATTTCCCGTAGACGCTCAGTATCCTTGGCTGCATATAAACTCTGGAAATTCGCTAAACGCCGGGCCACGCTCGCCAGAAATGCTGGCGCAGTTCGTGCCAAAATTACGCTTGCCAGCGAACCTAACTGTCGATCCAAATACACAAAATCAATCGCCGCATCCGCATCGTCCGCACCGGTAAGCACTTCGGTAAGAACCGTATCGCTGGTTCGCGCGACATCCTGAGGTCGCTGCAGCAGCAAACAATCAATATCCTGCCAATTGACCGGATGGGTCACAATCTCGTCGATGCCGGCACGACGATAAGACTCCGTATCTATGCCGTTGCTGCTCGAACACACCGCAACTAATGAAGCACATTTATCAGTGCCCATAGAGGCTTTCATCTCGCGGATACATTCACGCCAATCGGTGCCGCCCGGCTGCAAGAATACCAAGATTAAATCGTAGCGATTACTCTTAACTTTCTGCACCGCGACCTTAGCTGTTAATGCGATATCCGGCGCCAAGTCCTTTTCACGCAACATGTCCCGTGAAAAACAACGCATCCGCTCTACGTCATCGATACTGAGTAATCGCACCCGAGATTTGGTCGCATTCCGAGCGCCAATCGGCGCTGCCTGCGGTTGGGCTTCCGCCGCCTGTTTAGCGATCACTTCCACTGCCATGGTCTCGCCTGGCAAAACACTATTAGTCGCTAGCCGGAACTCCTCCGAGTGCACCTGATCGGCGCCTACACGCAACGGTATGGTGACACTGATCAATTCCGACCCTTCTCCTCCCTGACGCGTATACATATTGCCGCGCATGATTTCACACAAGCCTTGAGCAACGGCACCACGCAGAAGTCTGGCGGGTGACATTGTGGGCAGATCCGATATAACGCCACTCCCTCCTGCTAAAATTTTATCAAACGAAAGCTGTTTGATATCAACACTGGTTTTACTCACTGAAAAACATACGCTATGCCAATTTAACTGCGGGTCACCACCCCGACTATCGATAGCCTCAGAGGTTACTTCGAGAAGCAACGGCTCTTTTTTGCAAATTTCAAGCGCTGTAGTAACAATATGTGCCAGCATTTTTACCAACCGGGGACGATCTGTCAGTACTCGTGCAGGTGCGGTATTTGCAACCTTAATCGCGATACTAGCCCCTTGTTCTCCGCTTGCGAGAATGGAGCGCTCCACCAGACGTGACAAAAGGTGGTTCAAATTGACTTGTTCGCTGGCGATCACGATCTCGCGTGATTGGATCCGTGCATAGTCCATCAAATCATCGGTAACGGCGGAGAGGTAATTAGCGTTGCGCCTGCCTGCCGCCAAATCGCGTTGCAAAGTGGGGCGTGAAATGTCGCCCGCACTTAAGTTCGCGATAAGCTGACGTACCGCTTCCGCTCGCACATGTAGTTCAGTGCAAACTTGCGATAGAAGCACGGAATAATCACGCGGCGCTTGACGCCGTCGCTCACGACCCGTCGGACTCGTCACTATTGCTTGTGACAACATTTCATCAAGTGCCGCTTGGTCAATATTTTCAGCCAGTGGATCATAATCGTCGGTCGAGCGAGCGTTATTCATGTAGCACACTTCGGCTACTCACACGCTCCCGCGATTGACGGCTTTTATCAGTGGCCCACTTCATGATGACCAACGCCTGAATGCGGTCAGACGATTTACACCGCCTACCTGTTCGTATTGAACTCCGTCCATCACTGACTTAACGATAGCTAATCCCATCCCTCCTTCCGGTAGGTTTACGGTACTAGTCGGATCAAAGTTAACCTCATGGGGCGCTAGATCAAACTGTTGCGTAGTCATTCCACACCCCACATCCTCCACGACCAGTTTAATGGCCTCCTTGCCAAAAACCACCCGAACCGTCATATGAGCCTTATCGGCTAGCCGATAGCTATGCTTAACCACGTTGACTAGAATTTCCATCAAGGCGGTCGAGAACATCGCGAGATCTTCTTCACTAAATCGCACGCACAGGTTTGAGATAGTATCGGTAGCGGCGCGAGCGTCCAGAATAGTCGCCGGGACTATTAGCTGAAATTGCTCCACCTCGCTCATACTTTTAAATCCTATCCTGCCGTTGTTAAGAGGCTATCGATGCTGTGATTTCCAAGCACCGAAGACTCTCGTACATCGGCTAACTTCAGCGCCCATTTGCCATGCGCAATCTTCTCGTAGGTCCCATCAATATGAATAATATTGGAACCGAAGACGACTTGGTCTGTGATCCTAGCCCCCACTTTGACGCGTTTATAGTCATCAATGAAAGACCGCTCAATCGTAGCCGACGCCTCGATGTGGCAATTAGCCCCTATAGCCGTGGGGCCTATAAGCCGAGCGCCGGGTTCTATGCATGTCCCACTACCAATATAAACCGGGCCCTCGACGTGAATCTTGCTAAAGTCAACGGCCAAACCGACCCCCACAAATACTCCTGGAAGAACTTCGTTTCCAGGTTTCGCGAAGTTGGGCGGTGGGTTTTTTAATAGTCGGGTCAAACAGACGTGGTAGTCCCGGAGTTCACCGACCGTAATCCAATTGAAATCGGCTTTGTAACCATACAGACGTTCACCGCGAGAGACGAGATCCGGTAGCAGCTGGCTACCGATATCATAAGCGACGCCATGCGGAATATAGTCGATTACCTTGGGCTCAAAAATATAGATACCAGAATTTGCAACACAGGATATCGCATCCTGGATCTTCGGCTTCTCTTGAAACTGTGCGACTCTGCCATCCGCTCCCAGTTTGACTACGCCATATTTTGAGACCTCATCACGCGCTACATCGTGCAAAACCACAGTGGCTAGCGCATGATGTTTCCGGTGAAAATCCAGCGCTTTAGAAAAATCTAGATCAATAATTGCATCCCCGCAAACTACTGCAAAAGTAACATCGAAAAATTTTGAAAATTCCTGGATCTGCCGAATGCCGCCCGCTGATCCAATAGGAGTTGGCAGAAATCCATCCTTGCTCTTGGTTCCTTCGAACGAATAGCATAGCTGCACTCCAAACCGATGCCCGTCGCCAAGGCCCCCTTGAATATGCACCGGGTGATCGCTTGTATTGATCATGATCTGCCGCACTCCGCTGCGCGATAATTGATCGATAACGGTCTCTATTACTGGTCTACCTAGCACCGGCATCATCGGTTTTGGAACCGAGAAAGTAATCGGACGCATCCGGGTGCATTTTCCGGCTGCTAAGATCATGGCTTTCATTGGGAAGTTGTTGAAATTTCAATATTAAGCGCCTCGCTACGGCTCTCAAATAATTTTAATACCCGATCCATTCGAGTCAACTTAAGCACAGGCATTACGCCAGCGCTAACGCAACAAATATGCAGCCGTCCTTTATCTCCCAGGTACTTAAGTACAGACACTAAAGCGCCAAGACCACTGCTATCAATGAAGTTAACATGGCTCATGTCGAATACTATTTGCTTATTACCCTCATCAACGAGTCGGGCCATTTCTTCGCGAAAAGCCACTGCCACTACTGCATCCAGTCGCTTCTCATTAAGAATGACAATTAGATTTTCGCCTTCCCTCATCTGTTGCAATTGCATCTAATGCTCCCCATTGACGCGGTCTGCAAAACGACCTGGGGTAATACTGATTTTTTGCGTGCGCACGGCGATGCCTCCGGTTTTTATAGAATAAACCTCATATCGGACATCGGCAGGAAACCTTGAGTGAATTGGGAGTTTAAAAAACGCGCTAACTTGCAAAGCTTGACGCGGTTAACACTACTACACCTCAAAGCGCTATAAGATCGCCACACTAGCCAAAAAGCGGAGGTGCGCGCCGCCCTTATCGCTACCAAATAATGGTCACCAATAGATTATCGCTGTAACTTCCTGCCGAGACATTTTGCAGAGCCGGTAGGCTGCCATATACGAGTGCGTTCCAAGGTGCGTTGCGAGTGACACGTTGGCTTAAAATGCCTCCCCCCGTGATCCCATCACCCCATATCTGCGAAAACGCGGAATCGATAAACAAATTGTAGCGCAAGACATCAGTTCCACCGCTTTTACGCAACCCACGAGGATTAGTGACGCCGCTATTTGCGCTGGGACCGAGAGTGATGGTCACCAGCGGTGCAGGCCTTTCGTTACACGTGACACTTACGCTACCCACCGAACGAAGCGGCGCGATGGAAAAAACATTATAGGATCCGAAATTTAAACCCGTGACGGAAACACCGCAGGCAGCAAACCCTGAACCACACGCCAACAACAAACTAGCGCTTAACATCCAGCGGACAGTCGATGTTTTACGGGGCCGCTTCACACACTAACTCCTTTAAATCCACGAGCATCTCTTTAGATTGTGGCACGCTGACCTGAAATTCACAGAGATGATTTTTAAAGCTGAACTTTGCCCGGTAATCGCCCGCTGCTAAATTCTCCGCATAAAACTCGCCGCCTCGACCGGTGGCCAATAGCGTAACTTTGCCGCCCTGCCGCATCTCAATCTCAATATATTCCGCAGCTACCGTTTCTTTAATGCCACTCAAGCGCACGCGCAATTTTCCCGTAGTGGCTTGAATACGGGTTACCACAAATTTTATTAAACTACCGCTGCGAAAGTTTGGCGCTACAAAGCGATTGACTTCCTCAATATTGTAGTCGATTGGTATATCCTTATCGCTAATCGAGATTTGATTCTCAACAAACGATCCCATGAACGGTAAAAAAACGCGGCCCGATGCATCGGTTCTGCCCATCGCTTGATTGTTTTGATAAACGCGAACATTCTCGAGCCGGTCTAACAATACATAGCCAAAACTATCGGTGACCGGCCGACTAAAACCTAAGGGTTGATCGGCTACTTTGAGCACAGAGCCCGCATAGGCAAAATTATAGGACTCCGTGTTAACTCCGTCAGCCGTCTGAGAACTCACATCCGCAAGAATAGACCCGGTCCGGGTGTTGTATTGCAATGTAGGTGCCACACCATTTAAGGTCGCGCCGTGCTCCAAAGCAACTCGATAGCCTAACCCCTCACCAATCGGCACATTACTACCACTTTCAAGCACTGTAGTGGCACTTCCGCGCGTGGGTTTCTCGGAGGAGAGACTCGCGCTGTAGTCGATCGTGGGATACCAGGCGATACCCATAAAGAAGGCAGAACCCTTGGCAAGCGGTGTTCCAGTACTGTAAGAAGCGAACAGATTGGCCTTACCTGGAATAGGGCGAGTAAAATTCACTACAACAAACGAGGTATTTTGGCCTTGGTACTTTCTGAGGTCACTAAAGTTGACGCCGAGGCTCCCCGATTTCGCAGAGCCATAACCCATGCTTAGGTCTATTTCGCGCTCTATCCGATCTAGTCGATCTAAGCCCGTGAAATTCGTAAATTGGGTGGTGGCACTGTACCCACGGCTATACTGAAGTAATCCGGCGGTACCTATAAATCTACCCGACTGATAGCTGTAATGTAACGACATCGCCGTCCCGGCAGCACCACCCGTCGTGGCAGCACCACCCGTCGCGGCCACATCACCGCTAAGCGCGTCTAGAACCTGTCCTTTGGAATGATTGAAGGCGACGCTGCTGGAAACAACTCCCGCTTGACCGATTCTATAAACTGCCAACGGACCAATATTATAGCTTCCTGCCAGCGCTTCGCCCCGAGCTCCTACGGTGAAATTTTCACTGAACCCGTAGCGATGATAAAAGGAAGCACCAAAAGGTCCATAATCAAAGCTATTGATTCCAAAATTCCGCCGCGAAAACCCCGCTGCATAATTGTACTCATGCAATCCTTGGCGTAACAAGTCATCGGTAAAATAGTACTTATAATTATATATTTTTGTCTGCCCTAATCCATCCTTGACTTGGATTTGAATATCTTGGGCACCACCAAAGTAATTTAAATTCCGCAAATCAAATACGCCGGGCGACACTTTCTGAGTACGAATCGGCAACCCATTTAGGAAAATGGTCGCTTCCGCTGGCAACGCCGTGTTAGTCGTAAAATTTGCCATCGGTCGTTTCACAAAATTGGGCTGTTCGGAATACAGTTTGCTAAAACTAAAGCCGCCGAAATTCAGAGTGCTGCCAAATTCACCCGTGGTCGTAAATAGATCGCCCCAAGTCTCACGCACAAATTGCTCACGCCTATCATAGGTGAGGCTCGACATATTGCGGATAAAGGTGCTACTACCACGCGACGTGATAAAACTGCCATCACTTAAAAACAAGTAGTTGTGGCGTGAAATTCCCAACTCTTGGTATAGAGAAAATGCCCTAGAAGACTGATTACCGCCACTGAAGCCGGCGCGATAATTCAAAAACGCACTACTATCTTGCGGAATAATGCTATTGGGATGCTCATGGGGTAACAAATCAATCACCTGTTTACCCAAAGTATCCGGCGCTGAATCGATATCAAATGTTTGAGTGCTTTCGTCGAGCTTAACCTTGGCTTTTCGCAAGGTTTGCATTACCAGATACGACTCCCCCTCTATGTCAACGGGATCGCCCGTCGGAGCGATAATACCCATGGATATCAGGTCAGACAATTTAATGAGGTATCGCCCGTCAGCCGTCACCCAAACGACAAACTCTCCCTTGGGCACACTATTGAGGTTAACCGACACCACTGCGTTGCTCGCCCCCGGTAAAGTCGCGGACCCGCCCTGCGCGCTATTCACTACAAGAAGAAATATGCAGAGAACTAACGCGCGCAGCACCGCCGCAAACTTAAGGGTTGCACGCGAGGGCATCAATCGATCGGTTGAATTCAACAGCATCGGATCTCACGTTAACAACGAATTTCCCCAAGGCGGAACAAGGCCGTTTCAGCGCGAATTCGTAGGTACGATGAGCACCCGCAAGCAAATACCAGCCTTTTTGCTCGTCGCTCACCACATCAGCGTTTTTTATTTGAATGCTGTTAATAAAAAAATGCGTATTACCGGCATTTCTGATTGTCACCTTCAGCTTGTCGTCCGCATATTTTACGTTTTCCACCTCACCTTTGACTTCTTCAACCAACGGCTTTAGAAAAATGGGCACGCCAAATCGCACCGCCACGGTAATTTGCGCACCAGGAGCTGCTGATTTTTGCGGCCCCGGAATTTCTTCTATAAATAATCGGTAGGTTTTCTGCCGTTCCGTTGCTGGAAATTTATAACTGGTACGCAGCAGTCGCTTCTCGCCTTTGGCCACCGCGGCTATCTTCGGAAAGAAAATCAAATCATCAGTTTCTTGATATTGATCCTTACCCTCTGCGTCCTGTGTCCATTCGAAAGCTTTCATTTGTATTTGCAAATTATCGTCGCCGTCATTGCTGATAGAAATCACGCCGGTTTTAGTCAACCGGTCAAAATCCAAGCGGATCGGCGACACGGCAAAATCTCCAGCCACCGCGCTACCGTAAATCAGCCATCCCGCAAACCCGAAAAAAATAAGGTTTTTTAGCAAACAATTACTCTGTATATAAATTAGGTGTTTGACCGAATGGTAACACGTCACCAACGTTACTATGTATTGCGGCTACCCGATAACCTAAGGAGTAATAGTCAATATAACGCTGTCGGAATAGGGACCGGCCACCGCCGGTTGATAACTTGCAGGCGTCACATTGGCACCAAATGCAAATGTCACGTTAGTATTATTCGCAATCGGTACGGTCGGCCCAATAGCGCCTCCCGCCCAAGCCGGCCCGGTGGGGCCGTTGAGATTAATGGTGTAAGGCAAGAAATTCCCTGGGGTGACAGTATTTTGCATACGCAGCGTAGTCCCAGCGGCATTCTGTCCGGAGTCACGATTGATAAGAAAGTTAGTCGTTCCCGTGTTGCCTTTGCACTGCACCGTAACGTTGGCGGTTGCGGTGGCATTAGTATTCAGCGACGGATCGATATTTCCAAATGCTAGCGCGGTCGTTGCGCCCACAAAAAAACATCCGCTTTTATTTAAAACAGTGGCCGATACACTGACAGTGTTTTTATTGGCGGCGAACAGCGGCCCAATAAGCAACATAAACGTGGGCACAGCCAGCAAGGCGGCTTTGTGAAGTGCTGTACTAACAGACCCAGGTTTCATGTGCTATCCAATTCATAGTGCGATTCGATCTCATAAAGAATCTTGAGCGAGCAGCATCGCCAGCCCGTGCCGGCGATGCTGTAACAAAGCCAATCGTCTATAACTTCGCTTTGACCTTTGTACGCCTCTTAAAGTTACGGAGTGATAGACAACGTCACAGTGTCGGAATAATTTCCGGCTGAGACGGCTGTATACGCAGGACCCGCAACCGTACCTGCTAGACCCAAAGTCAAAGCAAGTCCGGGACCACCCGGTGCAGTCGCGGACGGCGTCAATACCAGACTGTAGGGAATTACATCAGCCAACGTTGCATGCTTCATGTTGCGCACGGCGCCAACCGGATTCGCGCCGTTATCCGCAGCAATTGCAGCAGTCGTTACGCCCTTAGTGCACCAATAGTTGGTGGATCCAGCAGCATTCACGGCCACGCCGACGCTGGGATCCAACGCGCCAAAGGCCAGCGTTGAAGTGGTAGTTGAAAATTTACATGTGCCGACGACATTGGCGGTAACGGTAAGAGTATTCGTACCGGCTGCCATGGTCGATGCGGACATCAAAATTGCCGATAGGGCTATGCCCATTGAGACAATTTTTAAGCAGGCATTCTTGTTGACCATCATCTATATCTCCATTGGTGAAAAAAAACGGGTTGAGTTCATTACGGACTGTATTTCATCAGCCTATGGATTTTGTCGATATGAACTAGCGCACTGATTGAAGAATATTTTTAGTGCATTGTGAGATCAGGCTTCAACATTAGGACACAAAGTGACGCGATTCGTCAGGTTGTAGTTCACACAATCGCAAACCGTACATAATGCGCCCTGCCGGCCCCAGTGATTGCAACGGGCAGCGCGCTCATAAAAAAAGCGGGCCGAAGCCCGCTTTTTTGACAAACCTAACGTTGCAGGGAGTAGCCCCGCTGCGCAGGATTTACATGTCCATACCACCCATACCGCCCATGCCACCACCGCCGCCGCCACCGTGTGCATGCTCTTCATCTTTGGGCGACTCAGCGATCATGACTTCCGTGGTCAGCAATAGACCCGCCACCGACGCCGCGTTCTGCAGAGCCAGACGCGTAACCTTGGTAGGATCCAAAATGCCCATGTCGATCATATCGCCGTACTTACCAGTCGCAGCGTTGTAGCCGTAGGTACCCTTACCTTCGCGGACATTATTTAATACCACCGCGGCATCTTCGCCCGCATTAGCGACGATTTGACGCAGCGGCTCTTCTACCGCACGGCACAGAATCTTGATGCCCGTGGTTTGATCATCGTTGGCACCGACCAATTTCTCGATCGCTTTCAACGCACGTACCAGCGCCACACCACCACCCGGAACCACGCCCTCTTCGACGGCGGCACGAGTCGCATGCAATGCATCTTCGACACGGGCCTTCTTTTCCTTCATTTCGATCTCGGTGGCAGCGCCAACCTTGATCACAGCCACACCACCGGAGAGCTTAGCAACGCGCTCCTGTAGTTTTTCCTTGTCGTAGTCAGAGGTCGCTTCCTCGATCTGCTGACGAATGCTCTCAACGCGCGCCTTAATGTCTGAGGCCTTGCCGTTGCCGTCGATAATCGTGGTGTTTTCTTTCTCCACTAAAATCTTCTTAGCTTCGCCCAAGTCGTTCAGGGTCGCCTTCTCAAGCGACAAGCCGACTTCATCAGAAATAACGGTTCCACCGGTGAGGACCGCGATATCTTGCAACATCGCCTTACGACGATCACCAAAGCCAGGGGCCTTAACCGCAGCTACTTTAACGATGCCGCGAATCGTGTTCACCACCAAGGTGGCCAACGCTTCGCCTTCCACATCTTCAGCAACGATTAGCAACTGACGGCCACCCTTCGCAATGGCTTCCAATAACGGTAGCAACTCACGAATGTTGGAGATTTTCTTATCTACAAGCAGGATTAGCGGCTTGTCGAGCTCGGCGCTCTGGCCGGCCTGATTATTGATGAAATACGGCGACAGATAACCGCGATCGAATTGCATGCCTTCAACGACTTCGAGTTCGTTGTCGAGGCCTGAACCTTCTTCAACCGTGATCACGCCTTCTTTGCCAACTTTAGCCATCGCATCCGCAATGGTCTTACCAATGCTTTCATCGGAGTTTGCAGAGATCGTGCCGACCTGCGCAATCGCCTTCGGGTCCTTGCAAGGCTTAGAAAGCTTCTTCAGCTCTTCAGTCGCCGCAATAACCGCCTGGTCAATGCCACGCTTCAAATCCATCGGATTCGCGCCTGCAGCGACTGACTTTAAACCCTCACGAATAATGGCCTGAGCCAAAACAGTCGCGGTGGTGGTGCCATCGCCGGCTTCATCTGAAGTGTTGGACGCCACTTCTTTAACCATCTGCGCGCCCATATTCTCAAACTTATCTTTGAGCTCGATTTCCTTAGCGACCGACACGCCATCCTTGGTGATGGTGGGAGCGCCAAAGCTCTTATCAAGAACCGCATTGCGGCCCTTAGGACCCAGCGTTACCTTTACGGCGTTCGCGAGGATATTGACACCCTTGAACATGCGTGCCCGGGCGTCGTCACTAAAACGTACGTCTTTTGCTGCCATATGCTTATACCTTTAAAAAAAATTAAATGAATGAATAACCGGATTGCGGGTCGAAAGGTCTACTTGCCCTCGACCACAGCCATGACGTCTTCTTCGCGCATTACCACGAGTTCATCGCCATCCATCTTCACTTCAGTGCCGCTGTACTTACCGAACAAAATCCTATCGCCGACCTTCAAGTCGAGCGGGCGAACATCGCCATTTTCCAGAATTTTGCCCTTACCAACGGCCACGACTTTGCCAAAAATGGGCTTCTCAGCGGCGGTATCCGGGATCACGATGCCACCGGGAGATTTGCGCTCTTCTGCTTCTCGTTTCACGATCACACGGTCATGCAGGGGACGAATCTTCATAAGACAAGACTCCTATTGCTTGGGTACTATTAAAGAATGAATGAGCGAGAAGATTGTTAGCACTCTCGTCTCTTGGCTGCTAATGATAGCGACTGAATTCTATGATTCAAGGGGTAGCCACAAATTTATTGCGATTTTGCCGCTCCGCCCAACCCACACATCTATGGAAAACCTATGAACTTGCACCGTCCGCCTCTGTTTCGCACGATTGCACCGCCCTGCACAATCGTCCTAACCCTCGCGTTCACGCTCAGCGCGGGCACTGCCCAAGCCAAACCCTGGTGGATACAGGGCAATCCCGCCCATGCCAACGATTTTCTCGCCCCAGACGTAGCCTTTCGGGCTTCAGCAGACGCCGATGCCAGCCTCCTACACCTGCACTGGGTCATCGCCGACGGTTACTACTTGTATCAGCACAAAATAGCGGTTGAAGGCGAGAGCCCGGGTCTCAAAGTCGCCGAGCTGAATTTCCCCAAAGGCAGGGTACTGACGGACCCCAATTTCGGCCGCCAAGCAGTCTACTTTCAGCAACTGGAGGCCAGCGCACCCTACACGCGTAACGATTACGGCGCCCATCCGCTACAAATTAAGGTGACTTACCAAGGCTGCGCAGTCGCCGGCCTGTGTTATCCACCCATCACAAAAGTACTATTTCCCGCAACTAGCCCCACGTTAAGCGCACCCGCCTCACAAACCTGGGAAGCGATCGCCATCATCGGCGGCGGCTTAGGTTTTCTATTGGCCGGTTTCAGACTGCGCAAAGGCCGCAAACTCGCAACCCCGACCGCAACATGACGCTCCCGCGCACGCGCACGCGCACGCCGACCCCCACCTCAAGGCCTTCCAAACGCACCTTAATCATCGGTAGCCTTACTATCCTGAGCATTGCCCTCGCGCTGGTCCTCGCCTCTAAAATTACCAGCCCCCAAGCCTCGCGGACCCAAACACCGGCCGCCACCCTCGCCGCCAACTCCGGCAACCTCCCGGGCCCCAGTGCCACACCCCCAAACCCTATCCCTGACAAATTACCGATATTTTCATTAGCAGACCTAGCAGGCAAACCTACCTCAGTTTCCACCTGGGCCGGTAAGTCCCTGGTGTTGAATTTTTGGGCTACCTGGTGCGCTCCCTGCCGGCAAGAAATGCCTTTGTTAGCCGTATTGCACCAAGATTGGGCGCAGCGCAATGTGCAGGTGATCGGCATCGCTTATGATGAGCCAGAGGCGGTCAAATCGTTCGCCGAAAAATACAAAATCCCGTATCCCGTACTAGTAGGCGAGCAAGATGCCCTCGATGTGATGGCCTCATTGGGCGTGCAAACACCCGCTTTCCCATTTACCGTGTTCACCGATAATCGCGGCGAAGTGGTCGCGTTGTTCATGGGCGAATTACATCGGGCCCAAGCGGACCTGATTCTGGCAGAAGTTGCGTTGCTGAATACCGTCACTACGGTAAAAGCAGGCAATTTACAGCTCAATGCCGCCCGCAAGGCGATCGCCGCGGGACTTGATCGCAACCATTCGCCTTAAGAAGGGCGTTACTGCGCTGCAGCAATAACCCGCACTACGCTCCTTAAAACCCGCAATCTGCCGACGTTCGCAGCGGAAGCTTACCTATTCCCCTCCAAATCTGGTTATTATCGCGAACCTTATGGCACAAATTCTATTCCTGAACGGACCTAACTTGAATCTTCTGGGGACTCGCGAGCCTGCAATCTATGGTTCCGAGACATTGAAGGATATCGAAACCCGGCTTACGCAACTTGCGCGATCCAAGGGTCATGAGTTGGTGACAGCGCAGAGTAATGCCGAGCATGAACTCATTGCGCACATTCATGCAGCAAAAAACAACCAAGTGAGCTTCATTGTTTGCAATCCAGGCGCACTGACGCACACCAGTATTGCGTTGCGCGATGCTTTCTTAGGGGTGGCAATCCCTTTTATTGAGGTGCACCTCAGCAATGTGTTTGCACGCGAAACATTTAGGCATCGTTCCTATTTGTCCGACATTGCGGTCGGCTGCATTGTGGGTTTAGGACCCGTTGGCTACGAGCTTGCACTCGAAGCCGCATGCCGGCGCCTAAATCCGTCTTAAGGTACTTTAATTAAGTAATACGAAAATATTTTTGGGAGATCGGTATGGATATTCGCAAAGTCAAAAAGCTCATCGAATTGTTAGAGGAGTCCGGCATATCAGAGCTGGAAATATCCGAGGGCGAAGAATCGGTGCGAATTAGCCGCTACCCACGCGGGGCTATGCAAACTCAACCCATGGTTAATCCCATTATGTATAGCCTACCGCCGGGCGCCGCGATCCTACCCGGTGCGATACACGGATCGGAGGTACGCGCAACTGCGGCCACTCCGGCCACCAGTGGATCGGCTCGGCCGCCGGACAATGACCACACCGTATCCTCGCCAATGGTCGGCACCTATTATGCTTGCGCATCGCCAGGCTCCAAGCCATTCGTCGAAATCGGCACTGAGGTCAAAATCGGTCAAACCTTGTGCATCATCGAGGCGATGAAAATGATGAACCAAATTGAAGCGGATAAGGTCGGTCGAGTCACCGCGATTCTCGCTAACAACGGGGACCCGGTCGAATACGGTCAACCTCTTTTCATCATCGAATAATCCGATGCTCGAAAAAGTTGTTATTGCAAACCGCGGCGAGATTGCGCTTCGTATCCTACGCGCCTGTCGTGAACTCGGCATCAAAACCGTCGCGGTACATTCAACCGCCGATTTTAATACCAAGCACGTATTGTTGGCCGATGAAACCGTCTGCATCGGTCCACCTCAATCCTCGCTCTCTTACTTAAACATGCCGGCGATTATCAGCGCCGCTGAGGTGACTGATTCGGTGGCGATTCACCCAGGCTACGGTTTTCTATCGGAGAATGCCGATTTTGCTGAGCGCGTCGAAAAGAGCGGCTTTATCTTTGTAGGTCCGCGCGCTGAGACCATTCGCATGATGGGCGACAAGGTCTCCGCCATTAAATTAATGAAGGCAGCCGGCGTTCCCTGTGTACCAGGATCTGACGGGCCGCTCGGCAATGATATCGACGAGAACTTTCGCATTGCCAAGGAAATCGGCTATCCGGTAATTATAAAGGCCTCCGGCGGCGGTGGCGGCCGCGGCATGCGCGTGGTGCACACGGATGCCTCGTTGCTCAACGCCATCAGCGTAACTCAGTCCGAAGCGCTCGCCGCTTTTGGCAATCCGCAGGTGTACATGGAGAAATTTCTCGAAAAACCGCGGCACATTGAATTTCAAGTATTAGGCGATAATTACGGCAAAATCGTGCACTTAGGCGAACGCGACTGCTCAATGCAACGTCGGCATCAGAAAGTCATTGAAGAAGCCCCGGCTCCGGGACTCACCACCAAACAGCGCAAGACCATGGGCGACCGTTGCGTCAAAGCCTGCCGTGAAGTTGGCTACCGTAGTGCTGGGACTCTGGAATTTCTCTACCAAGACAATGAGTTCTACTTTATTGAAATGAACACGCGAGTGCAGGTCGAACACCCGGTCACTGAACTGGTTACGGGTATCGATATCGTTAAGGCGCAACTCTTGATTGCCGGCGGCGATGCGCTCCCGTACTCGCAAGCTGACATCCAAATTCGTGGCCACGCGGTGGAATGCCGCATCAATGCAGAAGATCCTAAGAATTTCACGCCATCGCCCGGGCCTATCAAACTGTGGCATGCGCCCGGTGGTCCCGGCATTCGAGTGGATAGTCACGTATATACCGGCTACAACGTGCCGCCTTACTATGACTCGATGATTGGCAAGGTGATTTCTTATGGCGATACCCGCGATACCGCGATCGCCCGTATGCGCAATGCGCTCGCCGAAATGGTAGTGGAAGGCATCAAAACCAATATCCCCTTGCATCAAGAAATTTTTAATCACTCAGCCTTTCGTCAGGGTGGAACGGATATCCATTACTTGGAGCGTCGTTTGGGTTTGAAGTAGTCGCGCTTGTCATTCTACGAAATTGAATTTCCACTGGGTCATTTCAACTCTGAAATAGTTGAAGTAGCGCTGCAACAACTCGGTGCCTTATCCATCACGTTTACCGATCGTGGCGACAATCCGGTACTAGAGCCGCACTTGGGGGAGGTGCGGTTATGGCGCGATACGTTAGTACGCGCCCTATTCGACCAGTGTTCTAATCCCACCCAAGCGCTGGCCGCTCTCAGTGCTGAGCTGGGACCCGCAATCACCGCAAGCGCGCAGCTACGCCGCGTGCAAGATAAAATCTGGGAACGCGAATGGCTGAACGACTGGAAATCTCTACGCTTTGGAAAACGCTTATGGATTTGTCCATGGAGCGCGGTCGCTCCCGACGATCCGAATGCGATCGTGATTCGCCTAGATCCCGGATTGGCGTTCGGTACCGGGACCCACCCGACCACCGCCCTGTGTTTGGAAGCATTGGAATCACTGCGCTTATCCGGCCAGTCCGTAATCGACTACGGCTGTGGCTCAGGAGTTCTAGCGGTTGCTGCATTAAAGCTCGATGCTACGCACGCGACAGCGGTCGACATCGATCCTCAGGCGTTACTCGCAACGCGCGACAATGCCGAGCGCAATGGTGTCTTGGCAAACCTCAAAACGCAAAGTGTAACGCTGCCGCTTGAGCCTGCGGACTGTGTAGTAGCCAACATCTTGGCGCAACCCCTGATTGAGTTGGCGTCACTGCTGACGGGAGCCTGTCGCCCTGCGGGGACTTTAATATTGTCGGGCATACTAGAGGATCAGTGCGCGTCGGTAGTGGCCGCCTACCAACCTGGATTTGTGTTTGCTGAAGTTATCAAGCGCGATGACTGGTGTTGCCTGCACGCGCGTAGAATAGGCTAGTATGTTTACGCAATGCTCCAAATGTGAAACCATATTTCGACTCTCGGCCGAATCGCTACGCACGGCGGGCGGTCAGGTACGATGCGGACGCTGTGGCGAAATATTCAACGCGCTGGCGCGCTTGGCAGAGAACGCGAGCGCTTTTAGCAGCGGCGAATCGCCGTTAGAGCTTGAGACCCGCGCGGATCGCATTCTACATTCCGAGCCCGAACCTGCTGCCTCGGGCGAACCTGACAATTTAGAGGAATTAGAGCACAGTGGTCCACAGCATGCCGTGCTGCAGTGGCAGACCCCCGATGCCCCCGCGATTCCCGACAAGCCCTCAGGCGCGGGCGAGGCTGCCGTGGAGTCGGAAGAAATGTCGATGGAATTCACGCTGCCACCGGGCGAGCTTGACCGGATATTTGTGATATCTAAACCCGGGTCCCGCAAACCCTTCAATTTCAAAGCCGGCGTGAAGCCCGAAACGCGATCGCGACCTGAGCAGGTGCCGCGTCTTGAAGTCGTAGCGCAGCCCACGCTCTCGGCGGCGCCCGCACCCCTCGCGCATCCTGAAACTACCGCGCATCCTGAACTCAACGTGCATCCCGAACTCAACGTGCATCCTGAACGCAGGGCGCGTCCTAGAGATGCCCCAGCGAAAACTCCGCAACGCGCGCCTGAACCTGTGGCACGCGCTACCGGCTTTGAAGTATCGGAGAATATTCGTCGCGAAGTATTGGAGGGCGTTACGCTTGCTCGATCTTCCGCCGCTAAAAAATCTGCGAAGGCCATGGATGGCGCGCCTAGGAGTGGCGCTCGGGACCGCGGCATCATGAGTGCATGGATACTAATGGCGGTTGTTCTAGCATTGTTGCTCGTGGTCCAACTAGTGCATCAAAATCGTGCCTATTTGGCAGGCACTGATTCATTCGGTGACGCGCTGCGCACACTCTATTCAGAGTTCGGCGCCAAGCTGCCACCGCCCGCTCACTTGGCGGCCTATCAATTGCGTCAATGGGGCGTTACTGGGGATCCGAGCAACAATAGTACTTTACGAGTTCGCGCCAGTATCTTAAATACTGCGAGCAAATTTCAACCCTACCCTTTGTTGCGAGTCTCGTTGGCCAATCGCTTCGGTGGCCTACTAGGTGCCCGCAACTTCGAGGCGCACGAATACTTAGGTAAAAAGACGGCTCCTCTACTAGCACCCGGGGAACGCGTCGATGCCGTCTTAGATATATTAGACCCTGGTCAAAATGCGGAAGGCTTTGAGGTTGACGTGTGTCTGCGCGGGTTCGATGAAACAATATCCTGCGCCAATGACGTTTCCTCAAAATAATTTACGCTCAAAATAAGTTATAGACGTGAAGATTGGTCCCTACACGCTTCCCTCCAATATTGTGCTCGCACCCATGGCGGGTGTCACTGATCGACCCTTTCGCATGTTGTGTCGGCGCTTTGGGGCAGGGCTGGCAGCGTCGGAAATGCTGAGTGCAGATATCAGTCTTTGGGACACGCCGAAATCGCGACGACGCATGGATCACAGTGGTGAACCCAGCCCGCGAGTCGTGCAAATTGCAGGCTACGATCCGGCTATGATGGCGGAAGCTGCAAAGCGCAATGTCGATGCGGGAGCAGAGATCATCGATATCAACATGGGTTGTCCTGCAAAAAAAGTCTGCAATCGCCTTGCGGGATCGGCGCTTATGCAAGATGAAGCGCTAGTGGCGCGCATTCTTGAAACCGTCGTAGCTGCGGTCTCGGCACCCGTCACGTTGAAGACTCGTACCGGTTGGGACCGAGATAACAAGAATGGTTTACGCGTCGCGAAAATCGCCGAAAGCAGCGGTATTCGCGCCTTAAGCATTCATGGCCGTACGCGTCGCGACATGTATCAAGGTGAAGCGGAACACGACACCGTTCGTGCAATCAAAGCGGAAATTGGTATTCCGGTATTTGCCAATGGTGACATCGACTCACCGCAACGCGCACGCGAGGTGTTGGCTGCCACCGGATGCGATGGCGTAATGATCGGCAGAGCCGCGCAAGGTCGGCCATGGATTTTCGACGAAGTCAATTTTTTCTTAAATTCAGGTGAATTGCGTGACAAGCTGGCGCTGGAAAAAGTCCGTGATATTATGCGCGCCCATCTTGAAGACCTGTATCAGTTCTACGGCAATGACACGGGCGTTCGGGTGGCGAGAAAGCACTTAAGCTGGTATTTCCAGCAACACCCTGGGCATGAAGCTCTGCGGGCACAACTCATGAAAATTGAGACCCCGCAGGAACAACTGTCTACGTTGCTGGCACACTTCGCGCGATCAGATCGCGCGGCATGAAAGGAAAACCGGGAAGGGAAAGTAAGGGAAGGCAAGTTAAGGCTATGGTCGTCAAGAAAAAGACAAAGTCACGCAAAGAAAATTTGCCACCGTTTAACGGTCGCGATATTAAGGTAAATGGTAAGGGTGTGCCCTTGCGCTCACAAGCAGCAGAAGCCCTGCAGTGTTATTTTGAAACGCTTAATGGTCACAACCCGGCCCACTTGTACAACTTGGTAATGCGCGAAGTGGAAGAGCCGCTTTTTCAAGTGGTGATGACCCATGTGCAGGGCAATCAAAGTCGCGCTGCAACAATCCTCGGAATTAACCGCGGCACTCTACGCAAGAAGCTCAAAGAATTTGGAATAGGCGAGTAGCTCCGTTGCTCACTCCTGTACGTCGCGCGTTACTGAGTGTTTCTGATAAGACGGGTATAGTTGAATTCGCCCGCGCATTAAAAGAACGTGGTATCGAATTGCTATCCACCGGCGGAACCGCGCAATTATTGATGCAACACGGCATCGCGGTTAAAGAAGTTGCTAAACACACCGGCTTTCCCGAAATCATGGGTGGTCGTGTCAAGACGCTGCATCCTAAAATCCATGGAGGACTGCTTGGCCGTCGCGGCCAAGATGAGGCAGTAATGCGTGAGCACGATATTGAACCCATTGATTTGTTGGCGGTTAATCTTTATCCCTTTGCAGATACGGTTGCGAAATCGGATTGCACTTATGATGATGCGGTCGAAAATATAGACATCGGTGGACCCGCCATGGTGCGCGCCGCCGCTAAGAATCACGCCTCAGTCAATGTAGTAGTGGATCCAGCCGATTATCGGGCGCTGCTCGATGAATTGGCCGCGAACCAGAGTTGCACGGACATTGCGATGCGTCAAAAGCTGGCGGCTAAAGCCTTTGCACACACGGCTCAATACGATGCCATGGTATCCGCCTATTTCACCGCGTCTATTAGCACTACGGGAACTATCACCAGTATGGGGCCTACGTTTCCGGACGATTTGAATTTATCGTTTCGTAAATCCTTAGACTTGCGTTACGGCGAGAACCCGCATCAAGCGGCCGCGTTTTACGTTGATCCGCATGCCATCGGCGCCTCGGTTACATCAGCCGAATCAATTCAAGGCAAGGAACTTTCGTACAACAATATAGTCGATAGTGACACCGCATTTGAGTGTGTGCGCCAATTTGCGGAACCCGCTTGTGTCATCGTGAAGCACGCTAACCCCTGCGGCGTGGCGCTGGCGCATACGCTGTTGGAAGCCTATACCCGCGCCTACCAAACCGATCCCACCTCGGCCTATGGCGGCATCATCGCGTTTAACCGCGAGCTCGATGCCGAGACCGCACGCGCGATCATTGACAATCAATTCGTTGAAGTGATTTTAAGTCCCGGCGTCACCGCGGCGGCGAAAGCCATTTTAGCGACCAAGGATAATATTCGCGTGCTGGATGTGGGCGACATCAAACGCCCGATCACACAATTACTCGAATATAAGAGCGTTACGGGTGGGCTTCTAGTCCAAACCCGCGATGATGGTAAAATTGCCCCGCAAGAATTGCGCACTGTAACCCTGCGCGTGCCGACCCCCGCAGAACTCGCCGACTTGGTATTTGCCTGGCGGGTAGCGAAATATGTAAAGTCGAATGCCATCGTGTGCGTGAAGGATAAAACCACCCTCGGTATTGGTGCCGGGCAAATGAGCCGCGTGGTGAGCAGCAAGATCGCGGCCATGAAAGCCCACGACGAAAAACTCAACCTACAATCGGCTTCAATGGCATCAGATGCTTTTTTCCCCTTTCGTGACGGTCTCGACGTGGTGGCAAAATTCGGCATCAAGTCAGTTATACAGCCCGGTGGATCTAAGCGCGACGCGGAAATTATTGCAGCGGCTAACGAACAGGGTATTGCCATGGTGTTCACCGGTATGCGTCACTTTCGTCATTAGCGCTGTCGTTTTTTTATGAAAGTATTGATAGTTGGCGGCGGTGGACGTGAGCACGCGATAGCCTGGAAATGCGCGCAAGAAACTCGAGTAGTCCAAGTTTATGTCGCTCCCGGCAACGCGGGTACGGCGCTCGAAGCTAAGGTCCTTAATGTCGAGATCAGCGCTGATGACATCGATGGGTTGATAGCGTTTGCGCTAGAAAAGCGCATTGATCTAACTATCGTGGGACCCGAGGGTCCGCTAGTAGCCGGCATTGTTGATCGATTCGAGGCGGCAAAATTACGTTGCTTCGGGCCGTCTAAGCTTGCAGCACGCCTCGAAGGCTCCAAGGCATATACCAAAGAATTTCTGCGTCGCTACGCAATTCCTACCGCGGGTTACGCGACATTCACGAACGCGAATTTTGATCCGGGCTATATCAGGCGTCAGCGCCTGCCCCTGGTGGTCAAAGCGGATGGGCTTGCGGCCGGTAAGGGTGTGATCATTTGCGAGACTCATGAAGTCGCAATCACTACCGCTCAAGAAATGCTTGCGGGCAGCTTCGGTGCGGCCGGTAAGACCATCGTGGTGGAGGAATTTCTGCAAGGCGAAGAAGTCAGCTTCATCGTCATCGCCAACAATCAACAGGTACTCACTCTTGCCACTTCACAGGATCATAAGCGTCGCGACGATGGCGATCAGGGACCTAATACCGGTGGCATGGGAGCTTACTCGCCTGCTCCATTGGTAACGCCAGCGCTTAATGCTCGCATCATGCGCGAAGTGATTGAGCCCACGTTGCGGGGTTTACGCGATGATGGCAATCCTTACGTCGGATTTCTCTACGCCGGATTGATGATTGCCCCGGATGGCACACCCAATGTACTCGAGTTTAACTGCCGTTTTGGCGACCCGGAAACCCAGCCCATACTCATGCGATTACAAAGCGATTTGACGGTGCTCTGTGAGGCGGCACTCGACGGGCACCTAGACCACGTCGAAGCCCGCTGGGATGCGCGCGCGGCGCTCGGTGTCGTCATGGCGGCGGGGGGCTATCCGCTGGAATTTCATAAGGGCGATATTATTCAAGGGCTAAATGTCGCCGCGGGTTTACCGGGCAAGGTGTTTCACGCCGGGACGAGTTTACGCGACGGGCAAGTCGTGACTGCGGGCGGTCGCGTGCTGTGTGCGGTAGGCTTAGGCGCTACTGTCAGTGCTGCGCAAGGTATTGCTTATGCGCTGGTCAATGCCATCCACTGGAATCTAGTCCAGTACCGACGTGATATCGGCGCGCGCGCGATTGAGCGCGAGAGTGTTATGCCGCACTCTGTTGATTGATATTCACCCGCTGGCTATTTGCGAGTATTCGGCGACGTCTTTGTGAAGTAGAGCAACTGCGACGAATGATTCAGTGCTTCCTTAAATAAAATTAGGGCACCGTTTTTTACCGCAATGAATTGGCCCTATAATGCGTCTACATTAATGTATTTCCATAGACGAGGAAGTATGCATCTGTATATCGCCAAATGGGGAAATAGTCTGGCGGTGCAATCACCATGCGCGCCGAGCCGTGGGATCGTAAAGCCTACGCCGCCAAGCTTGCACAAGCGCGACAAAGTATGAAGATGGGCACGTCTGTGATGGACGAGCTGCGCCATGCAGCACGTTAATGATGACTCGTACCGTGGACACCAGCGTGCTGGTGGCACTGTGGGTCAACGAACCCAGAAGCGAAGACGAACTTGTTTCATCGCTGTGGAACGTCACCGAATTCGCCAGCGCGTTGGGCATCCAACAGCGTACCGGGCAAATCACTAAACGACAAGCGCAACTCGCCTGGCAAAATTCTCAGTAAATCTGCACTAATGAATTGACGATGTTATCAGCCGATACGGATATCTTTTCACCAAGCCGCGATTTTACCTCAAGATGCCACAACCGGTCTGCGTGCGGGTGATACGCTACACCTGATCAGCGCACTGCATGCGAACGCCAAACGGATAGCAATGATCGATGAAGTTTTTGCCCGTAACGCCAAGCAAGGAAAAATCGCGGCGGTGTTTTTTAGTATTGAGTGGAGTTGGGACAAAACGAGTTGTTGCAACCCCTAGTCCTAGACGCCGGCGCAACTAACGGCCTCACCTAATAGCGGCGTACCGCGACAGCGATGACGATTAGAGGCCGGTCCAAAGAAAGCGCACAGCAAAGGCTACTGCAATCAGTGCGATGAGGACGTTGAGTACCACGCCGACCTGGGTCCAATACCCCGGCGGCGCCACCGTCGAGTCAAGGCTTTTGGCAATTTGCCGAAATTGTCTTGCCGAGATCAGGGCTACCGTTGCGCCCAGCAGCAACAACAAAACCCCAACAGTCAGCGAAAAGACGCGTTGCGGCCCCGAAGCGGGTTGATGCGCGACCAATTGCAGAAACAAACCAAACCGCTCCACCACAAACCCGAACCCCATCAGGGCGAGCGCGCTGCGTTGCCACGCTAGCAGAGTTCGCTCGGCAGCGAATAGTATTCGGGGATCTGCTGTGTAGGACATAGACGGCTCCAATGGGCCTGCCGTGGGGGTAAAAATATATGTTCTCAGGATACAGTAAGATGCCTTTGGCCGTCCATAAAGCGGTCCCCGCGGCAACCGTCCGACCGACGGTTTCTATAGTGCTCGCATGAGTCGCGCCCGGGGTTTTCATACTGCCGACTCAATCGGTGAATCCTCGATCGCATCCCACACATTCTTAAAAGTCTTCATAGGGTTCCCCTTTTCGCCAGGACTTCCCGATATCCATAAACGCGCAAGGAACCTTTTAATTACCCACAACTTTTTAGTTATTTTTATATTGATGTGCAAATTATTCTTACAATTAATTCTTGATGATGTGAGGTTGATCACGAAGCTGCAGACCGTGAGTTCAGAGATGAACGATTGAGCAAGCGATTTCACTCGTTGTTCGCACAGTTGTCGCTAAGTCCGGGTGACAGTATCCCGTTGGTCTGCAGGACCGGGCAAACACGAAAGCCGCATATCGTTTTTTCGATAATAGTCGAGTCAGCGAAGGGGTACCGTAGATTCGCAGGACTATAGCCAAACGCCGCACCGTCACTCCCGCCGAGGTAAATGGCCGCACCTCGGCCCACCTTAGTCACCTATCTAATCGAAATAGAACAGTGTGCAGTTTGCCTGAACTAAGCACTGTTGGTATTGGAGATGGCGGTCAATGGTCAGACATTCGCGATTGCTGCCTTTAACAAGAGAGAATTCGGCAGAGTGCCTCAGCAATTTGCTATCGAGGTAAAATCGACGGCACGAGCTTTAATCAGTTTGTAGCAACGGCCGTCTCGGAGAAATTAACTACGATGAACACGGCGGCGTTTTTTTTCGAGCGGCGCGAGCGCGAGAACGGAGAGGCCTCCTGGACCTGAGGATCAGATTTCGTGATCGAGCCTGATCGCTGCGTGTCAATAAGTGAGAATCATGACCTCACTGCCGGTCGCGTCATCGAATACGAGTAACCTTGGCGTGCTTACTGAAGCTTTATTCTCAATCAGGGTGGCTTAGCACGGTGGGTGCCGGGCTGAAGCTTCGCGATAGGTGCTTCAATTTCGGTGAGACACTGACTACATTGCGACCCATCGCGCTCACCCTTCGGCGACAAAAGGGCCGCTCTAATTCTACGCAAATAGCGCCTCAGGACGTATGGCTCCGACTCAATGAATGGTGCGCTGCAAAGATTCTCGGGAAAGAGGAACGATTGTATCCCCGCCAATTGGATTACTCCGGCTGGATTCTTCGCACCGGCTGTGGCAAGTGACACCTGCAGATCCTCTGAGATGCCTGCGGCAGTTCCTGCCGCCGATGCTGTCAGTAACGCGAATAGCAAAGGTACCAGCGGCATTCCCACATTGACAAACTCCCCTCCATGATCGTGCACCATGATCGTGCACCATGATTATGCAGCACGCGAGGTTTGACGCCCTGAGAGCCCTCCAGCGCCCCTAGCAGCTCGGTCACCATCAAATTGACCGTCTAAACTCATCAGCAGCTTGTGGTGCACGATGTAGCGGCTGTACGCGCTCCCCGCATCCTTGGCCACTGCCGTGCCACTAGCACAGGTCAGCGCCACAAATCCAATAAGCAGCAGTCGGGCGTTAAAAATATACAATTGTCGTTGCGCTTGAAACCTCTCGTAGAACGGATTTAAGGTTATATTTAAGGCAACACACTATGGAACGGCCACTGCAACTTATAATAATTCTACACTTAAGTCCTCCGAGCGTTAAATACTTCAGTAATATTATCGACGTTGTGCAGGTCTAATGCAGGTGCAGCACTTACGCTGCGTTCAATAAAATCAATTGAGGACTCAAACATGCAGATGAATAAATTATCGAATGCAGCGATGGCTGCCGCCGCCGCGATGCTGTTCAGTGCCGGAATCGTCAGTGTATCGGCGGCTGCCGACATGGCCGGCGTGCATTGCGTCGGTGTAAATTCGTGTAAAGGCACTAGCGATTGCAAGAGCGCCACCAACAGCTGTAAGGGCAAGAATAGCTGTAAGGGTCATGGTTGGGTGTCATTGCCATCCCAGAGCGCCTGCGATGACGCCAAAGCAAAAATGGCCATGGATACCGCCAAATAACCGCTGCAGTTAGGAGTGAATCAAGTGGCGCTGAGTTACTCGCAAGTAACTCGGCGCCACTGACACGCATGCAACTTCAAGGCTTTGGTCTTGGCTTAAGGACAGAGCACTACGAGGCCGTGCTCAACGAATCGCACGCCATCGATTGGCTCGAGGTCACCACCGAGAATTACCTCGGAGCAGGCGGCAAGCCGCTGCATTACCTGGAACGCATTCGCGCGCGTTTTCCCTTGGTTCTGCACGGCGTATCGCTATCGATCGGCAGCACCGATCCCCCGGATCGTGAATACCTAGCCAAAGTGCGCGCGCTGGCTCAGCGCGTTGAACCTGCGTGGATATCCGATCACTTGTGTTGGACCGGAGTGGAGGGACACAATGTGCACGATCTACTCCCCTTGCCGTACACCGAAGAGGCGCTGACCACGGTGGTCGCGCATATCGGCGAAGTCCAGGATCTACTCGGACGTCAATTGGTACTGGAAAATGTTTCCAGCTATCTGGCCTATCAAGCTTCTGAAATGCAGGAATGGGAATTCCTCAGCGAAGTAACCGCACGGTCCGGCTGCGGCATTCTGCTCGACCTCAACAATATCTACGTCAGCAGCATCAACCACGGCTTTGATGCGTACGCTTACCTAGCGGCAATCCCGCGCTCGCGCGTGCGCCAAATCCACTTGGCCGGTCACAGCGACATGGGCGGACATCTCATCGACACCCATGATCATCCCATCATTGAACCGGTCTGGAATCTGTATCGCGCAGCGATCACTCGATTCGGTGCTGTGCCCACCATGATCGAACGAGACGACAATATTCCGGCCTTGACCGAGCTTGTGATGGAATTACAAATCGCACGCAACATTACCGCCAATGTCACAAAGCAGGCCGCGTAATGGCTTTGCGCGAATTGCAACAGCACTTGCAACTGTATATTTACGGCAAGCATAGCGCCATCGCCGCGGCAATCACGGACGCGCCGCCGCTACCGACGCTGCAACGCCTAGATATTTATCGCAATGGGTACAAGCTGCGTCTAATTGAAGCAATGGATGAGATCTACCCCCTACTGCATCAGCTCTTGGGCGATGAAGTATTCTCTGCCTTGAGCGAGGCTTTCATCGATACGACTCCCTCCGTGCATCGCTCGATCCGCTGGTATGGGAGCGAATTAGCCGATTTTCTCGCCGCCTACTCGCCCTACTCCGAACAACCCGTCCTGGCGGAAATCGCCCACTTCGAGTGGACGCTCGCGGACGTGTTCGATGCCGCGGATCACGAGCCGATCACGAGGTCTGCGCTCAGCAAGGTGTCTCCAACCGCGTGGGGAGCACTCCAATTTAAGTTTCATCCATCGATGCGACGCCTCGCGCTCTCCTGGAACGCTCCAGCCATTTGGGCTGCCCTGAGCCGTGATAAATCGCCGCCGCCGCCGCATCGCTCCGTCCATCCCATGCAATGGTTACTCTGGCGCCAACACATGCAAAATTATTTTCGCTCCCTCGAACCAATAGAATCCACGGCTTTGGATGCGGCGGCGGCCGGCGAATCGTTTGGCGACATTTGCGCCGCACTCGCCCTACATGTACCGGAGGAGGAAATACCGCTGCGAGCGGCCACCTTTGTTGCCACTTGGATTGACAACGGCATGGTCACAGATGCATGCCGCCAAGAATCCACTTAATGCCCACCCTCCACGGGAAGCCCCGCTGCCACCACCGCTCGTGCCAATTCCGCCACGATACGCGCCGCTTCGCCACGCCTGATTAATTGCCGATGTAAAATCGGTCTGATCGGTACTTCGAGTTCGCGCTTCAATACGCTACCTGCGGATCGAATGCTGTACTAGCACATACCCACATACGCCCTATAGGGATCCTTACCGCGGTCACGATAATCGAGCAACACCAAGCAAATATTGGAGCGACCCTTACCCGACGCTCGAAATTTAAGCGCTGTCTCGTAAGCGATAGGCAGCCAATTCACGTAACGCATGGGCAGCCAATCGGGAATGGTGTCAGCCGCATTTGTCCATAATCGTTCAAGCGCTCGTTCGATATTTAACGAAATCTCACCGCGCATCCATTATTCATGAACGCAATGAGCGCCGGTAGCACTCTTCGGCCTATACCATCCTGCGGTATCGCTGGAGCCAAATGGTCTGCAACCCACGGCGTGCCGTTGCACGAAGGTGCACTTCAAGGAACGGGAACGAGTGGCTCTGAGCTTAAAAAAACTCACCCGACTGAGGCAGCTCGGCTGCTGGTTGGCGGACGCGATAGGCATACCGTAGGATAAATTTATCGTCGAGACCTACGCTCGACGGGGTGGCTTGGGGCCGACCTGTTGCGGGCCACGTGCCCGCACTGCTGGTCTCAAGGCTGGCGATTGCTGAGCGTGCCGCAGTGATTGTCAGCGCGACAAGGAGGCCTAGTTGCACAGTGGACTTACACCATGCCCTCGACATTCTCGTCTCCCTGATTGCGTATTCCACTGAAGATAGCCGGTGATTCTGGTCGAAAGTGACCGCAATTTCCCCTATGTCAGCGATGTAGTTTCCTTGTACTCTTGTCGGTCACAGTCGGTCACAGTCGGTCAACATTCACTTTAGCAACAGATGCTCCTTGTCGTGTGCGCAACTATAGACACCTTAACCGCAATGGCACGATGCACGCGAGCTTCGAGCCGATGCGTT
The DNA here is from genome assembly GCA_043738945.1 of Gammaproteobacteria bacterium. Lineage (GTDB taxonomy): Bacteria > Pseudomonadota > Gammaproteobacteria > Steroidobacterales > Steroidobacteraceae > Bog-1198. Next base: position 165,265 of record JAYUFB010000001.1, read on the forward strand.
TTATCGGGCGCTGGCCGCGTTGGGACCCCATCCCCAGGCCAAGTTGCCGCGCTCCGACGGAGTGTTTGCAGTGAATCATCGGCTGCGTGTCAGACTCCTGCCCGCAGTACGGGGGCGCGCTGCGAGCGCTGCCGCTGTTTGAAATCGACTAAAGTTAATACAGTTAGTTTACCATCGCGACACCATCGTGCAGCACTCGGCAGGCGCAAGCCGGAAATAATTTACGGGAGCAAACAACCTTGCGTCAATTCAGTGGCTACTCTTTGGTCTTTTTGGTGTTCGCTTTGATAATTGGCGCTGGGCTCAGCGCCGGCGCAGTCCCCCATCCAGCGCGAGCGCGGGATTTGGGCGTTCCTTTCGATGGTATCCCCGGGCCGCTTAATGCCATCACGGATGTCATCGGCGTTACGGTGGGTCACACGACGTTAATTTCGGGATCCGGCAAATTACACGTTGGCGTTGGCCCTGTGCGCACCGGCGTAACCGCGGTCCTGCCGCGGGGCCAGGATTCTCTAGCAAATCCGGTATTCGCCGCGTGGTTTTCGCAAAACGGCAACGGCGAGATGACGGGAACGACCTGGGTGGAGGAGTCGGGATTTCTCGAAGGTCCGGTCATGATCACCAATACCCACAGTGTGGGGGTCGTGCGCGACGCCGTGATCCAATGGCGCGTCTCACACGCGGGCGCAGATTCCACGGGATTTTGGTGGTCGCTGCCAGTAGTCGCCGAAACCTGGGACGGCTGGCTGAGCGACATCAACGGGTTTCACGTCAAGCCTGAACATGCGCTTCACGCACTTGATGCGGCGCATGCGGGGCCAGTCGAAGAAGGTAGCGTGGGCGGCGGCACCGGAATGATTTGCAACGGATACAAGGGCGGTATAGGGACGGCATCCCGTCGACTTGCCGTCAAGGATGGCGGCTACACCATCGGCGTTCTCGTGCAATGCAATTACGGTACTCGGGATAATCTGCGGATCGCCGGCGTCCCGGTGGGGCGCGAGATTCCAGCACCGGAGCCGTACGCCTCGATGCCCTCGGATTTCGCCGAGCGCGGCTCCATTATCGTGATAGTGGCAACGGACGCTCCCTTGCTTGCGCATCAGCTGAAACGCCTGGCACACCGTGTGACGTTGGGTCTCGGCCGCAACGGCAGCATCTCAGGAAACGGATCCGGTGATATCTTTATCGCGTTCTCGACCGCGAATTCAGGCGCTGCTCTGCCTGAGCATGTAGTGAACCTGAAAATGTTGCCGAACGATTCGCTCGATCCGCTTTTTCGCGCAACCGTTGAAGCAACCGAAGAGTCGATCGTCAACGCCATGGTCGCCGCCCAGGACATGATCGGTGCCGACAATCACCGCGTCATTGCGATCCCGCACGACGTGCTGCGCGCGGTACTGAAGAGATATGGTCGTCTATCCGCTTCGCCTCCGTGAATATTGGTCCGGCGAGGTAACGTATGCGAGGCATATTAGTAACCACCGTAGAAACACTTTGAGTGATAAACCGGGAGCACCAAATCCTTTATTAGGTACTTGCTTGTCTTTTAGCCACGCGAGCGGGATGTAGTAGCTGGCCTCACGCAACGCCCCCAAGTAATTTGAGCGGACTGTTGACAGTTCGACCGCGGCCCGCGTAGGCGAGCCGCTCGGGAGTGATGTACGCGCCCGCAGACCTGTTCAGAAAACGAGGCCATGATCTTGCGAGCATGGCCTCGGCTCCTCTTTGGGCGCACCTGTGTATGTTGCTACCGATCGTCAGAGTCACGCCCGTCGGACCCAGTGACCGACGGAGTGACAGCGACGCGGAACCCGCTCAGGACCCATGCTCGCTGGCTGGGAGCGAATCGCGGCGCGAGCAAGCCATCATTGATCTCTCGCGTAACAGCAAATCGATTGAAAGCGGTCGGCGACAGGTACAGCCGAAAGTTATCGGTAAAGCCATCGGACGCGGTGTCGGCGTCGCCTTCCGCCGCCGAGATGATGCCGTCATGATTAGTGTCCACGCGGGCGACTTCCGCGGCGTACGCATCGAACAACCGCTGCTCGAGATTCTTTACGCCCGGCTCGAACGACACTGGCCGCGCGTAAACGTCTACGTACACTTCATTGGCGAGCCCGCTGGGAATACCCCGCTGCCGAAATTCCCGCTGCGCGTCCACTGTCCCATCGAACTTGTCTGGATCACGGGGAAGATTGGGGTTATCCCCTACAACCCGCGGGTCGTTCCTGATTCCGCGGGGCCCGGACCCGGGAACGATGGATTGCAGCTTGCCAATTTCGCCATCCCGCAGCGCGTCAGGAGCTTTGCCGAAACGGTCGGGGAAGCCTCCGGTATACGGTAGCTCATACAGCGGGTGTATCCAGTTGGTCCCTAGATAATTGAACTCCCAATAGGAGTGTACGTCGCTCTGCTGCATGGCATTGTAGGAACCGGCGCTCTCATAAGTCGACACGACATTCGTTTGTCGGTCTGGGAAGTGGTCTGACCTGCTGGGAAAGTGCACCGCGTTCCCGTCCGTCGTAAAGAGCACACCCGCGACGTTTTGGTGATGACCCATTTGGTGAAGTTCTTCGGCATCTTCCGCGGTGATCCTGCCGAACTGCGCGTGCCCGTCGCGGCGAGCCGGCGCGGTGCCAGGGACGACGAGATCGTGAATCATCCATCCTTCGTACCAACCACTCTCGTTGTTGATGACGAACAACGGCGAAATGTCAGTAAAAATGTCGATGAACGCTTTCGGATGATGCGGATCGGTAGGCAGTCCGGGTTTGGGCTCGAGAACCACCCGCACGGTGCCAACCGTGGGTGTACCGCAGTTGCCGCCCGTTGCCGTCAGTTGCACTGCATCGTTGATTCCGGAAAATACTTTTGTAAATACATTGGACTCGAAGCCCTCGGTGTCGAGCAGATAGTATTGGAATAGCTGGCTCGGCTTCTCCGCTTCGGCAAATGCCTGCATCGGCAGGTAGGTGTGAGGCCTGTCGGCCAATTGCACGAGCCGGTCCTTCAGTGGATCAGGTAGATGTGCGATATCTCCGCGGTTGGAGACGCTAAGGCGATCTGCCCCTGCGTTCGGGTTGGGGTGGCACGGCGGCGGCGGTTGCTCCGCACGAGCTTGGCTCAGGATGCTTAGCGCAATGGCCACCGTCGCCCCGGTCAGTGAGAGTGCTTTCATGGGTAGCTCCGATATGTAGGTTACAATGAAACCGACCGCGCGCACTATTCCGGTGCCGCAGCGTTTGCGCAAAGATACAACCGCAACAAATCCCGTCACTCGTTGAGCGCCCGCCTTCCGCAGAGGCCAGTCGAAGAAATGTCTTTGTGCTCTCGTAAGTACCGCCCCGCGATTTTCGGGTTTATCATATTGTGAAATATATATCCAGCCTGTAGCGATCAATTGGGGTGAGAGCTTCCGTCCAGATCGTCGCGCTACCGTCACTGACTCAAATATATTGGAATAGCCCCGGCAGTGTTCTGGTGTATTTAAAGATAGGCGGTAGACTTCCGAGCGCTGCCTGAAGATCCGAATGACGAACCCGATCACCCTAGACCCGATTTACTTTCCCACCTGATCGATCCGCGGCACAAGCGATGTCAACTCGGAAAGAAAATTAATTGGCAGGGTGTAATGAAGCAGTTCGACTCGTTGTACTCCGAGCACGTCGTCCCGGAGTGCTGATTCGCCCGATGGTGGGTCTTCATTAGTTGAAGCATACGTTCGGATTGTCCGATGAGGTCTTGGTCGAAGAGTTGCGTAGAGAACCCGTACTGGCAATATTCTTGTGGCGAAGAACATTTATAACATCGCTTACCAATTAATCCATCGCAGATGACACGCTTTCGTACCCGACTGGGGTCGAGCGGCTACGGGAGAAGTTTCTCAAGCCGATCATCGCGGCAGGATTTGAGGCGCGCGCAGTGAAGCCAGCAAGCTTTACGCAGGTCACGGTCGACACCACGGTACAAGAAAAGTCGATCGCCTTTCCGAGCGATGGTCGTTTGTATCATAAAGGGCGAGTCTGGCTGGTGCGCCTGGCGGCGAAACACTATGGCATCGAACTGAGGCAGAGCGATGTTGGCAAAGACAAGCAAGCGCTGTTCATGCAACTGCGCTACGCGGCGGCCCGGCAGATGCATCGCGCAGCACGGAGAACTGAAGCGCTCGAAGGTGTTTACGTCGCGTCTAAGGGGATATCCTGCGCAAGCTGGTGCGAGAATCAGCGGCTGTGCAAGAGCGATTTGCAGAGCTACTCGCCCGAGTCGCGCAATGACTCGTGCAGCAAGGTCATGATCACAACAAGCTTTACAGCCTGCATGCACCAGAGGTCCAGAGTATCGCGAAAGGGAAGGCACCCCAGAAATACGAGTTCGGCATCAAGGTGAGTTCGCCGTCACGCAACGAGATAATTTTATCGTCGGTGCATTGGCGATACCCGACAATCCGTTCGATGGCCACACTTTGTCTGCTGCGTTACACCGGGTCGAACGGATTACTGGCACCCAACCCGAAATCGTTTGGTGTATCCCGGTAAAGATCGAATTGCCGCGGCGACGCTTATCGGAGTCCGTACGGGAAACAAAGAGGAAGGACTTCACATGCGCTTCGGCCAACTGGCGCAGGATCACTTCGTTTTGCTGTGCGGCATTCAGTCCGGCGCTATCCGTCATCACAGGGCCATCGTCGAACGTAAACGCGATGCTTTGCGCGCTCGCGGCTCCCGCGAATGACACAATGACTGGGCGCTTTGTCGTCATGAGTGGCACTCTCAATGCAATTTTTAGTAAACGATGAGATATCATGAAGGGGGTTTCGATGCCCAAGAACTCTCGGTATGACTGCGCAGTCCCATCTCCACGCGCCACGAGGCTGGGCCCGCGCGGCCATGTAGGATCGAGCGATCGCGTGCGGTGTGAAACCGCTGCCTTCGCTGCTAACGGTGGTGACAGCCCCATCGATGACAAAATTCACCACATGGATGCCCGCGGGACCGAGTTCCCCCGCCCGGCTCTTTGCTAGTCAAAGTGCGCAAACATTCCTGTTGCACACCCAACCCAAAATCTACCGCAGACTGTGATCCGGCGTATCCGGCGTCGCCGTCCTCGCCATCCGGCCATGAATGGCGCGGTTGCGAATATCGTCAAACGTCTTTTCCACCACTTCGCGCCCTCCACGGCCAGCGTGGTAAACGTTGGAAAGGAAATAGAGTGTGCATATCGCAGAGTCAGTAAACAAGAAAACGGAGTCGATCAGGTTGTTATCCTGAAAATTCGGCGACGGTTCACCGCGATACACGAGTTCGCAATTCTTAAACGTACAGCCATGAAATGCGCTGCCGCTCAGTTCCACGCGTTCGTCGGTGAAGGTCTTATCCTGATAGAACATGGCTGCACTCCCGATCTTCTGATGGTCGATATATGAACCTCGCGCCGACGTGCTGTCAAGGGGTGCTACCAAGGCGTCGGCTTGTATTCCGTCAGAAACTGGCCCACACGTGCTTGCCCGGGAGTTGCCCCGCACAGATGGGGTCGACGATGCGCGCCGCGTGCGCGGCTGGGTCCTCATCGGTCACCCATTCGGCCTCGACGGCGTTCATGTGAATTCCGTCTTTCACGAAATCGGGCGCGCTTGTACGCGTAATCATATTGAGCGCCGCTTTCGCCATGTTGTTGTGCGGATGCTTGTCCGTCTTGGTGGTCCGATAGCACCGGCCCTCTATGGCGCTGACGTTGACGACGTGTTCGTGACTTCCGGGCGTGCGCAGCATGAATGCCTTAAGACGCGCGTTAAGATGTAGAGTGCAATGGCGTTTACCAGATGCACTTCCTTAGTCGCACGCAGATCAGCGATGTGGCGTTCACCGGCAACGCCGCAATTCCGGCGGAACCTTTGTCTGTTGGGGCTACGGACTACTCCATCGACGACGACGTGTCTCGGCACCCTGAATGGCAAGTCTCGGCGGGAAAAGGATTTGGAGCGCCGAACCGCGCAAATGCTACTGGCCCAGGTAGCGAATCACCGCCAGATCCACCGGTATGGCGGTATCGTTACTGAACCTTTGACCGACGGTAACGATCTTGCCATCGGGTTGCGAAACCATGGCCAGGATCTGGCCACCGTGGGGAAAGCTGGTAATCAAGGTACCGCCCTTTCCGAACGCCGAGTCCAGCGCCCCGTTAGACTCGAGCCGGGCGACGCCCATCTGCGCGTCGAAATTGCTTCCCTGGCTCAAGCCTCCGACAGCGATATCGCCGCTCGGAGTTGCTACAATGGCCTGGGCCAAGTTTGAATATGGTCCGGCCGCGCCAAAGTCGAACAAAGGCGACTGAAAATCGGGATCCAGGGTCCCAGTCGGTTTAAAGAGGCGAACGCCAACGTCCAGATCGCGCCGGCCGCTAGGACCAGGGCCGCCGGTGGCTAACAGAAAGTCCGCATTGGAGCGGAACAGTGTCGTCCCTGGATGGGTGCTGGCGACAACCGTGCCTCCCACGATGCGGGAGATCAACGCTCCGGTCAACGTGAACTGGGCCGTCTGCTGATATAGGTTGACCGCCAGAAGACTACCATCGGACAGCAGAGCAAGCGCTTCGGGCATACCGATCGCCACGACTTCCGACACGCCCGCGCTCCCGAATGTTCGGTCCGCGGTTCCTTGCGGGGTGAAACGCGCCAGCACCGTCTTCGTCGGCGTGTGGTTGCGACGCGGTGCCGTTACGGCGCCCGCAACTATGATTTTATCGTCCGGCTGCAGTAAAAGCAGTGTCGCGCCAGCGGTAAAGAAAGCCGGATGCGGAAATTGGACAACTACCCGACCGCTGTTGCCGTATCGCAGATCGCGGCTTCCGTCGATGTTGAAGCGCACGAGCACCGATGCATTGCCGGACAAGTCCGCATTCACAGTGCGCATCAGCATCACGATCTTGCCGTCGGTTTGGACGACGACGCCCTCTGCTTCGTTTTCGAAATTGGTCACCGCGTCGACAGCTAGTCCATTGCGACCGAAGCTCGCGTCCAAACTGCCGTCAGAAAGGTAGCGAACGACGCAAGCAACCTCGGACGCGATCCGAAAATCGTTGAGCCCTCCTGCCACGACCACTTTTCCATCCCGCTGCATTGCGACGTCTATGGGCCTCACATTGTTGCCAAATTGGGTGATTACGATGCCGCCGTTGCCAAAAGTCGGATCAAGAGCACCGGGACTCGCAATCGCTACTTCAGCGAAGAGAACGCCGAGCAGAATACTTTGCACAATTGAAAAACGCGTCATTTGCTTACCTCACGAGTTGCTGGAAGGCGGGAACATTACCTCATATAGCCATGAGTACCCACGGCGAGCAAAATGGTTTAACGCTGGGGGAGCTAGAGTGTGTAGGATTCCATAATGGAACCAGTCCACGGGATTGGGTGCTCCGATGGCAACGCCAATCGATTTGAAAAAAGTACCATCGACCACCGGATCCGGGTATCGCAGCATTTGACCTGCCCTACGTGAAGAACGCCTCGATCTCGAAGTCCGTCAGTTCACGCGGGATCTGCTTCAAGCAGAAAAATGTGGCTTGCCATAGGTCCATTGCACGCTCCCTACATGGAGTTATTACACCACAATCAAGTGCACCCCATGACACCACAGAGTTTAGTTACACACGAGAGGATATCAAGGCCATCGTGGGCCTATCAGCGTCAGAATCTGAGTCAGTTATTGTAGGTCCCATATTTGATCAACCGAAGCGTTACTACTTCAACAGCGACCCGAATTGCCTGGATGCCCGAATGTGGTCCAACAACATACAGACCACAAAAATCTTACGCCAGATCATTAAGGCCAAAGGATTATTTAAAACGTGACGTCGCCTCCACTGGGCGCGCATAATCTTTTAACACTACGGGAGAATATTTACCATGACGATCGATCTTAAAATGTTGGCCTGGTCAATTCTTTTAGGACTTGTTTATGTGGTGGTGGCCGCCTCGTTCGCAACTCAGCAGCGAGGCCTAAAATGGAACGCTAGCAACCGCGATGGCGAGCTCAAGCCTTTATCGGCCGCCGCTGCGCGAGCCGATCGCGCGTACCATAATTTTCTCGAAACATTTGGGTTCTTCGCTGCTGCAGTGCTTGCAGTGGCGTTTGCTAAGCTGAACACGGCGCATACAGCACTCGGTTCCGAGATTTATTTCTGGGCACGTCTCGCCTACCTGCCCATTTATATTATCGGCATTCCCTACGTAAGAACCGCCGTCTGGATTATTTCACTGTGGGGACTTCTGCAGGTGGTCGAGGGTTTGTTCTAGTGTTTCACACAGTCCGTGCGTACCCAGTCGCGTCAGGATTCCGGCGCGTTCGAGTTTTTCGCGCACATTGGGACGCACCTCACACAGAATCACTCGCGTATTCATGCGTTGAAAATCCGCGATAATTTCATCTAAGGCGGTCAGTCCCGTCGTATCCATGAACGGTACGCGTCCCATCCGGATGACGAGCGTACGCGCCCGATTCTGGCTACGCCTTAGCGTTTTTTCCAGATTCTCTGCGGCACCAAAGAAAAAGGGTCCATCAATGCTGTAGACCACCGTATCTTTGGACAGCACAAACTCTGCCCCGAAACCCGCGTCCATCGCCAACTGCGCCTCGGAGTGCTGTTCGATGCTGACAGATTGGGCCATGCGGCGCATAAAAAGCAGGCTGGCCAGAACAACACCAACGTTGACGGCCACCACCAGGTCAGCGAATACGGTCAGCAAAAACGTCAGCAATAAGATTCCCACATCAGGTCGCGGCGCGGTCTTCAATACGTGGACAAACCTATGCATATCGCTCATATTCCAGGCCACAAAGAATAAGATCGCTGCGAGCGCGGCCAACGGAATATGGCGCGCTAAGGGCGCGAGCAGAAGAATAACTAGCACTAGAAATACACAATGAACTAGTCCGGCAAGCGGGCTGTTGGCCCCGTTGCGAATGTTCGTAGCGGTACGTGCGATTGCCCCGGTCGCCGCGAAACCACCCAACAAAGGCGCCATCATGTTCGCGATACCCTGGCCAATGAGTTCCTGATTGGGATCATGGCGCGTATTGGCCATCCCGTCGGCGACCGTAGCCGACAATAGGGACTCAATTGCGCCTAGTAGCGCGATGGTAAACGCCGGCCCAACCAGTTGCATGAGAGTTGTGAAATCCACGGTTGGAAATTGCAGGTGCGGCAACGTCATCGGAATTCCGCCAAAAGCCGTACCGAGTGTCGCCACTCCATCGAAGCCAAAAGTCCATTGCAATACAGTGGTCAGTAGCATCGCGACGAGCGGAGACGGCACCCGCTTAAGATAGCGCGTGCCCACGATGAGCGTGAGCAGCGCGAACACGCTTAAAGCCGTGGTGGCCCAATGGAGCGTGCCCAATGCCCGCAACAGCGCGCTCAATTTTTCATGGAAATGCACGCCAGAAACGGCCGGATGTAAGCCGAAAAAATCCTTCCACTGACCCACAAAGATGATGACGCCAATCCCTGAGGTAAAGCCGACGATGACCGGATCCGGTATGTACTTGATTACCGACCCCATACGCGCTGCACCCATTCCAATCAAAATGAGTCCCGCCATGAGGGTCGCGATCTGCAATCCCGAGATACCATGCTGCGCAGTAATAATAGCCAGCACCGCGATAAAGGCACCGGTAGGTCCAGAGATCTGTACACGCGTACCGCCGAACAGGGTGGTACAAAGCCCCGCGACGATGGCCGTGTAGAGTCCTTGTTCCGGCCGCGCGCCGGACGCAATCGCAAAAGCCATCGCCAGCGGCAAAGCGACGACCCCAACAACGAGACCCGCAAGCAAATTGCGACCTACGTTCGCCTTAACAAACAAGCCCGCGCGATAACTTTCAAGTACTGCGATCATAGTTTATCCAATAGTACGCGGCGTTACGATCGGTAACTGGACATATCCTTACGGAAAATACTAGAGCGCAATCAAAACAATCGGCAGGATCGTACCAGCGACGAGTAACCCTATAACTAGCCCTTTACGTCGCGAAAATTTGAATGCCATCCATATACCCATGCTAACCGACGCTATGAGGCCCACGGCAACCAACGTAAAAAAGACCTTCAACAACCGTGTCGATAGCGCGACCGGCTCTGGGGGGCCACCGAGCTCAGCTTCGCCGGGACGATCCGGCGGAGCCTCGAATTTCTGATCCTTGTGAACCGCGGAGACTTCTTTGAGCAGATTCGACGCACGATAATCGCCATGGGACTCGTGCATACTATAAATCTGCAATGTGCCCGTGAGGGCAAAAAACAGTAGGCTCGGTGCGATCAATAACCCTATATAGGTGTGTAACCGACGCACGGTCGCGGCAATGTTGGTCGGTCGAGCTTTCTTACCAAGAATTTCGTTAGAATTTTGCATAGTGACAACAGTTTATCCGTTCTTTTGGCGTTTGGCTCTCGCGCTCACCATGATCGGCGCAGGTTCATCGTTATCAATGGCAAATGCCATCACTGCGGTGAACGTTGCGCGACAGCACCTCTGCCCAGGAGCGGCCCGCAATCCCTTGCTGCCCAATGCTGCGCTCAATTCACTAGCATCGAAATTAGCCGCGGGCGTTACGCTGCACGAGGCCCTCGGCGCCAGTTCCTATCACGCCACTCAAGCGACAGAATTGCACTTAACAGGCGCCATTAGCGACGACCAGGTGTCGTCGCTATTAGTTACGCGATACTGTTCGACACTAACCAACGCAAGTTTTACGGAAGTGGGTGCCACACGCCATGGCGGTGAACTATGGCTAGTGATAGCCACCCCGATACGATTCCCCCAAGCAAGCGCGCAAATTGAAAAGCAGATATTGCGATTGGTGAATCGCGAAAGAAGCCATGGCCGCCGCTGCGGCGATCGATATTTTGCGCCGATACATGCTCTTCATCTCAGTTCAATTTTGCATCAAGTAGCACAGGCACACTCCGACGAGATGGCGCGCTACAGCGACCTTACCCACCAGGGTCGCGACGGTAGTACTCCAGCCCAACGTGCTCGCGCCGGAGGATACTCTACGCAGAGTGTCGTCGGCGAGAACATCGCCTCGGGTCCGACCACGGCGGATGAAGTAGTGAGCGGCTGGTTAGCAAGTCCCGGGCATTGTGAAAACATTATGGATAGCCGATTTGTTGAAATGGGCCTTGCTTATGCGGTGAACCGGACCCGTCAGTCGGGAATCTATTGGACCCAACTGCTGGCAGTGCCGCGCTAAGAGCCTCCAATGAAGAAGTCTATTGAAATCATCGCAAAAATTAGCGACAGCCTGAACTACTGGGACGGTGGGACGTCAATTCGGCGCCAGCGATTGAGGTATCGTGCATGCATACTTCGCACGGCTGCATCGTTCTGAATCCTGATGTCGAGCAGGATCACGTGGGGTCTGAACGTCGCCGCCGGTTCAACCGCCTCGAGGCCGTCGTAGGATCGTAGGCGACTCGGTTTCTTACCACTCGGGCCAACCGAGCCGAACGCCGTCCATATACACGGGCTGCGACGGTAACGCGACGGTCAAGAGGTGTTTGGAACTCTCCATTGCGGAGCTGCAGGCTTCTACCGGTTGACGGATTATCGCTCCTTTGTCGGATTATTTCGCCGCAACAAGTGCAATACGTTCTAGTGCACCGAACTAAAGGCATTGCGTGCCCGGTTTGGTGGCGGTAATTTCGGCACCGCTGTCATTCGCCTAAACGTGTCGCTCGCCTACGGCTTTCACTCCAACGCCTTAAAGCGCGGTATCGGCTCCGGCAATTCAGCCAGGTAATACGCGAGCACCGCCATGGTTGCGATCTGGCTCTGTAAGTTTTTGGGGTCTACCTTATCTAAGGTGTCAGCAGCGGTATGGTGATAGTCGAAGTAATGCCGCGCATCCACCAGCGGCGCAAATCCCGGCACTCCCGCACCCTGCAATGGCCCAATATCGCTTCCCAGTTCGCCATCCCGTCGCGCCAGCACGGTCGCACCTATTGGACCCAGTGCTTTTTGTACCGGTAGTAACAATGCCAGCGTCTCCGGCGTGACGGCCGCGACTATCCCTAACGAGCGACCCGCACCTTCATCGCTCTCGATGGCCGCGACCTGAGTCTCTATCGCTTTACTCACTGACGCAAAATAGGCTTTATTTCCGCGACTACCATTCTCTTCGTTGGTCCAGCCCACAAAACGAATGCTACGTCGCGGATGTAAATCGAGTTGTTTCAGTACTTGAATTACCGCCGCTGCGGCTATCACACCCACGCCATCATCCGTCGCCCCCGTCGCAAGATCCCAGGAGTCCAGATGACCTGAAACCACAACATATTCACCCGGTTTTTCACGGCCAGGCCAGTCCGCGATGACATTATGACTATCCGCGTCCGGCAAGGTTTGTGGGGTCAGCAATAGCTTCATTATGACGGGGCCTGAGGCATCTAAACGCGCAACGAGATCAGCATCTTCAGCCGCCAACGCCGCCGCCGGGATCGGCGCTTGATTGTCCTTCCAGACCGTAAGACCGGTATGCGGTAAGCGATAGTCCGCGCCGCCAATGGAGCGCACCAAGGCAGCCGACGCGCCCAGTGCGGCCGCTGCGGAGGGCCCTGTGAAACGATAGAAACCGGATTGACGATAGGCAGTACCCGCCTCGCCATTGCTCGCTAAACGTTGGTCAAATTTGGATTCGAATAGCACAATATTACCGCGCACTTCTGGGGCCCGCGCTTTAAGCTCGTCAAGATCGCGCACCACGATGACACGAGCGGTTAGGCCCTTAACCGGTGTCGACGACGACGCTCCTAATGCGGTTAAATGCAATTTCTGCGTCAGTCCTGTCGGCCTGCCCGAATAATCCACCAGCTCGGCGGATGCCTCACCCCGTACCCAGTGCGGCACTTTGACCGGCTGCAAGGTCAACGTCGCTCCCAGCGAACTCATAGCTCCCGCCACTTGCGTGATCGCCGCCGCTAATTGCGGCGAGCCCGACAATCGCGGTCCGATCTTATCGGTCAAATCTGCCAAGCGCTGCCAACCCCAGTCGCTGGACATCGCCGCATCGCGAATGCGCGCAAGAATCGCAGCGTCCGCCGCAGGGGGCGGGTCAACCACCACCGCGTCACCCGCAATGGCGCTACTAACTAAATTTAAGAACAAAATGCCAAGGCCAAGTGCGGCGATGCGTGAGCAATTAACGGACTTTTTCATAGCGCCAGTTCTTACCACTGATCTTTTCGCGGCACTTGGTCATGAATTTCATAGTAATCAGATTTATCGGCCACAAAAATGTGCTCCACTATTTTAAGCTGCGTCGGCATATCGAGAGTTCCCGCGGTAATACAGGTGTCGTCGTGCGCAAACTGCCTCCAAAATAAATTACTACCACAAAATCTACAAAACGCACGCTCTGCGGTATCAGAGGAACGGTACCAAGTTAATCCCTTAGCGGAGTTCAAAGTAAGATTAGTGGAGGGCGTCCTCGTCATTGCCGCAAAATGCCCACTAGTGCGACGACACTGTGAACAGTGACAAGCAATTACATCGCGCAACGCGCCACGTATTTCATAACGCACCGCACCGCACAGGCACCCGCCTGCGTGCACCGAGTCGCCAGTGGTCATTTCAGCGACGACCCGCCGACGGCAATGTTATTCGTACGGCGGATAAAATCCGCCACATTATCATGTAATAGTTTCAAGCTCGCTTCGTGCGCGTACACCATGTGTCCCGATTCATAAAATTTATATTCGATGTTGTCCTGCAGCTTGGCGGAAATGGGCAAGTGCTGCATTTCATACACGCCTTCATAAAACGGCGTGGCAAGATCATAATATCCTGCATTCATTAGCACTTTTAACTTCGGGTTGTATTTCATCGCCTTACTTAAATCCGGCATCACATTAGCACTTTGCGGCAGCGCAATCGGTGCGCCCGGCGGTTGATGCAAGTAGTTCCAACTCTTCCACAATTCGATTTCCGGTTTAAAATCTTTACCTTCCCCAAATTTTAAATCGCTGCGCACATAATCATTGAAAGCCGATACATAAGCGGAACCGATCGCTGCCGACTGCGGGTCATATTCAGCCTCCTCGCTTAAAGGATCAAACGCAGGTCCCGTAAAGCGCGTATCGAGTCTGCCGGTAATTGTATCGCTCTCTCCTTTTAAATTCTGCTCGAACTTACCCGCATTGATACGTAAATTGGCTTTCAATATATAGTCGACCGACAACCCGGTATATAAATGGAGTTTCTCGGCAATCGCTTGCCGCCGTGTAGGCTCGAGAGTTGAACCTGCCTGCAGAGCCGCGGAATATTCTGTCATCGCAAAAAGCTCGACTTCCGCTAGCAGTGAGGATAGCTCACCGCGCGTTCCCGGCAATTTATGGTGGTACCACGCTGAGGCCGCAAAGGTCGGCAGCACTAGCTGATAGGGTAAATCTACTCCGGGGTTAAATTGTGGACCATCGGCGCTGGCGTCAAAAGCTAGGATCTGCGACAACATGATGACGCCGTTAAAATCGACAAACCCCTCGGTTTCTAAAAGATTGATAAGAGTCGCCGCGCGAGTCGTGCCATAACTTTCACCAAATAAATATTTCGGCGAGTTCCAACGAGCATATTTACCTAGAAATTGTGTGATGAATGACGCAAATGCATGCGCATCGCCGTCAACCCCATAAAACGCTTTTTCGCGATCCTTACCAGCGACCCGACTAAATCCCGTCCCCGGGGCATCGATGAACACCAGATCACTCGCATCCAACAAGCTGTATTGATTGTTCAATAAGGGATAGGGTGCCCCTAAGGAATGCGAATCATCGGCGGTTACCACCCGTCGCGGCCCGAAGGCCCCCATATGCAACCAAACCGTGGAAGATCCTGGACCTCCGTTGAATAGAAACGTAACCGGGCGCTCGGTCGCGCGACTGTCTTTTTTAAAATACGCAACATAAAACATGGAAGCCTCGGGTGGCCCCTCCTTAGCCTCTTTTTCGGCATTTTGCGGCACGTCATCCCAGCCCTTAGCATGCACCACCAGCGTTCCTGCCACGGCGCGATAATCTATGCGTCGTCCACCCGTGACCACCGAGCCTTCGCTGGCTTTTTCCTCGACCTTAAATTCTTCAAGCTTCGGGGTATCGACCTTAGCCGAACCGACGGCACCGGTCACACTCTTAGAGGCCTCAACCGCGTGCGACACGGGCGACATACAAACTATTAATAGGACATAAAATCGAACCAAGCCATTCATACAATAGAACCCCTTACTTTTAATAACCTTAAAATTATCAATTATTCGCGATGGGCCGCATGCTCAATTGACTTTGCCGGATCCATTCAGTGGTGCGTAATTCCAGCAGATCTAAAGGCAGGACACCGCCATTCAACATTTCGTCATGAAACTTTCGAATATCGAACCGAGTACCCAGCTCTTGCCGCGCTCTCGTGCGTAACTCAAGAAATTTCAATTGTCCCAGTTTGTAAGACAGGGCCTGAGCGGGCCACGCAATATAGCGATCCGCCTCCGACTGAAGGGTCGGCTCATCCACCGCTCCGGATTTGCGAAAATAATCTACCACCTGATCGCGGGTCCAACCTTGCGCATGAATTCCGGTATCCACTACTAAGCGTACCGCGCGAAACAACTCACTAGAAAGGCGCCCATAATCACTCACCGGGTCGCGATAAAATCCTATTTCCTTACCGAGCTGTTCCGCATAAAGAGCCCAACCCTCAATGTAACCGGAATTCGCGCTGTGCTTACGAAATTTCGGTAGATCAACCGACAACTGAGCCACCGATTGCTGCATATGATGACCAGGTATCCCTTCGTGATACGCAATCGCCTCATCATTGGCAAGGCTACGTTTTGCGAAATTGGAGGTCGCCACACTGATCCGCCCAGGACGTTTTCCATCCGGAGTTCCCGTTTGATAATGAGTGGCCATCGCAGCCTGAAACGCAGGGATAGCTTCAACCGTAACCGGCGACGGGGGAATGAACCCAAATAATTCCGACAATTTTGGCTGCATCTGGGTCAGGTATTTACGAAAATCTTCCACAATTTGTTCGGCTGAGATCGGCTGGTATTTCTTGTTCGATTTCACGGCTGCGCGGAATGACTCTAGATCCGCAAATCCTTCGTGACGCGCAATACCCAGCATTTCACCCTGAATTCGCGCCATCTCTCGAAGTCCAATTTGGTGTATTTGATCCGGCGAGAGATCACTGATGGTAGTACGGCTACGAATCGCATTAAGGTATCGCGGCACGCCTCCCGGCAGCGAGGTCACACTCAGATCCTTACGACCGGAAGGCGCATAAGTAGCCGCAATGAAGTCAGCGAAAGCCCTATAAGCTGGCAACACTTCTCCTGACACCGTCTCACTAATCAACTTCGTTAAGCGTTCCTGATCTTCCCTAGAAATACCACTTGGATATTTCTGGGTCGGTAGCAAAAATGGATTAGCCGCGATGATGCCGCGACATTGATCCGGTATTTTCTCCAATAGAAAACGTACCGGCATCAGGTGATCCTGCATTCCAACCCGCAAAACATCGGTGGTCTGTTTAAACACGCGGGGAATTTGATGCAACCGGGCAATATAGTCTTCGTACTGCCGCACGTTCTCGAACGGCACAGCGAGTGGCAAATCAGCTAGATGTACGTGCGGACCATCCATCTGGTTCACCGGCATTTCATATTCATGAAACGAAAAATTGGCAGCATGCTGTTCGAGCGTACGCATGAGCACCTCGTGCGATAACTTGTCCTGCTCTGGAAAACCAATGACCGACAGGGCCTTCAGGCGTACGAGAAATTTCTCATCGCTCTGGTGATGTCGAATCGACGCATCGACGGATACATCATCAAGCCGATCGTTGTATCGGTAGTCACCATACGCCGTTGCGCGCTCTGGATCAGCCTCCAAATCCGCCTGGTAGTATTCTTCGAAGAGCGCGTTTTGTGCAGCGATTCTTGACTCCATAGAATCTAAATTGGGCGCATTTACAGCAGGCGAATGATTTTTTAGGTCTACGGCGGCACAAGCAACCAGGCTGGCACTGGCGATCAACGCACAAAACAACGAAAAACGACTCCGAGAAGAGTTTAAAAATTTAAGTTGTTTCATCGCTCAATCCTAGCACGGGACGCTCACTTTCTAGACTTCGCCCCATATAGATAACCCCAAAAAAAGGCTTACAAAGTGCGAGCGGGCACCATAAAATCAAGCGTGTCGAGCACCATTCGCCGAAATCCCAAAGCCTGTGCCCTATTGATGAGCTGTAACGCCACAGCACGACCGGCGATCGCGCCACGATATCGGGGCCTAGCGTCACGCCACCGAACCAGCAGCAAACAACCAGTGGGCGACCCATACCGGCCTTAGCCTGACGCGAGTACAGTCCATTTTTGATATTCAAATTCAACGTCGTACGCGATCAGCCTTGCTGCACCGCCGCTTGGGCATACCATGCTCGTTGCCCGGCGTCCGCCACTTTAGTCAGCAGACTGCTGCCCAATTAGACCATCCGGGCAAGCTTCAGCAAAATACTGCATATATTTGAGGTCGCGACGAAAACCCCTTACTGTCTGGGAAACTCGCTTTAAGGTCACCGGCCAGCCGATCAATCACTTTCGATCCCCAGCCGATTTAATGCGCTTTGGATGTACTACTCACAGGCAGCCTTCCTGTCATTCGTGTTACTGACAATCCGAATTGCATTGCGCGCTACCGCTAAATCTTCCGATGTTTTTTCAATTCCAACTCAACAATCGGGTGCACAAACTCCGACACATTTCCCCCCAGCACCGCGATCTCGCGAACCAGCGTCGAGGAAATAAAGGTGTATTGTTCTTGAGGGGTCATGAACACGGATTCAATCTCAGGCGTCAGATGTCGGCTCATGTTGGCTAATTGAAATTCAAATTCAAAATCCGACACTGCGCGCAAGCCGCGCACAATCACCGCCAAACGATTTTGTCGCGCAAACTCCACAGTCAATCCAGCGTAGCCCATCACCTCAACATTGTGCACATCCACGAGCACCCGCCGCGCCATGTCCACGCGCTCCTCCAATGAGAACATGGGTGCCTTATTCGGATTAGCAGCCACCGCCACCACGAGTCGGTCAAAAATACTGGCGGCGCGCCGCACCAAGTCATGATGACCGTTAGTTATCGGATCAAAGGTACCAGGATAAACCGCTGTTCTTTTGTTCATAGTTCAACTATTGAAGTTTCAACTGATGGCAAGGGCGAGCCGCCATTAACCCGCGCTAAATGATACCCCACCTCACCCGCCGATTTCGATTTGAGTAGATCCCAATGCAGCGGCAGATTCGGCGCCCCAGCCGACTTCTCACTCTCTAAGTACACCAGTCCGTTAGGTTTCACCCAATTCCCGGCTTCTAACAGCGGCACATATTCCGCCAACGCATTCACCCCAAACGGTGGGTCCACAAATACCACATCAAAAGGCTCACCCGGCGCGCGCAAAAAACGAGCTGCCCCGATTTCAATCACTCGCCCACGGCCTGCAACCCCACCTCCACCTCCGCCCGCGCCCGCGCCTCCGCCCCCGGCGGTACTTGCACCCAGAATGTCTAGCTGCTCCCGCAGTCCCCGTGCGGCGATCACGGACATTTCGACAAATACCAACTCCGCTGCGCCTCGCGACAGGGACTCGACACCCAGCGCACCGGAACCTGCGAATAAATCCAGACAGCGCGCTCCCGCTATATCGTGCTGTAGCCAATTAAACAGCGTTTCGCGTACCCGATCAGGCGTTGGCCGCAGGCCCGGTACATCCGGAAAGCGCAAGCGACGACCACGCCAACTACCGCCAATAATGCGCACCGAATTACGACCCGGCCCGACCTCTATCCCACCCGGCGCTTCAGACGCCCGAACCGCAGGATATTGCGTGCTTGCTCGTTTAACAATTGGTTTTTTCACCCTCGTATCATACGCACAAAGCTCCCAGGCCGTTTCGTTCTGCTAAGCCGCGCGCATCCTCTGCTAAGCTGTACACATTATGACTAATGAAGCCGAAAAAACCGGCGCACGCGGCTTTTTCCAGCGGCTGCGCGCCAAACTCAACTCAGGTAAATCCTGGCTAACGACGGATATCTCCCAACTACTGCCCGGCCGCAAGATCGACGCTGAAATCCTCGACGAATTAGAGACTCGACTCATCACCGCCGATGTCGGCGCTGAAGCCACGACTCGCATTCTAGATGAACTGCGAAGGCGCGTAGCGCGCAAGGAACTCGATGACGTTGACGCACTATTAACGGCGCTGCACGAATCTATGACCGCTATTTTGAAGCCGGTGGAACAGCCTCTCTTGATCGCGCCAGAGCACAAACCGTATGTGATTCTAGTCATCGGCATCAACGGGGCTGGCAAAACGACCACCATCGGCAAACTGGCACGTAGGCTCATGGACGACGGCCATAGCGTGATGCTCGCGGCCGGCGACACTTTCCGCGCGGCCGCACGCGAACAACTCGAAGTCTGGGCTAACCGAAATCAGGTACCCATTATTTCTCAACCTCAAGGTGCCGAGCCTGCCGCGGTGATTTTCGACGCACTGCAAGCCGCACGCGCCCGCGCAATCGATGTGCTAATCGCTGACACTGCGGGACGCCTTCACACGCAAACTCATTTGATGGACGAACTCAAGAAAATCAAACGCGTGCTCGGCCGACTCGATGCAACCGCCC
>JAYUFB010000002.1:0-2982 GCA_043738945.1 Gammaproteobacteria bacterium
CTCGAAAGTCCCGAGCGTAAACGCGCCACATTGACACCCGCCTTCTCAAGCAAAGGCCGTGCCGTGCCGCCCTGCTGATCAAGGAGCGCCGCCATCAAGTGCACAGGCTCGATATATTGATGATCATGACCCACCGCCAATGACTGGGCATCAGCCAAAGCGCCCTGAAACTTTGTAGTAAGCTTATCCATTCGCATTTTAGGTATCCCGGGTGACCCTATATAAAGGTATTAAGAATAGGCTTTATTTGGGGGTCATTCGCTGCGAATTCAACGGGACTCCGATTAAATGGCGGCCTCTGAAATCCAAATCAGCGTCGCCTGGCGACCAGTCGGCCCCTCCCGCCGATGCGAAAAAAAGCGCTTACCTTGCGAATAAGTACACTCACCGGCACCATATATACGAGTCACGCCTAAACTTACTAGCCGCCGACGCGCTAGCAGAAAAAGGTCTGCCATCCACCGACCCCGCGAGTTCTGTTTAAAAGCAAGCACAGCACCCGCATCGTTAGCTAAAAAAACCTCGCGCACCTCGGGACCCACCTCGAAATGCGTTGGCCCAATCGCCGGCCCCACCCACACCAACAGCGTCGCAGGATCAACCGCCAAAGCCTTCACAGTGGCTTCCAGCACTCCGCAACTCAAGCCTCGCCAGCCAGCATGCGCCGCCGCCACGGCATCGCCCGACTCCGTCGCAAACAACACCGGCAAACAATCGGCCGTCAGAATGGCACACACTTGTGCCGGCCTGCGCGTCCATGATGCGTCGGCCTTCACCGGCGCTGCGCTGGGTGAGCCTACGGCGGACAGCGCTCCGGCCAGGTCCACGACCTCGGTCCCGTGTACCTGCGTAAGCCAGCTAGGCTCAGAGGGCAATCCCGCGAGCATATTGAGTCGTCGCCGATTTATCGCAACGCTCGCCGGATCATCACCCACATGCGCACCTAAATTTAGCGACTCATACGGGCCTAGGCTCACTCCACCGTTGCGCAAAGTGGATAGCGCGTGCACACCGGGCGGGGAAGGCCAATCGGGCATAAGCCAGGCCGGCTCGCGCAAATCCAGCACGCGCGCGTGCTCATCGTTTCGCAAGATGGATTCCCGCCAACATACAACGCACTGAGCCACCCGCCATTTCGATGGTTTCAACATCGAGCGGCAACGGCGTCGCGCTTCGACTAATGACGATCAGTTGGTCCGGCGTCAATGACTTGAGCGCGCGCGAAGAGAGCGCCAAAACGCGCCCCGATGATGTCTTCAGTTCAAGCGCATTACCCGCGAAATTATTTATTTGCTCGCGGCTCAACGCGATCACTGCGCGCCCTGACGCTTCGAAGCGCTTAACGAGGTACTCGCGGCGCTCAAGGTCAACAATCATATCGAGACCGAGCATGACAAATTCGGTCGCAATACACATTAAAACATTGGTATGGTAAATCGCTCGCCCGCTCGAATCCGCAGCATCGAACACCACAGGTTCATAGTGAAATTCAGCGCAGAAACGTTCTAGCGCAACAGGGTGCGTACGATTTGAGGGTATCGAGTACGCTACCCGCTCTATGTGATCCAGCACCATCGATCCAGTACCCTCCAGATACAGCCCCTCTTGTTCCAATTCGGAATAATCGATGACGCTTTGCATCTGGTACTCTTTCTTCAACATCTCAATCACATCGACACGCCGTTCCTTACGACGATTCGGCGCAAACATTGGATATAGAACCACCTGTCCATCCGCTGACCCATCCACTGTTCCCTGCGAATGAGTTGAGAACCAGTTGTTAGGAAACACCGAATCAGGGGTATCCGTACCCAAGTCCTCAAATACATGGGTCTGAACGCCAGCCTTTTGCAACAGCTCTACGGCATGGCCAACTTCATCATAGGCGCGACTCGCGACAGTCTCTTGCTCGATTGGGTGACGATCGTCGCCGGCACGCGTTTGAAAACTGTTATCGCCGGCGGTTTCGGTGTTAACGGAAAAATGATGCGGCCGGATCATAACCACCGCCGAGGGCGCCTGACTACCGCGAGCTACGCGAGGCATCTTCACGCTCGCGGCGTGAATCGCAGCGACAGACAGGACATACCCCCATCAAGCTTCGCGCACTCACTATTACCAACCAGGCGGACGTTATAGCCTGCTTTACTTAAAATGTCGGCGGTGCGCGGGAACCCTTGCGGCATGATCACGAGGTCATTGAAGCGGATGGTATTGGCACAGGCGTCTTCGCCGGCAGCGGTATGGATCACCCGGTAGCCTTTAAAACAACCGGAGGCATCGAGGCGCGGCGTCGCAAGAATCGTTTCCGTGTCCAACACGGAACAATCCGTCTTAAAATGAAGCACACCCGGCGGCGTGAATACTTCGCGCACCTTGTGACCCCAGGGGGTCACGAGACCAATCAATTCAGCCACACCTTCCGCATTGGTACGTGCCGAGCGGCCCACCAGTATCTCGCTTTCCGTGGTCAGAATATCGCCGCCTTCAATGCAGCCAGGACCTTCAATCGTAACCACCTGGCCATAAAGCGCCGCCAGATGCGAGGTCATTTCACCCGCCTCACCGCGCCGAGTAGGTGCCCCGGGGCGCATTACTACAGCTCCTTCAGGAAGACAAAGTGCGGTGTCCTCCACAAAAACACTATCGGGATACGCGTTCAGCGCCGCAAGCTCGACGACAATGGCCCCCGTACAGCGAAGCGCGACAATATAGTCGGCATGATGAGCTTGCATCAGCGCAAGATCGGGCGCACCCACGTCCACGGCCCGTAAGCCATCGACAATGCTGGCGGAGGGACGCCGGGTAATTGCATGAGTGAAACGGAAAGAACGATTGAGCATTGGCCGGCCTACTGGATTAAACAGAACCGGAGCTTAACAACAAATATCGAAATAGGGGAATGGCGGCCCGCCGCCATTCCCCTGCTTGACTCACACCCTCAGCGGGTCTCTTACCGATCATCACCTTGTGTTTCAAATT
>JAYUFB010000003.1:0-52109 GCA_043738945.1 Gammaproteobacteria bacterium
TGCCTCGGTTCCACGACCTTTACCGCTATCGGTACTTATGCCAATAGCCAAGTGCTCTACGGCTATGATGGCGATTGGGGCAA
Source organism: Gammaproteobacteria bacterium (assembly GCA_043738945.1). Classification (GTDB taxonomy): domain Bacteria; phylum Pseudomonadota; class Gammaproteobacteria; order Steroidobacterales; family Steroidobacteraceae; genus Bog-1198. Next base: position 84 of record JAYUFB010000003.1, read on the forward strand.
CCCGTTACGCTGGGCGCCTTACACCTATAAGTACACCGATTTACAAACCCGTGCGCGTTCTAGCCGAAGCCTTGAGCTGCGCTTGAGTGAAGCGCTAGGCCCACGCCTCTCGTGGTTGGTAGGCGTGTATGCCTTTGAGCTGCGCGAAGCCTTTGGCGATATTAATACGGGCCTTTATATCGATCCCACCAATAGCCTAAATAACACCAACAATCTAAGCGCAATCAACAGTCAATACCGTTCACGTAATGGGGCGGTGTTCGGACAATTAGACGGTGAAATTAATCGCCTACGCTGGTCTGCGGGCTTAAGAGCCGAGCGGCGAACGGCTCTTTATGATGATCTTAGCAATGACGGTTTTGCCAACGAATTTCGACCGGCGGACAATCTATGGGGTGGCCATTTCTCACTGGATCAATCGATAGCACAACAACAACATATCTATGCGCTAGTGTCGCGGGGTTACAAAGCGGGGGGCTTTAACTTGAGCCAAAAAATTAACATTGATCAAAAAACTTTTGCTCCGGAGTCCGTGTGGAATTTTGAAATAGGATACAAGAGTCGGATTGCCAGTAGCGTGCGAATAGACTCATCGCTGTTTTACATGCATCGTAATACGCTGCAATTAAAGACCAGTGAACAACTCCAGCCCAACGATCCCAACAGTTTCGCCTACTACACGGGCAACGCTAAAAGCGGTTACACCTACGGTCTTGAGAATACGCTGACATGGACGTTATCTTCTAATCTGGAACTCGGTGGCTCACTCAGTTGGCTGCAATCGCGCTACCACGGCTTTACGCAAAACAGCGCGCAATTGCCAGACCGGGCGCTCGCCTCTGCACCCGATTGGCAAGCCGCTGTTCATCTCACCTGGCGTGATCCACGCGGACTCTTCGCTCGAGTGGATATTACGGGTAGCGGTGCGTTTTATTACGATTTGCCGCCTAATTTCACTCGCTCGAGTCCGTATGGACTGTTGAACGTCAAACTCGGATGGGAAGGGGAGAAAATCTCTTTCTATCTATGGGGTCGAAATCTACTCGACAAAAATTATACCGTGCGGGGTTTTTACTTTGCCGATGAACCGCCTGATTTCGCCAACAAGCTGTATACCCAACTAGGCGATCCGCGCAATCTCGGCATCCATGTCACGCTACGCTACTAATTTAGCGCATCGAGACTCGCGAGCGACGTAGGTCACCGCCCGCTTCCATCCAGTTCTTAATACGTTTGGCATCCGCCACACGCGTGTATTTGCCAAAGGAATCCAACAAAACAATGACCACCGAACGGCCGCGAATCACGGCCTCCATCACCAGACATTTGCCCGCCTCAGCAATATAGCCGGTTTTTTGCACAATAATATTCCAGGCTGGGTTAGCCACTAAATTATCGGTATTGCGAAATTCAATGGTGCGGCGATCTACTCGAACCGCATAACGTCGATCGGTAGAATAGGCTCGGATTGTCGGGCTTTGAGACGCCGCTATTACTAGTTTAGCCAGGTCTTCGGGGCTTGCCACGTTTTCACTCGATAATCCGTTCGAATCAACAAAACGCGCATTCACCATGCCAAGCGCTGCCGCTTTGGCATTCATGGCTGACACCAGCGCTGGCATCCCCCCCGGATAGTGATTACCTAGAGTATGCGCAGCGCGATTCTCTGAGGACATCAGCGCCAAATGCATCAAGTCGCCTCGCGTCATGACTGCACCGACCCGCAGTCGCGAAAAGGTGCTTTTCTTACGATCACGATCCGCTTCAGTGATTTGAATGCGTTCGCTGAGGGGCTGTTTAGCGTCCAGCACCACTAGAGCAGTCATTAATTTTGTGATCGACGCGATCGGCATAGCGACGTCGGCAAGCCGTGAATAAATTACTGACGAATCCGCCTGGTCCATGACCAATACCGAACCTGACTTTAAGTTCAGATCGAGGGGCGCTTTAGCCACACTCGGCGAAGACACGCCTGCGCCCAGCACAGCTGTCATACAAAGTGTTGCAGTCTTTATTCGAGCACTCAAAGTCATGGTCTTACCTAACATCTAGTTATAACCTTCTAGTAAAACACAGACTGGCCTTAGCAGACCAGTAGTAATTACGCTGCGGCGCTGGGCGCACGGCGTAGCTCTTTATCACGATACATTTGACGATCGGCGAAACTTCGCATATCCCGAGTATCTCGACCATCTTTCGGAAAGTTTGCCACGCCGACACTGACGCTACAGCGAATCATGCGCGAGCGGACATCAAGCGTGGTTTTGTAGACATTGTGCCGCACTCGCTTAATCACTGCTTCGGCGACTTCAGGCGAGGCCCCGGGCAACAATACCGCAAACTCACCACCGCCGATGCGTGCCGCAGTGTCGCTGGTGCGGATACTTCGTTGCAGTGCTTGCGCTACTAATTTAAGCGCGGCATTGCCCGCTTCATGACCGTGCGCATCATTAATATCGCCGAGTTTATCGATGTCGATGAGCAACAAAGCATACACACCCTTGCCGCCCTCGGAAGCTGTATGAGTACGCTGCAAGGCTTCATTAAACATCCGCTGATTAAATAACTCGGTGAGTGCGTCGGTTTGTGCAAGATTCTCGATTCGTTCTCGTGCCTCCGTGATGTCTGCTGACAAGGTAGTCGCGAGGTAGGCCACTAGTAGAAACGGAGCTAATTGCCCGACCGCCCGACTCGCATAAGTCAGGGATAGTACGTCGATATCGGGTGTGGCGACCGCCAGCAACATATGGCATAGGCCGATGACGGCAATTTGTAGCAGAGTAGTCACTCGACCGAGCGTCAGTGCACTTAAAATGATGGGCAATAAATACAGATTGAGCAGGGGACTGGAGTTCTTACCAGTGAACCACATCACACCCGTGATGAATAACACCATGGCCCAACATTCAATAGTTAACTTAAGTCGGGAGCCCCGCGGAAATATAGGGGCACGAAAAACGATGATAGCGACCGTGAAAGTGCTCACCAGGGCGAGCACCGGCCATAACTGAGTGACTAGGGCTCGTGACCACACCAGTACCAGTGCTGCCAGAACTAGACATAAGATCTCAATGGACCGAGTACTTCGCATACCATCACGATCCAACATAACGACGCACAATTCTAGGACGCACTCTACAGTTCAAGCACTGCGTAAACGCTCGGTGCCTATTTAGAGCTTATTAAAAGTCAATTTAAGGCTTATTTTTTAGCCAAGTTTTGGCATCTACGGACTTGCGACCCTCCCGTATTTCAAAATAGAGCTGCGGCGCCGCTGCGGTGTCGCCGAATGCGGCAATGACATCCCCGGGAGCCACCCAATCACCCACGGTTTTGTACAATACTTCGGTATGACCGTAGAGACTCAAGTATCCATTACCGTGACCTACAATCATCAATAGGCCCAGCCCCTGCAACCAATCGGCGTACACCACTCGGCCAAAATAGGGGGCTCGCACCCGAGCGCCACGCGTAGTTTCGATGAGTACACCATTGCGTTGCACTCCTGCCGGCAATGCACTTAAATGTCCGGTCACCGGCCACGAGAGCCGCCCGCGTAAACTATTAAAGGGTTGCTGTGTGTCAATCGGAAAATCTTGCAGCACTCGCGCAAGCTCGGCGACTAACGATTCCACCGCCGATTCTTCACGTTTAAGCCGTGCGAGTTCTTGGTTTCCGCTACTAACTTGTTTTTGTAGCGCGAGCGTCGCCTCTGTACGCAGAGTGCGGGTGGCTTGCAGCTCTACTATTTGCTGTCGCGCTTGATTACTCAGCATTTGGAGCTGGTCGCTTTGTTTAAGGACAGCGGCCGCTAATTCTTGGAGACGTGCCACTTGCGCACGAATAGCATCAATTCTAGAGGTTCGCTCACGCGCCAAATACCCATAGTAGGTTAACGCACGTCCCGTGCTCGCAGGATTGGTCTGATTGAGTAAGATTTTCAATGGCTCTTGTCGACCCGTCATGTAGGCGGCGCGCAATTGCCCCGCCAGAATACGGTACTGCTGATCAAGGGTCTGTTGAGTATGCAATTGATCATTCTGCAAGTCGGTCAGTCGTCGTTGCGTTGCAGCTTGAGTGGAGCGAAGCTCTTCCAACTTCTGCCGCTGGTGTGTAATACGCATTTCAATCTCACGCAAGCGTGCATTCTCAGCATCTCGCGCGCGTAGCTCATCGCCAATATGATGGGTCAAATCGGCAATTTTTGAACGAATAGCCGCAAGTTTTGTCTTGGCCTGTAGCGAATCAGACTTTTGCGCCTGGCCGGTAGGCGTGGCGCCTAGGGCAACTAACGTCATTACGCTTAAAGTTAGGGCGAATCGATGCATAAGCCCCAGCATACAACCCTTGGGTCCGCTGCTATACTTACCGGCCTTAAAAATCCTTAAAGTGTTTGATCGTCCATGCAACAACTTCTTGAGTTTATTGCTCATCACCCCTACCTTGCCGCAGGTGCGTTACTAGCAGCACTCCTGGTACTAGCCTACGAGATACGGGAACGGTTTCAAGCCTTTGCCGCTTTGAGCGCGGCGCAAGCGGTTCGCCTGATGAATCAGGGCGCCTTGGTGGTGGATTTACGCGGTAAAGAGATGTTTGACGCCGGCCATATTGGCGAGGCTCGTAATATCCCTGTGGACGATCTCGCTGCGCAAGCGGATAATTTAAAAAAATGGCGTGATAAGCCTGTGATTACGTATTGCGATCGCGGTAACACCGGTGTCGGTGCGGCTCGCGCTCTGACTAAACTGGGATTCACTCAGGTATTTAATTTAACTGGTGGCCTTGAAGCCTGGAATAAAGACAATTTACCGCTCATAAAAACTACCGGCGTTAAAACGGGCGGTAAGTCGAGCAGCCCATGACTCAACCAGAGATCACCGTTTATATGAACGGCTGGTGCGGCTATTGCCAGCGGGCTTTGCGCCTATTGGCAGCGAAAGAATTAAAAGTTAACGAAATTAATGTCGAGGATGACTTGAGGTTTCGCGAAGAAATGATTAGTCGCAGCAATGCGCGTAGCGTTCCACAAATTTTTATTGGCGAGCGCCATATTGGCGGCTGCGACAATCTTGTCGCACTCGATCTCAGCGGTGAGTTGGATCGAATACTAAATCAGGGGGCTTGATGAACGAGGTTAGAGCGGAAGGACAAGAAACTACAGTGGGCGGCGTACAAGTGAGTCTACAAAGTGTGTATCTAAAGGACTGTTCCTACGAGTCACCTAATGGTCCTCGACTGCCAAATAATCAAGCCTGGGAGCCGAAGTTTCAGCTCAATATGAACACCACTGCTGAGGAGTTAGCCGCCGACGTCCGTGAAGTGCTGCTGACCATCACCCTAGAAGCCAAACAAGGCGAGGCGACTTTATACCTCGTTGAAGTGAAACAAGCCGGCGTGTTTACCATCGCAGGTGCGACGGTGGAAGATTTAAAGCGCTTGATTGGTAGCTTTTGTCCGAGTGTTTTATTTCCCTATGCGCGGGAGGTCATTTCGGATTTAATTGTTAAAGGCGGATTCCCAAACTTTCTGTTGCCCTTGGTCAATTTCGACGCATTGTTCGCACAAGCAGCGGCGGAAGCACCTCAATCCGGTCTGGTTAACTAGGCGGGCACTTGCGCAGCCCCAAGCCGCGTACTGACCCGATGGCGGTCATTGGTGCCGGCTCTTGGGGGACTGCTCTTGCCATCCAACTCGCGCGCGAAGGACACTCCACCTCACTCTGGGGACGCGATAGCGCACAATTGCGGGCAATGCGCGGGCTACGCTGCAACGCGCGATATTTGCCAGATGCAATATTTCCGCCCCTTTTAAAAGTCGAGGAGAGTTTAGAAGAGTCTATTAAAGACGCACGAGATGTCTTAGTGGTCGTACCCTCGCATGCTTTTCGCGCCATTCTAAATCTTATAAAACCGCTTCTAGGCGCTACCCGGGTCGCGTGGGCCACCAAGGGTTTCGATGCTGCGGGGCTCTTGCCCCACCAGGTGGCCGCCGAAATCCTCGGCGAGCGCCCGGGCGCGGTGTTATCAGGCCCGACTTTCGCCCGCGAAGTTGGGCGTGGCTTACCCACCGCCATGACCATCGCCTCGAGTGACGTAAAGTTCGCTCACGAACTCGCACAGAGCCTTACGGGGCCCAGTTTTCGTGCCTATACCCAATCTGACATCATGGGGGTCGAAGTAGGCGGTGCGGTCAAAAACGTGATTGCCATCGGTGCCGGAATAGCAGATGGCTTAGGGTACGGTGCCAATACCCGAGTGGCCTTAATCACGCGCGGCCTCGCCGAAATGATGCGTCTCGGCGTCAAACTCGGCGCTCAGCGTGAGACTTTCATGGGGTTGGCGGGCTTAGGCGATTTGGTACTGACCTGCACCGACGATCAATCGCGTAACCGACGCTTTGGTATGGCATTGGGGTCGGGTCATTCGCGCCAAGCAGCCGAGGCCGCGATCGATCAAGTGATCGAGGGAATTCCGGCAGCCAGCGCAGTTCAAAGCGTAGCCACTCGCTTAAAAGTTGAAATGCCCATTTGCAGCGAAATTTATCGCGTCGTGTATGAGGGGCGGGCTATTCGGGATGCGGTACAAGCCTTGATGGGGCGAGAAGTGCGTTCGGAAGTCGAATCTAGCGCTGCGAATTTGTTATCACTCTAGCCGCGAGGCGATTGGCCCGCAAAGCTTAATTGACGCCATACCTCATAGGCCATGATTGCCACCGTATTGGATAAGTTGAGACTTCGACTCAGCGGTCGCATGGGGATATATAAGGATTGCAGACCCGCTATAGTGCTCATGACTGATGCTGATAAGCCGCGAGTCTCGGGGCCGAACAAGAACGCATCGCCGCCGCGGTACTCAACCTCGCTGTAACACTTACTTCCGGTGGTTTCTACGGCAAACCAACGTGCGCCGGCGAGTTCGCCGATGCAGGCATCCAGGTTCTCGTGCACCTTGACCGCAGCAAGATCATGGTAGTCCAGGCCTGAACGTTGTAAATGCTTATTGTCCATGAGAAACCCGAGTGGCTTTACCAGGTGTAGAGTCGCCCCGCAGTTGGCGGCAAGACGAATGGAATTACCGGTATTCGGCGGGATCTCCGGTTCAAATAGTACGAGGTGGAACATATGCAAACTCTATGCCCGCGCGATTAAATTCTTCGAGAATACGAAAATTGACGGTTTGCTGGATATCCAGCAAGGGATGCTCGCTGGGTTGCTGTACAAAGTAGGACAGTTCGAACAGCAGCGCGGTTTCGCCGAATGTCTTCAAATGACAGCGCTCGAACCGCACATGCGTTTGCTCGCGTACGATACCTTCAACCAGCTTAGGAATCGCTTGTAGTTTCTCCCCCGCTGTCGTGTAGGAGACGCGCAAGACGGTTAAGGCTCGCAGCTCCATCGCCCGGCCAAAATTTCGAACCCGGCTTTTTAAAATATCAGCGTTGGATAGAATAATTTGTTCACCAGCATCACTACGCAGACGCGTGGTCTTGATCCCAATGTGTTCAACTACACCGGTGAAGGCGTCGATCGTCAACGTGTCGCCAATAAAAAAGGGTTTATCTAAAGCAATCGAGAGTGAGGCAAAAAGATCACCGAGAACATTTTGTAATGCTAGTGCAACCGCCACACCACCAACGCCTAGGCCTGCGAGCAACGCGGTGATATTTACGCCGACATTATCGAGGGTGAGCAGAATCAATACGGACCAAATTAAGGTACCAGCAACCAGCTTGATAATACCGAGCGAACCGGCGAGGGTGCGATCGGTGCCGCGTTCGCCTTCTTTAATCTCCAAATAAAAACGCACCGTCCGCCCGGCCCAAAGACCTATTTGCAGGAATATAAGCACCAGCACCACGTTAAAAACGGCGTGCTGTATTTTCAATGGAAGGTTTAAATTCTGTTCGGCCGCAAAAAGAGCTAAAGCGATGAACAGAAATGGCTTGGTATTGCCAATCAAATAGGCGATCAAACGGATCGGTGTCGGATGACTAATAGTCTCGTATTGCTTATAGCGGCCCGCCAATCGACGTAGCAACCATAAGCCGAACCACACGGCACTAGCGAGCAGCGCGGCAGTCAGCCAATCGGTAGCAGTGTTGGCGCGCAGCAATTCCGCGACACCTAAGTCATATTTAGCGGCGACCATAATCCTGAGCTCCCATAACGCTAAGATTATAGACTGGAGGCGGTTGCACTGCTCTACGAACTGCCGTAAACTTCTATACACATTAGATGTGTATAGAAGAATCTCATGAAACAAACGCGAAAATCCAATGCTGAGCGTACTAATATTGTCCTCGACTCGAAGCTTGTGGATCAGGTCAAGCGCCTCGCCAAGGTAAAAACGACTCGTGATGCGGTCCATGTAGCGCTTGAGCACTACGTGCGGAGTCGTGACTACTCAGGCGTGCTTGGGTTGCGCGGCACAGGCGGCGTATCAGAGGGTTACGACCCAAAGACAGCAAACCCACCACGGTGACTCGAGATGATCGTGGACTCATCAGTGTGGATCGCGTACCTACGCGGTGACGATGTGCTTGAGGTTGGTCTCCTAATCGACGCTCTCGATCATGGGCAACCATTATGGCTTACGCCGCCAATCCTCCAAGAAGTCTTGCAGGGAGCGGACAGCCCCGATAGGTTCAACCGCTGGGACCGGGTGCTTGGCGAATTGCCAATGGTTATCGCACCAGACCCTCGAGAGGCTGCGCGCGCCGCCGCGCACTTGTACGCACGCTGTCGATGGGCGGGCGTAACTATTCGTTCGGCAAATGACTGCCTAATCGCCACCTATGCCATTCTTAGCGCAATACCACTACTACACCGTGATCGGGATTTTAATCTGATAGCCAAAGTCGAACCTAAGTTCATGCTTATTACGGCAAAGGCGCAAACAGCGCCTCAATATCCTGCGCCGAAAACTTAGCGGCATTGACAGGGTCTGCGCTTAAGATCGAGTTCGCGAGTGCCGCCTTTTTGTCTTGGTCGATTCAGTGTGCTAGGCGGCATCCTCCATGCCTAATTCTTTCATCTTGCGAGTCAAAGTATTGCGGCCCCAACCTAATATCTTGGCAGCATCTTGCTTTAGGCCTCGCGCTCTGCGTAATGCCACGCGAATGAGAATGCGTTCGACCTCGGGTACCGCCTGATCCAATAGTCGCTCGGTACCGGTATCTAATTCCGCCTCCGCCCATTGCGAAAGTTTGGCCATCCAGTCAGAGTCGCTGGCCCGCACCGCATGCGCACCGCCGAGATCCGCGGGAATATCTTCCGCACGAATTTCACTTCCGGGCGCAGTCACCGTGAGTCGCCGACAGGCATTGACTAGTTGTCGCACATTTCCGGGCCAATCGAAATTGATCAGAAGAGATTCCGCTGACTGCATGAGTATTTTGGGCTCAGCGCCTAACTCTTGGGCCGCGACAGCGAGATAATTGCGCAGTAGCTCCGGGATATCCTCGCGTCGCTCGCGTAAGGGCGGGATTTCGATACGTATCACATTGAGACGGTGCAATAAATCTTCGCGGAAATTGCCTGATTTAACGCGCAGCTCAAGATCCTGATGGGTAGCCGCGATCACCCGCACCTGAACTTTAACCGGTGTTTGTCCGCCGACTCGATAAAACTCGCCTTCCGCCAGTACTCGTAATAGTCGCGTTTGCAGCGCCGGCGACATATCGCCTATTTCATCTAAAAACAGTGTGCCTCCATCGGCCTGCTCAAAACGACCTCGACGCTGAGTATCCGCGCCGGTAAAAGAACCTTTTTCGTGTCCGAATAGTTCCGACTCCAGTAAGTCCGGGGTGAAGGCCGCCGTATTCAAAGCAACAAAAGCCTTCGAGGCGCGCGGACTATGCCGATGCAGCGCACGCGCCACGAGTTCTTTGCCGGTTCCCGACTCGCCGGTAATTAACACCGTCATGCTGGAGCGAGACAATCGACCAATCGCTCGAAACACCTGCTGCATGGCGGCGGCCTGTCCTAAGAGCTCGGGCGTGCTGCGGCGCGCGCTTTCAACATCGGTGCTGGTGGTAGGCTGCAATGCTGCACGACGTACCAGCTCAATCGCTCGATCAATATCAAAGGGCTTAGGTAGATACTCAAAGGCGCCACCCTGGTAGGCCGCAACAGCGGCGTCAAGGTCCGAGTGTGCGGTCATGACAATGACTGGCAAACCTGGGCGTAAGACATGAATTTCCTTTAAAAGATCGAGGCCACTTCGACCGGGCATGCGAATGTCGGTCATGAGTACATCGGGGGTATCGGACTTTAAGGCGGTTGCCACCTGCTCGGCACGCTCGAACGACTTCGCCAACATGCCGCCAGCCTTGAGCGCCTTTTCAAGCACCCAACGAATCGAGGCATCGTCATCAACTAACCAAACTTGCAAAGGGGTTTCATTCATACGGAGTCCATAGGCAGTAGAATCATAAATACGGTTTTGCCAGGTACGCTATCAAATTCGATTAAACCCGCGTGACGGCTGACGAGATCTTGGGCGATCCCAAGTCCTAAGCCTGAGCCTTCCGAGCGTCCGGAGACTAGAGGATAAAAAATGGTGTCGCGAATTTCCGGGGGAACGCCGGGACCATTGTCTTCGAACTGAATAGAGGCCACCAAGCGGTGGCGTTGCGAACCGAGAGTCAAATTGCTGACCGCCCGCGTACGTAAAGTGAGTCGCGCATCGGGCACATCCGCCTGTAGTGCCTGTAGCGCATTGCGGCCGAGATTCAAAAACGCCTGAATGATGTGATGCGGATCCGCAGTAAGCGACGGTAAACTGGGGTCATAGTCACGATCGATGATTACATGAGTGGGCGCTTCACCGCGTAGCAGTTGATACACGCGTTCCAACAATTCATGTAGATTGACACTTTGCTTGGCAGGCGCGCGAGCGGGCCCCAGCATGGAATCCAGTAAATGGGTCAGTCGGTCCGCTTCGCTGATGATGACGCGGGTGTATTCGCGCAAGTTGGGATCTAATAATTCACGCTCTAGTAATTGTGCCGCACCGCGTAATCCGCCCAAAGGGTTTTTAATCTCGTGTGCCAATTGCCGCACCATGAGTCGACTTCCCCCGAGTTGCGCGAGCAAAGCATTCTCCCGCGTGAGGCGACGGTGATGGGTAATATCCTCAACCTCTAATAAGAGTTGTGAAACGTTATTGCCGATGCTGATCTGAGTGATGGCGCAATTAAGTATGCGATCCACACCCGCAGAAGTCGGCCAGACTAATTCACGTTGTAATACCCCCTCTCCTGCGCTACGGGCTCGTTCAAACAGCGGTACTAAGACTGTTGCGGCGCGAATTAGATCAGTTAGCCGATGCCCATAGGCTTGATTGGGGCCCAAGCCCAACAGGGTCTGTGCCGATGCATTTAAGTACTCGACATGTAACTCTTGATCGAGTAGAAAAACGCTGGTGACCAAAGCATCCAGTAATTCGGTGCTTTGAATACGCACAACCAACGGGTGCGGTTCAGCGGCCACTGGCTTCAGCTGTTAAAGCCCCGGCTTTTTGCGCAGCGGCGAAAGGGTGCTCGACTGATGTACGTTGAAATTGACCGCAGCGGAAGTCTGCGACTCGCCGGTATCGGAATTTGAAACTGTCGCGAATACTGAATAGCTGCCGCGATCGAGATTGACCAGTGTGAATGCCACCGCATCGTTGGGCTGATCGTCGAGAATCTTGCCGTTCAAGGTCCAGGTAATCGTCTGGCCGTCCTTGAGGTCGGGATTGAGAGAAAGATGAAAGGCAACCGCTTCGCCACCAAAAAAAGTTTGCTCCGGAGTGGGCGAAGTGATCGATATTTCGCGGGCACCGGTACTCGCCGGGTCCTTCTTGGGTTTCAGCGCCGGCACAGCTTTCGCCACCGGGCCAGATTTGGCCGCCGCCGCGCGCGTATCGCTGTGCACCGATGAAACGCCGGTCAGCATTCTCTCGGCACCCGGGACCGACTGATCGGAATAGTGTACGAGGCCATTTGCGTCGGTCCACTTGTAAACCACGGCGGCTCCGGCCCCGGAAGCGGCAATAAGACAAGACAAGGCCCAAAGTCGCCATGCGTGCATAAGTGGGAAGCATAGTCCGATTGCCCTCTGACTACAAAGCGCAAGTGACGGCGGCGTGACCGCCGTCACTCTATCTCTCGCGCGTCTCACAGGCTGTAGTACATCTCCATTTCAATGGGATGAGTCGTCATACGGACCCGCGTCACCTCTTTCATTTTGAGCTCAATGTAGGCATCAATTAGATCATCGGTGAACACCCCTCCCACTTTCAGGAAAGCGCGATCCTTATCCAGACAATCGAGCGCCATGTCCAAGGAATGACACACCGTCGGTATTTTCTTGTCTTCCTCAGGCTCCAGGTCGTACAAGTCCTTATCCGCCGGCTCGCCGGGGTGAATCTTATTTAGGATGCCATCCAATCCCGCCAACAGCATGGCCGAAAAGGCAAAATACGGATTTGCGGTCGCATCCGGGAAACGCACTTCAATGCGCCGACCCTTCGGGTTGGAAATCCAGGGTATCCGAATAGAAGCGGAGCGATTGCGGGCGGAATACGCGAGTTTTACCGGCGCTTCGAATCCCGGCACCAAGCGCTTGTAGCTATTCGTACTAGCGTTGGTGAATGCATTGATGGCGCGAGCATGTTTTATAATGCCACCGATAAAATACAAGGCAATATCCGACAGGCCACCGTACTTGTCACCAGCGAATAAGGCTTTACCGTCTTTTTGCAGCGACATATGCACATGCATGCCGCTACCGTTATCACCGACGATGGGTTTTGGCATGAAAGTCAGGGTTTTGCCATAACCATGTGCCACATTTTGCAATGCATATTTTAGGATCTGCACTTCGTCGGCTTTCTTCGTGAGCGTATTGGCGGCGACGTTGATCTCGCCCTGGCCCGCGGTCGCTACTTCGTGATGGTGCACTTCGAATTTCAAGCCCATCTCTTCACACGCCATCGACATCGCGGTGCGAATGTCTTGTTGCGCGTCGACCGGCGGCACCGGAAAGTAACCGCCCTTAATGCCGGGGCGATGTCCCTTATTACCATCCTCATAAGTCTTGCCCGAATTCCAGGCGCCTTCATAAGCATCCACCTGGTAGGAGCAGCCATTCATGCTGGAACTCATGGTGACATTGTCAAAAATAAAGAATTCATTTTCCGGGCCGAACAGCGCCGAGTCGGCGACACCCGTGGACTTTAAATATGCCTCAGCGCGCTTCGCGAGCGAACGTGGGTCGCGGCCATAGCCCTGCATGGTCATGGGTTCAACCACATCGCAGCGAATATTGACTGTGGTTTCTTCGTAAAACGGGTCAATAACCGCGGTGGTTGGATCCGGCATCAAAATCATGTCGGACTCATTAATCCCCTTCCAGCCGGCAATCGACGAGCCATCAAACATCTTGCCGTCTTTGAAAAAGCCCTCGTCCACCAAGCGCGTAGGGATGGTAACGTGTTGCTCTTTACCAATCGTGTCGGTAAAGCGAAGATCGGCGAATTTAGCTTCTTTATCCTTGATCAATTTCAGAACATCAGCGACAGACATGTTCATTCTCCGGGTTCGATTTATTCATCAATCTTAGGGGTGTGCATTTAACGTGCCAATCTGAGAGGCACGGCCAATCAAGCAGTTAACGCTAGTGGGCTAGTGTCCACGCCCCATTATGGACCCTGCGCTAAATATTTTGCACTGAAATAGTGCGTTTTAGGGCCCGCGCCCAATTAGAGTGCACTGAAGGAGGACCTTCCCGCCCAACCTGTAGCGTCGCTATACTCGCGCCCTTTACGTCACCGGCTTTCCTTAGAGCCTTTAGGAATTGATGGCTAAATTGACCCCCGCTCCGCGAACTTTTCAGGATTTGATTTTCGCGCTGCAGACTTATTGGGCCAAGCAGGGTTGCGTGGTGTTGCAGCCTTACGATATGGAAATGGGCGCGGGCACTTTTCACGCCGATACTTTTTTGCGCGCGGTCGGACCTGAGGCGTGGCATGCCGCTTATGTGCAGACTACACGGCGACCCACCGACGGTCGCTATGGCAACAATCCGTTTCGCTTGCAGCGCTACTATCAATTTCAAGTGTGTTTGAAACCTTCGCCGGATGACATTCAGGACTTGTACTTAAATTCGTTGCGTCACTTGGGCTTCGATTTGTTGACGCATGATATTCGGTTTGTAGAGGACAACTGGGAGTCGCCGACCTTGGGCGCGTGGGGCTTGGGTTGGGAGGTGTGGCTCAATGGAATGGAAATTACTCAGTTCACTTATTTTCAACAAGTAGGTGGTTTGGATTGTCGTCCCGTCATGGGCGAGATCGCGTATGGACTGGAGCGCCTCGCCATGTACATCCAGGGCAAGGAAAGTATTTTTGATATTGTCTGGAGTGAGGGACCGTTTGGGGTGATCACTTATGGCGATGTGTTTCACCAAAATGAAGTCGAGCAATCGGCGTACAATTTTGAGAAAGCCGACACGTCGATGTTGTCACTGCAATTCGATGCGTTTGAGGCCGAGTGTCAAAAATTGGTGGCGGATAAATTAGTACTGCCGGCGTATGAGCAAATGGTGAAAGCCTCGCACACCTTTAATTTGCTTGACGCGCGCCATTCTGTCTCTGTCACCGAGCGGCAGCGCTATATTTTAAGAGTTCGCACGTTAGCTCGGGCGGTTGCGGAAAGTTATCTTGCCAGTCGCGAGGCGCTGGGCTTTCCCTTGCTGCACAAGGGTGCTGCGCAGGGTGTGACGCAGGGGGTCGCATGAAACTTGCGAGTGCTAAGCGCGAGAGCGCTGATTTACTGTTCGAACTTCTGACAGAAGAATTGCCACCCCGTACCCTACTGAGTTTATCCACTGCGCTGACCCAGGGGATTGTGGCTGGTCTCGATAGAGCCAGCGTTGCTCACGGCAAAGCGCGCAGCTTTGCAACACCGCGACGATTAGCAGTGTGGGTTAAGGCTTGCGCGCTACGGGCGCCTGATCGGAACGCTGAACGACGCGGCCCGCCCGTGAGCGCCTCGTTCGATGCGAGCGGCGCACCGACTCAGGCAGCGACCGCGTTCGCAAAGAGTTGTCAAGTTGCGGTCAGCGAGCTTGAGCATTTGAATACCGAAAAGGGATCATGGTTGGTATATCGCGCTGTGGAAGCTGGCGCTACCACGTTCAGCCTCCTCGGCGACATTATTAAGCAGACCATTGCCTCATTGCCCATCGCAAAGCGTATGCGCTGGGGATCTAATACAGCAGAGTTTGTGCGTCCCGTGCGCGGCGTGGTGCTGTTGTTCGGTGATGAAGTGGTACCGCTGGAAATATTGGGAATCACTGCGGGGCGCGTCACGGCGGGCCACCGCTTTCATACAAAGCGCGCCATAGTAATTAACTCGGCCAAAAGTTATGAGGCGCAATTGCTGCGCGCGAAGGTGGTCGCGGATTTTGGAAAGCGGCGCGAGAGGATTCGCTCCGGTGTGCTGGCTGCGGGGGCTGGGGTTGGCAAGACCCTGGTTGATGATCAATTGCTTGATGAGGTCACCGCACTGGTCGAGTGGCCTGTTCCCATTGCGGGTCAGTATGAAGAGCGCTTCCTGGCGCTACCGCGTGAAGTGGTGGTCGCCACTGTTCAAGGTCATCAACGTTATTTTCCCGTCGAACGGTCAGACGGAAAACTTTCGGGTTGGTTTGTCACGGTCAGTAATATTGAGAGCCGAGATCCTGCCAAGGTGCGCGAGGGCAATGAGCGGGTGGTTCGCCCACGCCTCAGCGATGCGGCATTTTTTTGGGACCAGGACTTAAAGATAAATTTAGAGGCGCATGCCGCTAAGCTTGCGGGCGTGATTTTTCAGACTAAGCTGGGAAATTATGCTGAAAAAACCCGGCGAGTAAAGATGTTGGCGGAGACGATCGGTAATCGCATGAGTGCCGGCCCACAGGTGAGTCGGGCCGCGGAGCTGGCTAAGGCCGATTTAATGACAGCGATGGTGGGTGAATTTCCTGAACTACAGGGCACCATGGGTCGTTATTACGCGCTGGCGCAAGGTGAATCTACGGCAGTGGCGCTTGCCATTGAGGAGCATTATCGACCTCGCTTTGCGGGTGATGCGCTTCCCGCATCGACGCTCGGTCAAGCGCTGGCGCTGGCTGACAAGATTGATACCTTGGTGGGAATTTTTGCAATTGACTTAAAGCCCACCGGCACTAAAGATCCCTTTGGCCTAAGGCGGGCGGCGTTGGGCGTGCTGCGGATTTTACTGGAAGGGAAACTTAATTTAGATCTTTATGAATTGCTTGGGTTTTCCGCCATGGCGCAACCGGTACAAAAGACTAAAGTGGCGGAGGAAGTCTATGATTTTATCGTCGAGCGATTCCGGGGATTGTTATTGGAACGCAATGACGGCAGCACGGCGGAGATGATCGATGCGGTGCTGGCTGGTAGGGGGCATTCGCCACTGGATGTGGATGCAAGACTGCAGGCGCTTAAAGAGTTTTTGAAACATCCTGACGCCAACGTGCTGACTGGGCTGAATAAACGCATCGCGAATATTCTGAAGAAGGCACAAATTGGTAATGAGGTGAGGGTTGACACGACGAGTCTTACCGAACCTGCAGAAGTGCGTCTGCATCAAGTGCTTGCGGAAGTCAGCTCCTCAGTACTAGAAGCTGCAGCGGCGGGACACTATTCGTTGAGCTTAAAGCTATTGATGGGCCTGCGCGCGAGCGTCGATGATTTCTTCGAGCATGTGATGGTGATGGACGAACAATTAGTTCGGCGCAATAACCGCTTGGCGTTGCTACGCGATGTGCAATTATTACTAGGCTGCGTGGCTGATCTTTCACGCTTACCGGGCTGAATTCAAACGATGCAATTGCTACGATCACTGGCGTTCACTCTCTACATGATGTTATCAGCGTGCCTAGTGGGTGCGTTCATGACGCTGTGTTTTTGGTTGCCGTATGGGACTCAATACGCCATCGTCCTCAAATGGGCGCATAGCGTTTTATGGGTACTTAAAAAAGTTTGCGGCCTCGGCTATACAGTGGTGGGTCGCGAGAACTTGCCTGCTGGTAATCACATCGTAATGAGTAATCACTCCTCGGCTTGGGAGACCATTGCGCAGTTCGCGCTGTTCCCCCGCCAAGTGTGGGTACTCAAGCGAGAGTTACTGTGGATACCCTTCGTCGGCTGGGGCATGTGGCTACTGCGACCCATTTCTATTAATCGCAAAGCGGGGGGGCGTGCGGTGCGGCAAGTGGTAGAACAGGGCACGGCGAAGCTCGCCGCAGGACTCTGGGTTATTATCTTTCCGGAAGGAACTCGGGTCATGCCAGGCAAAACGCGCAAGTACGGCTTGAGCGGGGCGCTACTCGCAACCGCCAGCGGCAAACTCGTGGTGCCGTTATCGCACAACGCGGGTAAATTTTGGGTACGCCGTGGAATCGTCAAAAAGCCCGGCACTATTCGAGTGGTGATCGGCAAGCCAATCGTATCCGTTGGCAAAGACCCACGACAATTGAACGACGAGGTCCGGGCGGCGATTGAGGCGGGGCTTACGCGCTAGCGGATACTTGACTGTGTCGCGTTTGAAGTTTGTCAGGCAGCTTAAATTAATTCCTAGAACTTAGTAGCGACTTCACTGTCGTCTCGAAATCAGAATAGTTCCGAGTAACGAGGGTCAACGCGTGTACTTGTGCAGTCGCTGCAAGGAGGGCATCCATGGCGTTAATGGGTCGTCCCTGTGCTTCACGGCGCGCCACCTATCTACCCCATTCCTCGGCAGCTACAATGACAACTACGAATCGACCATTACGAGTAATCGTCTGCGGACCTTGAGCTTAATCGATGACTTCACTAAACTTGGCTTTCGCTTCTACGACCGTCCATATATTGGTTTTTATCGCAGAGCTAGCTCCCTGACAGATAGTCACAGTAGCCATTGAGCGGGTGCACGCAAGGACCCTAATGGGATTCATGGCTTGCACTCGTTGGTTGCTGTGGCTGGCCGTGTTGGTGCTAGTATTCCGCCATCCATGCATATTGACGAATCGCCGCGGCGTCGGCAGGTAAGGCCAGCGGCGTTATTGCTGCTCTTCGATTAGAGGCGGCAACGCAAATTCGAATGGCGTAATTCCCTCCACCTCCATTCGCTTAACGATTGCCTTGACGGCCTTCCAAGCGTCGTCAAACGCCATTGAGCCAGCCACTGTTGAATCTTTAGCGTAAAACCCGCGGGCTTGCTCTTCAACAGCATCAAATGTTGCCCAACCAGAGCAGTCAATGCCGCGACTCTCGCAGGCAAGACGAAACTCTGCCCCCACTTGCCGCCAAAAGGCGCGGTCGGTAAGCGGCGTGTGCTTTAGGATTTGCGCCAAATCGGGAAGATCCTTTACGCGCAGCGTTTCGCGCGACCCAGCCTTCTTTTGCTGATACGCCGGTGTCGTGGACAAAAATGCCCGTAACTTTTCCCCTGCGATCCGCTCAAGCGTGTACGCCATTACGCGTCGTCCGACAATTTCTAACTGAGTGGTCGAGTGCTCGGACAATGCTTCAGGATAGGCAAGATCGAGCCCAAGTGTTGGTAATCCCCGGACGGAGGGGCGCGACATATCGAGAACCCGGATCTGCACTTGAAGGGCATTCCAGCCACGAGGATGTCCCTTGGGCGGCCTTGGCAACACTTGCACGCTATCAAGTTGGTAGCGCACTGGTGTCTGCGCCTCGAAATGCCGATGAATGGCTCCACGTAATTGGCGCGCAAGCACCTCTGCTTGTTGCTGGCGGTCAGGATACTGAGCCAAGAATGCCTTCGTACAATTGGCGTCAAGATCGAGTGACTGGCGCGCAGCCTCCGGTATAATTTGCGCCAGAATCCGCGCACCTTTGAAGATCAAGACTTCAGTGAGCGCTGTATCACCCGCTAGCGCCACAAAGACTTCGTCGAGCACGGCGCTTTGCCAATTATTGGCGTCGCTCGGTTTCATAGTACGGGTAGCTCCAATTGCCAGGTGCGATCAATTCCGACGCCCTGCAATCCAGGAAAAAGCGGCAAAAGAGCTGGTGGCAACTCCAGATCTAGCGCTCGGCGAACCTCGTCCAACATACTCTGCAAGAGCGGTCCCGGCGTATGCCCCGCCACGCTTAACATGTACGCGACGCGGCGCATCAGTTTCGAGTCATTGAGCGACTGCAGGTGTTGAACAAGCAGCTGCTCGTTGAGTTCAGCGATGCCGCTCTGCCATGCTTCCCACACTATGCTGAGTCCGCCGCAACTTAAAGGTCGATGCAGCGTATCGAGGAGCGTCTGCTCACGCGTCGTAATGCGAGTAAGCGAGCGGTCGTTTATCTGGCGCAACTGAACGCCAGCGAGCGTATGTGTACCGCGACTCGTCTGGTAGTACGGCACGGACTGATAAGTGAACAAAAGCGTGCCGAGCGGGTCGCGCCGCGACTTTTGCAGGTTTGGCGGTGCCGTTGCTCGCAAGGCCGCGGGCGCAGAAGAACGCGACACGAGCTTGGCGATGTGATGATGCGTCGGAACCTGAGTGGTGAGCCCGTAATATTGAAGCGCCGTGAAGTAACAGGCGACGCCAGCTGGCTGCATTGCCCCCAGAAGCTCCAACGGGTCCAGCGTCTCTACGGATTGTGGACCGACGGCATAGAGATCCACATTCTTTGCACCCTTCTCAGTCAGCGGTAATGGCTGCAACACACCGCTCTGCTCTAACAAATCCAGCAAGCGAGCCGCAGCCTGCCCACGCAATTGTGGGTCACCAATTGCGTCACGAGCCTTAATAACGAGGCTGAGGGCATCATTGCGCGACACACAGCGAACCGTTGGGCGGTCGTCAGATGGGACTGCTAGGGATTGGAGGAAAACGCCGCTTAGCTCCGAAAAAGCCCTGCCAGAGCTGTACACGCGATCGCCAGAGATGGAAGTCACGGTCTTCATAGATATGCTTGTGCACAAGCATATCTATGAAGACCGTGGTAGTCAATATTGTATTCTTTGCTAAGAGACTCTTATGCTTTGCAAGGCAAAGCATAAGAGTCTCTTAGCAAACTGTCAATTTCTTACCCTTCTGTTGAGCTATTCCTACCCATCAGGGCCCTTAAATCGACGATCCCTCATACTGCATCACAGCATTTTTCATTAAATCCAGCTGCCCTACCAGCTTCGACTCCAACGTGGCTGCGGCGGTCGTGCCCGCTTGGCTTCACAAATTTGCCGGTCCAGATCCTTGATTTCACGCTCAAGGCCCACTTTAAGATCTTCGGCCCATCCGTCGAGCCTTTCAGCTTCGGGTTCAAAGAAGCGCGACTTCCGCTCTGAAATATGTCGCTCAATCTCAGTGTATCAATGCCGAGGCCGGCAGCGTTAGCAGGCGCCTAACCACTGCCTCATCCACCACTTGACCCGCGTCAGTCTCGGCTACCAGTACTAAAGTATCTTCAACCTGATCCAGGGCTAACGTGGCAATTACCTCCATGACTAGCACGCCGCTGAGGCACGACTTACCTGTTAAACCTTCCACGGATTAACAACCTCAACACCGCAATCCTCAAAGTCCGTTTCGTTGCGTGTCGCAAGGATTGCACCTCGCAATCGAGCGAGCGAGACAATCATGGCATCGAACTGGCTGATGGGCTTACCCGCGATTCGTCGTGAGGCAGCAATCTCGGCATACAAGTCTGCCGCATCGCTGTCGAATTTCAACACCTGGTTAGCAAAATCCTCGTCAAAAATCTTTTTCGCGGCATCCCACAGTCCTCGGCGCAGTTTGACGTCTGAAAGCAATCGAATGCCGTAGAGAATTTTGCCCCGAGTGATGGTAGTGGTGAATAGAGACGCGCGCAGATAAAATCCACGAGAGATCCAATCCGCGAACGCTCGGTTGATAGCGCCGATCGCAGAATGTCGCGTGCTTCTTCCTCCATTAAGCGCCCATGGCGAGCAGCCTGCACACGCAATCGCCCTTTGAGCCGCTCATCAATATTCCGGATGGTCATACTGGCTATATATCCTCCATTAATCATTGATTGCATATTGGTCAATGATTGCAATTAAGGCAATCCAGCGACCCTCACCATTAGTACAATGCCTAAATGCACAATAACCTCCTAGTTTCCGATTCGCTGTCCGAGGACGATATGCTTACCTGCATACGGGTTCTGCGCGCAGTTGAGGCCGATCGTTCGCACCTAAATCGCCTGTCACAAGAACAACGCCGCGAGTTACAGATGTTTGCCGGCATGGTGGCGAAGCCTGAGCGGCACGACCTTATGAAAATGGCGAAGGCATTTCGCCGCACTAAGCGCGTGACTGAAAAAGACCATGACCGTAACATAATTGAGCAAGCCGGCTTACGTATTCAACGCCGTTCCGCGGTCTACGCGCCGCTGTGGCTTGAGCGACCTAAAGCTGAATACTTAGAGAGGCCAACGCTGAATCAAGATCGCGTCTGTTACATCTGCAAGAAATCTTTTGCGACTGTGCATCGCTACTACGATTCTATGTGTGATGATTGTGGGGATTTTAATTATGCCAAGCGCCAACAGAGTGCCGACCTTA
Organism: Gammaproteobacteria bacterium; assembly: GCA_043738945.1. Classification (GTDB taxonomy): domain Bacteria; phylum Pseudomonadota; class Gammaproteobacteria; order Steroidobacterales; family Steroidobacteraceae; genus Bog-1198. The sequence goes on from JAYUFB010000003.1 coordinate 21,663, forward strand.
GCGGTCAATTTGCACTCGTGACCGGTGCACGTGTAAAAATTGGCTTCCAAGCATCCCTTAAATTATTGCGGGCGGGTGCACAGGTCGTTGTCACCACGCGTTTTCCAGTCGATGCCGCCGATCGGTATTCTAAGGAACTGGACTTCGAAATGTTTCGTGGCCGCTTACAGATCTACGGTCTGGATCTACGACATACGCCCAGTGTTGAGTTGTTCACGCGCTTCCTGCTCGATCGATTGCCACGACTCGACTACATTCTGAATAATGCCTGTCAGACGGTACGTCGACCGGCAGGTTTTTTTCAGCACCTTTTAGGTCCGGAGCAGGAATCGGTTGCCGCGCTTCCGGAAAGCTGGCGGGGTCCGCTTGCGAACCATCATGAATTGCTAGGCATCTTAGAGGGGTCGCCGTCAGGCAGCGTCGGCGCACTCACCGCGGGCACGCATGCTGAAGGGCTACTGCACAGTGCAGCGCTGTCGCAACGGCGGTATCTCGATGAAGATTTTCGTAGGGATGAGGCGCTATTCCCAAGGGATCGTTACGATGAGGATTTTCAGCAGATCGATTTGCGCGAGGTCAATAGCTGGAGACTGCGTATGCATGAGGTCGAGACGCCCGAACTTCTCGAAGTGCAGCTCGTGAATGCCATTGCACCCTTTATTCTCAATGCGCGTCTGAAGCCGCTCATGCTACGCACGGCGGGGCATCACAAGCACGTGGTGAACGTCAGCGCGATGGAAGGGCAGTTTTATCGCATTGCCAAGACTGACAAACACCCGCACACGAATATGGCGAAGGCGGCGCTTAACATGATGACGCGAACCAGTGCAGCCGATTTCGTCAAGGACGGAATTCATATGAATGCGGTGGATACGGGATGGATATCGGACGAGGACCCGGCCGCGCATGTTGCACGCAAAGCAACGCTTGGCTTCTCACCCCCGCTTGATATCATCGACGGTGCTGCGCGCATCGTTGATCCGATCTTCGCGGGGCAGCTCACGGGTACGCATGTGTGGGGTCAATTCTTAAAGGACTATAAGCCTGCTCCTTGGTAATGCCACTCCAGCGGCTCCCTTCGTCCTGTCGTTGATCACTGGGAGGGCGCTCTTTCGTGCCCCAATCTCCATCTCCGCGCACTCGTACTATCCGCTCAGCAACCATAAACGAGCGTGTCGATCATAGTCCGTCGTCATATATGATTAAGAGGTCTTGCGACGCTACAAGCGTCTGCCGTTGTTGATCGAGTTCCAGCAACTAGCCTATACTTATTGTCGGTTGCGCTTCACCAATGGCAGCTCCAACAAGCTTCAGGCCAGGCAACGCAGACAATGAAAATCCACCTTCCTCACTCAAACATATTGTCCGATTTGTCATGAAGCGCAACGACGACGGTAAAAATAATTCCAGCGAATTCCTCGCAATCAGTATCTTCATGTTAATCGGTGCTTTCGGGCTGCCCATCTCGATATACCAAATGATCTCACACAGCAGAAGTGGCTGGGTTTGCTATTCAAGGCATGGGCATTTACTTCAATCCATAGCGGAGTGCAAGTTTCTGGTATATGCGGGCATGCTCGTGAGTGCCGTCTCAATTGCAATAGCGGTACGCGCCGCGCTAACCCGCTACCACACGTAGCACGCAACGCTACTTCTCGCGCATCATCGCCGAATAGTTGCGCCAAGACCTGATTTATGCGTTCATCCAGAGCACGCGATTTTTGTTTGCTGAATGAGCGGTGAGCGCCTTATCAATTATTTTTGGCCGGCGGGCGTTACCACATAGCCACGCGCGCGCATGCATTCCGCAAAGACTTCCCTCTCTTTATTTTTTTCTCTCTGAATTGCGATCGGGGCACCAACTATTGTCAGGCCAAGAAAGAAATCCGCTGTTTGCCGTCCAGCGCTGTTTGCAGTAGTGCCAGCTTGGTCTTTGCAGGTCAGAATATCTAACTGTTGCTGATCGGGCGTCTTACCCTCCTGAGGACGAATTTTTCCAAGTGCATAAGTGCCACAGGTAACTAACAGCAATGGTGCCAACAGTAGCGGAAGCCGTAATATCAATTGTGTTCGCATAGTCCTATGCACCATCATCCAGATCATCACTACTTTCCATTTCGCCAGGGACCAATTATGCCTGAGTTGGCAAATCGCGAACAGTTTCCGGTGGACGTCAATCGAGCGGATCGGCACACGCTGCTCCGAGTTCCCGGTTTGGGCGTACGAGTCATTAAGCGAATTCTCTCGTCACGTCGGCACCGGCGTCTGCGTTACGCGGATTTGCAGGCCTTGGGTGCGATCCTACGACACGCTCGTTTTTTCATCCTCGCCGCAGACTATCAGCCGCCGCACGATCAGCGCGGAAGTGACAGGCTGCGTATAGATCTGACGCAGGCTGGACGCCAACAAGCGCTCTTTTGAGCGTTGGCGCGACTATGCATTACCGTTCAGTGTCGACATTCGAAGAGTGGCGAACCGTTACGCGCCCCTTACTTATCAAGGGCGTAGAGACTCACGCTATTGAGTGGGGAGATAAATGTCACTCCAGCGTGATGGGGCAGCTCGACTTAATGATGGCAACCGCGAACGATGCGATAACACCGACGGGGGATAATGGATCAATTTCTTTGCCGAGTGGGCTCATGCGATTACTCGAAACCATCGCAAGCTTCCGCCATGCCGGTCGCTGGGAATTTATGTATCGATTGGCCTATCGGACGTTGCGAGAAAACCCTCGCCTTCTCCAAGACGCCGCTGATCCCGATGTGCACAACGCCTCATTGATGGAACGCGCAATCCGGCGCGATTGTCACAAGATTCATGCCTTTGTGCGTTTTCGTGAATTCGTCGATCCGGCAGGTGAAAAATCCTACTTCGCGTGGTTCATTCCAGAACACGAAATTTTGCGCCGAGCGTCATCGTTCTTCGTCAAGCGCTTCACCAACATGAGTTGGACCATCGCAACTCCCGATGGAGCCGCTGTATGGGATCGCGTCGAACTGCGCTTCGTCGATACCGCAGGCGTGGCTGACCAGCCTCGCGTGGATGAACAGGAGAAATTATGGCGGACTTACTATCGGAGCATTTGTAATGTTGCGCGCATCAATCCGGCAGCGATGATGCGAGAGATGCCACAGCGCTACTGGCGGCACCTTCCCGAAGCGGCAGAGATTGGCGTGTTGATCCGTGACGGACTATCAAATTTCGCGAGCCGCCACAGCGATGCCGAGAGCCAAGCTTTGAACACATCAAAGGCTGTACAACGTGCGTTGGCTCAATTACCGACCCCCGGCGAAGGGCCGCAAGCCTGCCGACGCTGTGATCTGTGGCGGCACGCTACACAGGCGGTGGTCGGGGATGGGGTTGTGAGCGCCACGCTAATGTTGGTCGGCGAGCAACCGGGAGACGAAGAAGATTTGCGCGGACTTCCCTTTGTAGGGCCAGCAGGCGCGGTATTGGAACAGGCGATTGCAGCGGCGGGGTTGAAACGTTCAGATCTTTATATCACCAACGCGGTGAAGCATTTCAAGTGGACACCAAGGGGCAAGCGGCGCATGCATGCAAGACCGAGCATCGATAAGATAAATGCGTGCAGCATGTGGCTGAATCAGGAGATTTCGACAATTCGTCCGTTCGTCATTGTCGCGCTGGGCAGTACGGCGTTGCGCGCGTTGACGGGTAGTTCCACTTCAATTGATGCCGCTCGCCTCATGCATCTGCGGCACATTGATGGGACCCGTGTGCTCGCTACTTACCATCCCGCCGCAATCTTGCGCGCTGATAATGAAGCGGCGGAAATAATGCGCAGCAAACTGGTGGCGGGTCTAACGCAGGCACGCGTCTTGAACCGTCACGGTACTCAGTAGACAAATAGTGCGCAGGCGCATCTTGAATAGCGATGCTGCATCGGAGTAGGCGAGACGTCTCCGTGAGTAACGCTTGCCAGTCGCCACCAATCTATAGGGCTTCTATGCAAACTGCATTTAACCTGATCAGCGCCAACCTTTAACAGAGCTGCCGCCGAACACCACGCGTTGGCGCAACGCTGGCGTAAACAGGCTATAAAGCATTCTAGGATCAGGGGCGCTAACCGCGTCAAGGGCAGTGCGATGTTCTGGCGCCAATACAACCTGCAAGGCTTTGACGTTATCGGACACTTGCTCGGCTCTGCTCACACCCATGAGCGTCGAGGTGACCCCTGGCCGACCGGCTACCCATGATAGTGCAATGTGAGTGACGCTTTGACCCGTCTCAGCGGCTACCCTGCGCAGCACCTCTACAATTCGCCAGTTGCGCTCAGTGAATAGTGTGTCGCCAAACGGATTGGCTCCATCCAATCGTTTATCACTGGGAGGGCGCTCTTTTCGTGCCCCACTCTCCATCTCCGCGCGGTCGTACTTGCCGGTTAGCAACCCATAAGCAAGCGGACTCCATGGCACGATCCCCATGCCGAACTCGGCGGCGAGCGGTACATGCTCGTCTTCAATGTCGCGATTCACGAGCGAGTAGAAATACTGGAGCGCAATGGGTCCCGGCAAGCCGCGCATCGCGGCCAATGTCGCCAACTTACTCACGTACCATGCCGGCGAATTCGACATGCCCCAATAGCGGGTTTTACCTGAGCGGACCAGCGTGCTCATGGTCTCCAACAACTCTTCAGCAGGTGTAACAGAATCCCACACATGTAGCCAGAATAGGTCTACATATTCGGTTCGTAAGCGGCGCAACGATCCTTCAATTGCGGCACAAAGGTGTTTTGCACCACTACCACCCGCATGCAGATCTTTGCTAGTTGCGAAACCCGCCTTGGTCGCAATCACCATCTGATTGCGCAACCCTCGATCGGCAATGAACCCGCTCAACATCTCCTCGCTGCGCCCGCTCGAATACACATCGGCTGTATCCACAAAATTACCGCCAGCTTCCACATACGCGTTAAACACTGCTCGCGATCCGGTCTCACTAGAGCCCCATCGGGTCATACCGAAAGTCATCGTTCCGAGAGCAAAGGGACTCACGAGGAGGCCGGATCGTCCGAGGCTGCGATAATCGGTGAGCGACATGGTGTTATTGTCCTATATTATGGGACCTTCTGGTATCAAACACTGGAAAACTGCAGTCATCATGAACATTCCGATTCTCGCGCCTGCTGCCGTTCTAGTACTTTGGTCGTGGCCAGGACGTTGAGAACGAAAATACATCGACCCGCACAATGTATTCACGCGGCACTACGCTGAACGCCGCGGCAGTAATCCATTCTGCTGGGCTGCACGCTCCAGGCCATCGCGAAAATCAGGATGAGCAAGACTGATCAAGGCCCTTGCCCGTTCCGGAATCGACTTGCCTTTTAAATTGACCATGCCGAACTCTGTAACGACGTACATCATGTCCGCGCGCGGCGTCGTCACTACGTTGCCGGGAGTCAGATTAAGGACGATGCGGCTTTTGCGGATGCCGTGACGTTCATAGGTTGAAGATAGGCAGACGAATGATTTTCCGCCGCGTGACGCGTAGCCACCGCGTACGAATTGCAGCTGGCCGCCAGTACCGCTGATGTGGCGGTGACCGCAGGATTCTGAGGAAGCCTGACCCTGCAAGTCCATCTCAGTGGTATTGTTGATCGCCACCACCTTATCGTTCTGCATGACCACGTGCGGTAGATTTGTATACTCGACCGGGCAGCAAAGGAAATCTGCGTTGCGATCGATTGACCGATAGAGATTCAGTGATCCGAGCGCGAAACTGAACACGATCTTGCCGGGGTCTAATGCCTTGGCGGTACCGGTGACGGCACCGGCACGGTACAAATCCATAAGGCCATCGGTCAGCATTTCCGTGTGGATGCCGAGATTGCGGATGCCGTCTTCGAGAAGCAGCGAACAAACCGCATTCGGCATGGCACCAATGCCCACCTGCAGGCAGGTCCCGTCGCCGACCTCCGCGGCGATCAATCGCGCCACTGCGCGATCGGTGACGCAGGGTGACGGATTGGGCAACTCGGGCGGTGGGGCGGCATCGCCCTCAATCACATAGTCGACTTCGCTGCAATGAACGCCATTGTCAGTGCCGAACACGTACGGCAAACCTCGGCTAATCTCGACCACTACAATTTTCGCGCGCGAGATGATGGCGCGGTGCCAAAGATTAGCAGCGCTTAGATTAAAAAATCCGTCGGCATCGATATCACACGTCTTAAAGACAACGATGTCGGGAGGTTCGACAAAGCGACGATAATAGTCCGGAATCTCGCCGAGGTTGCAAGGAATATAGTGGCATAGCCCGGCGTCGTGCATCTTGCGATCGTAGCCACCGAAGTGCCAGCTATACCAATTGAAATGCTCGCGCAACGGATCTATCTCGAGGACGGCTCGCGAGCGCATGCTAAGGCACGAGCGAATATTTACGTCCCGCAGTTCCGCCTTGCGGTCAGCCAGCGCGCGGTCAAAAGTGTCGGGTTGTGCCAACACCGCGCCGTAGTCGACCCAGTCGCCGGATTTTACCAAGCCTGCCGCTTCAGCTGCCGTTATCCTGCGCGCCGACTTACCCTGCATACTTAGCTCCCATGCGGGAATACTAGCGCATCCTTAGGCCGAAGTTGGTAAAGTCTTAACCGCTACAATTGCAACGACCATGACGAACACTCCATTTGTTTTGCGATCCGACACTGGCGGCGTTACGACGTTGACCCTGAATCGTCCGGCGGCTCGAAACGCGCTTTCACTCGACATGCTACTTGCGCTATCGAGCGAAATTAACCTCGCCGCCGCAGACCCGTCGGTGCGCGTCGTAGTATTGTCAGGTGCCGGGCCAGCCTTCTGTGCGGGCCACGATCTCAAGGAGATTCGCGCTGCGAACTTTGGCGGCGCCTATGCCGCGAAGTTATTTTCTGAATGTGCCAAGGTCATGCTAGCCCTCGTGCTATTGCCTAAGCCGGTCATTGCCCAGGTTCACGGTGTCGCGACGGCAGCCGGCTGCCAACTGGTCGCGAGTTGCGACCTCGCCGTGGCTGCAGACGATGCCCGCTTTGCAACACCCGGGGTCAATATTGGGCTGTTCTGTTCCACCCCCATGGTGGCTTTGTCGCGCAATGTAAGTCGAAAGGCTGCCATGCGGATGCTGTTGACGGGGGACCTGATCGATGCGGATAGCGCACTGCACTTCGGATTAATTAGTGAGGTGGCTCCGGCCGCAGAACTCGCGACTCGGACCGCAGCGCTGGCCGCGAAAATTGCCACCAAATCGCCGCTCGTCCTCGCCATCGGCAAGCAGGCCTTCTATCGTCAGGCGGAACTCCCCCTCGCGGAGGCGTATCGGTATACGGCCGAGGTGATGGTGGCTAACCTTGCCAAACTGGACGCAAAAGAGGGCATCGACGCCTTCATTGAGAAACGAACTCCGCAGTGGTCCGGACGGTGACTGGTCAGCTTTATGCGGCCGAAGCCCGTGGACCCCCAAGAGCCTGCCCATTCGGATACGCGAGAGGGCGCGATCTGTAGACCCGGATTTTGCCGCCCTCCACAATCCTACGCCAGCAAATTGCAGCGCTGATAATGCCGACCTGAACGCGGGCGGTGCGTCCCAAGTGTTCTACAAATACCAGGTCTGCGATCGGCCCACCTACTATCGTCAGGTCGAGAAAAAAATCGGCTGTTTGTCGTCCAGCGGTATTTGCAGTAGTGCTAGCGTGATCTTTGCAAGTCAGAATATCTAACTGTTGAGGCTAGTAACTACACGGGCAAGAGTAAGCCCACCGCGCGCCCTGCTGGGTTGTCTTTGTTACTTATATTACTCAAAATAGGGTACTTAATGTAGCATAAGGAATTTCTGAGTAATATAGGTGGCGCCGATGATCGACTCCAGTCCCAATACCCAGCCACTGCTCAAGCCTATTGATATAGGCCGTCTCGTCGCTGCCGGACGCCGACGTGTGGCTCTCACGCAAGAGGAATTCGCCACTGCGCTCGGCGTCAGTCGCAAGACACTGTCGGATCTCGAACGTGGCGTCGCGGAGCATGTGTCCCTGAAGACCGCCATCAAGGCACTCTCGCTCGCCGGCTTTGTCTTGCACGCGACACTGCGCAGGCCACCGACGCTCGCGGAGGTGATGGCCAAACGCGCAATGCACCGTACTCGGGTTGACGGACTCCCCAGGTCTTAAGTAATGGCTAACCTCAGCACCTGGATCGGCTCTAATCGAGTCGGCGAATTCCGCGAAGAGCACCAGTCAGAGGGCAGTCTCTTTACGTTTGAGTATGCGGGCGGCGCAACGTCAGCGGATATCGTCTCGTTGACTATGATACCCACGCGCGATTCACGGCAATTCTCGATGCGCTCCTTTCCACCCCCTTTCGATATGATTTTGCCAGAGGGCGAGCGCCGCTCTCGCATCGAGAGTGCGCGCAAAATTGTGCCCAGCGATCCGTTCTCGCTTCTCTCTTATATTGGCGTCAATCCAGTCAACCGCGTACGCTTTCTTGCACCGTCAGTCAGCCCGTATGGGATTGTTCCGCCGTTGCCCACACCAGCCGAGATCGCCCATTGCACTCAGGGCCAAGCATTGTTTAACAGGCTGCTAAAGAAACTGGATCTACGTCAGGGAATCGCCGGTGTGCAGCCGAAGATACTTGGACTGCCCACGTCACTCGCCAAGATGTCACCCGATGCGCGGCGGTATCGTGGAAGTACGCACATTCTCAAGGCATCGACTGATCAATTTCCGTTCCTCGCCGTCAACGAATGGATCTGCCTCGAGGTATTCAAGATAGCCGGCTTGAAGGTACCGCAGGTTACCTTAAGCGCCGATGGTGAGTTGCTGCTGGTAGAACGCTTCGACGTATTGCCCGATGGATCTTGGCTGGGATTCGAAGAAGCTGCAGCGCTGATGGGCGAAACTGCAGCGACGAAGTATCAGCGCGACTATGGATCGCTTGTCGATTCGCTCGCCGAATTTGTCCCGGCGAAGACGGAAGAGTCGCTGCGACGCGACATGATCCAGGCGCTGATCCTGAACTACCTGCTGGGTAACGGGGATGCGCATCTGAAAAATTTCGGGCTGCTCTATCATGACGGTAGTGATGCGGCGCTCGCACCGTTCTACGATTGTGTATCGACGCTCGCCTATATTGCTGACGACGTCCCCGCGCTCGCACTGTCGTTCGAGTGGTATTCCAAAGACTGGTGGCCGCGGATCAGGCTGGAAGAATTCGCCTACCACTATGGACGCCTGTCACGCGCCGAGACGCGGCTACTCATTGAAGCTTCAATCTCGGCAATTGTGCAGGGTCTTGGTCACGTGCGTCGCTGCAAGCGCGAAATTCCCGCATTCACGACTCTCGGCACACGCCTCGAGACACTGTGGAGTGAGCGAATCAAGACCTTTGCCAAGGGCTAACGGATAGTCAGCATCGCCGCCTGGATTCCTGTTAATCCCGCGGCCGATGAATGAGTGGCTATCTTGAAACTCATCGATTTGGGTATCAATATCTCAGACCCCCTGTTCAAGAAGACCAAAGCCACGGCACGCTGAGAGAGCACCACGGTGCGCACCTTAGTGGAACGCGGGCGGCGGCGGTAATCAGCAAGCTGGCTGAAGGCAAAGTGGCATGGGCTATTCCCTGGCCTTGTATTCACGACTTTCTTGCGGTAGTTACCCATCCTCGAATTTTCAGTCCACGAAGCACATTGAATGAGGCCTGCATTCAAATCGATGCGTGGTTTGAATCGCCAGTGCTTGAACGAACGCTTGCGCATGCCAAAATCAGCGACCCGAAAGTACAAGACGCGCGCATCGCGGCCGTATGTCTTTATCACGGAGTAAAAGAACTGCGGACCGCCGATCGCGATTTCGAATTTTTCCCACAATTGACGACTCGCAACCCCTTGCTACGCGATAAAGAGCCGTCGTTGATATAAACCGCGGAACTCTACTCCGCCCTGATCTGATCCCCCTGTGTCGCGTACCATATATAGAATGCGCATAACACCGCTCGCCATCCTGCTGCTTCTGACCGCCGGCTGCACTCACCTCCCAACGTCCCCGAATCCAAGGTCCAATAGCGCGGCGAACCAACCTTGCGTCCCAACCCTCCACGGCTGCATCGCACTCAATCCCGACGTCACCGCCTCAACCATTCACCAAACTATCTGCGTCTCCGGGTACACTCGAACAGTTCGACCATCCACCTCATACACCAACGGCGTAAAGAGGAAACTCCTCCGCGAAGCGCATCTAGACTCCGCTAGCACCAGTGACTACGAGCTTGATCACATCATTCCACTTGCGCTCGGCGGCCATCCCCGGAAACTTTCCAACCTCGCCCTCCAGCCCTGGGCCGGCGAGCACGGCGCCATGCGGAAAGACCATCTCGAATCCCGCCTCCACCGCGAAATCTGCCACGGCACGCTGTCGTTGGAAAATGCCCAGCAGTGTATCGCCGGTGACTGGGAAGCCTGCGCTACGTGCCGTCACATTGACTGAGTCGCGAATTTTTGCCCGACATAGAATCAGCACCCAGCAATTTTCCCATTCTTGAGTGACGGTGAAAACCTTGCGATATCGTGTACTTTCTGATGTTGATATCGATGCGGACTGCGTAAGATGACGTTGATGGGAGGAATGGAGGGAATCGTGATACTCGTAGTTGCACCGGTGTTGGTTTTTTTTGCGGGGCTGCTCTATTGGGCCCTGTACGTCCAGCCGCGAGCGGAGCGCTCTACAGCCGGCAAGACGGCGGTAAGCCTTTGGCAGCAGAGCGGTCTGGGTCAACTGCAAGGCGCCAACTTCCGCCTCTACCAAATCGTACCTGATGCCAAGCTATCTGTTGCGCAATACCACATCCAAGACGAGACTGGATCATCGATTGCAAACTATGTCTCGCATTCGACGAAAAGCGCAACTCTTGAACACAACGCTGATACCGCCACTGTTTTTATTCAATGGAGCAGCTTCGGTGGCTCCGCGTTCGCCGGCAAAATTGGTGGCACGTCTAACGACTCGATGCTGATCCGCAGCGAGGCACGCGTTTGGGCAGAAATATTTCGCGTAAAAAAATTCCCGGTCCGCGAATACCGCTGCGCCTATGCCGGCAGCGACTACCAGATCCGCGCTCCGGGACTGTCCGCAACAGGGACCGGCACGATCAATCTGCGCGGCGCCGCCGTCGGCGGTTTTCGCCGCCCGGCAATCTCCCAGCGCAACATTTTTCTCGCATTGCGCACAGACCTTCCGCAAGAGTTGGCCGTGTGTCTATGTGCCGTCGCCTTGCTGAAATAATGCGCTTCAATCTCATTGGCGCAGTCGCGCAGGCGGCGCTCGCGGATCTGCATCCGCGCATCTACCGAATCCTTAGGTCTAATTGTCCGACATCTAAACCGGCCTCGCGATAATACTTACGGCTCAGTTCAAGAGCACTGAACCCGTCCTCGAGAGCACCAAATGACCCGTTGACCGGCTTGTCCAGATAGATCAGTGCGCCCTCAACGACAAAGAGGATGATCGCTGGTTCTGGCGAATCGTCGGTGATAACAAGCGTGTGAGCTTCGCCAGCCGGCTCGAAAATAAAGGTACCAGGCTTTGCAATCCAGTCATGCTCCAGATACCTCCAGTGACCGCGCAGCGTAAAACCATGAACGGTGCCGTGTGGTAGTGAACGCCAAGTTTTGCCCCAGGTAGGCCCTTCAAGACAACCGTAAATCCGCCAGTCGTGACGTTAAAGCGGCACAGCTGCACCCAGACTCCTTCAGCATAAGGTATCCACGGACCGCTATCCTCCAGGTTCACGTCGACGATGTAGTGGCCGCGCTCCTTTTGACTCGGCTGCAGTCCGTCGTTCTCTGTGTTGAAGGTAGCAATGGCCATGGATATTCCTCTCCTGTTACTCGAAATGGATAATATATTTGAATCAGCCAATAGTGTGCTTTAAATCACGGATTGCATCTTCATCTTCGAACAAAAAACTCATTTGCCAATCCCTTTGAACACAAATCCTGTGCAAAATGAGCGCCTCTATGCCAGCATTGGACAATGGGCGCATCCGTAAAATGGTACGGATTTGTTTAATCACGAATGTCCGCATTTCCTGGTACTAACACTGACCTTCGCCAAATCCTGGAAGATCCAACGGCAAATTTGCTACCAACGGACAACGACGAATAGGGCTTCACATGTACAAACTTCTGGCTATCGCACTTTTGCTTGTCGGCGAGGCGTTTTCTGTATATGCAGAAATGATTGCTGCCAAAGAACACGCACTTGCAAATCAATCATTTCAAACAATTTTTATTAAGGCGTTTTGTCAGATGGCAATCGCAGGCGCACTTTTAATTGCCGGGTACATGCTCGGATATCGATCATTTAGAAATATTTGGATGGTGAGCGCCTTGTCTATCACCTCCATCCTTTTAATGGAACCATTGATCGGCTATCTGGTATTCCTTCAAATTCCCACTCGTGGTGCTTTAATCGGATTAATACTAGGTGCTGTTGGCTTCATAGCGACCTTCGTGCTGTAAATCAAACAACCTCGGTCCCGCTATTGTGGGTATATCTACATTGCCAAGAGACACACTCAAATGTGCTCAACAATGACACTTGGAATGCCCGCTATCGCATTTGGTACTACCGCTAGTCGGAAGTCCCTCATACTGGCACCCTAGATAGAAGCTTGTAGTCAGTTCGGAAAATCGCAGCCACCGAAAGCAACTGTATCGACTCGAAGCTGACGCAAATGGATTTCTAGATTCGTTTGAGAAAATACATCCCAGCGCGGTTTCGATTTTGTCACCTGCGCTTCAGTTGGCCTGAATTGCGCTTAGTCGAACAGATCCGCTCGCCGGTGGATCTCAGGTGAGACCGGATCTTATTAATCACCGCCTTATTCTTAATCGCGTGACCGTTCCTATATGTTCATATAACTCCGGCTTAAGGCACCACAGTCTCACCGGCAAACGTGCTACTTGGCAGCTTGTTTGCCACGTCAGTTAAATTTCTAAACCCGGCGATTTCATGACTTTCGATCTCAGCTCGGACATCGTCATCGTCAGTCGAGATCGGCAGGGCACGGTGCGTGCGTTCTTTAATGTGTCGCCATCGGGGCACACTCATTCACGCGCCCATATCGGAATCGGTCGCGGTATTAGCTGGATGCACGAGCAACCGTCGCCACGATGGAGTGAACGTCAGTATGCTCAGCAAAATCGGAATTGCGAACGCAGAAAATTTTCTGTGCAGATGATTGCACGAATGTGTATAAGGTCTTTGCGCTGGCCAACGCTTACAATACAGGTACACATCGGATCTTGGGGAGGTTGAGATGGTTGCAGTGACGCACGATCTTGTGCACGAGAAAATCAGTCGTTTCTACGTAGGGATGGCGGCGGTCTGCGCGCTGGTGGCCTTCGGAGGATTCGCGCCGACTTACTGGCTCCAGTTACCCGCGGGCACTTTCGTGGGCCCACCGCTTCTGCACATTCATGGCCTGCTGTTCTCGGCCTGGACTCTGCTCCTGCTGTCACAGACGCTGCTTGTCGCCAAAGGACGATATGACTACCACCGTGCCTGGGGTCTCCTGGGAATTTCACTGGCTACGGCCATGGTGGTGATTGGCTTGGCAGCGGCGATCGAAACCCTCACCGCGGGGCTGGCGGCCGGCTACGGGGATCGATCGCGTGCCTTCGTGGTCTTGCCGATCAGTGCGATCAGCCTGTTCGCCGGATTCTTCGTCGCCGCAATCGCCAACATTCGACGCCCCGAAGTGCACAAGCGGCTCATATTGCTGGCGACCATCTCGCTGCTTCAAGCAGCGATGGCCCGCGTCTTCTTCGTGCTAATAACCGGTGGTGGACCGGGCCTTAGGCCTGGCCTCGGGCCGCCACCCCCACTTATCATTGGCTTAGTGCCGAGCCTGATCGTCGAGACGCTGGTCGTTGCAGGTATCGTTTTCGATTGGCGCACACGCGGTCGGCCTCACCCTGTCTGGCTCATCGGTGCGGCAGTGATGACTGCGGTGATCGTACTGCGTGGGCCGCTCAGCGGTACGCCGGGCTGGCTGGCATTCGCCGACAGCCTGGCGCACATTGCTGGCTGATCGGCAGCCAAATGGCGTGATGCCGGTCAATATCGTTCCGGAGACAGCAGCACGCGCACGCCCCAAGGGTTCAAACACCGTGTTTGACATTCGAAAACTACGGGGGAAAATGTGTGACCGTGCATTCCGACAGGGTGTCGTTACGTCATAGCAACAAACAGGAGCGAACCATGAGCAAGGATACGATCTACACAGGCCGCTGCTTTTGTGGCGAGGTGCAATTCGAGGTTTCCGGTCAGCCGACGGCGATGGGGTACTGTCACTGCGAATCGTGCCGCCATTGGTCTGCAGGACCGGTCAACGCGTTCACCTTGTGGAAGCCGGAGGCACTGAAAGTGACGCACGGTGCTGCGAGCATTGGCACTTACAACAAGACGCCCATCAGCTATCGCAAGTGGTGCAAGCATTGTGGTGGGCATTTGTTCACGGACCATCCGACCATGGGCCTCGTGGATATTTACGCTGCCATGATTCCGCAGCTGGCCTTTAAGCCGGCCGTTCATGTGAATTACCAGGAAACCGTGCTGCACATTCACGATGGCAAGCCGAAAATGAAGGATATGCCCCAAGAAATGGGAGGCTCTGGAGTTAACCTGCCGGAATAGCGACACTCCCGTGTCGACCGCGCACCGCCGATTGGTGCGGCAGGCTTTTCGGTGCGCCGGCATAGCGCATTGCATACATGGTACCGATCGGTGAGCCTCCGGATGAATCGATATTCAATTGACCTGATTTTACCAATCCTCTATTTTTGGCTAGGTTTATGGTGTTTGATGAAGGCTAAGCGAGGTTATAAATCGCGTGAGCTTATATTCAAACGCGGCACTCAAGGAACCGGGTTAGAAAATAATCAATTCTTGATAAGGGCACAGATAATTGGCATGTTTATACTGGGCCTTGGCATGTTTGCTTACTCATTAATATACTTATCTTTAGTCTTGCCCAAGTTTTTAAGTGCGAGTTAAATATAAAGTCTGACCCATTCATCAAGCTGGCCACGATAAAACACGCCGCAAATCGGCCAGGGCGTTTTCATCTGCCGATTCCTCAGAGCTCAGCGCCAGAAAGCTATTCTCAGTATCCCTCACCAACAGTCCGCGCCGTTCTAAATGCCGTCCGCACCGATCCTGAGTTCGAGTCACGCGGTCGCGGGGATCGCATTAGATACGCGGCGCTGGCAGCCTTCCGAGTATTTTTTCGAGGCTTAGGCCGAGTGCGAGCAATGCTCGGTCGGCGCCGGCCGGCGCATCGAACTCGAGGGACACCGGCAGCCCCTCAAGGGTCAATGCAATCGGTAGTACTAGCCCTGGCAATCCGGCGGTACTACCGGGCGAGATATTCCGCGCAACGGCCGTGTCGAAGGGCAGCGACTTGCCCCCCACTTTGAGGCTAGTCTCATCGCCGATGCGGGGAGCGGCCACCAACGTAGTTGGAAATACCATGGCGGTCACGCCGGTTCGCGCAAAATAGTCTTGGTACAAGCGGCGCAGTGCTGGTAAGTGCTGATCGCGCGCTGCTGCGTATGCAGACTCCGCGACAAAGTTGATCCCGCCGGGCAGCACGTCGCTGCGAAAAATCTGCTGAATGTCGGGGCTGGCGCGCGCAACCAAAGTGTCGAAATCCAGTCCAGTGCGATATTCCTTTAAATAACGTATAAGTGCGACGCGCACGTCGTGGTTCTGGACGGGATAGGTCGTTAAGTCGATGAGCGGTGCAAGACCCGGCAAATGCGTCTCGATGATTTCCGCGCCGGCTGCTTGCAGTCGCGTCAGTGCCAGGTGGGTCAGTTGCTCGACTTGCGGATCTAGATCCGTGAACCAGTAATCGCGCACCACGCCGAGCCGCAAACCTTTGAGCGAAGTGGGTGCTGGGGAGCGCCAATCGTTGGTCAGCACCGAGTCGAACAACAGCAGGTCCGCCACGCTGCGCGCATGGGGCCCTACTTGATCGAATAGCGGAGAAATGGGCACGCACCCTTTAGTTGAATATCTACCTGTCGTCGGGCGGAAACCTACAATTCCGCAAAATGCCGCAGGTACGCGGATGGACCCTTGCGTGTCCTCAGCGATCCCTAAGGGCGCCAGGTGGGCGGCTATGGCGGCGGCTGTCCCGCCGCTGCTGCCGCCGGGAATTCGAGCGAAATCGTACGGGTTGTGAACGGCACCAAATGCTAGGTTATTGCTGGTCCACCCGTAGGACAGTTCGTGCAAATTTGTCTTTCCGAGCACGATCGCTCCGCTTGCACGAAGTGCGGCAACCACGGGCGCATCCTCGCTGGGACGAAAATGACGCAGTCCCGGTGTACCGGCGGTGGTCGGGTATTCGCGCGTATTGACGCTATCCTTTACCGGTATCGGCAGGCCGAACAAAGCGCCCGGCTTGACGCCGGACCGACGCTCGACGTCGCGGGCGCGAGCATCTTCCAGCACCCGAGCGGGATCGAGGGCAATGAACGCATTGAGCGCGTGCGCCGCCTGACAGCGTGTAAGCAACGCCCCTGCGTAGCGCTCCACGCTGAGAGATCCATCGGACATTCGCGCAACCGCTTCGACTGCGTTCAAGTTGAGCAGAGCGGAATCGTCTGCGGCAGCAATCGCGGTAGAAACGTTCGACACGCCAGCTTCGCCAGCACCCGACATAACCACCATCGCCGAAGTGCCCAGCACAAAATTGCGGCGCGAGACGTCAGGAAACTCGGACATTGGTGCGTTTGAACGTCTCACACTGACAATGTACCACGCCGCGAGCCTCTTCTCACCAATGCGTCGCTGCTCGTCCGACCGACACGACACCATTAACGAGCACTATGCTTACATTGCTATTCAAAGCGCACACATCAATCTTGGTTTTTATCACGGCGCATCTTTGCCTGATCCAGAAGATCTTTTGCAAGGCTCGGGCAAGAAATTAAGACACATCAAAATTTACGATGCTGCTGCCGTTAACAGCACGGCGATTAGCGCTCTGCTCCGTGAAGCAATCACCCATCGGGATTTTTGATGGAGATCCACGGGAGCGGGCGACGCCTAGCCGATACGAGCCCCTCCGGCTCGGCGCTTGGCTTTCAGGGCCAGTTATCGGGCCTTGGTCCGCAATAGTCAGAATCGCAAATGGCCGCACGCTCTGCCGGCGAACAATGCCAAATAAAGTTCGTGCATACTGGTTAAATTCCGCATCGACGCCCGACAGCTGCCGTGCAAAATGTCTGCTAATCGTTCAAAGCGACCCAAACCACTTCGGTCGAGTTGGTTCCCGCATTACCGGACTGATGCTCGTCGCTCATATCGATCGTGTCCATCCACGCAACCAAGCCGTCCTCTGCGGATCCCGGAACTCCTTGCGGATGTTCCTTGGACTTAGTCATCCAGTGGCCACCCTTAATGAAGATATAGAAGGTGTTGGGGTTGTGTGCGTGAATGCCTTCCCATTGACCTGGGTTAATTTTGAAACGTTGTACGATCACTCGGTCATTTTCAAGGACATCCTCACCGGGAATATTAGGATAGTTCAGGTATCCATAACTTAGCTTTTGTCTCGAGGCCACTGGTTGCGATGCCGAATTGATCGGCTTCAACGTGACCCATATCAGTTCAATCGGAGTACGACCAGTATTAGTACTGCCTTCATCGTGTCCGGCATCTTGCAGCCACACTACGCGGCCATCCGGCCATAACGTTGATCGACCTGTCTTTGAGGTAAGGATGCCTCCTTTGATGAAAATCAACAGTTGATGTGCTACATGCACGTGCAGTCCAGTGGACTGACTCGGTTGAATAACGAATCTTCGTACGACGACGTGATCGTTGTCGAGCGCTATCGTTCCTGTCAAACCTTCATAAATCGGCTGGTTATTATGATGTTCCTGGTTTGACGAATAGGCGTCGAGCTTCGGCGCGGTGCTGAGGTCGACGAAGAGCAAAGCAATAACCAACGACACAATCTTCATGGAATAACTCCTGGGCCTGACTGGCGCAACGAACCGCAAACCTACCGTTTATGATCGGTTGATGATCGTCGCCTCTACACGCGCATTGCAGAATCAGAAAGGATTGTCCCGCGTATCGCTAAGGTGCACGTATCCTTTGAAATGCTCACCGCCGCATCATACGTTAAGAATGCTGGATCATCATACGCTACGTGCATCTTTCCATTTAGCTCTACTGTGAGCCGACCGGTCGACGAGTAAGAGTGGGCTGGATGGATCGCTCCAAGCCGTAAGAAGGCTTGGTAACTGTCGGTGTCAAATTCGCACTGGCCATGTATTAGAGGAGGAGACACGGTCGCGGCAGAGCGTTTGATATGGCGCTGTATGACGAACGAAAAGGTTAATATAAATAAGCACTCTGAACTAGACAGGATCGCCGCAGGCTCGATGGTCCGATAATTTCACGGTGCGGTGATCTGCGTAGACTACTTCCGTAGAACACGTGCTACAATTTTTACACGATAGCTTCTCATCGATGGAGAAATATAAAATGCGAACTTTGCTATTTTTGAGTCTGCTATGGGCTCCATTGTTTTTACTTACTTCGATTCGTGTAGCGTCGGCTGTCCAACCCTGGCCGGACGACAAATGGCCGCGCACTACACCGCAAGCGGTGGGATTAACGGCGGGACCTTTAGCGGCGCTCGATGAGGATTTGTCAACCGGCCGACTACCCTTGGTGGACTCGCTTCTGATCATTCGCTGCGGTTCGATTGCGTATGAGCGCATCTATTCGCACGACTATGCGAAGATTTATGCGAAAGAGACGAAGGAACGAGGTCCCCTCAATCCTCATCTGACTGGCCCCTATAACTATTTCGATCCGAATTGGCATCCGTACTTCCAAGGTACACAGGAGCATTCGATGCAATCGATATCTAAATCGGTTACGGCCACCACTATAGGCATCGCGATAGCACGCGGCGACTTTAAATCATCTCTCGATACACCGGTGTTGAAATTCTTCAATATTCAACGACTAAAAAATGTCGATGCACGAAAGCGTCGCATGACGCTACGCAATGTGCTCACCATGACCACGGGTCTCGATTGGAACGAGAATTTACCTTACAACGATCCCCATAACCCTACCGCACCCATGGAGGCCTCAGACGATTGGGTCCAGTTCGTCATCGACCTGCCGATGGTAAACGAGCCGGGGGCAAAATTCGCGTACAACAGCGGTGCCACTGAACTTTTAGCCTATATCTTTCAGCGGGAAACAGGAAAAGACATCGAAGCGTATGCGCGGCGCTACCTCTTTGAACCTCTGGGAATCCGCGAGTATCACTGGAAGCGAACCCCGCTGGGCGTAGTCGACACCGAGGGCGGACTGTTTTTAACTAGCGAGGATCTTGCTCGCATCGGCTACCTCTACTTGCACCACGGCCGCTGGCACGATCGACAATTGATTGCGCCAGAATTTTTGAACGCTACTCTCAGTCCGCAGATCGACACCGGCACGGGATGGCAGTATGGCTACCAGTGGTGGCTGTACCCTGACCAGGGGAGCTACGTTTGGGTAGCGCGCGGGTTCGGCGGCCAAGAGCTTCTGATATTTCCCAAAGACGAGCTGATTGTCGTGACGACTGCATGGGACATTCTCACGGAGACACCCATCTTCAAGCCAATTCTCGCCAAGGTGCGCGCGGCACTGACCCCCCACGCCTGTGCGCAGTAGTAACCACTGTGGCAGACGAAAATACACCTCAATACGTCGGAAGTGTTTATTCGCAGGCTAAGGTGCGAGATCATTCTTTCCGCGTACCCGTTCCCTCGGCCTGACGCTTGTCACCGACAATGCATGCGAATTCAGCCGCGTCCCAATGATGCATAAAACCACCGCTATGGTATGCACCTCGCTTACCGTTATTATTGGGAATGGAGTATTTTATTTATCTAACAGTGGCACCTGGTGCCTTTACTGTTTCGGTGACGAGCATCCTTAGATCCTTCAAAACTTCAAACTGATGCCTGACAGTCAATGGCGTATCAATCGAAATTTTATCTAGAACGTTGACCGAGCGCGTTATTTTTCTAAGAAGCACCGACAAATGGCTTGCGTAGCCGTCTATTCTACCTCCACAAATATCAGCCGGAGTGCCGAAGAAATCGACCTCTTTTAGCATTCGCCGGATACTTTTCAGTTGCTCTGTCGTCAGTATGCTAGTTTGAAAATGCGTAAGCGGTTTCTCGGGCGTAATTAGATCGGCAACAACCGTTTCACGAAACTGGCCATCTCTTGTGCATGCTCACCGCTATTTATAGTAAAATTTCGTGCGGCTATCATTCGGTTCGCAATTGTAACGCTCGCCGTTGCCATGCATCACCGCGAGTAAGTATCCGGGCTATAGGGAGCAAAAACCGTCATTTCCCGGTCCATTGTTAGCCTTTCCTATACCCTCAAATACTCTCCAATGAGAAATCCGGTTTGAAATAGCCACAAGCGGAAGATCCTAGGTGGCGATTGGAGCAATAAGCAAGGCGCGTGAAGTTCCTTTCAAAAGCGGCAATGTACATACTATAAATATCTATACTGAATTAAATGTCACGCACCGATTGTGGTGCGGATGCGGTTCACCCGAGGTTTCAATGCGTTTACGTAATCTGTCGATGTGTGCACTCGTAATTTTCGGCCTGTGCCGTGCGGGAAATATTTGCGCTGGGGTCGATGTCATCGATCCGCACGCGCGCTATCCCGAGGGCCCCCTCTGGGATCAGGGGCGACTACTCTTTGTGGAATATGCGGGCAGCGACATCAAGACATGGGACGGCAAGCAGGCGAGCATCTGGTGGCACCAGCCACACTGCGGCCCAACTGCATTGATTCACGTTCACAACGATCACATTATGGTGGCTTGTTACGACGAAAATTACCTACTGGAACTCGACGCTCAGGGGAAAACAGTCCGTACGATTTCCAAGGACAACGCGGGCAAAGCCTTCGTCGGTCCGAACGATGTATGCGATGACGGGCACGGTGGCATCTATTTTTCTGCATCTGGCGTGTACGACACTAAGGCGCCGATTACGGGGGCTGTGCTGCATATGTCAGCCGATGGCCAGGACATACGCGAGGTAGCCAACACCATCGATTATTCCAACGGATTGACCCTGTCTAAAGACGGCCAGCAGCTGTTGGTCGCCGAGATGCTAGCGGGCAGAATTCTCTCCTTTCCGGTAAGGGCCGATGGGACGCTAGGACCACGCGCCGTATGGGCGCGGCTGCGAGACCTCGCACCACCTACGCCGGACGAGGATGCCTACAACGGTCCAGATGGAATTAAATTGGGTCCTGACGGCAACTATTACATCGCGCAAAACGGTTCCGGCCGGGTCCTCGTGGTGAGTGCAGAACAGAAGTTAGTGCGCATCATTACGCTTGCCACACGCTACGTAACCAATGTGGGCTTTGGTCCCCCGGGCACCGGCGCGGTGTACATCACGGGAGCCTTCGATCAGTGGAAGGCGCCGTTTCCAGGAGCCGTGTATCGCTGGACGCCATGAACGAGAGCAGACGCCTGGAGGAGGCGCTGGGCGAGCACGATCGTGCGAAGGCATTGTATCGTCGTGCCACGCAAACGCACGGTGCGAAATCATTGTTATGGTATAAACGATTCAAACCCAGCCGCAATCTCGAGAGTCCCTTATGAGCGCGCACGACGCAATGCTGAGCCGGTTACGGCGGCGGAATCCCGAGACCGCATTGGAAAGAGATTTCTATTGTAGTCGCGAGGACTACCAAATCGACCTCGACCTAATCTGGTACAGAGAATGGCTGTTTATCGGTCATGATTGCGAAGTACCGAATGCCGGAAACTACTTGACGGTGCAAATCGGCGATTATCCGGTGGTCGTGGTCCGCGATCGGGAGGGAGTGCTGCGTGCCTTCCACAATAGTTGTCGGCACCGTGGATCGAGAATTTGCTCGGCCGAACACGGGACCGCAGCCCGGCTGGTGTGCCCTTATCACCAATGGACGTACCATTTGGATGGTCGGTTATTTTCGGCCCGCGACATGGGCGAAGATTTCAATAAATCCGAACATGGATTAAAAACAGTCCATTGTGCCAGCGTCGGCGGGTATATCTGGATTTGTCTGGCAGCGGCGGCACCGGATTTTGCACCCATCCGCACGCATCTCGAACCGTATTTTGCTCCGCATAAGCTGCATGAAGCCAAAGTTGCTTTCGAATCGACCATCATCGAACAGGCGAATTGGAAGCTGGTGTGGGAAAATAACCGTGAGTGCTATCACTGCGCGGCTAATCATCCGGAACTGATCCGTACATTCCCGGAAGATCCGACATTGACCGATATCGAGGGAGCGGCCTCAAATACCAGAAATGCCCAAAAATGGGCGCACTGGGAATCCATTGGTTTACCGAGCAAATTTCATATTTCGAAAAATGGCCAATACCGGACCCTACGCATGCCGCTGCTCGAAGGTGCGGTAAGTTTCACGATGTCCGGCAGCGCAGCAGTGCGCCGTGCGTTGGCGGATTCAATCCCGGAAAACGACATCGGCACGCTGCTGTTGTTTCATTTTCCTTCCACCTGGAATCACCTGCTGGCCGACCACGCTATTTCGTTTCGTGTGCTGCCGATCAGCCCCACGCAGACACAGTTGACGACTAAGTGGCTGGTACATCGCGATGCCGTGGAAGGCGTCGATTACGACGTCGCCGAATTGACCAAAGTTTGGCTGGCAACGAACGCTGCCGACACTCGGAATTGCACCGAGAACCAGATCGGCGTGAATTCCCCGGCCTATGATCCGGCGCCGTACTCGCCGGTGCATGAGGCTGGGGTCACGCAGTTCGTAAAATGGTATTGCACGGAGCTCGAAGACAGACTGACGAATCGTTCGTAAAAATCGGCTAGCGTCAGCCAGGTGAGAATCATCGACGTAAATTCGCCGCACAGGGTGATTAATCAAGGGGGGGCATAAACGCCCTAGCCCGAATACTCACCCGCGGACCACAATCACGCAGCTGTATTCTTGATGGCGATCCAAGGAGTCGGTTTGAGGGGTCGGCGCTAGCAACACCCGATATGCGGGCGCACACCCAGCGCCGATGTGCCCGGCTTCGAGTACTGCTCGGCTCAAAGCCGGCAGCCTAGGTGCCATGCCGGTTAAGGCACGGTTTTGCGCAACTAAGCAGCAGACCTACCTCCGATCAAACATCCAAATTCATCACATGCAACGCATTCTTCTCAATGAACTCGCGCCGTGGTTCCACCGCATCGCCCATCAGCGTCGTGAAAATATCATCCGCCGCGACAGCATCCTCAATCCGTACCTGTAACAGTCGTCGAGTTTCAGGGTTAATAGTGGTGTCCCACAATTGCCCGGGATTCATCTCGCCCAGCCCTTTATAGCGTTGAATGCCCTGCCCTTTCTTCGCTTGATCGAATAGCCAATTCATGGCGACCTTAAAGCTGGCAATTTCTTGGCGCTCATCGCCGCGCTGCACGTAGGCACCCGGCCCTAACAGTTCGTGCAAGGTTTGCGATAAATCAGCGATACGCCGATATTCAGCAGAATCAAAAAACTCTCGTGGAATGTGTTTTTCCGAAGTCAAGCCATGCTCAATACGCTGCAGGCAAATACGATGACCCGCGGCCGGTAATGCTTCGACCTTCACCCGATAAGTACGCGATATATCCTGCAGGGAATTTAAACGCGTTTCTAAATGACGGCACCAATCTTTCAATTGATCAATGCGGTCAAACGACTCGGTGGTCTGTGGCGGCGAATAAATCAACTGCTCTAGAAAACGATCATCATAGCGACGTGCCCAGCGCCGCACGATACTTTGCACTTCCACATATTTGCGTGCTAAAGATTCTAAGCCTAGACCGGTGAGCGGCGGAGCATCACTGTTGACATGCAGGGACGCATTCTCAATAGCCGAATTCAACAATAAAGCGCTTAACTCAAAATCATCCTTAACGTAGGTTTCTTGCTTACCCTTCTTGACCTTGTACAACGGCGGCTGCGCGATATAAATATGCCCCCGCTCAATCAGGATCGGCATCTGCCGATAAAAGAATGTCAATAACAGAGTGCGAATATGCGAGCCGTCGACATCGGCGTCGGTCATGATAATAATGCGGTGATAGCGCAACTTATCAACATTGAAATCATCGCGTCCGATGCCGCAACCCAAAGCGGTGATCAA
The DNA here is from genome assembly GCA_043738945.1 of Gammaproteobacteria bacterium. Taxonomy (GTDB): domain Bacteria; phylum Pseudomonadota; class Gammaproteobacteria; order Steroidobacterales; family Steroidobacteraceae; genus Bog-1198. The sequence continues at coordinate 45,917 of JAYUFB010000003.1, forward strand.
AGTGCCGACCTCCGCGGAAGCGATCATTTTATCAAAGCGCGCTTTTTCAACGTTGAGAATTTTTCCCTTCAGCGGCAAAATCGCCTGCGTGCGACGATCACGGCCCTGCTTGGCCGAACCGCCGGCCGAATCACCTTCGACCAGAAACATTTCCGACAGCGCCGGATCTTTTTCCTGACAGTCAGCCAATTTGCCGGGCAACCCGGCAATATCCAAGGCGCCTTTACGCCGCGTCATTTCTCGCGCCTTACGCGCGGCTTCGCGCGCATAAGCGGCCTCGAGAATTTTATTCACGATAGCGCGCGCTTCTTGCGGATGTTCCAATAGGAATTCTTCGATACGTTGCGCGACCACGGATTCAACCACGCCCTTTACTTCTGAGGAAACCAATTTATCCTTGGTCTGCGAAGAGAATTTCGGATCCGGTAATTTCACTGACAATATAGCCGTTAAACCTTCGCGTGAATCATCACCGGTGGTCGCAATTTTGTCTTTCTTAGACGCGAGTTCTTTTTCAATATAATTATTCAAAGTGCGGGTAAGCGCAGCGCGAAACCCCGCAAGATGTGTGCCACCGTCCTTTTGCGGGATATTATTGGTGTAGCAATACATGCCCTCTTGGTAAGAATCATTCCATTGCATAGCGACTTCGACTTGGGTATTGCCGTCACGCGCTTGAAACCAGAGCACCGTGCCATGTACCGCCGCCTTACTACGATTTAAATGCGTGACAAAAGCTTTCAATCCGCCTTCGTGCTGAAACACTTCGGTTTTCTCGTCGCGCTCATCCACCAATTCGATCCGCACGCCAGAATTCAAGAACGACAATTCTCGTAATCGTTTGGCGAGGGTTTCGTAGACAAAGGAAATATTGGTAAATATTTGCGCGCTCGGTTTGAATCGCAAAGTAGTACCGCGTTCGGTGGTATCACCCACGGGCGCAAGCGGCGCCGAAGGTTCGCCTAAACGATATTCTTGACGGTAGTGCTTACCCTCACGACGAATATTAAGTTCCAAAAAATCCGAGAGTGCATTAACCACCGAAACGCCGACACCGTGGAGACCGCCGGAAACTTTATAGGACGTGTCATCGAATTTGCCGCCCGCATGCAGCACCGTCATAATCACTTCGGCTGCTGAACGACCTTCCTCAGCGTGCAGGTCAACCGGAATGCCGCGACCGTTATCCGACACCGTGACCGATTCGTCGGCGTGAATGGTGACCACCACGCGATCACAATATCCCGCCAAGGCCTCATCGATGGCGTTATCCACCACCTCAAACACCATGTGATGCAGACCACTGCCGTCATCGGTATCACCGATATACATACCCGGTCGTTTGCGAACCGCGTCTAGGCCACGCAACACTTTGATTTTTGTGGAATCGTAAATATCGTTCTGAGCCATAGAGCGTCCTGCACTGTAATCCCCCAGTCTAACAGCTTCCGGGCGCAAAAACGAATCTGATATGTTTAGAAAAATCTTATGAATCAATCACTTAGCCCAAAGGCAGCATGGGCGTATTCTTGTCTCCCAATGTTCCACGTGGAACCTCTACACCGACTCGACCTTCCCGGCCTCTATTTTAAAACAACGCCCCGGCGTCCCAAACGCCGAAAACTCATCCTGTAGCGTCGTTACGAGCAATTGGACCGCCTCGGAGCGAATTTCTTCAATCAACGCGCCTAAGTGCCGCTGATCCAATTCAGCGCCAGGATCATCCAACAGCAAACTGGGGCGTACAGGGGCATCCTCCGGGAACAGCTTCAGTTGCGCCAATAGCAAGGCAGCCGCCAATAGCTTCTGCTGTCCGCGCGAGACCCGATCCTTAACCGAAACACCGTCTAGTCGAATCGCAAGATCTGCCCGGTGAGGCCCGACCGATGTCCCGGTCTCCTGGTCTTGCGACCAACTAAGCCGCAGCGCCTCTGCAAAGGTCGAATCCTTGGGCCAGCCCAGTCGATAACCCAAGGTCAGTTCCTGACCCAGAAGCTGAAGCACCAACGCGGCCGCCACCGGCTCCAACGCTTGCACGTATCGCATTCGCGCCGCCGACAACATTTCCCCAACACGGAGCAATTCATCATCCCAAGCACTGGCTACCGTTTTCGGCTGCCGCGAGCGTAGCGAAGCGTTCCGCTGCTTGAGTGCCTTTTGATAACGCTGCCACTGCTCTACAAAACCATGTTCCACGTGGAACACACCCCAATCCAAGAACCGACGCCGCCGATTGGGGCCTTCTTCAATCAGCCGATGAACTTCAGGATCAATAATTTGAACCGGTAATACGGTGGCAAGTTCAGCCAACGACGAGGCTTTAGCGCCCCCTAGTCGTGCTCGCACACCCGCTGCCGAACCCTCAATCCCAATCGCCACCCGACGTTCACTCATCACCACTTCACCAAATACCGTAAACCGCGCGCTGCCTTGGCGAATTAAATGATCTAGACGACGGGTTCGAAACGAGCGGCCACGCCCTAAAACATAGATAGCTTCCAATAGACTGGTCTTACCGGAAGCATTGGGGCCACTAATCAAAGTAAAGTGCGGATCTAACTCAATTTCCATCGGCTGCAAGCACCGGAAATCCGCCACTTGCACCCGACGCAGGGGCATCAGCTATCTAAAGCCTCATAGGCATGACGACATAGCGCGAACCCGTGTTTCCGGGAGAGCGAATCAAACAACTACTATTACTATCCGTCAGCCCTAGCTCAACTTCCTGGCCGTCAATCGCCGCCAACGCGTCGAGTAAGTAATTCACGTTAAACCCCACCTCAAGGTCGCTACCCTCATAACCAACCTCAATCTCTTCCTCAGCCTCTTCCTGCTCAGGGTTATGGGCTTGCACAGTGAGGACGTTCTTTTTCACCGTCATCCGAATGCCGCGGTATTTCTCATTTGATAAAATCGAGGTTCGTTGCAAAGCCTGACGCAACACATCGCGGTCCGCCTTAATGGCATAGGTCGCCGCGGCCGGGATTACTCGCGAATATTCCGGAAAACGGCCGTCAATAAGCTTCGATGTGAAGCGAACATCGCCGATCTGAGCACGAACATGATTGGTACCAATCGCCAACTCAGCATCACCCTCTTCAGTCAGTATCCGCTGCAACTCCAAAACCCCTTTACGCGGCACAATCACCTGCTGCGAAGTATTTGCTTTCACATTCAGCGACGCTTCACTCAACGCCAATCGATGCCCATCCGTTGCCACCGCTCGCAGCAATTGACCGTCAATTTCTAACAACATGCCATTGAGGTAAAAACGCACGTCCTGCTGCGCCATTGAAAAGTGGGTTTTCTGCACCAAGCGCAATAATTCTTTACGCGCCAGTTTCACGCTCTGCTGTGCATGAATGTCATCAATCACCGGAAACTCAAGCGCTGAGAGAGTCGACAAACTAAAACGGCTACGCCCCGCTTTGATCACAACTTTCTCACCCTCCAGGGTCAGCGAAACCGCTAATTTCTCGGGTAAAGATCTTAAAATATCTAAAAATTTACGCCCGGGAACCGTAATGTCGCCAGGCTCCAATACCGTTACGTCACTGGCAGACACCAACTCAACTTCAAGGTCAGTTGCCGTAAAAAACAACTTGCCTTGACGCACATTGAGCAACACATTGGCTAACACCGGCATGGTTTGCCGACGCTCCACAACACCCATCACTGCCTGTAAAGGCACTAACAATTTTTCCCGTTCTGCCGTCACTTTCATGATCACACCCGTCTGTGCATTCTTAGATTTAAATTCTTAAAGCTTAAGATTATTACTATGATTAAGAGGGTTTATGTTATCGGTGCATAAGTCAAAAATCTCTTTCATAATCAATAATTTACAAACTTCATAAGCTTACTCAATAGTTGTTGGGCCGCGCCTCGCAAACTGTGAGCTTCCTGTGCATAATCTTATCCACAGAACTATCCACAGCTTTTACCCCCTCATCCCGCTAGGGTTCTCAACAGGTTCATATAATCCTCACCAACACGTCGTTCAGATTCCCGCAACTCTTTGATTCGTTTGCAACCATGGAGCACCGTGGTGTGATCCCGACCTCCAAACGCATCGCCAATTTCGGGCAAGCTATGATTGGTTAATTCCTTAGCGAGTGCCATCGCCATTTGTCGCGGTCTAGCGATTGAACGATTCCGCCGTTTCGATAATAAATCTGCAATCCGAATTTTGTAGTATTCCGCGACCATCTTCTGAATATTTTCAATGGTGACCAATCTTTCTTGCAAGGCCAAAAGATCGCGCAGCGCCTCTTTCGCAAACTCCAAAGTTATAGGTCTTCCAGTAAAATTCGACGTCGCCACGACGCGCCGTAATGCTCCCTCAAGTTCGCGTACGTTAGAGCGAATTCGCTTGGCTATAAAAAACGCCACTTCCTCAGGTAAATCTACATGAGTCATCGCGGCTTTACTCATTAATATCGCCACGCAAGTTTCCAATTCAGGCGGCTCAATCGCAACCGTCAGCCCCCAACCAAAGCGCGACTTCAATCGCTCCTCAAGGCCATCCACTTCCTTAGGATAACGATCACAGGTGAGAATTACCTGCTGCTGGCTTTCCAGCAACGCGTTAAAGGTATGAAAAAACTCCTCCTGTGAGCGCTCTTTTCCCGCAAAAAATTGAATATCATCGATCATTAATGCATCCAACGATCGATAGGCACTCTTAAAATCATTCATGGTGTTGTGTTGCAAGGCCCTTACCATGTCACCCACAAATCGCTCGCTATGCACATAAGCTAGGCGCGCGTCAGGATTATTTTCTTTAATTTTATTCGCCACAGCATGCATTAAATGCGTCTTACCTAAACCCACACCTCCATAAATAAACAACGGGTTATAGGCTTTGCCAGGGTTACCCGCGACCTGAATTGCAGCCGCCTTGGCCAATTGATTGCTTTTACCCTCCACAAAGCTATCAAAGGTAAACTCCGCGTTAATTCGGCTTCCCAGCACGGATGGCGGTAACGAGACACGCGGCTTAAGATTGGCCGCATTGCCGCTAGCAACCGCCCCAACCGGGGCTGGCGCAGTACCCGCGCGACTGCCTACATCCAGCACTAATTCAGGCGCCTCTCCCTCGGCGAAGGCTCGGATCAGCTCCTTCATGCGTGGCAGGGAATTTTGCCCTAGCCACTCGATGACGTATCGGTTAGGTGCCAATAGGCGTAATTCACCATTAAGCTCAATAGCTTGCAGCGGCCTGATCCAGGTGTTGAAATGCTGCTCCGGGAGTTCGCTCTCGAGCACACGCAGACAGCGATTCCATAGCGACTCCATCTAGAGCGCCCTCCTTGAAGATTTAAAAATTAATGCAGCCAACAGGCTTTTACTGAAAAGGGCAGCGAGTCTAGCTCCAACTAGGGGATGCGTCTATTGACACCGACGTATCCGCTCAGTACCCTTGCCGCCTTTCCGAAGTACCTGTTGGCTATGAAACGTACATTTAATCCAAGTAATCTGCATCGCGCCCGAACCCACGGCTTTCGCGCACGTATGGCTACCAAGAGTGGTCGTCGGCTACTCGCTCGTCGTCGCGCCAAGGGCCGTAAGCGACTCTGTCCTTAACCTCCGTCCTGAAATTTAATTTCGAGCCGTGCAAGCGTTTACACCAGCCGGCAGAATTTAGAGCGGTTCGGCAGGCCGGAAAAAGATTCAGCGATGCCCTTTTTAGCCTTTCAGTACTCGCAAACCACGAGACTCACCCGCGTTTAGGGCTGAGCATTGCGACACGCACTTTTGGTACCGCAGTGGCTCGTAACCGTATCAAACGCCTTACCCGCGAATCTTTCCGTATGAATCAGCATAAGCTCCCGTCGGTTGACGTTTCCGTGTCGGCGCGTGATGGAGCTCGCACAGCCAGCACCGCCGAGCTCTATGCAAGTTTAGAAAAACATTGGCAAGCGATTGCCAAGCGCTGCCAGTAACATGCGCCAACTACTAATTTGGATCATTCGAGGCTATCAGTTAGTTATTAGTCCCTTAACGGGTCCTCGTTGTCGCTTCTATCCTAGCTGCTCCTGTTACGCGCACACCGCCATAGAACGTCATGGTGCCGTAGTCGGAACGCTTCTCGCAATACGACGCCTATTGCGCTGTCATCCTTTTAATCGCGGCGGTTACGACCCCGTACCGGACAAGAGACCTTTCAATGCCTAATATTCGTATGATTCTG
>JAYUFB010000004.1:0-7707 GCA_043738945.1 Gammaproteobacteria bacterium
GATAACCGCGGTGCCCACGACTATCGCTTCGCGTCGGCCCACCGCCAGCAAAACCAAAACGACCACCGAGGCCGTTGCGAACAGTAGCTTCTCGATCAATTTCTTAGCCTTGTCATTGGCCGTAACACCGTAGTTGCGGGTCACCGTAACTTCGACGCCCGCGGGGATGGTGACGCCCTTCAGTTGATCGATGCGGCTGATGACCGCGGTAGCGATGTCGATCGCGTTGGTGCCCGGTTTCTTGGCGATGGCGAGCGTGACCGCAGGTGCCTGACTCACGGGCGAGACGCCCGCCTTAACCGATGCGGCCCCCGTACCAAACCACGCGTATCGCTGGGGGTTACGTGGGGCCCCGGTGACGGTTGCGACATCATCCAGATAAATTGGCTTGCCGTCGCGAGCGGAGACGATGAGACCGCCGACGTCGTCGCGATTTGCGAGGAACTGGCCAGCTTGAACGGGCGATAGTTGCGCCCCGCTGACCACAGCGTCGGCTTGCCGAACCAGATTTGCCGCCTTAAGCGCCGCGCTAAGGTCGCTCGCCGTGAGTCCGGCGGCGGAGAGCCTGCCGGGATCCAATTCCACGCGGATCATGGGCTCCGAGTCGCCCACCAAGGACACATTGCGCGTACCCGGAACCCGCTTTATTTCGGTTTCGATGGCGCGCGCGACCTGGCCCAGTTCATGGCCGCCGAGCGCGGCATCGCGGCTCCATAAGGTCAGGGTCACGATGGGAACGTCGTCGATCCCTTTCGGCTTGATGAGTGGCTGACCGATACCGACGCCGACGGGACGCCAATCCTGATTTGAATAGACCGCGTTGTAGAGGCGTACGATAGCATCGTTGCGGTGTATACCGACCTCGTACTGCACCGTCAGCACCGCGAGACCCGGTCGTGACACTGAATAGATATGCTTGACGCCTACTATCTCGCCAAGCACCTTCTCCATCGGCGTCGCGACCAGATTCTCAATCTGTTCCGAACTCGCGCCGGGAAACGGGATCATGATGTTCGCAAAAGTGACGTCGATCTGTGGCTCTTCCTCGCGGGGGGTCACGAGCACGGCGAACGCACCCATCAACAGCGCGGTCAGTGCCAGCAGTGGCGTGAGTGGGTTCTCGAGAAAAAACCGCGCGAGACGCCCGCTCAAGCCGAGTGGTTGGCTCACGACCTAGGCCCTGCCACAGCGACTTGGGCGCTGGCTGCAATGGGGTCGAGCGCGATGCGCTCACCGGCAGCGAGTCCGGCAAGCACTTCGACCTTGTCACCGAAACGGTGGCCGGGACGCACGTACCGCAGCGATACTAGACCGTGTGAATCGATAACATACACGCCGGTGATTTCGCTGCGTTCGATTATCGAAGAGACCGGCACCAGAAGCCGATCGGCTTCGCCAACAACCAACCCTACTTTGACGTACATGCCGGGTGCAAGGTCAAGCGCATCGGGCGGGAGCTCCAATCGTGCGCGAAATGTACTCGAGGGAGTGGCTGCCTCCGGAAAAATCGTGATCTTCGTCGCTTCGATACGCTGATTCCCGATATAGACCGCCGCTTTTTTGAGCCGTCGAACCTGCATTGCGATGCTCTGCGGAACGTTGGTGTCGACTCGTAAGTCTTTGAGGGAAAGACCCATCATCAAAGGAGTGCCGGGACTGACGGATTCACCGACCTCCACCAGCCGTTTGGTCACGACCCCCGCATAGGGCGCACGAATCTCGGTGTAGCCGACGCCTTCGCGCGCACTTGAAAGGCCCGCTTCCGTTGCCGTCAGGCGGGCAGCCGCGGCATCGCGGTTTGCGGTCGCCTGGTCGAGTTGTGCTTTTGATACGACGCGTCGCTGGAACAGGTCGGCGATGCGCTGATAGGTGGTGGCGGCTTCCGCGTTGCGTGCCGTAGCTTCGGTCAGGGCAGCCTGTGCCCCCTTCAGGCCGGCTCGTTGCTCATTCCCCTTCAGTCGAATAATGACTGCTCCAGCCGGTACTACGTCGTTTACGTCGAAGAGTATGTCTGTGATTCTGCCCGCCGTCTGGGCCGAGACCGTCGCCTGATTGACGGCCTCGATCGTGCCATCGACGATGCGCTCGAGTGGCGCTCGCTGCGGCTGAATCACAAAGCTTGCGAGCGTCGCGGCAGAGGAACCCGCGGGCGCAGGCGGTTTGCCGCCGCACGCCGCCATGAATAGGATAAGCCCCAATAGTGCGGTCAACAGTCGGGCAAGTCGACGACGGCGCACGTGCAACGTGCCCGTCAGGAGAAGGTGTGACCGGGCTGAACCCCTAGGCGCCTTAGTATAATCGCGAGCGGGCAAAAGCCCGTGAACGCGGACTGTAACAAATTAGCTCCCACGAACGCCGCCAACCAAAGCCACAATGGACTCACGAAGTGCCCAAGAAGCAAGCTCAACAGCACAACAGTTCCGGCAAACATCATCACCCAGCGATCGATACTCATTTTAAATTCCTCACGTCTAATTACTCAGTAAGAAGAGAAACCACCCTGAATGAAATCGATATTAGCCACGCCGTTATCAAAGTGGCCTCAGCGCTGTCGAAGAGTAACGACGAACATCAGCGCTGTCTGTACGTAGAAGACACATCGACTGTGCGTATTGGCCACGCACGAGGGCTTATACCTACATCGGTACCACTTACCTGTATATGCATCTGGTCGCAGTGATGGAATAGTAGAGTCTTTGCACAGGTAAAGTTAAGCGTACGCAGCACCTACTAATGGTGACGGCGATCATCTCGCTCTCCGGTGATTATATTAAAGAGGATTTTTCAGCGTTGCTCCCGACACAAAAAGATGACTTAAGACTATTCATAAATAAGGGTCGCTCGTGTTGACGAGCATCGCTAGCGATGAGTGTGTATTCAAAGTCTCGACTCTGCGCAACATAGCACTGACCACACCGTACTTGCGCACCGGCAAGGCTTGGGATTTGCAGCAAGCAATGCCGCAGCCTGAGTCGTAGATCATCAATGTCCCGCCTGTCACTCGAATGCGATGGGCCATCACTGTGACTATGCGCGTTTCGAGCGTTGTGAGCTTGTTAGTGGTGACCTGCTCCGGTTGCGCCTCGGTGACCGCACCAGTGGCACCGCCCGCAGCCGTGAAGATTCCGGTGGCTTGGTCGGCACCAGACATTGCCTCCGCCGGCCACGGCTCGTCGTTGGCCGAATGGTGGTTGCGCTTCGACGATCCGTTGCTTGCTCAGCTGGTTTCAAAGGCATTGCAATCCAACATCACAGTGATGAGTGCTAAGGCCGCGCTGCGTCAGGCGCGGGCCTTGCGCGACGCGTCGCAAGCCGTGCTTTTCCCAGTGCTCAACGCGTCGGCCTCGGCGCAGCGCGGCAGTGCCGGAAGACTCAGTTCGCAAGTGGTAAACGATTTCAGTGTCAGGTTGGATGCCGGTTGGGAGTTGGATATTTTCGGCGCAAACCGCAGCGCATTGCACGTGAGCGACGCATTGATGTACGTCAGCGCTGCCAGCTTGGGCGACGCGCAAGTGTCGGTCGCGGCCGAAGTAGCCGTCGCCGTGCTAACAGGCCAACCGCCGACCGAGTTGTCGATCGTATTGGCCGACATCGTGCCGGTACCGCACGTAGACGATGAATTGGTACTAAGCGTCCCGGCCGAAACACTGCGAAACCGCCCGGATGTACGCTATGCGGAGCACCAAGTGAGCGCCGCGCTGGCGCGCGTTTCGCAGGCCCGAGCGGCGCGCGCGCCGGACTTTTTGCTCGGCGGTTCACTGAGCTCAAGTGCACTGACGGTGGGAGCTCTGGGCGGCAGTCTATCGATTGTGAAGTCGATTTTGGCCAGCGTTTCGATGCCTCTGTTCGACGGCGGTGCTCGAGGTGCTCAGGTGCGTGCGCAATGCCGGCCAACATCGCCTTGAGCCACGAACCGCGCAAGAGTCCGAAGAGTAAGACGGTGAGCCCGCCTGCCAGGGCGCCGACGATAGCGAAATCGCGAACCAGCCAGTGCAATTGCCGTTGCAAATGTGGTTGCTCGGTTTCGATGCTGCCGAGCGCCCGCCCAATTTTTCCCATCTCGGTACGGTTTCCGGTGGCACTGACCGTCGCTGTCGCAGTACCGCGCACCACGAGAGTACCCGCAAACACTCCCGCTAGATCCTCACCGCCGAGCATGGATTCTGCTAACTCAAGTCTGGCGTCCGGTGTGCTGCTCGACGCGCGCTTTCGAACGGGCACTGACTCGCCGGTGAGTAGAGATTCGTCCACCAGCAGATCTTCCGACGATATTAGCAGGGCGTCGGCGGCGACTCGGTCGCCTTCGCCTACGAGGAGGGCATCGCCGCAGACAACATCCCGTCCTGCTATTTGCGCTCTTTTGCCATCCCGAACGACGAGCGCCCGCGGACTTGCGAGATCCCGCAGGACGTCCAAAGCCCGTTCGCTGCGTGACTCCTGCACGATCGTGATCACAACCGAGAGCGCCGCGAAGGCCAGCAACAGGAGTGCTTCGATCCGGTCACCGATCAGCAGTGCGAACATCGGTTGACGAACAACTTCCCAAACTATGCGCACAAATCCTCGATGTTCGGGCGTCGGAAATTCGTTATAGCCGTCAGTTGCCAATCGAATCTTTGCTACCGCGGAAGTCAATCCTAACATCGGATCCGAAGGAACCATCTCAAGTTGCCTTTGAGAGGCATCCGTCGACGCGCTGCGTGATGTGCGGGTCATGACGATCTCGGCGCAATGTCTTTGTTTCGTAACTTGGACCGGCGTTTGTCAATCCTTGGGCGCTTTGCGCGACGACGTCGCGAGTTCGCGGAACCATCGACGGGTATGAGAACGGTCTTAATCGTTGTATTTTCTATGAACGCCCATTTCGGTGGTCGGAACGCAAAGTCTGGCAGGTCTTATTCAAGCTCGTGTTTCGGAATTACACGTATATCAACGTCACTTGTCCGGATGTATCCTTAAAGTACTTTCATCATCGGTTGCCTAGAAGCTAATATATGCAGCAGTCGCCGGCATGTTCAACACCCCGCAGTACGATCGTAAGACCTGTATTGTTGGGCGTGCTGGTTGTCGTTGGGGTTACTTGTCTAAATGTGTTTACTCCCTTCGTGGCGGCGATCACGCGGCCCGCGATACTGGCTTATACCAGCTGGCCGTTGTATCAGCGGGTGCGCAAGCTTTTCGGCAGGTTCACAACTGTAGGGGCTTCGGTGATAACGCTACTGCTGACCGCTGCGGTGGTAGTACCGGTGCTCTGGATGCTTGTCCACTTACTGGGCAATGCTCCCTACCCATTACCCGGATTCATCAAATTGACCGGTATTAAGGTGAGTCGGCTGTGCTCATACGTCAGGCGGACGCAACCTCACGAAATTGATCGCCACGATAGTAACGGTGTTTTTCTTCTATCGCGATGGCGAAAGCATTTTGCTGCAGAACCGTCGCGTTGTTAGGCGGTTCTTCGATGATTGCCTAGAGCCCTATATCGCCACAGTGGCAACGATGATGCGGTCTGTGGTCTATGGGCTGGTCGTCACGGCCTTCCTGGTACTGGCGCCACGATGAGAGTTATAGAAACGCTCAGCCACTTGGAATGACTGAGACTTCAAACATTCATTATTTCGTACACAAGTGCATAAAGGAGAACGAATATGCTGATTCAAGATATGTCTCGAGAGTCGAGTGTTATTCTTTTAAAATCTGCTGATGTCGGCCGCATTGCATGTGCACGGGGATCTCAACCCTACGTCACACCGTTCACCTTTGTATATTATAACGACTTTATCTATAGCTTTGGGACCGTCGGAAAGAAGATCGAATGGATGCGCGTCAATCCGTTGGTATGTGTGGAAGTCGACATAATTGTTAGTCGCCAAGAATGGCAAACGGTAGTGATATTCGGTCGATACCAAGAATTGCCAAAAACAAAAGAATTGGACGAAGTGCAGCGGTTCGCGCACCAGATATTGGCTAAGAAGGCGAATTGGTGGGAGCCCGGCTTCGCTAGAACTCTTAAGGACGGGGTGGTACGCCCGCTTGAGCCGGTTTTTTTTCGGATCATCATCGATGAGCTCCGAGGCCACCAGGCCACTCCCGATGCCAACATTCACGAGTAATTGCAGAAAGTCTATAACTGCGGGCGTGGCGCGCTGATCCGACCTAAACTGGCAGAGGTGATGTCGAAATGAAATCTGGCCCGCGTCGCGCGCGCGGTCCCTTGAGGGGAAAATTCGCGGGTTTCACGACAAGTAAATCGCAGCGCAGTTTGTCTAAGACGCTCTCAGCTGTGTTGCCAATAAAAAATCGCTTTAAGGCGGATCGCGACACCGACCCCATAACGACGATTGTGCTGCCGGTTTTGCTTGCAGTCGCGGGAATGACGTCGGCAGGATCGCCCAGCACTAAATGACGGCGCAAAGCAGGAATAGTTGTCGTTTTCAGCGCATCGTTAAACGTTTTGCGCGCTTCACGTTCGCCGTCCGCCAGCAAGCTTTTCCGACGTTTGGTGTCAAATGTCGCTGTTGGCGGGAGCGAGCGCGGCAAGTAGGCATGTACGACGCCTATCGAGCCGCGCAATGCACGGCCGACTTGGGCACCGTAGTCGAGAATTCGTCGGTCGAGTGCACTCGACTTGGCGTGCGCATGAGTAGGATCGATTGCCGCAAGCATCTTGGGCCGGCGGTAAGGCGTCGCAGTCTTGACCAGTAAAACCGGTACTGGACTTAATCGCAAAAGCTCCCAGTCTGTGTAGCCCAGCAAGCCCGGCAATCGATGCCGTGCACGACACGGTGCAACGATTAAGTCGGCTTGTATCGCAACAGCGCGTCGCAGGATCGCTTCGGCCGGTGGATAGTCCCACGCTGCAGCCGTAGACACCGACAGGCCGCCCGATCGCAACGGCGCCGCTAAGCGTTCCAGACCCTCTATGGCCGGGCGCCGGGCATTGGCTTTAAGGTCCCTAAGGGTATTTTGTGGCCTACCCAAGGTTTCGATCGTAATGGGAATAGCTAGATCGTGGAAGAGTTCAAGTTTTGCGTTGAGCGCTGCGGCTAGTTGGGCAGCCTTCTTAACAGCCGGTAAAGATCGTGCTGAATAGTCTCTAACGGGTACAAGAATGCTAGTGATAGTTTGCATGACGATCAACGCCTCCAGTATGACTCTGCACCTGAATCTTCGCAGGTCGATTAAAAGTTGCATATCCGTACTTTTACCGATAAACGATCGATTTTCCTTATGTCCAGTATGGAGTTTTTTAGGTACCATCAACGACAATTCGCAATAATTTTGGGTCTGTTGATGCCGGAATCAACAACACCAGCGCGATACTGCCTAGGGTGGCGAAGGTAGCGCCGTAATAAAATACAGCCGTATGACCAATCTGATCCCAAAGCAATCCAGCGACGATACTAGCAGACAGTTGCGCTAGACCCACCGTGGAACTGTACCAGCCGATGCCGCTCGCGCGCAGATGCTCCGGAACAAAGTCGGACGCGAACGCCTTGCCTACCGCGCGAAATATTCCCTGGTATAACCCGTAAAAGGCAAAACACGCAGCAATGAAATACCTATTGTCCGTCATGGCGAAGCCAAAATAGGCGACCGCGAAAACGACAAAACCAGCGAGTAGGGTATTTCGTCGTCCCCACGTGTCGGAAAACCAACCCGCCGGATACGACACCAAGGCAGCCACCAAATTAAATGCGGCATATA
>JAYUFB010000005.1:0-50839 GCA_043738945.1 Gammaproteobacteria bacterium
TCCACATCCAGCAACCCCGGAAAGCTCCACAACATCGCATCTCGATCCCAATAGGCCGCCGACACGTAGTAGCGCGGGCTGCGCGAAGTCACCCCGACTAGTTGCTCCGTATCAAGAGTGCGACCCCAGGCATATAACTCCGTGAACAGAAAATTGCGATTCATTAGAAGATCAAGATCCGCATGACCCGTGGTTCGAGTCCGCGCTTTGCACCAGGCGGCAGCTTCATTCAGCACAGCTTCAGATCCTGACCGATCCAATATCTCGCGCAAGGATCGTGCGTTATGCGCCGAACTGAATTCCTCCACACCCACGGCCAATACAAATAGAGCTTCGGTCGACTCACCGGCTTTAAGCATTTCCGTATGGGCAGCATCTACCTCTGGCGACACCGTAAGCGGTGGCGTACCAAAGGTGGCCTTAGACCCCGGATGCACAATCGCCCAAGAAAACCGCGTGTCATTGGTGATATAGCTGTACGCCTCGCCCGGCTCCACCCAAGCCGTCGGTGCCACACTGCGCTCGCCTCTCAAAGTCACCGGCACATAAGTCACCCGACTTAAGCGGCCGAATGAAGACTTCATCCCCAGCGTAACTGGTACCGGCTCGAGCCGATGATTGGTCACGGTCAGACGTACGAAAGCCGCACGATATCCAGTCGGGGCGCAATAGGTCAAAGTTAACTCCAAGCCGTCGACCATTTCCCGCGCCTGAGGTATCCAGTACTCCAATAAAGTCCACGATAGATCGTGCAACTCCAGCTTTTTGTCAGCCACTTTAAAATAGGGCTCTAGCACCGGCCGCGACTCACCACTTGCCTGCAATAAGCCTCGTTCGCGCATCGACAGTGCATTAAAAGTCGTAAGCGCTCCGTCGGAAACCCGGATATCCGGCAAAGAAATCCATTCGTTACCGGTGGCAATCACATCGGTGGGGCGCAGGGACAACGGCGAGCGAATCAAGGTATCAGTAGCATGACCCCTAAAAGGCATAAACCCGACGGCCATGAGAACGATCAAGCGCACCCAGTGATTCATTTTACTGCCTTTGTTAAACCAATTTTTATCATTGAATAATAGTACACTTCTGCCACCGAACCAGTAAGGGCAACCCATGACCCAAAATCGCAAACGCAACCTAGGAATGGATCAACCGATCACGCGCCGGGATTTTTTGGACGGCGTAGCGAGTACGGTGGTGGTCACGACCGTAATAGGTGCTGCATTAAATCCGGCCTCTGCAAACCGAACCCAAGCGAACCAGTCTGCTGCCGCCTACCCACCCGCAAAGCTCGGTGACCGTGGTCAACACCCGGGCGCCAACCAAGTAGCCCATCAAATGCGCGATGGCACCTTCTGGAGCAAAGCCGGACCTGTCGAAGATACCCGCGAACACTATGACCTTGTGGTCGTAGGCGGCGGTATCTCAGGCCTCGCCGCGGCCGTGCTCTATCGTCAGCGTGTCGGAAAAGATGCACGCGTACTCGTTCTCGAAAATCATGACGATTTTGGCGGTCACGCGCGGCGCAACGAATTTCAAGCGTCAAACGGCAGCCAATTAATCGGCTACGGCGGCTCAGAATCGCTCCAAAGCCCCAGCTATTTCTCTCCCGCCGTCAGCACCCTAATGCACGACATTGGCCTGGATCTGGAGCAATTCAAGACTCGTTATTACGATACCACCTGGAGCGAAAAACGCTCACTTCATCACGCCTGGTTTTTCTCAAAGGAAAAATTTGGCACCGATACCCTTGTACATCGCACTGGCAAAGCGGCCGAGTGGGTACCGAAGACTCCGCTCTCGGCCCGCGCAAAAATTGATCTCATTCAACTCATCGACAATCCGCCCGATTATTTGCCAGAACTTTCGCGGGTCGAAAAACTGGATCACCTCTCCAAAAAAACCTACCAGGAATTTCTATTGACGGTTGCTAAAGTCGATCAGCAGCTGGTTGACGTCTACCAAGAATCCACCGTAGGGTATTTCGGGGTCGGAATTGATGCAACCGGCGCGCTGGACGCCTGGGGAAACGGTAACCCGGGATTTTCAGGCATGGATCTTGGAACTACGCCTCACAAGAGCATGAGTCCTACCGGGCGGTTAGCGCTCACCGATCCCGATCAATACATTTTCCATTTTCCCGACGGCAACCATGGGGTCGCCAGAGCCTTACTGCGAGCATTAAGTTTTGAGGCTCTGCCTGCGACGAGCATGGAAGCACTCACCACGACCGCTGTAAATTATCAACAACTGGATGACCCGAAGTCTCCTGCACGCATCCGTTTGGACTCCACCGTTGTGAAAGTCCAGCACATGGGTAGTCCCGCCAGCGCGAAAGCAGTTGCAATAACTTATGCCCGACACGGCAAACTCGCCAAGGTAACCGCCAACCACGTAATTCTTGCCTGTTGGCACCGAGTCATCCCGTACATAACCAATGAACTACCCGAAGTGCAAATCACCGCACTCAAGGATCAGCATAAAGTGCCCCTGATCTATACCAACGTACAGATAAGGAATTGGACCGCCTTCGATGCGTTAAAAATCTCCAGCATCTCCACGTCGGGAAGCTTTTGGCGCGAAGTCAAAATTGACTTCCCGGTATCCATTGGCAATTATCACTTCTCGCAAAACCCTCAAGACCCCGTCATCCTGCACCTCTCGAAAGTGCCGCTATCCACGCAATTCGGTCCATCGCCTCGCGAACAAGCCGATGCGGGACGGGCGCTACTACAAAGTTTGAGCTTCGAGAAAATCGAATGGGAAGTACGCGATCTATTGGACAGGACCCTATCCAGCGCCGGTTTTAACGCGGCCCGCGATATTGAAGCCATCACCGTGAACCGCTGGGCACACGGTTACGCCTACGAATACATGCGCCCCTGGGATCAATTCTGGCCCGACGGTCCGCTGCCCATTGAAACCGCTCGCAAAGGATGGGGCCGAATAGCGATTGCCAATTCCGACTCTGGTGCTTATGCCTATGTACATTCCGCGATCGACCAAGCAGTACGCGCGGTCCGTGAATTAGTGGGAGCTGCTGCCGGAGCTCCTGCTTTCGCGGATTTCCCGGGTCCCCCGCGCAATAAGATTGGATTAGGTTAGTTTAGGGGCTAGAAGGTTTGTACCTCGACGCCAGATACCCAGTGGCCTCAGTTAGATTGAGATCGGCAATTAGCAGCCCATCCTTTCCATAAGGCTGAAAGCTCAAGAGCGTGCCATCAGGCTTCACCACAGCCGAGGTGGTCGGTGAACCTATGCTTGCACAATTCGCGGTAACCACAAAGCAGGTATTCTCGGCGGCTCGACACAGAATCGCTTTCTCGTGAAATGAGTTCAACGGATCTGCGTACCCGCTCGGTCGGTAATTGCTGCCTTCGGCTTCGCTCAGGTGCGGGTGAAATACGACATGGGCCCCGCGAATCGCCGCCCAGCGAACCGTCTCAGGGTAACGAAACCCTTCGTGGCAGATCGCGATTCCGAATTTCAGCGGTCCATCCTGAAATAGACGCCGCTCCACACCCGGCGTGTAGATCGATTCCTCAGGCGGGTCCAGTTGAACTTTGTCTTGGAACCCCGCCACCGTTCCATCGCGGTGGATCACCAGTGCCGAAATTAAGAGGGCATCACCGACGAAGCGCTCCGTGCCGAGTACCACGCCGACGTTAGCCTCCGCAGCGGTCGCGGCAATGGTGGCCCACGCGTGTTCGAGGAAATCTTTGTTAGGGGCCGCAATTACTCGTCCAAAACCTCGATACCCAGGAACATAACATTCAGGGAAACAGATCCACCCAGCTTTTTGCACGCCTGCTTGCTGGATTGAGTTTACTGCCAAGGCCACGGAGGCCTCATGCGTAGATGGAAATTGAATATTTGCTACTGCGATTTTGATCATTTGCGCCGCTCATTGGTCCAAGTTTGATATGCGGATAGTCTTATTCGATATCGCGCAATGTTGCCCTCATTCAGCCGTTCGAGTTCACGCTTTACCAGATCAATGAAGCGCGGCAAGTCTCGAATTGCAACTAGTGGTTCGGCTTCGATTCTAATTTGAGCATCCGTCGCCAGCCGACGCCCGCGGACAATCTCGCCAATGACCTTGATCATCGCACTACGATACTTCATGCGGAACAAATCTGGATCGGCCACTGAGTCGCGGATTACCACGTAGCGTAGGCAGAACCGCTCGTAGGCCCACTGAAACACATCTCGCAATAGTTCCACTTGCGTCAACTCGTACACGCCCCGCGTGCCAGCGATGTACGCGCCCTCTGGCACGTCGACGAATGACAGATGGCAAAAGTCATTCTTGATTAGTGGAATGTTGGCAACCAGGCGAGATACGCGTTTATTGACATCTTCAAATGGCTGTAGGTAGGGAATATGCGCCATTAAAAAAAGGCCTGTTCGAATGGATCGTGAATAGCACTCCCCCGGCTCGCTCCGCCGCAATCGGTGTTCCCAACTTATATAGATGCGACCGAAGTCGGTCCGGAATGTAGGCGGTTATGTTCGGCAAATATCCATGGAGCAGGCTACGATCGTATCCACAAGGCGTACGCGTCGCAGGAGAGTGCGATACATAGGTGAGAATTTTCCGTGCTGCCGTAGAGAATTCGATGCGTACCTCGCCATCGGGCGTGTCGAAACCCACTGCCGCTCGCCCCGCTCTCGGTAAGGGTGTCGCCGACTGATCATCGTTTCTCCGACTATAGCGCGCAGCGCTCTTTGCACCACGACGTTGAATCCGTTCGGCGGCAAGCAGTTCGGCGAGACGGCGACTTAAAGTCCGGCGGCTAAAATCTTGCTTAAGTTTAGCGTGCAGCTCGGCCAATGAGACGCCCTGAGCACAGCGCTCGACCGTGTTTTGTACTTGGTCTAACTCCGCGGCGGCTACTCGTTTTGGCATAAACTACTTTTATTTGGCCCAATTAGGGTCTATTTGGCCCAATGCGTCGCGCATTCGGCTAATCAACCCATAAGCAGCAAACTCTCGGAATGCTCCACCGCGTCGGGTGTTCCGCACACCACCACCACGTCACCTTCTTTAAATATTGTGTCCTGCGCCGGTTCGCGACCGACAATGCCGTCCCGGCGTACCGCGCTGACAGAGGCTAGCGAGCCACGACTCGTAAGCTCGGCAATGCTCCGGCCAACCGCCCAGGCATGCGGCGGCAATATAACGCTGTGAAACTCTTGCTCCGCTCCTTCGGCCCGAAAGTATTGCCGCAACATGCTGTAACGATGACCGCGAATGTCATTCACCGTTCTAATAACGCGCGGAACTGGAACTTTCAGTAACAATAACAAATGTGACAATAACATCAGACTGGCTTCGAAAGTTTCGGGCACTACTTCCGTCGCGCCAGCGGCCTGCAACTCTTCGAGCTTGAGATCGTCTTGTGTGCGCACCAACACCGGAACGTCGACACGCAATCCGCGCACCGCGCGTATTATTCGCAGCGACACCTGGGGATTGGCGAATGTGATCACGACGCAGCTCGCACGCGCGACGCCAACGTTCTGCAAGACTTCTATCTGTCCGGCATCGCCATAAATAACCGGGTCTCCCGCCTGTCGGCCGAGACGAATCCGATAAGGATCGACATCCAGTGCAATGTACTCGAAGCCATGTTGTTCGAGTACGCGCGCAATATTCTGGCCAACCCTGCCGAAGCCGCAAATCACGACGTGGTCGCGCTCCGCAACCGCCAGCGTGGCCTGGGTCTCGCGCATCGCCGCCGAGTTCGGCGGCCCAGATTCGTTAAGCAAAGCACGCGTAATGCGACGATTATGGCGGATTAAAAGGGGCGAGATCACCATGCTCAACACAGTGGCAGCCAACAAAGGCTCTAGGATCGCAGCGTCCAACAACTCGCGGCGTAACAACAGCGTCAACAATACAAAACCGAATTCTCCACCCTGCGCGACTACCACCCCGGTTCGAATGGACTTAAACCAATTTTTAGTGGCCGGTTGCGTCACGAGCGCGGCGATGATGGCCTTGAGTAGTAACATACCGACCAACAGTGCGGTTACCAACACCAAGTGATGCAACAGCAATTGAAAATCGAGCAACATCCCAATAGTGATAAAGAATAGACCAAGCAATACATCACGATAGGAGCGGATTGTCGCTTCGATCTGGTGACGAAATTCGGTTTCTGCCAGCATCATGCCTGCGAGAAAAGCACCGAGAGCGAGCGATAGGCCTACCGCACGTGTCGCCCATGCCGAAGCTAAAACGGCCAGCAAAGCCGCCAGCGAGAAAATTTCTGCCGAGCGCACCGAAGCAATGGCAAGGAAAATCGGCCGCAGCAGCCAACGTCCAGCGGCTAGTACCAAAGCTAAAGCCAGTACGGCGATGGCGATGTCGATCACTATATGCCGTGCATCGGACGTCTGACCGCCAATCGACAGCGCTGAAACCAGGGCAAGTAGAAGCGTGAAGGCAAGATCTTGAAACAGGCAAATTGCCACGGCGAGCCGTCCGTGAGTGCGGTTGTTCTCCGACTGTTCAGTGAGCTGCGAAATGATAATCGCGGTCGAGGACATTGCTACGGCACCACCGATCACAATTGCGACGGCGAGGCCGATATTAAATAACGTAATCGCCACCGCGGCGACACAGCCGGTAGTCACAAGCACTTGCGCGCCGCCCACGCCGAGCACTTCCCAACGCATGGCCACCAAGCGCGGTAGTGAAAATTCCAGCCCGAGCGTAAACACGAGGAAAACCACGCCAAAATCTGCCAGCAGTCGCGTCGTTTCGTTATCGACTGCCAAAGCGAGCGCGTTGGGACCTAGCAGCATACCGACCACGAGGTATCCCAGAATCGCCGGTAAGGCTAGTTTGCGCACCCCCGCGACAACGAACACCGAAGCGGCGAGCAATATCAAGATTTGCAATAGTGGGTCGTTATGCATCCTTACCCCGAACTAAAGCATTGCAATGGTGGTGAGAGAGGGACTCGAACCCTCGACCTCGGCATTATGAGTGCCACGCTCTAACCAGCTGAGCTACCTCACCATTTATGCAAAAAAATCTACCCCAACAATCCCGCCCAAAAACCCATCAGCTAATCTAATGGCCCAACAACGGGGCCGCGATTGTCCTTAAGCACCCCTGCCCGTGTCAAGCGACTACGGCCCTCACACGTTAAATCGAAAATGCATCACATCGCCTTCCCGCACAATATATTCCTTACCCTCCAGGCGTAATTTCCCCTTATCTTTAGCGCCCGCTTCACCCTTACAGGCGATGAAATCATCGTATCCAATAACCTCCGCCCGGATAAATCCACGCTCAAAATCCGTATGAATCACGCCGGCAGCCTGGGGTGCCGTAGCACCCATATGTACAGTCCAAGCCCGCACTTCCTTAACGCCAGCCGTAAAATAAGTCTGAAGCCCAAGCAGCGAATAACCGCCGCGAATCACCCGATTAAGGCCCGGCTCATCCAATTTCAGTTCTTTCAGGAAATCCGCGCGATCTGCCTCCTCAAGCTGCGCAATCTCTGCCTCAATCGCCGCGCACACGGGAACCACAATAGCGCCTTCAAGCTTCGCCAATTCGCGCACGCGATCTAAGCGTGGATTATTGGTAAAACCGCTCTCATCTACATTCGCGACAAACATTACTGGTTTGTCCGTCAACAAATGTAAATCACGCAAAAATAGCCGCTCGTTCACATCAAGATTAAGCAGACGCACTGGCTTGGCTAGATTCAATTGATTGCGTACTCTTTCCAAAAGATCACGCGCTTTCACCGCGTCTTTATCCGCCGTCTTTGCCGATTTCACCGCCTTCTGAAAAGCACGCTCCACACTGTCTAGATCCGCCAGTGCCAACTCGGTATTGATTACTTCGATATCACTCGCCGGATCAATCTTACCGGCCACATGAATGATGTCGTCATTCTCGAAACAGCGCACCACATGCGCGATCGCATCTACCTCACGAATATGCGCCAGAAACTTATTTCCCAAGCCCTCACCTTTGGATGCACCAGCGACCAATCCCGCAATATCAACAAACTCCACCGTGGTAGGCAGTATCCGCTCAGGGCTCACAATAGCCGCCAGACTTTGCAAGCGCGGATCGGGCACCGGCACCACACCGACATTCGGATCAATGGTACAAAACGGATAATTCTCAGCGGCTATTTGCGCTCGCGTAAGCGCATTAAATAGCGTTGACTTGCCCACATTCGGTAACCCAACAATTCCACATCGTATCGGCATTAAATTTTCCCGGCGCGTGTATGTAACTTCAGCATAACTCTTTCCGCGCCTTGTTCTAGTAATAAGGGTATGCAATCTGCGGCTGCCCCGACTGCTTCTAAAATCGAATCTTCTTCAACACGGGAAGCCCGAGTCAACACATAGTCAATTACGTCAGCCTTATTGCCAGGGTGGCCTATACCCAAGCGCAACCGCCAAAAGCTCTCGCCAATATGCGCGATCGCATCCCGCAAGCCATTATGTCCACCATGCCCACCGCCCTGTTTAAGGCGAATGCTGCCCACCGGCAAATCAAGCTCATCATGAACCACCAAAACTTCTTCCGGCGCTATTTTAAAAAATTCACTGAGCTGACGAATCGATAGGCCACTGCGATTCATGTAAGTCGTGGGCTTTAATAGAACTAGTTCCCGCGCACCGATTGTCACTCGCGCGGTCTCGCCCGAGTATTTCCGATAGTCTCGGAACTCACCGCCATGACGACGCGCCAACAAGTCTACAAACCAGTAACCCACATTGTGGCGAGTCAACAAGTGTTCAGGCCCCGGATTGCCTAGCCCTGCGATAATGCGTATTGGTAGTCCCGACATCGACTCACCCGTTCGAGCAACGCTCCGAAAAATGAAGAAGAAGGGCCGCCACTAGGACGGCCCCACCGCTAAGTTGCACGTGAAAAAAATTACTTCTTCGCGTCTTTTTTGGCGGGTTCTTTCTTCGCCTCATCCTTCTTTGCAGGGTCGGCCTTCTTAGCCGCATCACCACCGGCTGCTGCCGCAGGCGTTGCCGCCGCGCCCTCCGCAGGGGCTGCCGTCGCTGCTGCTGCCGTGGGTTCCGCCTCTTCAGCACGTGGGCTATGAATCGCAACTACCGCCGCATCTTCCTTAATTAACTCCAGAAGTTGTACACCCTCCGGAATTTTGAGCTGCGATAAGTGGATACTTTCATTCAACGACAATCCGGAAATGTCGACTTCGATGAATTCAGGTAGGTCTCGCGGTAGACAGCTCACTTCAACGTCGTTGCGCATATGCGAAACAATACCACCCTGGGTCTTAACGCCTGGCGATACCGCCGCGCCCTTGAAGTGCAACGGAATACTGATACGAATCTTCTCGTTCTCTTCCACGCGCTGCAAATCAATATGCGTAATCGCATTCTTGTACGGATGGCGCTGCACATCTTTCAATATCGCAGCCTGCGACTCATCGCCCACCTTAATATTTAGAATGGTCGAGTAAAAACGCTCATTGTCGAGCATGATCAATAGCTTCTGATGGCTTACCGCCAACGTACGGGCAGCCGCTTGGCCACCGTATAAAATCGCCGGCACTTTTCCTTCGTGACGCAGGCGGCGGCTCGCACCTTTGCCTTGCATCTCGCGGAACTCGGCAATGAGTTCAAAAGAGGTCTTCATAATCTTCTCCAGTTACATCAAAAACAACACCCTCACACCGCGACCAGTTGCAAGGACACCCACCAAATTCATACAGCCAAGCTCAATCTATATATAGAGAGCTCACCGACTCTTCATCGCTAATACGCCGAATAGTCTCTGCTAATAAGCCTGCCACGCTGAGCTGGCGAATTTTTGCACAAGCCTTGGCGGGGATTGAGAGCGGAATAGTATCGGTCACGACCAATTGATCAATGACCGAATTTGAGATCCGTTCCAGCGCAGCCCCCGAAAGCACAGCATGCGTAATGTAGGCGACCACTTGAGTAGCGCCTTCCTCTTTCAAAGCCTCTGCGGCGTGACACAAAGTCCCCGCAGTATCCACCATATCGTCAATGAGTACACAGTTTCGGCCAGCGACTTCACCGATGATATTCATCACCTTAGACTCATTTGGTCGCGGCCTGCGTTTATCGATAATCGCCAGATCCGCATCATCCAAACGTTTCGCAAGCGCTCGTGCGCGGACCACGCCGCCGACGTCAGGCGATACCACCACTATGCGATCAAATTTCTGACGCCAAGCATCACCTAATAGCACCGGCGAGGCGTACACATTATCCACCGGTATATCGAAAAAACCCTGTATTTGGTCGGCGTGTAAATCCACCGTCAAGAGTCGATCCACGCCTGCGCTGGTAATCATATTCGCCACTAATTTGGCGCCGATCGCCACGCGCGTGGCACGTGGCCGCCGATCCTGCCGGGAATAACCAAAATAAGGTACCACCGCCGTCACCCGCTTTGCAGACGCGCGCTTACAAGCATCGGTCATCATCAATAATTCCATCAAATGATCATTCGCTGGCGGACAGGTCGACTGCACAATAAACACATCACGGCCACGGACATTTTCCATGAGTTCAACATTCACCTCACCGTCGCTAAAGCGCCCGACATGCGCGCGGCCCAAAGGCAGCCGAAGGTGACGCGCGATTTCCTGGGCAAGCGCAGGATTCGCATTACCCGCGAACAATGAAATCGACAGTGAATCTAACTCAGTAGGTCGTGACATAGGTTACTCAAACTGGCTGGGGTGGAAGGATTCGAACCTCCGAATGGCGGGATCAAAACCCGCTGCCTTACCACTTGGCGACACCCCAACAATAAAAACAATCATCAGCAAAATGATACCCAGATTCAACCCGCGGCCAATCGCGCCTTTAAGGGTGAATCATTAAGTCCTCGAACCACAAACGCCTCAAACGCCACCGGCACTTCCCGCGCGATTGCACGAGCGCGATCATGCGACTCGCAGGTTATAAAAACACATGCGCCCGTGCCGGTCAGCCGCGCCTTCCCAAACCGCGACAACCAAGCGATTGCGCCCGCCACTTCACTATAACGACTCACGACCCCGAGACAATCGTTACGAGCACCGGACGCCATAAAACCGCTAATTGTGATGGGCGCCGAATTTCTTGTCAATTCACTATCAGCAAACACTTGCGCAGTGCTAATGGCAATATTAGGCTTTAAAATCAGATAGTTATCTTCCTTTGGAGCCGTTGGCGGGTATAACGGCGTCAAACGCTCACCAATTCCTTCCGCCCAAGCCGCCCGACCGTGAACAAAAACCGGCACATCCGCACCCAAACTTAAACCCAATGCGGCCAACTCTTGTGTCGAAACACGCAAATCCCAGAGATAATTGAGCGCAACCAGCATGGTTGCCGCATCCGAACTACCACCCCCCAGCCCGGCTCCCATCGGAATGCGCTTTACTAATCTGATATCTGCACCCAAAGGACAAGCCGTGGCCTGCTGCAAGGCCCGCGCCGCGCGCACACATAAATCCGATTCGTCGGGCACACCAGAAGCTCCCGCCAAGCGGCGAATTTCACCGTCGGCGCGCACCATAAGGTGAATTTCATCGCACAAATCCACAAACTGAAAGCATGTTTGAAGCTCGTGATAACCATCCGGCCGCCTTCCCAATATAAGCAGAAACAAATTGAGCTTAGCCGGTGCCGGCCAGTAGGCAGCTAGCCCTTGAATTACCGCATCGCGGCTCACGGGGCTAAAATCCAATGGTCCACGGAAATTCGCACACGAACTCCCGCGTGTTGCAAAACTAAATGCGCTGGCAGCCAATCCCCCTGCAGGCTTAAATATCGATCATAGTCCATGGTCCAGTCCGCTTGCGTCAAATGCTCCACACGATCGACAGCATTCATCGAAATCTCAAATGTCGCCGCAGGATCAGGCACACCCAGTAGCCAAAACTTCAAGTGTTCTAAGGGTAGTTCGAATCCCAAGCGCTGCTGCAACTGAGTTACACCAAGGTCACTAGGTGGCGCACCGTCGATTGAAAGACCCGCCGGCGTATTTTTTAAATTAACGGCATGCAACCCTAAAGGCCCTGCAAGGTGCAGCTCGCTTAAACCCGCACGCTGCTGCCAATCCAAAGTCGCCTGCCACCCTTGAGTTCCAACGGCAACAGCCACTCGGCCACTCAGGTCCCACGAGGGGTTGTTTTGTAGCGCAATAACGCGTTGCGACCAGGGTATAGGCGCCAGTGCGGGCCGCAGCGTCACACACGCGACCAGCGCCCAAGCATAGGCCAGACACAGCAGCAATTGGCTCGCTACTTTATGAGGTTCTCTATGCATAAGGGCTATCTCGGCCGCGACAGTATAAAATGACCGGGAAATCGACGACACGGTCGCACTATAGCGAATATGGCATTCAATATCCTTGGCATTAATCATAAGACGGCCCCCGTCGAAACACGAGAAAAGGTCGCCTTCAGCGAAGATAGGCTGCTGAGCGCGTTGCGCTCGCTGAAACAAGCCGAAGGCGTTGTAGAAGCAGTCATTTTATCAACGTGCAATCGAACCGAGCTGTATTGGGCTGGCACGGCCGGCCCAGAGGACCTCTCGAAATGGCTGGCGCAGCATCACGATAGTCCTGATCTATCGGCGAGCTTGTACCACCATCAAGAGCATTATGCGATAACCCATGCCTTTAGCGTGGCTTCGGGTCTTGACTCAATGGTATTGGGGGAAGTGCAAATTCTCGGTCAACTTAAGGAAGCCTATCGCATTGCCCAAGATGCAGGCAGTACTGGACCTGTTCTTAACAAGCTATTTCAAGCATCTTTTTCAACGGCTAAACGGGTACGTACTGAGACCCGGATCGGGGCCAATGCTGTGTCAATTGCCTCGGCGACGGTGAACCTCGCTAAACGGGTTTATTCAGACTTAAGCGCACACAATGCGCTGCTCATCGGAGCCGGCGAAATGATTGGCCTGACCGCGAGGCATCTAGCCTCGCAAGGTGTCAAGCGCATGGTCATCGCCAACCGCAGCTTAGGGCGTGCACAGACACTGGCTGAGGAACTGAAGGCCCACGCCGTCGGCTTAAGCGATATCGATGGTGAGTTAATAACCGCTGATATCGTCATCAGCTGTACCGCGAGTCCCACCCCTATCATCACTAAACGCGCCGCGACGGCGGCAATTCGTGCCCGTAAGCACCGACCCATATTCATGGTTGATCTTGCGGTACCGCGCGATATTGAGCCGTCCGTAGCTGACCTTGAGGACATCTACCTCTTTTCTATTGATGACTTGCAGCAACAAGTCGACGAAAACCGTCAACAACGCGAAATAGCGGCTGACAGCGCTAAGATATTAATCGAAGAGGAAGTCGCGCGATTTCTCGTCGAATCAAGAGCGAGTGATGCGGGACCGGCTATTCGCGCGCTACGTGCCCAAGCGGATAGCATCCGACTACAAACGCTAGAACAAGCGCGGCGTCTGCATAGTTCCGGTAAAAGTCACGAAGAAGTACTGGAGTATCTCGCCAACACCTTAACCAATCGCCTACTCCATTCGCCGACTCAAGCGCTACGTAAGGCTGCTAAATTGACCGACTCAAGCCTAGCCGAGGCTATTACCCAACTATTGACCGAAGAGCGTGATCGCTAATGAAAGATTCTATCCGTCGAAAACTCGAAAAACTCGACGAACGCTTTGAGGAAATCAGCCGATTGCTTTCCGACCCTGGAGTGATATCACGTCAAAATCAATTTCGCGAGCTGTCGATGGAGTACTCCAAACTAGGCCCCTTAGTGGATGGCTATCGACGCTTTATATCTTTGGAGGGAGATATAGCAATCGCCCACGAACTTAGCGCGGACTCGGATTCGGCTATACAGTCTATGGGTGTCGAAGAAGTTGCCGCGATAACGCCTAAGATCGTTGCGGAAGAGCTGGAACTACAACGCCTACTAGTTCCCAAAGACCCGAATGACGACAGCAATATTTTTCTCGAAGTACGTGCCGGCACCGGTGGCGATGAAGCCGCTATCTTTGCGGGTGATTTATTTCGCATGTATACGCGCTATGCGGAGTCTAAATCTTGGGCGGTGGAAGTGTTAAGCGAAAGCTCAGGAGAACACGGTGGCTATAAGGAAATCATCAGTAGAGTGATTGGACGAGGGGCCTATTCGCTGCTTAAATTTGAATCCGGCACCCATCGCGTGCAGCGCGTTCCCGCAACTGAAGCCCAGGGTCGAATTCACACCTCAGCCTGTACCGTGGCAATTTTACCCGAACTCGACGAAGTCCAGGCGGTGGACTTAAATCCAGCCGATTTACGCATCGACACCTTTCGCGCGTCAGGCGCCGGTGGCCAGCACGTTAATAAAACGGATTCTGCTATTCGCATCACGCACATACCTAGCGGGACCGTGGTCGAGTGCCAAGATGAGCGCTCGCAACATAAGAACCGCTCGCGCGCCATGTCGCTGCTAAAATCGCGTCTACTCGCGAGCGAACGTGAAAAGCAACAATCCCAGCAAGCCCAGTCGCGCAAACTTCAGGTGGGTTCAGGCGACCGCTCGGAACGAATAAGAACTTATAATTTTCCACAAGGCCGCGTAACCGATCATCGCATTAATCTCACCCTGTATAAATTAGACGATGTCATGAGTGGTCATGTGGACGAACTTATTCAAGCATTGAACCAAGAACATCAGGCCGAAGAACTCGCGCACCAAGTCGAATGATCGAGAATTCCTCCGCCACCAGTACCGCCGCCGGCGAGGCCACGGTTACGGGTGTGCTACGCCGAGCTACGAGCCAACTGCACGCTCACAGCGATTCGCCGCGCTTGGATGCGCAATTGCTCTTAGCAACAATCCTTGGAATTTCCCGTTCCGCATTAATCGCACGTAGCCTCGACCCTATTTCTGACGCCACGCAACAGGCCTTTTTCGGCCTTATCGTCCGCCGCCAGCACGGCGCGCCGATTGCTTATTTGACCGGTACCCGTGAATTTTGGTCGATGAATCTACGAGTCAGTCCCGCGGTACTGGTTCCGCGACCGGAGACCGAGATTTTAGTAGAAGTCGCGTTACGCCTATTGCCGCCTAATGCCGACACAACGGTTCTCGATTTAGGCACCGGTAGTGGCGCCATTGCGCTCGCCATTGCGCACGAACGGCCTCAAGCAACCATCACCGCCGTCGAAATATCGACTAACGCGCTCGTTATCGCCCGTGAAAATTCCAAGCAACTGGGACTTACAAAAATCCATTGGCGCCAAGGATCGTGGTTTGATGCAACCCCCAACCAACGCTTCGACCTCATTGTGTCGAATCCACCCTACGTCGCGTCCAACGATCCGGCACTAAGATTGTTGAAAGCGGAACCTGCTATCGCTTTGTCGCCCGGTCCCAGCGGCCTTGAAGCTTTCAACGTAATCATCGCGGGGGCAGCGGCACATCTCAGTAAATCCGGATGGCTAATTTTAGAGCATGGCTGCGCACAGGCGGACGATATCGTAGCGCTATTAAGACAACACGGCTTTACAGCGATTGAAACTCATTTAGACTTATCGAACAAACCCCGCGTCACGCGCGGTACTATTTAATCAACTGTAGGACAAGTTCATGATCCGTGTCGAAACCTCTCTAGGAAATTTCACCTTAGAATTCTTTCAGAAAGAAGCGCCGCTATCGGTCGCCAATTTCCTAAAATATGTCGATGATGGCTTCTTTGATGCCACCATATTTCATCGCATTATTCCTGGGTTTGTTATTCAAGGGGGCGGCTTTCTGGAAGATATGACCCAAAAGAAACCCCGAGCACCGATTAAAAATGAGGCCGACAATGGCTTGCGAAATACTCGTGGCAGCCTATCCATGGCCCGCACTAACGATATTAATAGTGCCACCTCACAATTCTTCGTCAACTTAAAAGATAACACTGCGCTTGATAACCAGCGTGGCAACTTTGGCTACGCGGTATTTGCTAAAGTCACCGATGGCATGGATATTATCGATAAAATTGCTGCGGTAAAAACCGGCAATAAACGCGGTTTCGACGATGTTCCGCTTGATCCGGTCATCATGCGCAGCGTGCGTAGACTTACTGCATTAGACACACGCTAAGTCTTAAAATGGCGCGCAAAAAACCCTGGATAGCAAGGCTGCTGCGCGCCGTTTTTATTTCCCTGATAGCGTTATTGGCAATCTCTGCCGCGCTGGTACTGTTGTGTAAACGGGTCAACCCGCCCTTCAGCGCCTTCATGCTCAACTCTCGAACCACCGCGGTACTCAGCGGCGATGACGCTTACGTATTCCGGCATGTGTGGGTGAACATAAATGAAATATCGCCCAACCTCGCGTTAGCGGTAGTGGCCTCCGAGGATCAAAAATTTCCCGAGCATTGGGGATTTGACGTGCAGGCCATCGAAAAAGCCTATGCCCTTAACCAGCACAGTCACAAAGTTTTAGGGGCCAGCACCATCAGCCAACAAGTGGCAAAAAATCTATTCCTCTGGTCTGACCGTAGTTACCTCCGAAAAGGGCTGGAGGCGTACTTCACAGTGTTAATTGAGAGCTTTTGGACCAAGCGTCGAATACTAGAAATTTATCTTAACATTGCGGAGTTCGGCCAAGGCGTTTACGGCGCCGAAGCGGCCTCCGAATATTTTTTTCATAAATCCGCAGCACGACTGACACGCCATGACGCATCACTAATGGCAGCGGTATTACCCAACCCGCAACGTTTTTCAGTCAGCCAACCTTCGCGTTATATCCTGCAAAGACAAGATTGGATATTGCGCCAGATGCAAGCATTAGGTGGGCCAGAAATGCTGAATGAAATTGATGCGTACCCGGACCGTAAATTTAGGTAATCGCGCCAACTCGCCTATAATGGCTATTATGCCTCCCACCTCATTATTTCATATCGCATTCTATAAATTCGTACGGATTGCAGATCCCAAAACCGTGGTCGGCGATTTAACTTTGATCACGCTAAATCTTACCGGTAGTATCTTAGTCGCCAGTGAGGGCATTAATGGCATGCTTGCAGGTACCGCCGATCAACTCGATGCGTTCGTCGAGGCGTTGGCTGTGGACGCGAATTTCCGCGGAATGTTCGCGGGTATTGCTTATAAGCGCACACATTGCGATGTGAAACCATTTGGTCGCTTAA
Source organism: Gammaproteobacteria bacterium (assembly GCA_043738945.1). Lineage (GTDB taxonomy): Bacteria > Pseudomonadota > Gammaproteobacteria > Steroidobacterales > Steroidobacteraceae > Bog-1198. The sequence continues at coordinate 17,149 of JAYUFB010000005.1, forward strand.
AAATTCATTTAAAGAAAGAGATCGTGCCACTAGGAATCGAGGGCGTAGACGCCACGAAAAGAACGGGTATTAATGTAAGCCCGCAGGCTTGGCGTGAGTTAATTGCGCGTGATGACGTGGTAGTGATCGACAATCGTAATGGTTTCGAATATCAGATGGGGCACTTCCATAATGCAGTGAACCCACAAGTTAGGAATTTTCGCGACTTCCCAAAATATATGGAGCAAAACCTTCCACAATGGCAAGCAGATGGTAAAAAAATTGCCATGTACTGTACCGGGGGCATTCGCTGCGAAAAAGCCGGTGCCTGGATGGCAGGCTTAGGCGTGCCCGTATATCAATTAGAGGGTGGAATACTCAACTATTTGGCTCAAATGCTCGACCCGCAGCGGGAGTGGCAAGGCGATTGTTTTGTGTTCGACAATCGCTTGAGTCTTGACGCCGGCCTAAAGCAAACCGGCACTTCCCCAGATGAAGTTTATGCTAACGAACCCGATGCGGACTGGCGTATCGCGAGAGCACGACGATTAGCGGCGAGCTAGGCCCGAGCCTCTACCGAGCGACTAAGGCGCTGCGGCTATTAAGGCGCTGCGGCCTCCGCTACCAATACCCGGCCCGCAACCGAGCCGGTGAGTCGCGCTCTCACGTCGCTACCGCCGCGGGGCCAACTTGCGAATATCTTTGCGCTCAGACCATCATCAGTGCGGACTTTGAGCCTGGCAGCTCCGCCATCACCTTGTAAATCGACATCCAAGCTACCAGTGACCTCAAGATCATTGGCCCAGCGAATTCGACCTAAGCTCGCATGCAACCCGTGGGAATCACGGCGTAGGCTAAAGTGCCCTCCTCTTAGTCCCACACCTTGACCGCTGGTGTTCGCCACCAAGCGTGCCAATAAATCACCGCAGCTTGCAAGCGATGCCGCTGCAACCTGTAGTCCGGGTTGCGAAACTTGATTGCCCGCCATTGCGATTGCGGGCACAACCGCCGTGTACTGCATTGCAAATGAAGGTGCCAGCCTTACAGAGGCTATCTCTTGCGCGCAAGTCGTATCGCCGGGTTGCAATGCACGAATGAATTGGCGCGCAATCTTCGCACCACATTGGGTACGCGCATGAGGCAATGCATTCACATGGAAACTATTTCGCAGCACCACTTGCTGGCCTTTAAAAAATTGCGCGGTGGCAGCGGCGCCATCGGCCACTGTCGTAATATTATCGAACTCACCGGAAAGAACCAGTACCGGGATCCTGGGAAACCCGTGCGTCTCACCCTCGCGAAAGGCTGGCAATTGCGCGCCAACGCTGGGCCAAGCAACACATTGCTCTATATATCCATAATCTAACGGCAAGCCCCGATACTCATCCAGCGTAAACGGCGCAAAATCATCAGCGCTAGTGCGTCTACGTTGCTCGAAAACCTGGTTGCGTGCACTTAAACGTTGCGCGGGAGCTAGGCCCATGTCGAAAATCTGCGGCATATCCTGGCAGCTCACCGCCGCTGCAAGGCCCTCACTAAATTGTTTGGGATCTTGAGTGGCATCACGGGAATCGACCGATGCGCTAGCTTCAGCCATCAGTCGCAGCAGCGGCACTTCATCGCCCGATGCATAGGCTCTCGCGGCCGCATCTCCATCTCGTAACGTCGCGAACGGTGGCGCTGAACCAAACAGCACTATTGCCAAAGTAGATGCATTGACACTGAAGTGTCGGGTCATGCCATCAACGTCACGCCCCTCACCTAGACCTGCATTCGCACGCAATCGATCCAAAGCCAGTTGCATATGTTTGATTGAAGTTCCCGGAATATTCTTGCAAACCAGCGAGCGTTCACAGGCTTTATTGAATTTATCGCGCATCGCCGGCGCGTAACCTCTATACCACGCCAATTCAGGTCCATTAAGCGGATAAGCACCATCCAATACCAAGGAACGCAGACGCAGCGGGTGACGCACCGCAAAAACTTGAGCGAAAAATGTCCCATAGGAATCGCCATACAGATCGACTGCGCCCTCACCCAGTGCCACCAACACCGCCTCAAGATCATCAACCGCGTAGCTAGTACTAAAAAATTGCGCGTCAGTTCCCAATTGCTCACCACACTCGCCGATGTCCTTGATGCTAAGACTCGGCGCGACCTGCAAGGTATGGCAATTGATTGCCGCAGATTTTCCCGTCCCGCGATTGTCCATAATAACGACATCGTGGTCAGCACGAAATGGCTCGAAAAGACTCAAATATTCATCACGTGATTCGGTTGCAGGATATCCAGGTCCGCCTTCCGTTGCTACCAGGGCTTGGCGCTTCGGATTGATTCCGCGCGCGGCATAGTATTCAAAATAGACATCGATTGTACCGGCGATGCGCCCACTTGGATCAAGCGCACGAACCAATCGACCGCAACGGGCGCCGATTATCGCACACTGCGTGAACCGCATAGCGCCTACGGGTTGCGCAAAGTCAACACCACTGAACAAATACAATAACGTTATCACGCCTACTGCGGTCAATTTACCCATGGGTTCCCCCTTCCGACAAGACACTATATTCTACTCGACCATGAAAAAACTACGCTGCACTGCATTCACGCTGCTTGCCCTTGCATTCACACTGTCTATCAATGCCAGCCCCCTAAAAACGCGAAACGTGGTTCTCATCGTGAGCGATGGACTACGCTGGCAAGAAATTTTTTCGGGGGCAGACCCTGAACTTGTGAATAATGAAAAAGCCAGCGGCAGTTGGATGTCGGTTGCAGAGTTAAAGAAACGCTACTGGAACGACGACCCGCTCGAGCGCCGTAAACTATTGTTTCCGTTCATATGGAATACCCTTGCGAAACAAGGCCAACTATACGGCAATCAATTACTAGGTAGCCGTGCAGAAGTGACTAACGGACTATGGTTCTCTTATCCTGGGTATAACGAGATGGCGAGCGGCGCACCGGATACAAAGATCAACAGTAATGAATTTGGACCCAACCCAAATTCCACCGTGTTTGAATGGCTAAACAACCAACCAGAGTTCAAATCAAAGGTTGAAATCTTAGGAACTTGGCAAACTTTCCACGACATATTTAATGGCTCGCGTAGTGGCCTGCCCATATATTCCGGCAAAACTTTCTTGGACTCGCTGCAAGAAAGCCCTACTAAACGCCTACTAGCCGAACTCTATCAAACCACGCCGCGGCTAGAGGAGGATGATCCCGCAGATGCATTGCTCGCAGTTACGGTGCGTGAGCACCTAAGGAGCACTAATGCGCGGGTATTTTTTATAGGGTTGGGTGACACTGACAATTGGGCTCATTCAGGACGCTATGATTTAGTCCTACAAACAGCCCATAACTTCGATCAATTTGTCGCAGACCTTTGGCAGCAAATGCAATCAATACCGCAATACCACGATCAAACCACGTTTATAATTACCACGGATCATGGCCGCGGCAGCGGACCCGAGCTATGGAAAGATCATGGCACCGAGCAGCCCGGGTCTGGCAATATTTGGATCGCGGTGATGGGTCCTGACACCCCGGCACTGGGCGAACGTCACAATCTGCCAACGGTCACACAAGCGCAGATTGCAACAACCATCGCCGCTTTCGTCGGGCAGGACTATCGCAAAGCAAAGCCCAGCGCGGCTGCCGCTCTGCCGGTTTTGTCAAAATAAATAGGAATAGCATGACTAATCAAGTAACTCGACGAGATTTCATGGATGGCGTGGCATGTGCCGTCATCATAAGCGGTCTAGGTTCCAGAATAGGATTCGCAACCGAAAGCAGTTCATATCCGCCCGCACGTACCGGCTACGGCGGTAGTACCCCAAAGGACTTTGCAATCGCGCACGGCATTCGCGACGGCAAGCGTTACGACTTAAGTGGGCAAGCCACTACGGAACACTATGACATGGTCATCATCGGTGCCGGAATTGGCGGACTCGCAACCGCGCACTATCTGCGCAAAGCCAGACCTAACGCCCGTATTTTAATTCTCGACAATCATGATGACTTTGGCGGCCACGCTCGTCGCAATGAATTCAATGTCGATGGAAGGTTTTTGTTAGGTTACGGTGGCAGCGAATCATTGGAAGGGCCTAATCGACGCTGGACCCGTGTCGCACGAGATTGTGTTGCCGACATCGGCATCAATCTGCAGCGTTTCGAAACTGCTTTCCATCAAAGTCTATATTCCAACATGGGACTATCATCAGGGCTGTTCTTTCCACGGGAAGTCTATGGAGCTGATCGCTTAGTCACGGGAGACCCCGTACGCTCCCTACCTAGCGATGTCCCAGCCAACCGACACAACGGTCGTACCGCAGCCGCTTTTATTGCCGACTGCCCCGTCAGCGAGCCGCAAAAAGCCGCATTACTCAAGTTATTTACCGACACTACCGATTTTTTTCCGGGAAAAAGCCTGGCACAAAAACTACAAATACTCTCCAAGATATCGTATCGCGACTACCAGCAGCTTTATTTTGGCCTAGATGATGCGTCCCTCGCGATGTTCAGAGGTCGCACCCTCGATCTATACGCATGCAAAACTGAAGCAGTGCCAGCCGTCGCCGCGTGGGCGGTTGAAATGCCAGGGTTTCAGGGGCTAAATTTACAGATCCCTGCAGACGGAGTGCTGGAAACCGATCCTTATATCTACCATTTTCCCGATGGAAACGCATCGCTCGCACGACTATTCGTACGCGAACTTATTCCGAGCGTAGCCCCAGGCCACAGCATGGAAGATATTGTCACTGCGCCGTTCGATTACTCGCGCCTTGATCAGTCCGGCCAGAATATTCGGCTGCGCTTAGCATCAACGGTAGTCGCATTGGGCAACCGGACTCGCGGCCAACACGGCGTCGAACTGCTGTATTCGCAAGGCGAAAAACTCACGAAAATTAGTGCCGGACACGCAGTCTACTCTGGATATTCCGCAATGCTGCCGTACATATGTTCTGATTTGGGAGATGCTCAACGCAAAGCCGTCGCAGCCCAAGTCAAAGCGCCGCTAGTGTATGTGAACGTGGCGATTCGCAATTGGCGCTCTTGGGTCAAGCAAGGCGTGCACTACGTAAACAATCCCGCCGGATTCTATAGCCACTTAAAACTCGACTATCCCGTAAGTCTCGGTGATTATCGCTTCCCCACAAACCCGGATGAACCCATGATTCTGCACCTCATTCATGTGCCGTGGCCGGACGGTCCCATAAAAGACTTACGCAGCGCCTTTCGCGCCGCGCGGGCTCTTGCCTATAGTCGTAGTTTCGAAGAATTCGAGATGCATGCCCGCGATGAACTGGGTCGAATTTTAGGTCCGGGTGGCTTCAACGCCGAGCGCGATATTGCGGCGATTACCGTGAACCGATGGGGGCACGGCTATAGTTATGACTTTGACCCCCTGTTCGATTCGCCCGAGGATGCTGCATATATCAAAGTAGCTGCTAAACCGGTGGGCCGCATTCATTTCGCCGGGGCGGACAGCGCCTGGGACGCCTACGCCCACAAAGCCATCGATAGTGCGCACCGCGCTGCGATAGAAATTACCGGTTAGACACGTCCTCGCGTAAATGGTCGAAATTATGTAAAACCCAGATAGTCGCCTTTGGTATATGCAATCATATACCCTAAACGGTTAGCTGTTAGTGATTGAGAGGTATTTATGGTTGATTACGTCGGAACGACACGCATCGCGGAACTTCTATCCCAGGTGGGTACTGCTTCATTCATGGCGGCCCTCGCCGGAGAAATTGAAGTCGACTTTCGTCGCTGGCATGACTTCGATAAATCGCCGCGGCACGCAGCACACTCAGCGGTAGGCGTCATCGAACTCATGCCCATTAGCGATTCCAAACTTTATACATTTAAGTATGTGAATGGACATCCTAGGAATACCCACGATGGACTACTGACAGTTACGGCTTTTGGCATTCTGGCTGACGTGGCAACCGGCTATCCCCTGTTATTGTCGGAGATGACATACATCACCGCGCTGCGAACCGCGGCTATTTCAGCTTTGGCAGCCCAGAAAATGGCCCGCCCCAACAGCCATATTATGGCCATGATTGGTAATGGCGCGCAAAGTGAATTTCAGATCCTGGCGTTTCATCGCATGCTCGGCATCAGAGAAGTTCGGCTCTTTGATACCGATAAAGCCGCTACGGAAAAATTGCTGCGAAATCTGTCGGCGTTAAAAATTCCCGATCTGAAAATCGTATGCAGCAAATCAACTGCCGAGGCGGTACAAGGCGCAGATATCGTTACGACCGTGACCGCCGATAAACGTAATGCGCTCATTTTGACGCCGGAGATGGTTGAACCCGGCATGCATTTGAATGCAGTGGGTGGCGATTGTCCCGGGAAGACCGAACTCCATGTAGAAATTTTACGTAGATCCGACGCACGTATAGTGGTGGAGTACGAACCTCAGGCGCGTATCGAGGGCGAGATTCAACAACTCAAGCCCTCTGAGCTCGTAATCGAATTAACGGACGTGCTGTGTGGCACCAAGGCGGGACGCGCGGCTGAACACGAGGTAACTATTTTCGATTCAGTAGGATTCGCACTCAATGATTTCTCGGCACTGCGTTATGTGTACAAACTCAATCGCGAACAATCGGTGGGGCGCGCACTCATTGATCTCGTGCCACTGCTGGATGATCCGAAAAATCTATGGGGTGGATTGACCGGCACAGAAAAACCTCAACCTACTGCCATAGTCCGTAAGGCGCCGACGCAACACAGCGCCCTAATATGAACAGCATAATATGAGCGGCGTGTTATGAAGGCTTCTATGCCGGTTACGGCCAGCCTCATTGGGGCGCCCACTGATGTCGGAGCGGGCGATCGCGGTGCGTCCATGGGACCTGAGGCGCTGCGAGTCGCTGGAATTTATTCGGCCCTTACACAACGCGGACTTAAGGTTATTGATCACGGAAACATAAGCGGACCGGCGAATCGAGGCGGTTCAGCCGTGGACGGCTACCGGAATCTAGCCGAGGTCACCGCATGGTGCAGCGAAATTCACAACATCGTATATCGCGAACTTAATGAGGGTCGGCTACCTATTTTACTCGGCGGCGATCATAGCTTGAGCATCGGGTCGATTGCCGCTATCGCGCGCTATTGTCATTTAAAAACCAAAAAATTACGTATTCTCTGGTTAGACGCACATGCTGATTTCAATACTCGCGAACTAAGCCCAAGCGGTAGCTTACATGGCATGCCGGTGGCCGTTTTATGCGGATTTGGCCCCCCGGAATTACTAAACATTGGTCATAGCATTCCTGCGATTAAGCCGGGATGGGTGCGTCAAATCGGAATCCGCAGCGTGGACCCCGGCGAGCGCGCCTTTGTTCACGAGCAAGGCTTGGACGTATTCGATATGCGTAGTATCGATGAAATGGGCATGCGTAAGGTGATGGAGATTGCCCTAAAAGACTTAGATTCAGATACCCATTTGCACGTCAGTTTTGATGTCGACGGTCTTGATCCAGAAATAGCACCGGCAGTCGCAACCACGGTCTCCGGTGGATTGTCATACCGTGAAGCTCAGCTTTTTATGGAGATGATTGCGGACACTAATAGCGTCGCATCGGTCGATATTATGGAATTAAATCCAGCTCTGGATGTACGCAATAAAACCGCGATCTTAGCCGTCGATTTGCTGGAGTCGTTGTTCGGGAAAAGCACGCTCATGCGTAACCCCGTAGCAACCGCGTAGCGCCCCGTGGATCCCATTACCACGCTCGATTCATTGCGTCAGGTGATTCGCGACAACGGCCTAATCGCCGAAGATACGTCGGTCACGCAGCTATTACACCGCCTGGAGCTCACCGGCGGAGCACGGCATCGCGCGGTTGCGGTGGCCATGGCTTTAGTCGAAGCTGCGCGGTCGCGTCGCGATGAGCGCCCTTTTCTGGATGCGTTCTTACAAGAATTTGGCTTATCGAATCAAGAGGGCATCGCCCTCATGTGTATTGCTGAAGCCTTGCTGCGAATTCCTGACGATGTAACCGCTGATCGCCTTATAGCGGAACAATTGTCTAGCGGCGATTGGTCCTCCCATTCCGGCAAATCTGAATCACTATTCGTCAACGCCTCGACTTGGGGCTTGATGTTAACAGGCGGCATTCTAGACCTTGATCCATTGATCAAATCAGACGCGCCGGGTTGGATGCGAAAATTAACCCGTAAAGCGGGCGAGCCTTTGGTAAGACTGGCGGTACGGCGAGCAATGCGAATCATCGGTGGCGAATTCGTGGTTGGACGTACCATAGAAGAGGCACTAGCGCGTAGTGCGCGCGAACCAGAAGTTGCGCTTTGCTCATTTGATATGTTGGGTGAAGGCGCTCGAACTCGTCACGACGCTGAGCGCTATTTAAAATCCTATGAACATGCCATTGACGTGATTGGGGCCGCGGCGAATGGTCGAGCTGCGCACGAAGCCTCCAGTATTTCCATTAAGCTCTCAGCGCTGGAGCCGCGCTACCTCCTCTTGCAACACGATCGTGTGGTGGAGCGCTTAGTACCCGTGGTTACGAATTTAGTACGACGAGCTGCCAAGCTTGGCATTCAATTGACTATTGATGCCGAGGAAGCTAATCGATTGGACTTATCGCTAGATATTATTGACGCCTTAGCCCGTGATAAAAGCACATTGAGCTGGCCAGGGCTTGGCCTAGCCGTGCAGGCATATAGCAAGCGCGCCCTAAACGTTATCGATTGGGTTGCGGCGATTTCCAGACAGTACGGTCGACGCATGAGTATTCGCTTAGTCAAAGGTGCCTATTGGGACAGCGAAATCAAAGCGGCGCAAGAGCGTGGATTAATCGAGTATCCGGTCTACACCCGGAAAACAACCACAGATGTGTCCTATCTCGCGTGCGCCGACACGCTGTTGCGCAATCTCGACGTTATATATCCGCAATTTGCCACCCATAATGCCCATACCATTGCCTCAATTTTAGAGCTTGCGCCGCGCGGAGCCAGCTTTGAATTTCAAAGACTTCACGGGATGGGCCGACTCCTTTACGCAGAAGCTGCACGACAAATAGCGAATTTCCCGCCGGTTCGAGTATACGCACCGGTCGGGGAACATAAGGACTTACTAGCCTACTTAGTAAGGCGGCTACTAGAGAATGGGGCCAACACATCCTTCGTCAACCGTTTCATGGACGAAGAGATCGCAGTCGCCGAAATTGTTGGGGATCCGCTGCTAGCCACCGAGCGACTGGATAGCTACGCTCATCCACGTTTGTCTAAACCGACCGCCCTCTTCGGCGATCGTCGCAACTCACTCGGTGTCGATCTTGGCAATCCAGACGAACTACTCGCGCTGTCGAAAGCGGTAACCCACAAGGCGGCGACCGAGGCTACGGCGGGACCCATTATTAGCGGCATCCCGTTGCCGGGTGCCCAACAACCTGTGACTAATCCTGCCGATAGGCGCGAACGTGTCGGCACCTCGCGTGACGCAACCGCAGCGGAAATTTCGGCGGCTTTTAACGCCGCGAGCGCCGCACAAGCTGATTGGAATGCGCGAGGCGGTAGCTTCCGGGCCAATTGTCTAGAACACGCGTCGAATCTACTCGAAGCACGGCGTAGCGATTTTTATAGCCTACTGGTCCGGGAAGCTGGCAAAACTTTACCGGATGCTGTTGCTGAAGTTCGCGAAGCCGTCGATTTTTGCCGCTACTACGCCACTCGTGCGCGCGAACATTTTGCAACTCCACTCCGCCTGCAAGGACCCACAGGCGAGCTTAACGAACTATCACTTCAAGGACGCGGCGTATTCGCTTGCGTCAGCCCGTGGAATTTTCCGCTCGCTATTTTTGCAGGCCAAATTACCGCAGCGCTAGCAGCCGGTAATTCAGTGGTAGCAAAACCCGCTGAACCCACGCCGCTAGTGGCGGCACGCTTAATAAATTTACTACACGAAGCAGGAATTCCGCCACAAGTCCTGCACCTAGTGCCCGCAGCGGGTCGATTATTTGGTGAAGTTGCTTTTGCACATTCAAGCCTTGCCGGCGTCGCTATGACGGGATCAACTGCAACAGCGCTCACTATTAATCGCTTATTGGCCGCCCGCGATGGCGCCATAGTCCCGCTCATCGCGGAAACGGGTGGCATGAACGCCATGATTGTTGACTCTACGGCGTTACCAGAACAGATCGTCGATGATGTGATCACCTCGGCATTCATGAGTGCGGGTCAACGCTGCTCGGCCTTGAGAATATTATTCCTGCAGGAAGAAATCGCTGACACTGTCATTGAAATGATCGTGGGCGCAATGGACGAATTAGTGATTGGCAACCCCGCGCATCTAGAGACCGACGTGGGGCCGGTCATATCGGCAAATGCCGTGCAAATGCTTGCTGCACATGTCGCCAAGATGCGAGTGGAGGCCCGTGTAATCAAAGCGTGCGCGTTAAATGATACTCATGCGCACGGAAGTTTCTTTGCACCACACCTGATCGAATTAAATAGCGCCGCACAATTAACCCGAGAGGAATTTGGTCCCATCTTACACGTCGTGCGCTACAAGTCCTGCGACCTGCATCAAGTACTACAAGATATACGCAACACGCAATTTGGCTTAACGCTTGGCGTACAAACTCGCCTGGAATCATTTTGGCGCGAAATATTCCAAAATACGGCCGTTGGCAATACCTACATCAACCGCAATATGATCGGCGCGGTAGTCGGGGTACAACCGTTTGGGGGTACGGGACTTTCCGGTACAGGACCCAAGGCGGGTGGTCCTCATTATTTAACCCGATTCGCCAATGAACGAACACTCACCGTGAACACCACCGCCACCGGTGGCAACGCCGCATTGCTTAATCTAGGTTAACAAGTTACTGCCGGCGAGCCGGAATCACAATGCGGGCGTGCGCGAAAACTCCTAGTTTGGTACCCGCACTCGGTTCACTCAACCCCAAGATGATCTCAACCGAGTGCTTACGTGCAAGATTCGGTAATATTTTTACAAACAATTTAGCCGAGTGACTGCCTTTCAAGAAAAACTGTCTCATGCGAGGCTGCAACACAAAATCCACGCCAGGTATAGCCGACCCTGCTTGGGTCCACCAGACAAAGCTATCCTGTGCTGCTGCGGCATTCGACCGGATTATGCGTATCTCGGCGAATTTCCCCGAACCGGTGACACGAAATATCGAAGCAGCAAAGCTAACCGTGCTGATCGCGCTGGCCGCCACCAGTGCTTTTTTAGGCATTGGCTTCGATAATACTGCAGGCCTCACAAAAATATTTACTTTGGCCTGTGGCGCGACCCTTTTGGCTACAGGGCTTTTCACCGTAGTTTCAACAGTTCGCACTAGCTCTGGGGTCTGCACCTCTATGGGCGAGGGAGTCACTGCTCGCTCTGGCAGCGGCGCTGCAAGAGGCTTTGCGGGTACCGGACTTACAATCGGCTGGGCCGTCACCGCCACATTGCTGACTGGCAGCGGTGTGTTTTCTGCTTTGCGATTAATGGCCACGCCAACGGCTAACACTGCCACTAGCATCGCCAATGCGGTGGCATAGCGCACAGTGGGTAAATCCCACACAGGCGTGTGGCGGGTACCCAGCACTTGAGGCGCCGGCAGCCGCTCGAGACCTGGTTTAATGTCAAGACCCGCGATCCAATCCTCAACAGAAATCGATCGATTGTCTCGCGACCACTGCAACCCATGCAGTAACGTTTTCCATTGCCGGGCATTAAGTCCCAAAGGTCGACGCGGCACCATTCCGACGTCTCGAGCTTCGGTCGCACGACGACGCCTAAATGGATGTTCCCCCGCTAGCAATTCATACGCAAGGCACGCCAACGCGTATAAATCATCACGCGGGTCGGTACCTTGGCCTTCCAACAATTCACAACTTGCGTAAGCTGGTGTGACAGACGGCGGGTGAACTTTTTCAACCGTAGCGCCAGCCGCACGCGACCGAAACGATTTACTGGACGCACCGAAATCCAATATTCGAATCTCACCTAAATTGGTAATCATGACATTTTGAGGCTTTAAGTCACCATGTACAACCTTGTGCAGATGAGCATGCGCCAAACCTGCACCTACATCTCGAATAATTGTCCAAGCGTGGTCGCGTGCGAGTGGTCGGGGTTGCATGCGTTCAATCACACCACTCAGGAGCTCACCCTCCAGGTATTCCATTGTGAAAAATATCACGTCATCATCGTGATCAACCTCATAAACATTTACGATATTGGGATGCGATAAAGCTTGTGCACAATAAAATTCACGCCGTAAGTCTGAAAATATTTCGGGACGCTGACTGACTTTTTCATGCAGAATTTTAATTGCGACATGACGACTATCTTCGGGTAGATCAGCACGGAATTGATCGATCGCTTTGTACACCGAACCCATTCCACCCCGGCCCAAAAGTTTTTCGATAATGTACCTGTTGCGTAACACACGGCCATCGGGACTGTGCGGCACGCCAGCTATCACACGTTCAATCGGCGTACCGCCTTGTATGGGGTTGGCGGGAAGCGGGGGCTCAACGGGCGCCTTCGCTACCTGAGCGACAAGCCTTTCAATCATGGTGGGCACAGGCAGGCTCACCGTGGAATCTAACCTGACGGTCACCCCATAATTTTTATCGTCGACTTCCCACTGTTCAATTTTCGCTTTGACGGAACGCAACTGACTCGATGAAATTTGACCGCGTTTGCAGCGCTGATCGAGCAGCTCAAGCACATTCCAATCACACTCTGGTGTGGATTTTCTTAAGATGGCCATATCACGAACAAAATCATGCTCGCCACATTCGCCACGCACCAAGGATTCAACCAGAGCTTCTAGCGCGACATTAGGCTGAGCACTCGCACCGAATTTTGTGCGTACGAAGGAATCATTCATAGCGGTCTATCAGATACTCTAATGCCCAATGAAAAATTGTGGCAAAACTACAGTACGTGTACCGTGCGCATTTCCGATAAAAATATGTTAAATCTGAATATGTTTATAAGAAAACGTCACTTTTTACGCACTAACCAAACTAGTGCACCGATTGCCCTTTTGCTAAGGAAGTAGCCGGATTGAACAGTTTCTCTACATCTACCGAGTCAAACACATAGGCGCGATTACAAAAATCGCAACATATGTCTACAGTACCACGCTCAGCTAAAATAGAACGAGTTTCGACCTCGCCAAGGCCCTGCAGCATACCGGTCACCCGTTGAGCCGAACATCGGCATCGAAAAAATACCGGAGACTCATCATAGACGCGCACATCATCTTCGTTAAAAAGGAGATGCAAAATTTCTGTATCGGGCAGCGTGGCCAGCTCGGCGGGAGTTAAGGTGTCAGCGAGTAATTGTACCCGCCTCCAGGCATCCTCAATCAGCGGCTCCGAACTTGCGGCTAATTGGCCAGGCAACCCTCCGGGTAATCTTTGTAACAATAGACCCGAAGCACCCTCGGCATCGGCGTGCAACCATATACGCGTCGGGATTTGCTCTGAGTTTTCAAAATAAACTTGCAATGAATCCGCCAAACGTTTGCCCGTTAACGAGACGATACCCTGATATCGCTGCGCTTGATCCTCGGTCTCTAGCGTTACTGTTAAACGACCGGCACCCAATAGCGCGCCAATTTCAGTTTCATGCATGAAACGTTCATCGTGTAACACTTGTTCACTATGACGCGCCAAACCCCGAACACCCAAGCCACTGGTACATTGCGCAAGCAACAGGTGTACCGGTCCGTCACCGCGTAACTCCAGCGACAACGCGCCCTCGAATTTGATCGTGGCACCCAACAATAACGAGGCTGCCGCTGCTTCACCCAACAAATTTCGAATTGCCGCCGGATATTTCCGATGCTGTATCAATGCCACCCAGGCAGCATCGAGATGCACCAAGTGGCCACGGATTGGGAATTGCTCAAACATGAAGCGGCGCAGTGAATCGCGGTTATGCACCTTGACCACCACCGCTTTCGGACCCTGCCAGCTTGGATTTCAACAGCTCATTGAGCTGTCCCGGATTAACCTTGCCTTCAGTCACTTTCATCACCTGGCCCACAAAAAAACCAAATAACTTGTCCTTACCGGCTCGATAGTCAGCCAATTGCTTTGGATTGGCGGCAATAACTTTATCGACTACGCTTTCAATAGTGCTCGCGTCGGTAATCTGAATTAATCCTTTAGCGGCAATAATGCTATCGGCCGAATGACCATGTGACCACATGGCTTCAAATACATCTTTCGCAATCTTTCCGGAAATGGTCTGATCCACGATGCGCACTAACAAGCCATTTAATGCCATGGGTGTCACGCGTGCGGCAGTAATATCTAGTGACTCTCGATTGAGTGCACTGGATAACTCACCCATGACCCAGTTAGCGGCAAGTTTGGCGTATTCGGCACTCACCGCAACAGCGGGGGTCGCTACACCCGCGGGACTCACTACCGCTTCAAAATAATCGCCTAACTCTCTACTCGTGCTCAGCACACCCGCATCATAAGCCGACAAACCAAAATCACGCGCGAACCGCGCCGCCTTATCGTCGGGCAACTCTGGTAGCGTGTTCTTTACAGTCAATATATAGCGATCATCAATCTCAATGGGCAAAAGATCAGGATCCGGAAAATATCGATAATCGTTAGCCTCTTCCTTAGAGCGCATCGGGCGTGTCTCGTTTTTATCGGAATCATAAAGCCGGGTTTCCTGAAGCACTCTAGCACCACTTTCTAACAGGTCAATTTGTCGTGCAACTTCATAGTGAATCGCTTTTTCAACAAAACGGAATGAATTTAAATTCTTGATTTCAGCACGAGTGCCAAACTTGTCTTGGCCCAAAATGCGCACCGACACATTGGCGTCACACCTAAAGGATCCTTCTTGCATATTGCCATCACAAATATTTAGATAGCGCACCAAGGTATGTATTTTCTTCATGTAGGCGACCGCCTCTTTAGCTGAACGCATATCGGGTTCAGAGACTATCTCCAACAGAGGCGTACCAGCGCGATTAAGATCAATTCCACTAGCATTCGCGAGACCCTCATGCAGCGACTTTCCCGCATCCTCCTCTAAATGCGCACGCGTAATACCGATGGTTTTACGTGACCCATCTTCAAGCATCACTTGTATTTTTCCGCGCTGCACCACCGGGAGTTCGTACTGGCTAATCTGGTAACCTTTTGGCAAATCGGGGTAAAAATAATTCTTGCGCGCGAATACGGAACGTCGCGCAACTTCGGCACCGATTGCCAGGCCGAACTTCACCGCCATGCGAACCACTTCGGCGTTGAGTACCGGCAACACGCCGGGGTAAGCCAAATCGACTAGGCTAGCCTGGGTATTAGGCGGCGCACCATAGGCAGTCGCCGCACCGGAGAAAATTTTAGATCGAGTTGCGAGCTGAGCATGTATCTCGAGTCCGATAACCGTTTCCCATTCACTCATTATTCGTACCCACGCGCAACATGGCGATGCCAGTCGGTGACTTGCTGGAACTGATGGGCGGCGTTCAATAGCTGCGCTTCCGCGAAATGCGGTCCCACCAACTGCAACCCCATCGGCAATTCATCCACGTACCCGCAGGGCAATGACAAACCTGGGAGCCCGGCAAGATTCGCTCCTATCGTATAGATATCATTCAAATACATAGTCAACGGATCATCAACTTTAGCGCCAATGGGAAAAGCCGGCGTCGGCGTGGTTGGCCCAATTAACAAGTCAACTTGAGCAAACGCCGCCAAAAACTCATCCGTAATAAGCCTGCGAATTTTTTGCGCCTTCAAATAATACGCATCGAAATATCCAGCGGACAATACGTAGGTCCCGGTCATGATACGCCGCTTAACCTCAGCACCAAAACCCTCGCCTCGCGACCGCTTGTACAAATCCATCAAGTCCTTAGGTTTTTCACAACGATAACCAAAACGAACACCATCAAAGCGCGATAAGTTCGACGAGCATTCCGCGGGAGCCACCACATAATAGGTCGGGACCGACAAGGGCAAGCTCGGCAAACTGACATCGACGGTGGTTGCGCCCATTGATCGATATACCTTAAGGGCATCTTGAATTAACGCCGCATTGCGCGGCTCTAACCCTTCAAAAAATTCTTTTAATAAACCGATTTTCAGCCCCTTGAGCGGCGTCGACAGGCTCGCACTGTAGTCGGGAACTGGCACATCGACGCTGGTTGAATCCCGAACGTCAAATCCAGCAATCTCCTTCAACACAAGAGCCGCATCAGCCGCCGAGCGAGCGAACACCCCCGCTTGGTCGAGACTTGAGGCAAATGCAATTAAGCCGTAGCGCGAGACCCGCCCATAGGTAGGCTTCACACCAGTCACGCCCGTTAAGGCCGCCGGTTGACGTATAGAACCGCCGGTGTCGGTACCGGTTGCAAAAGGCGCCAATCGCGCCGCAACCGCCGCCGCCGAACCGCCCGAAGACCCGCCCGGTACTCGAGTGGTATCCCAGGGGTTTTTGACGGGTCCATAAAAACTAGTCTCATTGGACGACCCCATAGCGAACTCATCCATGTTGGCCTTGCCCAGCATAATGGCACCGGCATCTTTAAGGCGCGCTACCACGGTCGCATCATAGGGTGCGATAAAATTATCCAACATGCGCGATCCGCAACTGGTGCGCACCCCATCGGTACAAAAAATATCTTTATGAATGACAGGAATGCCTAGCATTGGAGCCCGCTCCCCAGCGCACCGTCGCCGATCAGCGACAGCCGCGTCAGCCAGCGCCTGCGGCCCGGTGACGGTAATCAGCGCATTTAACGCGGGGTTTAGCCGCTCAATTCGGCTTAAGAAATGCTGTGTCAGTTCGACACTCGAAACTTCACCCTTGGCGAGGCGGGCTAAGAGTTCGCCAATAGATAGATCGTGCAAAATCCTGTCCTTTGTTTAATGCAAGTAGTCTTATTCGATTACTCGGGGTACCACGTAAAGACCCGCTTGGACCTCCGGGGCATTCGCTTGGTATTTCACGTGCTGATCGGTCTCAGACACCTCATCTGCGCGTAAACGCTGAGATTGGCCCTCAAGTGGATGCGCCATGGGCAGCACCTGACCGGTATCGATACTCGATAATTCTGCGACAAAATCCACAATACTCGAGAGACTGGTGACGTAGGCAGGCATTTGCTGTTCGGTGATAGACAGGCGAGCGAGGTGCGCTATTTTTTCGACGTCTTGACGGGTTAGGCTCATAGCTTGAAAAGATGATACACGTTGCCTTGCTGAAAGTCGTGTCGGTTGTTACATTAGCAACACTTTTTTTCACCCTCTTCACCCGCGAAAAATACCCTATGTTCAAACGCCTTAGAGGTTATTTCTCAAATGACCTCTCAATCGATCTCGGCACCGCTAACACGCTGATTTACGTGCGTGAGCGCGGCATTGTTCTGAATGAACCTTCGGTGGTGGCTGTTCAAGATGAACCCACCCGCGGCGGCAAAATAATCGTGGCAGTCGGCAGGGAAGCCAAAAACATGCTCGGACGTACCCCGGGGCATATCACAGCCGTAAGACCCATGAAGGATGGCGTCATCGCGGACTTCACCTACACCGAAAAAATGCTGCAATTTTTCATCAAAAAAGTGCACGGCAATCGTTTCTTAAGCCCAAGCCCGCGTGTATTGGTTTGCGTACCGTTTGGCTCCACCCAGGTTGAACGTCGGGCCATTAAAGAATCTGCAGAAGGCGCAGGCGCCCGCAGCGTAGACATCGTTCCAGAACCGATGGCAGCAGCGGTAGGCGCAGGACTCCCGGTTCAAGAGGCGCGCGGCTCCATGGTGCTCGATATCGGCGGCGGCACCTCTGAAGTCGCTGTAATTTCTTTAAACGGCATCGTATATGCCGCCAGCGTGCGCATCGGCGGCGATAAATTCGATGAAGCAATCACCAATTACGTAAGACGTAATTACGGTATATTAATCGGCGAGGCCACCGCAGAACGTATCAAACTCGAAATCGGTTCGGCCTACCCCGGTCAACAAGTACGCGAAATTTCGGTCAAAGGTCGAAATCTTTCGGAAGGGGTTCCACGCAGTTTTACCCTCAATTCCAATGAGATCCTGGAAGCCCTTCAAGAACCACTCCAGGGTATCGTAGGCGCGGTAAAACAAGCTCTAGAGCAAACACCGCCCGAACTCGGGGCGGACGTCGCCGAGCGCGGCATCGTGCTTACGGGCGGCGGCGCATTGTTACGCGACGTCGACAAACTACTGATGGAAGAAACGGGCTTGCCCGTGGTGATTGCCGACGATCCGCTCACCTGCGTTGCACGCGGCGGCGGACGGATTCTGGAACTCACCGAAGAACACGGTCCTGGTATATTCGGACTGGAGTAATGCAAGCGCCTAGGGAACCAGCAGCCTATGGTCGCGTTTCGTAACACCGACTCCTCCGGTCGTACGGGATTATTGCTGCGTTGCGTGCTTTTCGCGCTGCTAGCGCTCGGCCTAATTATCGTCGATAAACGCTACGATCATCTGCAACGGATACGCCGCGTGCTATCGGTAGCCGCCTATCCCGTCCAGGTGGCGGTCGCGAGTCCATTCGAGGGCTGGGCCTGGTTTCGAGAAAGCGTAACCACTCGCGACGCTTTAAGAATCCATAACATCGAATTAGAACAGGCACTTCGCTTGGCTCAATTTCGGCTACAGCGCTACGAAGCACTGGAAGCGGAAATTCAAAGACTGCGTGTTTTACGTGATAACACGACAGGAGTAGCTGCACGTTTTATCATCGGCAATATGATGGATGTTGATCTCGATGCATTCCGCGAACGAGCACTCATGGATAAGGGAGCCAGAGACGGCGTGTTCGTGGGCCAAGCGGTTCTCGATGCCGGCGGTGTCTTTGGACAAGTGGCGCGGGTGAGCCAGCTGACTAGCGAAATCATTTTAATCAGCGATGCGGCCCACGCCATCCCCGTACAAATCAATCGCAATGGCTTGCGTACAATTGCGATGGGCACCGGCAATGTGGGTAGGCTCAAACTTCCCTACTTACCCACCAGCGCCGATGTTCGCACCGGTGATCTACTGGTCACCTCCGGCCTAGGCGGCGGATTCCCCAGCGGCTATCCGGTCGGCACTATTGCGAATATCAAACGCGAACCTGCTCAGTCACTGGCCGACATTGACGTGAAACCGGCCGCAGCACTGGACCGATCCCGTGAGCTCATGTTTGTCTGGCCAAGTCCTGAGCCTGAGCCCTCGACTTTTGCGCTACCGCTCAAAGCACCCAATGGAGCAGTGCAGAAATGATGCGCGAAATTCGAGTGCGCCGCTTGCCAATGGCATTGTCAGCCTTAGTCGCGCTCGCGCTCGCAATAGTGCCTCTGCCTGCATTATTGGAACCTTTTCGTCCGGATTTTTTAGTCCTAATAGTATTTTATTGGTCGATCGAAGTGCCGCGGGCAGGTGGCTTAACTCTGGCTTTTTTTGCAGGAGTAGCGCTCGATGTGATCAAGGGCGTGGTGCTCGGCCAACATGCGCTTGCACTAACTTTGACGGCCGCGTGGGCCACTCATTTGAGATTACGCCTACGCGTATTCTCAGTACTATCTCAATCGCTCACTATTTTTGCTCTATTAACTGGCTATCAATTTATCCTATTCTGGGTAGACGGAGCGACTGGCAATCCGGTGACTAATTTCGCTCGCTGGCTTGCCCCAATTATCGGTGCGCTTATCTGGCCGCTCATGGTAGGTATCCTTAGGCGCCTGCATGATCGCCAGTGAATTCGCACAATCGCGGACTCGTCGCACGCTCACCTCGGGCGGGCGTACCCTGCGAGCGCTTGGGCTTGACGGCCCATTGACCGGTGTTCTTGCCATCATCTTATGTATTGGCATATTGGTGGTCTATAGCGCGTCGGGTCAAAACATAAAAATGGTCGAACACCATTTAGCCAATATGGGCATTGCTGTGACCGCGCTTTTAGTCCTGGCGCGCCTTGCCACACCGCAATATTTACGACTATTTGCGCCCATTGCCTACATTCTCGGCGTGCTGTTGCTGATTGTGGTTGATATTTCGGGACATGTCGGCAAAGGCGCTCAGCGCTGGCTCGATATTGGATTCATGCGCTTTCAACCTTCTGAAATTATGAAATTGGCAGTGCCGATGATGTGCGCTTGGTACATGCACGAACGGCCGCTACCGCCCAGCCTTAAAGATCTATTAGTCATGGCTATCTTAATCGCCATACCTACCGCAATGATCGTGGTTCAACCCGACCTCGGCACCGCACTACTAATTGCCGCCTCAGGCCTCATCGTAATGCTGTTTGCCGGCCTTCAGATCCAAATCATTCTCCTGTCTATCCCCCTATTGGGCGGGGCGGCCTGGGCTGGCTGGCACTACATCCACGAGTACCAGCGCCAGCGAGTCCTAACGTTTCTAAATCCAGAAAACGATCGGCTCGGCACCGGCTACCACATCATTCAATCGCAAATAGCGATAGGCTCGGGCGGCGTATTCGGAAAAGGCTATATGAACGGTAGTCAAGCTCAACTTGAGTTTCTGCCGGAGCGCTCCACGGATTTTATATTTGCAGTCATTGGCGAGGAATTCGGCTTACTAGGTCAACTGTTCGTACTGTCTCTGTATGGCATTGTCATCTGGCGAGCCTTGTACCTTGCCATGCAAGGCCAGGACACATTTTCACGTTTAACCGGTGGTGCAATAGCCTTAAGTTTCTTCGTTTATGTATTCGTCAACTCCGGTATGGTCAGCGGAATCCTGCCGGTGGTCGGCGTACCGCTGCCTATGATTAGCTATGGAGGCACCTCCATGGTCACTTTGCTGGCAGGTTTCGGCATACTCATGTCGCTACATTCCCACCGCAAATTAGTGGGCTCTTAAAAATGATGTACGCAAGATATTCGTTCATAACCGTTCTTATGCTGCTGACAGCACTCTCGACTAGCCCGGCGACGGCCTTTGATACCCATCGCGCTGAAGTGTCGCAATTTATCGAACATATGCACGAGAAGTATGGATTCGATAAGTCTGAACTACGTCACTTGCTAAAAAACGCCAACTCGCAGCCCATGATCATCGCCGCTATGGATCGACCCGCCGAAAAAGCCAAACCTTGGCACGAATACCGCAGTATTTTTTTGACGGAAAAACGTATCGCAGCAGGCCGTGAATTCTGGATCGCTCACGTTAAGGAACTTAACGACGCAAGTCTTCGCACCGGAGTAGCGCCGGAATACATTGTAGCAATTCTAGGGGTGGAAACTTTCTACGGTCGATTAATGGGTAATTTCCGGGTTCTCGACGCGCTCGCCACCTTAGGTTTCGATTATCCCGCTAGATCTAAGTTCTTTTTAGACGAGCTTGAGCAGTTTCTTTTGTTAACACGAGAAACGCTGATCGATCCGAGAACCGCCTTGGGCAGCTATGCGGGTGCTATGGGTGCACCGCAGTTTATGCCCTCTAATTACCGAAAATTTAGCGTCGATGCTATGACCGACGGCCACATTGATCTGTGGAAAAATTGGCCTGATGTGTTTGCAAGCGTGGGCAATTATTTTAAAGAGCACGGCTGGATATCGGGACAACCCGTGCTTTCCGAAGCTAGTTTAAATTTATATAAACCAGGCGAGTTGGACGGACGGCAATTGGCATTCACGCAAACTATTGGCGATCTTAAAGCTCTGGGCGTCACATTCGATACTAACCTTCCTGCCGAGGCGCCAGCGATGCTCATTGCGGCAGATGAGGCCGACACTATTCGCTGGCGTGTTGGATACCAAAATTTCTACACGATTACCCGTTACAACCACAGCGCTTTGTATGCCATGGCAGTATTTGAATTGGCCAATACCATCAAGCAACGGGTCGCACCGCTACTGCAAGCGGAGATCGGCCCGTGATGGCGTGCCGAATAAGAACTGCCCTTGCGATCGCAATCAGCCTTAGCCTTGTCGCCTGCCATAGCTTACCCGCGCCTCAAGAATTGCCCCCACCGGCGACTAGGCTACCTGCCCCGCCACCCGCCGCACCCCCTGCCGCATCGACCCCTCGCTCGGCGGCGACGATCCAAAATATTCCAGATGCCGTACCGCGTTGGGAAGCGCGCTCGCACGACGGCAATCCTTTATTTTACGAGGTGTACGGCAAGCGCTACTACGTGCTTTCAACCAGCAATGGCTATGTTGAACAGGGTGTCGCTTCGTGGTATGGGCCTGGATTTCACGCAGAGCGCACGTCAAGCGGCGAACGCTACGATATGTACGGTATGACTGCCGCGCACAAAACTCTTCCCCTACCAGCGTACGTGCGCGTTACTAACTTGCAAAATAGTCGTAGCATCGTAGTACGGGTCAATGACCGCGGTCCGTTTGTCGGCAATCGCCTCATCGATTTATCCTACACGGCCGCCGCCAAACTCGACATGCTGCTGGCTGGCACAGCCATGGTAGAGGTGCGCGTCCTCGATTCAGCCCAGCCGACCCTTAACCCTACGCCGTTGGTCAATCATTCGAGCCTATTTGTACAGGCCGGTGCGTTTTCTGATCTAGCCAACGCCGAGAAATTAGCCCAAAGACTGCGTACCGATGGTTACGGCCAAGTACTGGTGCGCACGCCTGAGCATGGACGTCAATTGTATCGAGTGCGAATCGGGCCAGTATCCGACGTTAGCGAATTCGACCGCATTGTTGCGGCGCTCGAACACGCCGGCATTAACGATGCACGTCTAGCCCCAAACTAATATCTGCCTTGCGTAACCCTATTGCTATGACCTAATCGTCGGTAGACTAACGTACTTTTAGCAAGGTACCCTTTAGCTATGCTCCGCCCCCTGCTTTTCATTACGGCCTTAAGCCTTTTTTGGGTAAATTACAGTTACTCGTCAACACCCATTCCCACCGCACCGAATGTAGATGCGCGCGCCTACATTCTGGTGGATTATCGTACCGATAAAGTTTTAGCGGCTAAAAATGCGGTTGCACGCATGGAACCGGCAAGCCTTACTAAACTAATGACCGCTTACATCGTGTTTCAGGAGCTTAGCGCCGGCAAACTTAAACTCGATGAACCTGTCATGGTTAGTGAAAAAGCTTGGCGATCGGAAGGATCGCGCACTTTTATAGAGCTGGGCAAGCCAGTGCCGCTGCAGGTTTTAATCTTTGGAATGATTGTGCAATCGGGCAATGATGCGACGATCGCGTTGGCCGAGCGGGTTGCAGGCAGCGAAGAGACCTTCGTGCAGCTCATGAACTCGAATGCTCAGCGCTTAAAAATGGTAGACACTCACTTCGAAAATAGTTCAGGTCTTCCTTCGCGCCAGCACTATAGTACAGCGCGCGATTTAAGCTTGCTGGCAAACACCATGATTCGCGAATTCCCACAGTACTACCCGTGGTTTTCCGTGCGCGAATTTGAATTCAATGGCATCAAACAACAGAATCGTAATGGACTACTCGGTAGAGATCCCAGCGTCGATGGATTAAAAACCGGCCATACCGATTTGGCCGGCTATTGCCTGGTTGTTTCGGCCTTACGCGACGGTATGCGATTGGTTTCGGTAGTACTCGGCTCCACCAGCATGAAGGCGCGTGAAGATGCCAGCACGTCACTCATTAACTATGGCTATACCTTTTACGATACTAAACTCATAGTTAAAGGTGGATCCAGCGTCGCAACGGCACAAGTCTGGAAGGCCGCAATCTCTAAAATCGAGGTCGGCCCAATCGAGGATCTCTACCTTACGCTTGCGCGTGGCGAATTCAAGGACATCAAGACCACGGTTGAGTTACAACCCCGACTCATTGCGCCCTTAAGCCTCAATTCGAATGTAGGCCAGTTGCGCATTATCGTTGCCGGGCAGCCGGTGCAAAGCGTCCCTTTGCATCCCTTAAAAGTAGTTAGCGCCGGTGGCTGGTGGCAGCGCCTAATCGACACGGTCCGCCTTTGGTTCGCTTAAATCATTCTAGACAGGCAACATGACAATCGCCGAAACACTTGAATTTCCGTGTGAAATTCCGATCAAGGTAATGGGTAAACCGCAAGACTTACGTGCCATTACGCAAGCCATAATCGAGCGTCATGCGGGTTCGCTAGATGAATCAAAAGTGCGTACCCGTCCCAGTGCCGATGGTAATTATATTGCGCTCACTTACTTGATACGGGCTGAGAGCCGCGCTCAAATGGATACCATTTACCGTGAATTGAGTGCCTGCAAATCGGTACTGATGGCGCTTTGAGCAAGACCGTAACCCAAGGCCTGCATCAAGTGCGGTGTAAGACCAAAGGCCGCCGCAGGCACGTCGATAGGGCCACAGAGGTCCGCTAGAGAAATCACCGCCTGGCCCTGCTTGCCACAGACATTGATCCGCTTGAAAGGCTTTAAGTCCAGAGCGACATTGAGCGAAATCCCGTGATAACTTGCACCACGACGAATTCGTAGGCCGATGCTGGCGAGCTTAGCACCGTCGACATAAACACCCGGCGCGGTGCGCGATCCTGTTGCTGTTATACCCAATTGAGCAACGTAGGTAACAATTGCATTCTCAAGCGCGACCACCAAATCTCGCACTCCCATGGTACGCCTTCGCAAATCAATCAATGGATACACTACCAGCTGACCCGGTGCGTGGTAAGTTACTTGGCCGCCGCGGTCAATTTTTAGCACCGGGATATTTCCCCGATCCAGTACATCTTTAAGGCTGGCGTTAAGTCCCAAAGTAAATATCGGCGGGTGTTCGACAAACCAAATTTCATCTGGCGTCAAATCATCACGCTCATTGGTAAATTTAACCATAGCCGCCCAGGTAGGTTCATACGGAACTAACCCTAAATGACGCAGCACCGGATTATCCGTCATTTAACTAGGCGCGCCAGTGCTTGCTCGGCTCGATAACTTGATCTTACTAACGGACCTGCTACACATTCCAAAAATCCCAAGCTTAAGGCCTGATCGCGATAGTCATCAAATTGTTGTGGCGTCACGAAACGCGCCACATCGAGATGGTGCGGCGTGGGTCGTAGATATTGCCCCAAGGTCAGCACATCCACCGCAGCCGCCCGCAGATCGCGCATAGTCTGCATAATCTCAGTATCGGTCTCGCCCAAACCCAGCATTAGACTGGTCTTGGTAAGCACCTGGGATCGGTAAGACTTCGCGCCTCTCAGCACGCGGATAGTTTGCTCGTAGCCGGCACGGGGATCGCGTACCGGATGAGTTAAACGCTCAACCGTTTCCACATTTTGTGCAAATACATCTAAACCTGAATCTAATACGGTTTGCACGTCAGGCAGAAATCCCTGAAAATCCGGTGTCAACGCCTCGACTGCGGTACCAGGATTAACCCGCTTGATGGCGCAGATGGCTGCGGCATAATGCCCGGCACCACCATCGGGTAAATCATCCCTATTCACCGAGGTCAGCACCACATAGCGCAGCCGCATCAACTGCACCGATCGCGCCACATTTTCGGGTTCTTCTAAGTCCAACCAGCCGCGCGGATTACCCGTATCCACGGCACAAAAGCGACAGGCGCGCGTGCATACCGCACCCATCAACATAATCGTGGCAGTACCGGCATTCCAACACTCACCAATATTTGGACATTTAGCCTCTTCACACACGGTACTCAAGCGATGTTCGCGAACGATTTGCTTGACCGAGTCATATTCTTCACCTAAAGGCAGCGAGGCACGCAACCAAGCCGGTTTACGCGGCATAGACCCCGCTGGCGGCGTTTGTTGACGCGATTTGACGCCGTCTTTAATGGCGGTAAAACCCTGTGCAGTCGTATATTTCTCGCCGCTACTAATAGACTTCGCCATACTAGTATTGTACTCCAGCGTTCAAACTTAAAAGCCGCTCCGGAGTGCCCACATCGGCCCACAATCCTGCATAGACTTGTGCGGCGCAGCGCTGTGCAGCCATTGAGCGTAGCAATAGCGGTTTCAAAGGGAAGGCTCCCTCGCTACAACCAGCAAAGAAGTTCGCGCGGTAAATAGCGATGCCTGAGTAAGTATATTTTTCAGCTGCAGCGGCAACCGCCAACCCCTTTTGCAGCCCAAAATCCCCGACGGCATGGTGCAGCGGGTTGGGTACCAGTATTAAATGAGCGTCAAAGCCTGCGTTGATGTGCAGTTCACGCAAGGATAAGTCGCAAAAGACATCGCCGTTGACGACGATGAAAGGCCCCGGAAGCAAGGCCGGCAAGGCGCGAAATATACCGCCCCCAGCGTCGAGCGCCCGCGGCGACTCCTCGCTGTAGGTAATCGCCACGCCGTAGCGCATTCCATCACCGAGATATTCTCGAATCTGCGCGCCCAACCAATGTAGATTAACCACGATGCGCCGAATTCCTGCCGCAGCAAGAGCGCGCACATGATATTCAATAAGCGGACTGCCACGGACGGTCAGCAAAGGTTTAGGGATGGTATCGGTGAGCGGCCGCATGCGCTCACCACGACCTGCGGCCAATATCATAGCGGCTTGCGGACGGGCCTCGTCAGTACGCATTACGAGCCTGAGCACGGGCAAACGCAGGTACTAAAGTTTCATTAAAAAATCCAGAGAATTCAATGGTTTGCGGATACTTTATAATTACGTTTTGAACATAGCGAAATACCAGAGGCAAATCCTTTAGATACTGCGATTTACCGTCTCTATAAAAAAGTCGTGCGAAAATCCCCAGAACTTTAAGATGGCGTTGTAGTCCCATCAGATCGAACCAGCGAATAAATTCCGCATCGCTGGTACCCGCGGCCAGGCCGTGCGCCAACAAACACTGACGAAACTCTAAGACCCAATTGCGCACCCTTGCTGCGGGCCACTCAATGTAACAATCCTTAAGGAGCGACACGAGATCGTAAGTAATTGGCCCCCAAACCGCGTCTTGAAAATCCAAAATGCCAGGATTTTGCTCGGCGCAAACCATCAGATTTCTCGAATGATAGTCTCGGTGTACAAAACCACGCGGCTGCTCTAGAGCCACTTGCGTCAGCTGCTCGAATAAGGCCTTAAGCAGGGAACGCTCCGCAGTATTTAGTTTAAGCTCTAAATACTCGCCCAAAAACCATTCGGGCATGAGATCCATTTCGCGCCCCAGCAATGCCGCATCATAGCTTGGCAATAGATTCTCAGCCCCAGCGCCCGCTGTTTGCAGGGTTATGAGGGCCGCGAAAGCATCCGCATACAGGTGATCCGCGTTACTAGCGTTAATCACACTGAGATAAGAGGTTGACCCCAAATCTGACAACAACAACAATCCTTGAGGTAAGTTGCGAGCCAGCAGCAAGGGTACATTTAAGCCCATATCCGCAAGGCTTCCAGCCATCTGCACAAACGACCGCAAGTCTTCTTTCTCGGGTGGTGCATCCATGACGATATAGGTATCGTTACCAGTTGACAGTCGAAAATAACGCCTGAAGCTCGCATCGGCTGAAGCAGGCGCAAGCTCACTACCGGCAAAACCGAGATCCTCAAAGACCCAGCGGCTCAAGGCCTGAAGACGAATATCGGTCGATCCCTTTTCCAACATAATCAATTATCGGTACACCGCATATGCGGCGCTTACAAGTATACCGACTATAATACGCGGGCTTATCTCTTCCCTAAGGCGCTATCCAATTCATGGTCTGTGATGTTCGAGCCACTGTGGCCATTTTGTGCCTAACCGCAACCCCAATAGCGAATGCAGGGGATTTGTGCCCCACACCACTACCGCATACCCCAGTATTGATTGCGCCTGACGACCACCGCATACACATCGACAGCGACGCGGCGACGCTCGGTACTGATGATGGTAGTGGCCAATTGCAAGGTCGAGTCATTATTCGTCAGGACGCTCGTAGTATCAGCGCCGACTCCGTTTCTTACGACAAAACCGGCCGCATGGCGGTCAAGGGAGCCGTCGACTTCGAAGACCCCAAAGTACGGGTGCGCAGTGTATCGGGGGATTATGACGCTCGCGGCACAGCAAGGTTCGACGAGGCTCAATTTCAATTGCTGGACCGCAATGGCCGGGGTTTCGCGCATGCACTTGCGGTTCGTCCCGGCAGCCTGGCGCTCACCGATGTACGGTATACCAGCTGCCCGGTGGGCAACCAGGATTGGATGATTCAAGCGTCCTCCATCACCCTAGATACTGAACAGCATCAAGGGCGCGCGCGCGGAATGGTTCTGCGTTTCAAAGGAATCCCTATCCTCTATACACCCATATTTACTTTCCCCTTGGGTAACGAACGGAAATCCGGATTTTTATTTCCAAATTTTCGTCATTCTGGCAAGAGTGGCTATGAACTATCATCGCCCTATTATTTCAATCTCGCGCCAAATTACGACATCACACTCACCCCTGGCATACTCACCGCACGCGGCGTGTATTTAAACGCAGAGTCACGCATCCTCACCAAAAACTCCAGCGGCCAAATCGACATCAGTTTACTGCCTAGCGATGCCCTCGCGATGCGCCAAAGAAGCTACCTACACTTACACGAAATAACTGACTTTAAACAGGGTTTGCGACTCGATGCGGATATTGCGAGCGTCAGCGACAGTAATTATTTTCAAGACTTTGCGATCGGCTCCGAGCAAACCAGCGTGACCTATCTCGAACGGCGCGCTAATTTGCTGTACTACGACGATAGCTGGCGAGTCAGAGCGCAGCTCCAAAATTTTCAAACCATTGACACATCAATTCTGGCCAATGACCGTCCTTACGCGCGTGTGCCTGGCATCCAAGCCCAGGGTATTTGGCCTCTGCTGCATCACTTTGAATTTGCACTCAACAGCGAGGCCATTAACTTCTTGCGCAATATTGGCCCCAGCGGAGTACGCGTGGATCTCGCTCCGGAATTACGCTGGTCGACTCGCGCCGCAGCGTATTTCTTTGAACCCGCCGTAGGCTGGCGCTTTACGCAATACGATCTGAACGACACGGGAATAGGCAAACCCTCCGCGCCGACTCGGGCTCTACCGTTTGTTCGCCTAGACGGTGGTTTAGTATTCGAACGGGCAGCGGGATCCGAGGGGCAACGTACCAATACTCTAGAGCCACGTGTCGTATATAGCTATATACCCTACCGCAATCAAGACGCCTTACCGATATTCGATACCGGATTGCCAGACTTAAATCTCACCGAATTATTTCGCACCAACCGTTACGTAGGAGCCGATCGCGTCAGCGATGCCAACAACTTAAGTCTCGGCGTAACCACCCGTCTATTCGATCACCACAGCGGGCAACAATACCTATCGGCAACCCTTGGCCAAATTCGTTATTTCCAGGACCCACGGGTTATATTGCCGTGTACAAACCTGCCCTGCGAGACTCCCGAACACCGCAATTCCGACGTCGTCGGACAAATTTTACTCACCGCCTACAAAAACTGGAGCGTCAATATGGACTACCAGTGGAATCCAGACCATTCAAAAACGGAAAAATCTGAATTTTCGATACGTTACCATCCAGACGCCGAAAGACAGGTGAATTTAGGCTATCGGTACCAACCCAATGTGCTGTTGAAACAATGGGATGGCTCTTTCGCCTGGCCTATCAACTCTCACTGGAACTCGGTCGGCCGCATGGTGTATTCCTTGCAGGGCAATCAAACCATCGAACGCGTAGCGGGTTTCGAGTACAAAAGCTGTTGCTGGCGCATTCAGGTAGTCCAGCGCCGTTACTTGAGCACTCGAGCCACGGGCGCTGGTAATCGCGCCGGACTCGATACCTCGTATGCATTACAATTCGAACTGACGGGATTAAGTGCGGTCGAAAGACCCAGTGACTCCTTCTTAGAGCGCTCGATTCGCGGTTATGCGAGCCGTGACTAGTTAAATTTAGGTACCTTACATTTATGCATAAATATGTTGTTGTTTTTGCGATTTTAACGCTGTCTTCACCTCTCCCCGTGAATGCCCAAACCCGCGATATTGGCGTCCACGGCCAAATACTCGACCGGGTTGCCGCCATCGTAAACGACGGGTTGGTGTTGAAAAGCGAATTAGACGCCCAGATGGACGCCGTCACCAAGCGTCTTCAGGAGCAAAAAGTCGACCTTCCCTCTCAAAGTGTACTCAAGCAACAAGTACTCGAACGGCTAATTGTCCAAGAAATTCAGGCTCAGCATGCCAAACGAGTAGGTCTAACCATCACGGATGAGCAACTCAACAGCGCGCTGCAAGAGATTGCCGGCCGAAATAAGATCCCCTTCGACCAACTACCCACGACCTTAGCGTCTCAAGGAATCGACTATAAGCAATATCGTGAGTCTATGCGGCGGGAATTGACTTTAAGCACGCTTCGCCAGCGCGACGTGATCGCACATATTAACGTCACGCCGCATGAACTCGACCAGTCTTTAGCACGCCAACAAAATTCTGCGGCTAATGATGAATTTAATGTCTCACATATTTTATTGTCACTGCCGTCAGCGGCGACACCTCAGCAAATTGAAGAAATCACACACAAAGCGGCTGACCTTGCAGCACGCGCCGCCAAGGGCGAGGATTTCGGACAGCTGGCCATCGCAAACTCGAACGGTCAAACAGCTCTAGATGGAGGTCAATTGGGTTGGCGTAAAGGCACTCAACTGCCGCAATTTATCTTAGAGCTGGTTACCAAAATGAAACCAGGGGAAGTCAGTACGCCCGCACGCACGCCCAGCGGCTTTCACATCGTCCG
Organism: Gammaproteobacteria bacterium; assembly: GCA_043738945.1. Classification (GTDB taxonomy): domain Bacteria; phylum Pseudomonadota; class Gammaproteobacteria; order Steroidobacterales; family Steroidobacteraceae; genus Bog-1198. The sequence goes on from JAYUFB010000005.1 coordinate 47,801, forward strand.
ACTTAATGAACGACGTAATGGCGAAGCCCAGGTCATCATCAACCAAATCCATGTTCGGCATATCTTAAAGAAACCGAATGAACTCGACGATGACGAGACCGTCCGGCAAAAACTCAGCAAACTGCGCGAGCGAATCTTGAAGGGTGAAGATTTTGCCGGTATAGCTTCTACTAACTCCGAAGATCCAGGATCTGCGCCGGATGGTGGCGACTTAGGCTGGAGCGGCCCCGGGACTTTTGTTCCGGAATTCGACAAAGCCATTGCCGACCTTAAAGATCACGAAATTTGTGAACCCTTCAAAAGTCGCTACGGTTGGCATATCGTTCAAATGCTCGGCACTCGTACTTATGACAGCACCGACGATGTACGTCGTCAACGCGCTTTTGCCGCCATTCGGGAAAGCAAAGCTGACGAAGAAACCGAGTTATGGCTACGCCGACTGCGCGATGACGCTTTCGTCGAAATAAAAATGTAGTGTACATTCCACGAATTGTTATTACTTCGGGCGAACCCTCGGGTATCGGGCCCGACACCTGCGTTATGTTAGCGGAACGGGATTGGCATGCTGATATTGTAGTTGCCGCGGACGAATCGCTGATAAAAAATACTGCGCTCGCCTTAGGCGCGCGGCTAAAAGTCAATCGCTATGACGCTAGCGAACCGGTTACTAGGCACGTCGCCGGCACCTTAAAGGTCTTACACATTTCGGCACAACCGGTCATTGCTGGCAGGCTGGATCCGCACAATGCATCCTATGTGATAGCCATGCTAGACCGTGCCTGCGACGGCTGCATGAACGGCGAATTTGCGGCGATGGTCACAGCGCCAGTGCAAAAGAGTGTGTTGCTAGATGCTGGATTCGAGTTTAGTGGTCATACAGAGTATCTCGCGGCGAGAACCCGCGCCGCGCTTCCCGTGATGCTATTACAATGTGACGCATTACGAGTTGCCTTGGTGACCACTCATTTAGCCTTAAAAAATGTACCCAGCGCTATCACGCGTGAACGTCTACTTGCGACCCTGCGCATTGTGCATATGGATATGCAGCGTCTTTACTCGATTGATTCACCCCGTGTTACTGTACTCGGTCTCAATCCTCACGCGGGGGAATCAGGTCATTTAGGACGCGAGGAAATCGAAGTCATCGAGCCCGTCATTCGTCAGCTACAGGCCGAAGGGTTAAATCTCACGGGACCGATACCCGCCGACACGGCATTTACTCCGAAATTTCTATCCAATGCGGATGTGGTGGTCGCTATGTACCACGACCAAGGACTGCCCGTCCTTAAAGCGCTTGGATTTGGAAGAGCGGTTAATATTACGCTGGGACTGCCAATACTGCGGACCAGCGTGGATCACGGCACGGCGCTGTCCTTGGCACGCACCGGCAAAGCCGACCCCAGCAGTCTGTCAAAAGCACTAGAGCTTGCCATATATTTGACCCGCGCCGACGCAATCCATGCCGCTTCGTAAGCGCTTTGGACAGCATTTTCTACACGACCCGGGGGTCATACGGCGAATCATTGAGACTGTAGCGCCGCGTCCAGGTGAGCGCATAGTCGAGGTAGGGTCCGGGCGTGGTGCACTGACCTGGGCTCTATTGGATCGCAGTAAACAATTGGATGTCATTGAAATCGATCGCGATCTCGCGGCGGACATGAAAAACGATCCGCGCGCCTCAAAAGGTCTGCATATGCATGTTGAAAACGTATTGGATACCGATTTTTCAGCCCTACGTGGAGGCGGGGCAGCACTGCGTATCGTCGGCAATCTACCCTACAACATTTCAACACCCCTAATGTTTCACCTATTAGCGCAACGGGATGCGATTATCGACATGCATTTCATGCTGCAAAAAGAAGTGGTAGAACGAATGGCGGCAAGTCCGGGAGGCAAGGACTACGGACGTCTTACCGTGATGCTTGCCGCCTATACGCAGGTAGAACACCTGTTTGATGTGGGGCCGGGCGCCTTCAAACCACCGCCTAAGGTCTGGTCAGCGATTGTGCGGCTGACCCCTAGTGTCAAACCACGATTTGACATCGGTCGCGACGGGGTACTGCGCACCCTGGTGACCGCAGCCTTCTGCCACCGCCGCAAAACACTACGCAACGGGCTTAGAGGACTATTGTCACCGCCACAGATAGAAAGCTGTGGAATTGATCCCACACTTCGCCCGGAAGCGCTAGAACCTCGCCAATTTGGTAAGCTTGCGGCTTACTACAGTGATCTTTCCCTATGACCCGCCAAGCTAACCATTCCAATATCCGCGTCGAGGTGGTAACCGCCTATCTCGAAGTGCAATCAGACCCCCAAGATAAGCGCTTCGTGTTTGCGTACACCATTACTATTCGCAACGAAGGCCAAGCACCGGCACGTCTACTCACGCGACATTGGATCATTACGGATTCAAATGGCAATGTTAAGGAAGTCCGCGGCGATGGCGTCGTAGGCGAGCAACCTTATTTAAAACCGGGTCAAGAATTTCGCTACTCCAGCGGAGCGGTATTGGAAACGCCAGTCGGTACTATGCAAGGTAGCTACCAGATGGTAGCGGATGATGGCAGAAGATTTGATGCCCCTATCGCACCCTTTCGCTTGTCGATTCCCGGAGTTCTACACTAAGGTTTCGTATGGCGCTGTATGCAATCGGTGATGTACAAGGTTGCGACAATGAACTCGCAGCGCTACTCGAGAAACTTGATTTTCAGTCACACCGTGACCAACTGTGGTTTGTAGGCGATCTCGTCAATCGCGGCCCGCATTCGCTCCAGGTACTGCGCAGAGTGCGAGCCTTAGGCGATCGCGCAACGGTTACCTTGGGCAATCATGATTTGCATCTCTTGGCCGTCGCATTGGCAGGGGCAAAGATACGTCGCGGAGACACTTTAGAGAGTATTTTAACCGCGCCGGATCGAACTTCCTTGCTGGACTGGCTGATAAGCCGCCCAGTGTTACACGAAGATCCCGCATTGGGTATTGCATTACTACATGCCGGACTGCCGCCGCAATGGGATATGCCGACTGCTCGAGGCTTGG
>JAYUFB010000006.1:0-2866 GCA_043738945.1 Gammaproteobacteria bacterium
ATGTTTCGACAACACGGCTGCTCCCGCGCCATCGCCAAACAGGCACGCGCTGATCAGTACGCCCGGATCATTGTCCAAATACATCGCCGCGCTGCTGACTTCAACACAGATCGACAGCACGTGATCACAGGAATCCGCAGCTAGTAAAGCGGCGGCAAGCCGCCAATTCGGTAACGCGGCCGCACAACCCTGTCCGACCAGGTCGAATGCCAAAACGTCAGTGCGCAGTCCGAGACGTTCGATAACGTAACTCGTCAATCCTGGACACAGATAGCCAGTGCAAGTGCTGACCACGAGCCCGTCGATGTCATGCGCTACCACGTTGGCCTCCTGTAGCGCCGCTTGGCCCGCCGCGGAGCCGAGCACCGGCGCGTTGGCGAGGAAGCGAGCATGCAGCGTATCGGGGTCGATGGTGAACACCTCCCTCAGCGATTCAACTGCGAGTGACCGAAACGCGATGCCATTGTCTTTCGTCAAGACTGCCTTCGCGATCATATGCGCACGATGGTCCAGCTTCAGGAACCAGTCTGATTTCTCAAAGGCTTCCCAGCAGTCGGCTTTGCTGTATCGGTGGGCTGGATTTGATGTACCTAGGCCATTAACGAACATGCAGCCTCCGATGACGATAAATTCATGATATTTAACCGCCGCTTCGAGCCCAGGCCGCCGTTGTAAAAAGGGGGTCTCTGGTGATTGAACATCACGGAATTTCCTGTGTGGATTTCATGTTCGGCTCGTCATCGCGATGACAATGAGAAATGCACCTGGGTTGGCCCGCGCCTCTTACCATCCAGGAAACGGCGCATCAATGCGGCGTTACTGGTGTGCGCCTGTCAATAGTCATGCGGAATTGTCTAATGAGCAGAGATCTCACTCTGTTCGCCACCACACATAGACCGCGCCATCCTCGAGATGCACACTCCTCGGCAACGTGGATAATCAGGCGGACGGGCATCCGGTAGACCAAACAAGTGCGGCCGTGGGTGAACACGAACTCGTGCGCCGAAACGTAGTCACCAACATCCGCTGCGAATCAACTAACCTATAGGCGCTGGAGAGTTCTCGCGATTTCCGTGCAAATTGCGGATTGGCACGCGCTGGGTGCGGGGATGCAGGGAAATTTTCTTGGTCGCGGCTTAGTCGGAGCGCTCCATGTGCCAGTCTGGCTTGCTATAGGGGAACACTGGCGGGCAACGGTTCCGATCGATGGGTCACACGCCACGCCATCTGGACCGCGACGAGCAGTGTAGTAATTAAGTCGAACCGTCCGTTTCATCGCAATGCGCGGGGCCAATAATAATGCAGCGGCCTGCCGACCAGGCCCGGCCGTTCCTATAACTTCATGGCGCGCCGCGACTCGTACGTCGCTCAGCCGCTTAATCCCATTAGGACCGAAACATCGTTGATTGGTGCGTGAGCGGCAAGGTCGCGCTACGGCCCCGTCCGCTTCAGAACGAGGTGAAAAATCTCGATGCAAACGGAAATCCGAGCACAAAAAACGCTCAGCAACCGTTAACACCTCGGTCTGAAGCCCGATGCGGCACGCGAGCCAAGAAAATATCTGCTAAGTACGGCAGCGCATATACAAGATCATCGCGCGCACCCATTATTCAAGCGCGTCTGGAACCGAGTGATGCCACTCAATCGTTGCAGCGTTATTGGCGCACTCGGATTCTTCGACGAAGTAGATTTTCGAGAATGCTCGATCAATTACGCGAGGCCATACGAATGACAGACGGACAACGAATTACCAATAGCGTGTTAGCACGCATTCCGCCACGTGAGTACCGGCGGCTGAAGAAGCAACTCGAGCCGGTCACGCTTACCTTCGGGCAAATACTCTACGAGCCCGCAACGGCAATCCGGCATGTTTATTTTCCCATCGACTGTCTTATTTCTTTACTCACCGCAGTCGACAAACGTCAGACGCTGGAGGTCGGCATGGTCGGCAATGAAGGCATGGCCGGAATGCCTTTTATCCTTGGCGTTGGTATCTCGGGTGGCCGGGCCATTGTGCAGGGGGGCGGCAATGCCTTGCGCATGGCTGCGGCACCCTTTCGTCGTGAGTTCGATCGCAATCGGGCCTTGCAGGAGGGGCTCTACCGATACACCTACGCGTTGATGGCGCAAATCTCACAAACGGCTGCCTGCAATCGGTTTCATAATGCGGAGGCCCGTTTGGCGCGCTGGCTCCTGATGACCCGCGATCGAGTGGGCGCGGACGCGTTTCCCCTCACCCACGAGTTTCTGGCGCATATGCTTGGGTTGCGGCGTGAGGGCGTCACGGCGGCCGCGAGCGCACTCAAGGGACGCAAAGTAATCGAATATAACCGCGGCAAAATTAAGATACTGGACGTCAAAGGGCTTAAGAAGTCGGCTTGCTCGTGTTACCAAATTGTGAAAGCGATCTATGATCGCGCACAGCGGTAGCAACCGCTCGTCGTCGGTTCGCGAGGCCCCGGAATAGGCGTAATCCACTACATGTCGGTACGCGATTCCAGGGGGTGTCGGTAGGCGCGTGCGTCGGCGTCAATGGCGATTCTCGAGTAATATAACTTCGCTAATGCGCTCCGATGCTTGGATCGGACGTTCGCTTTAAGCGGAATTTCCTGATCCGTCATTATCTTTTGGGGGGACACTAAATAGCTGATTGTAAATACTGGCCAGTCACGCGACGGTAGCCAGCGCCGGGTGGTTTCCCGGGAATTGTTGGCAGATTTGCATCAAGCGCCGCACGGCGTTCATCAAAGTGTTACTCAGCAGTCGCCAATATAGGCGACAGCAGGGGCACGAAAGAATGAGCGAACGAGATCCGGGGTGCGCTTGATGAGCAGGAGTTGTTGTTCAATCTTTTCACGTAGCTTTT
>JAYUFB010000007.1:0-7555 GCA_043738945.1 Gammaproteobacteria bacterium
CCCGGCTTCAGACGTAATACGGGACCCGCATACACTCCATTGTAGGTGATGCCACTCACCACGACGCCGCCAATAGCAACCGACGTTGCACGTGCCTCCATGGTGACGAACAACTCGCCGTCCTTACTGCGGTATTCAGGCGGCGCGGTCATTGGAATTGTGGTTGCTAAAGTTTGGGTCACGGCGGCTGGCGTTTCCCCTGCTAACAGAAAAAGCAACGCCATCGAAAGCGCATAATCCTGATATTTAGACACCATATTTATAGCCTATTTCATTCGAGTGAAACTTTGAATCAATATACAACGCCTGCCAATATCGCAGTAACAAGTAAGTCACCACTTAAGGTAAGTCACGACCTACGGGATGAGGAGTATGAAATGTCCTGCGCAAAAAGGCATCCTGGCATACATGCAGTTAGGGTGCGCAGGAATAGTGTCAAAGAGATTGGAAAACCAGCCACAGGGCGGACGATCGGAATTGCCCAGCTAAGCCAAACCTAACTCCGAACGGCCACGCGTGCCGCAAACGCCTGGAGGCGCTGTCATCATCAAAATAGTAGCCGCCCGCTGCCGAGTTATCCTAGCAATTTCCGCGCCGACTCATTCTGCAGATAACGCCGTGCGCGCTGAGAAGTCGCTAAAATCGAGTCTCCGCGTATAGCTCCCATAGCTTAAGCACCCGTGGATTGATATTCGGAACATCCTTCAACCGCGCAAATGCGGCTCGCGCCTCGTGACGTTCATTGACAGCTTGTTCCGACAATCCAAGGTATACGTATGCGTCGTCTAAGTGGGTTACTTGACCTTTTTTCAATCCACGCTGTATTGCGATGATTGCCGACTGGTAATCCCCAAACCCAAAATACACTTCACCCAGCTTCACGTCGAGCTCGCCCAATTTACTACTTTCCGCCTTTAGTTCAAATTCCGGCAAATTCTTCCTATCGGTTTCGGCACGTTCCTTGAGCGACTTCAGGAGCCGTTCCATTCGCTCGTATTCCCCCATACCGCTAGTTACAGGACGTTTATTAATTTCTGCTGCGCAATCGTCTTTCATTGTATTCAAAGCCCTATCGGGATCACGCGCAGCAGCGTGAAACGCTCTACTAGCCCGATCAATCCATAAGCCTACCTTTTCGCAATCTCTGATCGAGTAATAGGTCTGAGCGATAAGCAAAAGATCATCGGGAGTGGCTGTCCCGCTATCATATAGTTTGGTGCCATATTCTTGCGCTAGCTCGTATTGGTGCTGGCTAGCGGACAGCAGTAGTGACAAGCGAATCATATCTTCTTCGTGGATATGCAAATCGGCCGGGCTCCCACTAGGCACATTCGATTGCGCACCCGCACCTGAGTCGATCTTGCGTCGATCTACTACAGAATTTTCAACGATCCGATGATTAAGTGCAGTCCGGTATCCAACCACTACAAGCACTATCACTAAGCCGAACCCGACCAATCCCCAAATGGTTACCCCCAATGCTTTAAGTATAGATTGCACAGCCCTTCCTTATACAGTGCGCTACTTATTCACAATCCTCCATCGAATCGGTATCGCTGTCACTCTCTCTATCGGCTTGCCATCCACGGTCGCGGGCAACATGTGCTGCCCTCGCACACTTTTAAGACAAGCCCTATCTAAACTTGCAACGCCTGACGAAGTTTGAATCGCGGAATCAGTGATCCTGCCATCGGCCGCCACCGTCATTTGCACGATACATCGCCCTTCTTCACCATTTCGTTTCGCAGAATCCGGATAATATTCGTCGCCGATGAGCAAGGGATGACGCGGATCCATCGCCGCCTCAATCGTCACTGAATGTGCCACGGGTGTCTCCGGGTTCACCGGCCCCAGGGGTATCATTTCTTTTGATTCACGCGTAAATAGTCGTTCACCCTCGTCCGTTGGGGCTGGTGGCACTTCTGGCCGCAACACGTCGAGCTTTCTAAATTCAATATTTGGTTTAACTCTCGGAATTTCAATTTTATCGATAGGCATCGTCATCGGAATCGTCTTGATGGTGAGGTCATCGACCACGTGTCCTATAAAGCCACTTTTAAGGCCGGTGTAAAAACCGTAGCCAATCACGATATGGAACATAATAACCGCCAGAAATGCGCTGCCTTTTTTGCCGGAAAACGGGGAAGTCTCTGCGTAGATATACATTGGGGTACCCTCGGCCGACTTGGATCAATAAAAATGCCGACAAAAAATATATAACCCAATTCCATAAATAGCGCAAAATTATGCGCACGCGTGGATCTACGCCCAAAACGGTGTAGTATCGAGCGGCTGGCGCGGTGCGCTAAGCGGCTCGCCAGTCGCTTGTCATCGGCCACAACTCAACTTCAGAAATCTATTTTTTTCCACCAGATGGGACTCGGTGTCTTATATATTGGACTTATGACACTACAGCATATCGGTCGCTTGATCGCTGATCGGCGCCGTGCCAAAGGACTTACTCTATCGGCACTTGCAACCCGCGCCTCCGTAGGGCGCTCTGCTCTTGCAGCACTTGAGTCCGGCAAACTAACAGAACTTGGCCTTACTCGTGTTGCGCGAATATGTTCGGTGGTCGATTTGACGATCGATATTCGCCCTCATCAACTAGAAGCACCTATTATGCTGCATCGGCATTTGACCGAGGCGGCTAGTCGCGAATTGAGCCACGCCGCTATAGACGATATTGTCACCCGCGGAAACGTTGAAGCCTGGCGCTAGCTGATTGGTGCAATGCGGGCAGACAAGAGCATGCGGATCGCTGATCGCGTTCGCAGGGTTACCACCGCCTCAGCAAAGCACGATTGCAAGGCACGGGCATTCGCAGCACTGTTGCTAAGGCTTTTGCGAGCGCCGCGCAAAGGAATTAAGTCTAAGTGAAAAAGCAAGGCATCACCGAACGAGACAAACTCGCGAATTGGAATCCATAGTGGGTTGGCGGACTAATCGCCGAATCAAGGATAAGTTGGTACTAGGCAGGGTCGATCACATTGACGCAGGTCTACGCAATCAACGACGCTCAGCACCGCTTGACACTATTGTAGTGATCCTGTCCGGGGGTCCGCACTTAACGGTTCCCACAGTGGAAGAATTGTTACGCATAAAGGCATTCTTAATCGTCGATCGCAACGCGACGCGCGACTACCTTGACGTGGCAGCACTGTCTTATTATCTGGGGCTGAAAAAGAGTGCGGCTGCGCTCGAACCGATGAACAAACTCTATGCGGAATTCGCCGGTGAGGGTGGCGATATGCTTACGCCGGTGGTGGTCAGCCTAACTTCACCTGATCCGTATGATCTTACGGAAGTGAATTTGGCTGAGTACAAGGGCATCATAAAGCCATGGAATGAATGGCATGCGGTAGAACAGCAGTGCGCGGCGCTAGCCGTCGCGTTGCTCAACTGAGACCCAATCAGATGTACGCCACACGCTTAGTTGATATAAGTTGACGCATGGAATGCCCAAAGTGTGGCCATAGGCAACTGGACACTGTCAAATGTGAATCCTGTGGTATTTATTTTGCCAAATTTCATGCGCAGCAAGTACCTTCACCATCGACCGGCCAGCGCATAGGGCTTGGAGCCATCGCTTTGACAGCCGCAATCAGTGCGGTCACCGTTATGTTTGTAATGCGCGGACACACCCCGCAGACCCACTCCAACCGTTATCCCGGCATTGACACTCAACCTAATGCTACTCAGCTTAGTGCTGCGCAGGTCACCTCGGCCGAAGCCACCCCCAACAAGCTGACCTCCCCCGCTGAGCCGCTCTTGGGGCTCGCGGCCCAGATCGCCAAGGCTTCACCACCCCGCAACGCGATCGAAGCCGCCCGAAATGCTACCGTACTTATCAAAACCGGTTGGGGTTCAGGTAGCGGTTTCATCCTTGACTCGCAATGCCGTGTGATTACTAATCGCCACGTCGTCGATACCAACGGCACGCGAGTTGCCAATATGGTAATAGACCCTCAAGTCCAATCTCGAATCGTTAACGCCCAGCAGCACCTACAAGTCTCGATCGCTAACGCGCAGCGGCTACGAAGTGAATGGACCAGTCAACCCGGCCACAATATGGACATTGTTGAACTAGCCGCGCACATAAAATTAATGCAGACGAAGCTCGCTGAATTGTCGAACACACGGCAGACCATCAGCGATAAAGTTGAAAGCTCGGGACGTGAGGGGTTTTCCGTGACCCTGGTCGATGGAACAGTATTTGAAGGCCTGCATGCCGAAATTTCAACCAATACTGATCTGGCGCTCGTCCGTCTGCCCGCAGACCACTGCCCCTATATTTCAACCGGCAACTCTATGGCCCTCAAACTTGGAGAGCGACTATTTACCATCGGCAATCCTTTAGGTCTAACAGATAGTGTGACGGCAGGAGTCTTTTCTGGTCAACAAAATCTGAATGACCAAAGAGTCCTACAAACCGACGCACCGATCAATCACGGCAACAGCGGCGGACCTTTGATCACAGAGAACAGTCAAGTGGTGGGTATCAACACCATGGTATTAGCTGGAGCACAGGGAATCGGTTTCGCTATCCCGATCGAAACAGTCTTTCAGGAATTTTCTGAACTCAAATAATTGCGCCGCCGGTTGCGCGCCAACGAATAGATACCGATCAACATCCATACAACATTCAGTGCCACCGAGGGTAGCGCGTGATTCCACGTGCAGTTAATCACAAAGCCCAACGCACCGATGATATTCATCCACTGATAGACCGTCGAACGCTGATCGATTTTACCGATCGACAATAACCAGTAAGCACCCAGTATCAGCGCGGTGGCAACCCAGCCCGCTGCGGCCACGGCAATGCCGATCCAAGTCGCGGAATTCATGGACGCAATCCTGCCGCCGTATCGAGTAAGGCTTGCGGAGTAAACCATGAGCCGCCGACACACACGACATTGGGGAGTTCCAGAAATTCCGGCGCGTTCGCATAGAAAATTCCCCCCGTTGGGCAAAACATCACATCCGGAAAAGGAGCAATTAGCGCCTTAAGCATGCCGACACCACCCGCCTGCTGCGCGGGAAATAATTTTAGTACCTGAAAACCCGCGAGACGGGCTGCGATTGACTCGGTAGGCGTCATGATTCCCGGCAGCAAAGGAAATCGCGAGCCCCGAGACGCCGCCGCCAATTCGGGTGTAAGGCCCGGCGTGACACCGAACTGCGCTCCCGCCCGATCAGCAGAGGCGAAATCCAGCGCACGCGTGAGTGTACCCACCCCCACAATAGCTTCAGGCACCGCCTTGCGCATGGCCGCAATCGCCGCGAGCGCCACCGGGGTGCGTAAAGTAATTTCAAGCACTCGAAGACCACCGGCCGTCAAGGCGCGGGCCACCGGCACCGCATGCTCAATTTTATTAATCGTCAGCACCGGTATGACCGGCGCCAGGTCGACAATTTCACGGATATTCACGATTACTCCTGTTCATTGAGGACAGCGCCCCTACATTAAAGACATCGCGCCCGCCTCGGCATCGCCGGCAGCTCGGCGTAAAGTCGCAAATAGTTCTCGGCCAGCGCCCTGTTCATTATTGAAATGTTGCAAGCTTGGCAGCTCGCGCAGGCGCCACTCGGCCTCCGGCACTAACGCCTCCAGCACCCCCGCATGACAATCCAGACGAATCAAATCACCGTCACGCACCCCGCCTAAGGGTCCCCCGTTGACACACTCCGGTGTCACATGGATCGCCGCTGGAACCCGGCCGGATGCCCCCGACATCCGGCCATCCGTCACAATAGCGAATTTAAAACCCTGCGATTGCAGAGACATCAGCGACGGAGTGAGTTGATATAACTCCGGCATACCATTGGCGCGCGGACCCTGAAAACGCACCACCGCTACAAAATCGCTTTGCAGTTTGCCGGCCTTAAAAGCTTCAATAATTTCTTCTTGATCATTAAACACCTTGGCGGGCGCTTCAATTACAAAATGATCATCTTCCATTGCCGAAGTCTTTATGACCGCACGACCGAGGTTGCCGCTCATCAGTTTCATGCCCCTAGAATTGCTGAAAGGATCTCGCAATGGCCGCAATACGCTAAGATCACCACTCTGTGCGGGTGCCGCACGCCAATCCAACTCCCCCGCGTTCAACCACGGCTCCGTGGCATACGCTCGTAGTCCAGGACCCATCACGGTGAGAACCGCCTCGTGCAGCAATCCGCCCTCCAAGAGTTCTCGAATCAGAAATGCCATGCCACCCGCCGCTTGAAAGCGATTGATATCGGCACTGCCGTTGGGATAGATGCGCGCGAGTAGCGGTACCACCGCTGATAATTCACTAAAATCATCCCAATTAATGCGCACCCCCGCACAACGTGCCATGGCGACCAAATGCAAAGTATGATTGGCCGAACCGCCGGTCGACAGTAAACCCACCATTCCATTCACCAAGGCTCGCTCGTCCAGCATCTTGGCGAGCGGTAAATATTCATTCCCCAGTGCAGTGATACTCGCGGCGCGTTTTGCCGCGCCCGCGGTTAGCGCGTCGCGTAGCGGTGAGTTGAGCGGAACGAAGGCGGATCCGGGCAAATGCAGTCCCATCACTTCCATCAGCATTTGATTACTATTCGCGGTACCGAAAAATGTACAGGTGCCAGCGGCATGATAACTTGCCGCCTCGGATTCAAGCAGGGCCACACGTCCCACCTTACCCTCAGCAAATAACTGACGAATGCGCGCCTTCTCTTTGTTGGGCACGCCCGATGGCATCGGACCACCCGGTACAAATATTACCGGCAGATGACCAAACGCGAGAGCACCCATGAGCATTCCCGGCACAATTTTTTCGCACACCCCAAGACACAGCGCGGCGTCAACCATGTTGTGCGCCAACGCCACCCCGGTCACCATAGCAATGACATCGCGACTAAATAGAGACAATTCCATGCCCGGTTGACCCTGCGTCACCCCGTCACACATGGCAGGCACGCCACCTGCAAATTGAGCCACCGCGCCGGCGGTGCGCACCGCAAGCTTTATAATATCCGGGTAGTGTTCTAACGGTTGATGCGCCGACAGCATGTCGTTGTATGCCGACACAATCGCCACATTAGGCCAACGAATCGCCCGTAGGGCTTGCTTATCACCCGACTTGGAAGCGGCAAATCCATGAGCTAAATTAGTGCACGACAATCCTACGCGCACCGATCCGCGCTGCCTTGCGGCTTCCATACGCTGTAAATAATCCGCGCGCGTTGCACGGCTTCGCTCAACAATACGCTGCGTGATTTCATGCACACGACTGTGAATATTAAGGCTGGATTTAGACATTATTTAGTGTGCCATAGCGCGAAGACTTAACTGAACCGAGGGTGTAAATGGTACCCTGTCTACTTAAAATATACAGACAGATAAAAAAAGGATCTTGCAGAAAGTGACGGTACTTCCAACCTTTGATATGGTGTTATTTGGCGGAACTGGCGACCTCGTAACCCGAAAACTACTGCCCGCGCTTTATCGCCGCCATGTGGCGGGACAGATCTCGGCTGACTCGCGTATTATCGGCGTAGCGCGCACCGGCCTTTCGCGCACCGA
>JAYUFB010000008.1:0-7395 GCA_043738945.1 Gammaproteobacteria bacterium
GCCTAAAGCTCCCGTGAGAGGTGCGCCATTGGAATCTTGCATTTCAATAGTGCTGCCACCCGCGAGTGTCACTAGGGCACCCGGGAAGCTAGCATGCGAGTCGATCGCCGCGACGGAGATACCATCAGGTCCTGACGCTGGGGTGGAGGTGATATAGGGTGCGGGGCCTGCGTTGCCAGACGCGGCCGCGACCAGTATGCCCGCCTGAGTGGCATTTTTGACCGCCAATGCATCTGCCGTATCGACGGTACCGTAGTCTGATCCCAAAGACATGCTGATCACGTCCATGCCATTCGCGATGGACCAATCGATGGCGTCTACCACTAAATTGGTGGAACCTGTGCAGCCGAATACGCGAACTGCGTAAAGATCGGCCTTAGGGGCTACGCCAGGGCCAATCACGAAGGCTTGCGAATAGGCGGCGCTGTTGTACAAACCTCGATAGGTCTTGCCATCCGCACCGACGCCGAAGCCTGCTGCGGTACCGGCCGTGTGACTGCCATGCCCATTGCAATCGAGTGGGTTCGCATCCGGCTGCGGGGCATGCGCGGCCGAGCCGTCATACGCGTCGCCTGAAAGATCGGTGCCGCCTTTGACTTTCGGTGCATTCGGTCCGAATAGCGCAGGGTCTGCAGGTAATGCACTCGTAGCCGCAGCGGCCGTGAACGCGGCTACCGTGCCAGGTCCGCCGAAATTGGCGTGGGTGTAATCGATACCGGTATCGATGATGGCGACCTTGATGCCTTCGCCGCGAAAGCTGGGGTTGCCCTGCCAAACTGCCGGTGCGCCAATAAAAGGCACGCTTTCCGAATTAGTTAGGTGATAGTTACCGACGGGCATCACCTCGACTACGCCGGGTAAGGTTTTAAGTCCTTCGATTTCGCTGCGATTAATGCGCACTTTGATGCCGTTGATCGCATCACTGAAGTGGTTCATTACATGCCCACCGCGTGCTTCGATGGCAGGTACTACGGCCATGTGTTCTTGGTTGAGCCGTTGGTGAATTTCAGCATGCTCGGATTCGGTAATACTATGGTCAACTCGTTGTGCACGGACCACGGCCGTGGGGGCCGAGGCCATTCTGACCACCACGAGAACTTGTTCGTTCCCCGCAGCGGCAAAGGGTCGTCGCGCAGGGTTGGTAATTGTAGTCCCCAAGTAACCATGGAAACGGGCGTTCGCGGTTAACGCGCCGGCGGTTTGCGGGGCGGCGAATGCTGGACTTGCTAAAACAGAGATCAAAACACCGCTTGCTAAGTTGCAAACGATTGAAGGCAATGTTCCGCGCGGCTTCAACGCAGCGGGTTGCGGGGCTCTAGTCTTCATGGTTATCCCTTAAGGTTTGGTCAGTGTCAAAAAAGATCGGCGCAGGGCCGAATTTCAATACCTGGACAGTGCCACGAGTAAAAATCGATCGTCAATTAAACATAAGCGGAGAAATCGCCATTCCCCCTCTAAACGGCTGATTTCGAATGATTTGACCAATAGGCGGACGTAACATTAACATAAATTAATATTATTTTACCGTCATTCCGTGAACCCGTCGCTTACGCCAGGCTGTGAAATACCTTTTGCACATCATCGTCTTGCTCCAGTTTATCGATCAGCGCCAAGACCTCGGCGGCTTGCGCTTCGGGTAGCTCTATCGGGACCGCGCAAATGTATTCGTGTTCAGCCGACAAGGGGACCAACCGACGAGCTTCCAGCGCTTCCTGTAATTTACCGAAATCGGTAAAGGCACCGCGGATCACCAATTGAGGCTCGCCCTTCTCGCCGGTACTCTCCCCCATTTCCTCAAGACCATAATCAATAAGATCAAGTTCTAATTCGTCTTGATCCTTAACGCTGGCCGGATCCAAGCGAAATACGCCCATTTTTTTAAACAAAAAACTGACACTGCCGGTACTGCCGAGATTGCCCTCGCCCTTCATAAATATATTGCGTAAGCTTCCCACGGTGCGGGTCGGATTGTCGGTGGCAACATCGATGAGCAGTGCCACCCCATGTGGCGCATAGCCCTCATAGATAATTTCGTGGTAATTCGAGGCGTCTTTGCCCATCGCGCGCTTGATCGCCGCATCGGTCTTATCCTTCGGCATATTGACCGCACGCGCGTTTTGCAGCACGCGACGCAGCGTCGAATTAGTGGCGGGATCCGGTCCGCTAGCGGCGACCGCAATGGCAATATCTTTGGCCACGCGGGTAAATTGTTTGGCCATACGGTTCCAGCGGGCGAACATGGCGTGTTTTCTGACTTCAAATATGCGTCCCATGGCCTACATGGTAGCAATACTTACGTAAACAGCTAGACTTGAGATCACTTCCCTCAGGGTTCTTTTATGAATTCAGTTCCTCCCGTTGAAAATGCCCCAGTGAGCTTCCGCGATCTCGCGCTATCGGAAGATGTATTGCGGGCGCTCACCGATGTAGGCTATGAATCTCCGTCACCGATTCAAGCCGCGACTATCCCGGTGCTATTGGCGGGCAAGGATATGCTAGGCCAGGCACAGACCGGCACGGGAAAAACGGCTGCGTTTGCTTTACCCGCGCTCACGAAAATCGACATCTCTAAAAAAGACCCCCAAGTCTTGGTGCTGGTGCCGACTCGAGAACTCGCCTTGCAGGTGGCTGAGGCGTTTCAGAAATATGCCGCTCACCTAAAAGGTTTTCATGTGCTGCCGATCTACGGGGGGCAGAGCTATCAACCGCAGTTAAATGCGCTCAAGCGTGGGGTGCATGTGGTGGTGGGCACTCCGGGACGGATTATCGATCATATGAATCGCGGCACGTTAAAGCTGTCGGGATTGACGCTGCTGGTGCTCGATGAGGCTGACGAGATGCTGCGCATGGGTTTTGTGGATGCGGTTGAGAGCATATTGCAACAGACCCCGCCCAAGCGTCAGGTCGCGCTGTTCTCCGCTACCATGCCGGCTCCGATTAGGAGAATTGCGCAGAAGTATTTGCACTCTCCGACTGAAGTGACTATTAAAAGTAAAACCAGCACGGCGGCGAATACTCGCCAACGCTTTTGGGTAGTCAGTGGCATGCACAAGCTGGATGCATTGACGCGAATCTTGGAGGCCGAGATTTTCGATGGCATGCTCATCTTTACGCGCACTAAGCATGCGACCGTCGAGCTTGCCGAGAAACTGGAAGCGCGGGGATTCTCCGCCGCGGCGCTGAATGGCGATATTCCGCAGCCCCAACGAGAAAAGACGGTCGCACGGCTTAAGTCGGGTCAAATTGATATTGTGGTGGCGACCGACGTTGCTGCACGCGGTCTTGATGTGGAACGCATTAGTCACGTCGTCAACTATGATGTGCCCTACGATACCGAGTCCTATGTGCATCGCATCGGTCGCACGGGGCGGGCGGGGCGAACGGGCGAGGCGATTCTTTTCATAGCGCCGCGCGAGCGCAATATGTTGCGCGCCATCGAGCGCGCCACCCGCCAAGTGATTGAGCCGATGAATCTACCGACGGTCGATGCCGTGAATGCGTCGCGCATCGCCAAATTTAAAACGCGAATTACCGAGATCATGGCAAAGGGCGAAGCTAGCGCGTATCGACCGGTGTTGGAGCAATTAGAGGAGGAAACCGGGTTGCCGATGATTGATATCGCGGCGGCACTTGCGAGTCTTGCTCAAGGGTCCACCCCGCTTTTGCTAGGCGCTAAATCCGATAGGCGTGACGAAGCCCCCTTGCGAGAACCCCCCGCGCGGCGCGAATCCGCTGAGCGGCACATGCCCTCCCAGCGACCTGCGCCAATTGAACGACAATTCCCAACCGAGCCGCAGGTTCGGCCTGAGCGCAACGCAGCGCCTGAGCGACCTCGCCCTGACCGCGCGCGCGCCGAGCGATCACCCGAGCGCGATTCGCCGCCGCGCGATTCGCCAGCGCGCGAATCACCGCCTCGTGCCCAGGAGCGCGACACACCGGATACCGAGGCCCCACGCACCCAGCGAGCCCGCTCCGCTGCTTCAGAAATGGAAACGTTTCGCATCGAAGTCGGTTCGGCCCATGGCATCAAGCCCGGCAATATTGTGGGTGCGATTGCCAATGAGGCAGGGATTGAAGGGGTGCATATCGGGCGCGTGGATATTCGCGACGATCATAGTTTTATCGACTTGCCAGAAGGCATGCCAAATCCTATATTTAAGAGCCTGCAGAAGGTGCGTGTGGCGGGCCGAGAACTGCGAATCAGTCGGGTCAAAGAGAAGTCTGCTAAGCCACCGCGTAATCCTGCGGGTAGGCATGTTGAGCGCAAATTGCTAAGCCGACCGCAGACGAAACGATAGTTTTTTGTCGATCAACAAAAAGATTATTTAACGAGAAGGAGAGAGCCTATGGGTAAGGGAATGGATCGTAAAAAAGAAGAGAAGAAGAAACCTGGCAAAACACTCGATGAGAAGCGTGCGGCGAAAAAAGAAAAGAAAGCCAATAAAGGCTAGCGACTGCGGCTAATCCGAGCGATGCGCCATACCTTTAAGGCGCATCGCTCAGCCCGTTGTCCAGGCCGGGCACGGCACGGATACGAAAGAGCACGTAATTTTGAGCGCCGCTGTGAAGCTGCCCGGGGGTCTCGGCATGGCGATTGCGACGCTGGCTAAGCGCGTCGGCGCCGCCACCGCCCACAAGCGTAGCCCGGCGAGAGTTATGAGCTTCGAATCATAATTATTTTGAATACCCAACTGGTATCTGAGCCGAATTGCTAACTGGCCCAATGGCGTTACCGCTCGGCAAACGCCGCATGGAGCTACAACGATTGCTGAACAACATACCTTTAAACGGACGCCAGTCCAACTATTGAACCCATAGTTCTAAATCAAATAGCGTCTAGGCGCGCTCGGAAGTGATTAAAGCTGACGCCACCGTGTTGGCATTCCAAACCCGGTGTTCGCCAGCGCGCCAACGCTTCTGAAACGGGCAGGAACTTGAATTGGTTATCTTAGTATGATAACCTTTGTCGATGTTGGTGCATCATGACCACAATATGGATTCGCTGCTTGATTTAGACGGCCAAGTGCTAGTGGTTGATCCAGAAGGTGGTCATTGGGTGAAGTTCGTCGTGACGAGAGTGCCGGCGTCATCGGAGAAGCCGCACGGGTTGGACTACTCGTTGACACTTCACGGACCGGACGGCGAACGACTTGTTGGCTTTGACAATGCGCATCCCAGCGCTGGGCAGGTACTAGGGGACCCGCAGGATCATCGACACCGATTGAGAACCGTCGCTGCCTATGAATATCGAGACTCGGCTAGTCTACTGGCTGATTTCTGGACCACAGTCGATTCAGTGCTTCGAGATAAAGGAGTCATCACATGACAACGCTTAAGGTTGGCATTTCAACATACGCCGAAATGAAGGCCCGCACTTTGGCGGTAGCGCGTGGCGAATATCGAGTGGCTGACGAGCCGCGCGTCTGGTTCACGTCGACCGAATCATTCGCAAAAGTGCTGTCGGCCGGCAATCGTGACTTGCTGCGTATCATCAGTGAAACGGCACCGGGATCTATTGACGAATTGGCGCAGTTGACTGGGCGCGCCAAGTCAAACCTGTCGCGTACGCTGAAGACGATGGCGGGTTATGGGCTCATTCGACTAGAGCCGGGCGAGCGCGGTCGAATTGCACCGAAAGTCAACTATGACCGGGTGGCACTCGATCTGCCGCTAGCGAGAGTGCAGAAGCGTCGGGGACAGTAGGGAGGGATTCCGTGGCAAAGGTCCAAATGAGAATTACGCTCGCATCAAGAACGACAATCAGGCTCTCGCGGCCGTGCGCGCCTCATCTATCGTCTCATTTAGCTGCAACGAACGCCGCGAACGAGAGGTGCGCAATTGCCGAAACATTTTCTCACCCTTAATTTGGAGTTGCCGCTCGCGCAGCGCCTTTGCGCGGTTGCTCGCCACCACCGCGCTTCAAATCGCGGATCAAGGCGCCACCAGCCCTAGGGATTGCCAAAGCGATTCGATCCGCAAACCACTTAGCAGTTCGGAGTTACGCGAATATTGAGCGCAACTCACTATCCAAGATGGTTGCCGCCGTAAGGCAAAATTGCTATTTCGCTTATATTTCACCTCGTTGTTACAGCGCTGCCGCCGACTTCGTCAGCTCCCGGTCGCCGAAGCGGCTCGGATTATGGCGCGTGTTCAGCTGCGGGAAAAACCACTCGTCGGTTTTCTACAATTTCGTGCATAAATGCCAGAATTTGTTGGGGTGAATAATGGCGAGATGACTCAAGTTCCCCTTGATTGGTCGTCGCGATGACTTTGCCGTCTTGCAAAATGGCGGCTACTGGAATGCCTTTCTTCAAGGTGACGCCGAGATCTTTGGCGAAATCTAAATTTCTATCCTTTTCGCCGACGTCGACATTGACCACTTCAAAATTGTGCTGCGCGTACTCTTGGGTTGCCCCTTCGTTTAAGTTTCTATGCAGCGCGAGACAATCGGGGCACCAATTAGCACCAAAAATTACCATGACGAGGCGATGTTCTTTTATTGCTTTATTTTTTGCGTCGGCCAGATCTTTGCGGGGGTCAGCATCGGCATGGTAGGGCTGTGTGTGCGGGGCGTTAAGCTCGCCGCTCGACACCCGCGCAATGGGTACGCTGATTAAAGCTGCGGCTGCTAAGCTTGCGACCATGATTTTAAGCGACATACGATGCTCCAATTTCCAGGGGTTAGCGATTGTTTACAGGTTACTGCGGTTTGGTAAAGCCGCGACACACCGCGGCGATCTTATTGCCGTCGGGATCCCGCACGTAGGCGGCATAGAAGTCTGCATTGTACTGGGGCCTGAGTCCCGGAACGCCTTTACAAAACCCGCCGTGCGTCAGGGCTTGGGCATGGAAATTGTCCACTGCGCGCCAGGAAGTGGCCTTTAGCGCTATCATGGTGCCATTACCGATGGTCGCGGCGTTACCGTCAAAGGGTTTGCAAAGCCATAATGCTATTTCGTGTGCGCCGCCGTTTTTATAGGTTCCCCAACCGGCCCAACCGTCCCAATTGGGTTCACCTGAGGTGTCGCAGCGAAACAGCTCTAGGGGTGCGAGGGCGGCATCGTAGAACCGCAGCGCGGCTGGCAGGTCATTGGTGCCGAGGCAGATGTACGTGAACATGGTGATATTTTGACATGAAACGAGCTCGAAAAAAGCGTGTGGGCTTGATGCGGCTAAAAGTGGCGGCTCTGTTAGCGGGGATATTGATTTTAGTGGGTTTGGCGATCTTGGCGCTGGCCCCGGGCATTGTGGAGCGATCCAATAATCAGGTTGTGGGACCTACGCCGGCGCTGGCTGCGCCGCATGCGCTGGCTTTGCATAAAACTTTGCAAATTGCGGACATGCATGCGGACACCTTGCTTTGGAGTCGTGATTTCGACGAAAAGGCAGAGCGCG
>JAYUFB010000009.1:0-48565 GCA_043738945.1 Gammaproteobacteria bacterium
CACGATGGCGGAAGATTTGGACTCAGTCGACGGCGAGAAAATCGTCAATCGAGCCGGGATCTGGCCCTATGTAGTGCTTATTCTGGGCGTTGCGGTGGTGATCATCACCCACCGGCTAGCGGTTTACTAAATGCTGATCACCGGCATCAAAAGCAAGCCGATTTATACCCCTTTAAGTTTCGACGCGAGTGGGCGCTACCACGTCTTACTGGGTTCAGGGGTGGGTGCCAATCTGTTACTGCGCGTACTGGCCGAGATGAAAAAAGCCGCGCCACAGTCGATTAGTCATACGCGCGTACTTTTCTTGCCCGAGAGTGCACCCGAAACTGCAGCCGGGGCGGTTCCCGAGAGCGTAGCTGCGTTCCGCTTAAGCGGAATCGCGGAAGTGCGTCTGTTTGATAGCGCCGCCACGTTACTCAAAGATTTTCACAACCTGGCGATCCAGTCATTAATGGGTACAAGGCTCTATGTCGCAGGTCCCGAGAGCTTCATCGGACTTGCGATGCAAATCGCGTTGCAATTTAATCTTAATCAAGACGAGATCCGCGCTGAAGAATGCGGCTCCTTAGCCCGCCGCGTTTTCTGTATTCATTGCCGCGCTATCACTGATGAGGTGGTGACTAATATTGTAAGGTGTACCTGTCAACGCTGGTTATTAGTTCGTGATCATTATTCGCGGCGTCTGGCTGCCTACATGGGCGTCATGGCGGACGCCGAAGCGCCGGGTGAACTGCCGGAAATTAAGGAAGTGTTCCGATGAGCGATCAGACTATCGCGGTCGAAGTCACCTCCATTGCGCAGGTTACACCGCTCATAAAACATTTTAGGCTTACGCCCGCTGCAGGCGCGACTCTTCCTGCCTTCTCCGGCGGCTCGCACATTATTGTAGTAATGCGAGGTAAGTCGCGCATTCATCGTAATCCCTATTCCCTATTGAGCTCTCCGCATCAACTAGAGCATTACGAGATTGCGGTACGCCGCATGGAAGAGTCGCGCGGTGGCTCGCATTTTCTGCACGACTCGCTAAAAATAGGCGATCGCCTGGAAATCGCCCACCCCGTGAATCTATTTGGACTGGAAAAGAAGGCCCTCAAGCAGATACTGATTGCAGGCGGTATCGGCATTACTCCTTTCCTCGCACAGCTTGAGGACCTTCGTAGCGGCGAGGTGCCGTACGAACTGCATTACTCGGTTCGTTCGCATGGACACGCGGCCTTCTTGCAGCAATTAGGTGAGGAAGGAACGCGGGTTAGGATGTATTATGACGATGAGGGCGCAACACTTAATTTCGAGGAATTACTTGCCAAACAACCGCTAGGAACACATGTTTATGTGTGTGGGCCTGCAGGCATGATCACGCGCGTCATCGATACGGCGAGATCTTGCGGCTGGCCCGACTCCCATGTGCATTGGGAACAATTTAATGCGCCACCGGTAGGGGATGCGTTTGATGTATTCCTCGCCCGGTCCAAGGTCAATGTGCACGTCGTACCTGATCAAAGCCTTTTGGAATGTATCGAGGCAGCTGGCGTCGAAGTGCCCTACTTGTGTCGCGGGGGTGTATGCGGTTTCTGCCATACCCGCGTACTCGAAATCGATGGCGAGCTATTACACCATGATCACTACCTATCGGAGAGCGAAAAGGCTACCGGCAAGAGCATCATGCCCTGCGTTTCTCGCGCCAAGGCCCAACGTCTAGTACTAGATTTATGAACACTGTTTTTAAGCCGAATGAAACATTCCGCGACGATTTCAGCTTCCGCAATAGCGCCGCGGCGATTCGGCGCTTTCCACTACCGTTTGCCGAAGATGAATACATGTATTCGGTCAATATTGAACCGCACCTGCCGGGCCCTCTGGGTTCGGTATTGGAGTTCGCCTTCGATGTGGACGAACACTATGTGGCGGAGTGTCGTGAGCGGGAAATTGTATTGGCGCATGAGCCGCTACGATTCCAAGCATTGCCACATATGAGAAGTGCGCAATGGGATTGTCTTGAGTTAATTATGGAATCGCTGACGCGCGATTACCCGACGCATTTTTCTTTGACGAAACAGAGTAATCACTGGCATTGGATCAACCGTCCGCTGAATATTGAGCAACGGTTCATCTTTGGCGATGCTTCAACCCTGCCGCGCCCGCCGCTCGACTACATTACCCGCCAGGCTCAGGGCGACTTTGTGGTGATGGACCAGCGTGAAGGTAATTTGTGGTGCGAAGCAGGTATGGTCACGACGCAGGCCGATTGGTCATTGGACTTCGACATGGGCATGACGTTTAAAGAATGGCACGGTCCCGTGCCGCTGGCTCACGAGTTGGGCGTATTTGATCGCGCCATAAAATTTCTCCTTAATTTGCGTTTAGGCCAACCCGTGCGTAGGCTTAACTGGACCATGACCGTCAATCCGCGACTCGACACATCGCCGGAGAATTATCCGCACTGGGGTCCCGATCGCGCGTCAGTGAACGCCGCGAACGCCGGTGACCTTGTACACTTGCGTGTGGAGCTCCAGGGTCTGTGGCGGCTGCCTCGCAGCAACGCCGTGGTGTTTGGTATTCGTTGTTATTTGATTAGCCTGCGTGACTTGGCGACTATCCCCAAATGGGCGCGGCGCGTGCATCGGGTGCTCAAGCGTTTGCATCCAGCGCTTGTGGACTATAAGGGCCTAACGCGCTATCGCGAGCCTGCGATTGCGTGGCTGGCCCCTTTTGATGATGGTTCGCCGACTACGCCGGGCACGTCGCCTGAGTAGCTGCAGAGCGCACCAGCCGTTAATTTTAGATTCTTTGAATATCATGGGAGACATCAATGGCACTTAGCTGGCGTACCTCGGCCCTAGCCGATCGACATCGCGCATTAGGGTCCAAGCTCGAAGACTGGAATGGCATGGGCACCGCGTGGACCTATGCGAAAGATATGGTGCAAGACCATGTCGCGATTCGCACCAAAGCGGGCCTCATGGATGTATCGGGTCTTAAGAAACTCCATTTAGTAGGACCGCATTCTTCGGCCATCTTAAATATGGTGACCACTCGCGATGTCACCAAGATTTATCCGGGTAAGTCCGCTTATGCCTCTTTTTTGAATGACGCGGGACATTTCATTGAAGATGGCATTTTATATCGAACCGGACCTAACGCTTGGATGGTGGTGCATGGCAGTGGCGCAGGACACGAAACACTGACCAGTTATGTGGTGGGTCGGAATGCCGCGCTCATCGTCGACGACGATATGCATGATTTGTCGTTACAAGGTCCGCTGGCCGTTGATTTTCTGGCTAAGTACGTGCCCGGTATTCGTGCTCTAAAGTATTTTCACCACTTGCCGACCACTCTCTTTGGTCGGTCGGTATTGATTTCTCGCACCGGTTACACCGGTGAGCGCGGCTATGAAATATTTTGCCGCGCCGAAGATGCGGGCATCATTTGGGACAGCATTTTAAGTGAAGGCAAATCATTAGGAATTATTCCCTGCTGTTTCACGACACTTGATATGCTGAGGGTCGAAAGTAGTCTACTGTTCTATCCCTACGACATGTCTCAGATGTATCCGTTCGAACACGGCCCGCCGGGCGATAGTCTGTGGGAGCTGGGACTAGACTTTACTGTGAGTCCGGGCAAGACAGATTTTCGGGGTGCCGAGGCGCATTACCGGCAGAAAGGTCGGGAGCGTTTTAAGATTTTCGGCATTCTGGTGGACGGCAAAGTAGCAGCCGATATGGGCGATGCGATCTATGCGGATGGCAAGAAAGTCGGCACGATTACCTGCGCCATGGTGTCTTCGTTAACAGGTAAGTCAATGGCCATTGCGCGGCTCGAAATTGCCGCAGCGGTTGCGGGCACGCCGCTTGAAATTCGCGGCAAGAATTTCAAGGGAGCAGCAACCGCGCACACGCTCCCCTTTGACGATGTGCAAAAGAAAAAACGTACGGCAGAAGGATAAATCATGCAAACCAAATTATTGATCAACGGTGTCCTAGTGGCGGGTGAGGGTGTTACCGAGCACGTACTAGATCCGGCGACGGGGAAAAAGATTGCGGAAGTTCCTGAGGCCAGCAAGGCACAAGTCGACGCCGCTGTCGCGGCAGCGGAAGCCGCAGCTTCTGGCTGGGCATCGACACCCCCCAAAGATCGCGCCACGTTGCTCCTTAAGCTCGCCGATCGGATTGAAAACGAAGGCGCCACGTACGCCAAATTAGAATCCGACAATACGGGCAAACCTCTGACGGCCATGCTCAACGATGAAATTCCAGCAATTGCCGACGTGTTTCGTTTTTTTGCCGGCGCTGCTCGCACTCAACACGGAGCGTTGGCCGGTGAATATCTCGCGGGACACACGAGCATGGTCCGTCGTGACCCCGTGGGCGTAGTGGCCTCCATTGCTCCCTGGAACTATCCGCTGATGATGGCAGCGTGGAAACTAGCCCCTGCCCTGGCGGCGGGCAATACTATTGTGCTGAAGCCTTCTGAACAAACGCCGCTCACCGCGCTAAAGCTTGCGGAAGCTTTAAAGGAGTTATTTCCGAAAGGCGTCGTGAATATTATTTGCGGTCGCGGCGAGAGCGTGGGAGCTCCCCTGGTATCGCACCCGCGCGTTCGTATGGTATCGCTGACCGGTGACATCTCAACCGGTCAAAAAATACTGGTTGCGGCAGCCAGCAACGTGAAACGCACTCATCTTGAGCTCGGCGGTAAGGCGCCAGTGATCGTATTTGATGATGCGGATCTGGCCTCGGTTGTGGCGGGCGTGCGCACCTTCGGCTTTTACAATGCCGGTCAGGATTGCACGGCAGCCTGCCGTATTTATGCGGGTGCGAAAATTTACGACAAGCTCGTAGCAGACTTAAGTTCAGCCGTGCGCTCGCTTAAAGTGGGGCTACAGACCGATAACGGCGTGGAGATGGGTCCTTTGATTTCTGCCGATCAACGAACTCGCGTGGCGGGATTTGTTGAGCGGGCGGCGGCCCTTAAGCATGTGGAAATCACGGCGGGTGGAAAAACGCGGGCGGGATCAGGATTCTTTTACGAACCCACCCTCATCGCCGGTACCCGCCAAGCGGATGAAATCGTACAACGCGAAGTATTTGGTCCCGTGGTCTCGGTCACCCGCTTTACCGATGCTGACGATGCGGTGAGCTGGGCCAATGATTCGGAATATGGACTGGCATCGTCGGTGTGGACCCAGGATATTGCCAAAGGCATGAGCGTGGCAGCACGATTGCAATACGGCTGCACTTGGATCAACACCCATTTTATGATCGTGAGCGAAATGCCGCATGGCGGATTTAAACGCTCGGGGTACGGCAAGGATTTGTCCGTGTATGCGCTTGAGGATTACACGGTAGCGCGGCATGTGATGGTGAAGTTGTAGCGCTTTTACCCGCGTCGCTGTTACCTGCGCGCCACCATGGGGCTAGCGGCCACTTTAATCGCTAGCAGCAGTACTAACGCGGCAGCGCTTAGTACCACCGGTAGCCCCATACTCGGCCATAGGTCCATCGCCACACCTCCGGCGCTGGGTCCTATGACGCCGCCGAAGCAATACACCATCACGAATAATGTATTGGCGCTGGGCAATTGAGCGGCGCTGTATTCATCGCCCATTAGAGCCACGCCTTGGCTATAGAACGCATATAGCGTGCCACCCCAAATAAATAATAATGGCCACAAAAATAGCGGTTGACCCAGAAAACCCGGAAGCAGCAAGGGACCTATCGCGCTGATAGCGGCGCAAATTGCGAGGATGGTACGACGACCGTACCGATCGGCGAGCAGACCTATGGGTAATTGAAGGATGACATTGCCCGCCATAAATACGGTCACCAGCAACAGCGCTGCCCCTTCCCCGAAGCCTGAATGCACGCCGTAGAGCGGTAGAAGAGTCAAATCTGCCGACTCGACTAAACCCGCGACTAGGGCCGCGACCATGACCACGGGAGCGACGCCGAGCATAGCCTTAAATCCATTGAGTGATGTAAACCCCTGCGGTTTACTGATTGCGCTGCGCATGACGGCGAGGGGCGTTAAGGTCAGCGCAAGCACGAGTCCGCCAATGATGAAAGGTTGCCAACCTTGCGTGCCGGTGAATTCCAGCAGGATTGGGCCGCCTATGGTGCCGATGGAAAACACCGTGCCGTATATACCCATGACCTTACCGCGGGACTCATGGCTGCTGACATTGTTCATCCAGATTTCACTGGCAATCCAGGTAAGGCCCAGCGCGCCGCCGGTTAAAAATCGCAGTATCAACCACGCGGGGATACTACTAATCAGGGGCATTAGCGGCAAAATGATACTGGCGAAGGCGATACCGAGGACGATGCTACGCTTGCAGCCGAGCCTCGCGATCACTCTAGGATAAAACGGTCCTAGCATGATCACTGCGATGAGGCTAGCGGCGGTGACTGCGCCAATCGCAAAGTTTGATGCGCCCAGGCGCGCCAAGGTCAGTGCAATGAGCGGTGGTTGAAAACCGAATATTAATCCGACCCCTAGACTGCCGGAGAACACGGCGGTTAGCACTCGGCGGTTAGAGGGTTGTGCCAATGCGCTCAAATCCGGTGCATCGAAAAGCAACGTAGCACCGTTATTGCGCCAATGGGATTACCTAGCCATTTTCGATTTAAAGCGTGCATACTCAGGGTCGCCAGTGTGCACGCGATTGAGGCGTTTTCGCAACAATGGGAGTTCAAGCGATTGTACCTACCATGCAATAAACTTGCATGACAGTAAACACTGTGTTACGAATTGGCATTGCTGATCACAAGACCCTCAATGTGGCGCACGCTTTGGGATCGATATAACGGGAGATTCATTCATGAAAAAAGTGTTGTATGTTACCGACGCAGGGATGGCGCATATTCGAGCATCGATAGTGGGCGCGCTAGTAGCCGCAGCTGCCTGGTGCAGCCCTTTGGCGTTTGCGGCGGATAAACCTGCGACAACCGGCGTGACTAGCTTGCAAGAGATTGTAGTGACCGCTGAGAAGCGCGATTCTACGGTGCAGGCGACGCCGATCAGTATTACGGCGGTCACTGGGGATGATTTGGCGAAACAGAACGTTGTTAATGTTGACGATCTTGTTGGCAAGCTGCCCGGCATTTCGCTACGAACGGCCGGACCCGGACAAACTGAGTTCGAGATGCGCGGTCTCAGTGCAGGCGGGGGTAATTCTGCGACTGTAGGCTTCTACGTGGACGAAACGCCGCTATCGGCATCTGCAGTTGCTCTCAACGGGCGCACAGTAATTGACCCCGATCTATTCGATCTCAATCACGTGGAAGTGCTGCGCGGCCCGCAGGGAACTCTGTACGGTTCAGGTTCTATGGGTGGCACAATAAAGCTTGTCACTAATCAACCTAAGCTCGGCACATTCGAAGGGGCAACGGATACGAATATTTCTGAGACTTCCCATGGCGGTACAAACGGGGGTGGCAGCTTGATGTTAAATCTGCCATTTGGCGACCGAGTTGCACTCCGCCTAGTAGGCACTGCGAAATATGTGAGCGGCTACATTGATCGCATCGTCACTCAGCCAGGGCAATTTCCTGCCTCAACTCTTCCCGCGGGTACAACCGGCGCACCGGTCCTGTGTGCTTATTATTGTAATCGCGGTGACGTAGCCAATGCACCTGTATTAAAAGACATAAAACGTTCAAATCAGGAAAAATATGCTTCGGCGCGAGCCTCTCTACTCGTGAAACCCTCGGACGATTTCTCAATTACTGGAACTTTAATGTATCAGCGCATCGACGCTGACGGCTATAGCAACTATCAGCAACAACCCGGCGGTCTCGCGATCTATCAACCCTACGACCAACCGGAACCGTACTACGACACTTTTAAAATGGCGAGCCTGAAAATTGAGTATGGGTTCGAAGCGGCCACTCTTACTTCGGCAACGGCGTATTGGAAGCGCTATGTATTCCAATCCACTGATTCCACTGAAGCACTGCAAAATATCAATAATCTTACCCAATTGGTTAACGGTAACTATGTGCCGAACTACATACAGAACATTTATATTGAGGAAGATCCCACTTCACAGTTCAGCGAAGAGTTACGCCTAACTTCTAAAGGTAACGCAGCCTTTCAATGGGTCACAGGTCTGTACTTCGCCAATTTGCGCTCAGGCTACGTCACACACAATCAGGCACCTGGATTTGCAACTGCGCTCACGTGCGGCCCACCGTCCGCATCTAACCCAGTGGGTGGCACTTGTGGAATATCTTTTAATCCAGATGGTAGTGTATTGTACCCATCCAGTCCAAATAGTGTCTTAAGGTATCCAGACCCTACACTTCCTAAATACGCAAACGGTCAAGCTGCAAACCCCAACGGGGTTGTATTTAACGACAATAATCCAAACGTACTAAAACAAAGCGCGATCTTTGGCGAGGCCTCATACAAACTACAAGAAGATCTAAAGTTGACTGCTGGTTTGCGAATTTTTCACTACACGAATGAAAATCATTCTGATCAGGCAGGCCTCGGAACTGCTTCGGTCAATCAGGATCACACTATTCTTTCGCAGAGTGCTAGTGGCACCTCGCTACTGCCTAAGCTCAATTTGTCTTACACACCGACCACCGATTTAACTTTTTATGGCACTATTGCCAAAGGCTCACGGCCGGGCGGCTTCAATTTGCCAATCCCGATTCCAACTGCGGCAGTACTTGCGGTGAATGGCAACGCCTACAACTGCGCCGCGGGCGTAGTTACCGTTTCGTCGCAGCCCAATTATTCGCCAGACTCCGTGTTGAGCTTTGAGCTTGGCGAGAAAGCGAAATTTGACGATCGAAGGTTCACAATCAATGCCGACGTGTACTACATAAAATGGACCGATATCCAACAGGTTCTATCGCTAACCTGCGGTTACCCTTATAACACCAATGCTGGCGATGCCAAGTCGTATGGTCCCGAACTTGAGCTTTCGGCTGTTTTGGTGCCGGGACTGACCGCAAGCGTATCCGGAACTATTAATAAAGCTTTTATTAATAAGCCATCTGCCAATGCTATCGCTGCGGGATTGACACCCGGCACTAGCATCATTAACGTGCCTAAGTACACCGCTGTTGTGTCCGTGGACTATCAGACTGCACTAACGGATACGCTAAACGGATTTTTGTATGTTTCTGAATCATTGACAGGATCGACTCGAGATCAAGCTGCGTATCCTCAGGTATTGCCCTCACATAACTTCGTCGATGCACGCGCTGGGATATCCAGCGGTCCTTGGGCCGCTTATGTAGTGGGCACTAATCTAACGAACAAAATTGCAGCACTCACCATCGATAACACGGTGTTTGCTTGGCAGACTTACGCAATCACGCGCGTCTCAACCAACCAACCACGCACCATCGGTCTTGATTTCCAGTATAAATTCTAAATAGGTCAAGCGTGACGATAAATATCATCAAAGCGGTCGATCAAGACGCTGAACAGTTAAAGGCTCTAGGTTATACCTCTCATTTCGAACGCACGATGTCGAAGTGGGAGAATTTTTCACTAGGATTTACCTATCTTTCGCCGGTAGTCGGCGTCTATACCATCTTTACCAGCGCATTTGTCGCGGGTGGTCCACCCATGTGGTGGAACTATATTGGTGTGGGCCTAGGCCAACTGATGGTGTGTCTGATATTCGGTGAGATCGTGTCTCAGTTTCCAATCTCAGGCGGGCTGTACCCTTGGGCACGAAGGCTAATCGGTAAGCGCTGGGCATGGATGGCCGGATGGGTGTACGCCTGGGCGTTGTGCTGCACCATGGCCGGCGTTGCCACGGGTATCGCGCCGTTTCTGGCGCAATTATTTGGCGCTGATAGCACACCGACCCTCACGACGGTGATTGCACTCGTGTTGATTGGCATCACCACTTTACTCAATTTAAGTGGCACACGATTACTAGCCCGCGTCGCCATGTTTGGCTTTATTTGCGAGTTGGTGGGCGCCATTGTGGTGGGAGGCTATTTGCTACTATTCGCGCGTCATCAACCGTTGAGGGTTTTAGTCGATACCAGTTTTGTGCCACACGGCGGCAGCTATCTGCCGGCATTTCTGGCCTCCGCGCTTGCTGCCATGTTCTGCTACTACGGCTTTGAAGCCTGTGGTGACGTGGCGGAAGAGACGCCCGATGCAAGCCGCATGATCCCGAAAGCCATGCGCATGACGATATATATTGGTGGAGCTGCGGCCACGTGGGTGTGCCTAGCCTTCATCTTGTCGATCACAGATATCGGCGCGGTGATTTCGGGTAAGGATAAAGATCCTATCGTGACGTTACTGCGAGCGGCAATGGGCGAAATCGGATTTCGCGCAGTAATCGTAGTAGTGCTGGTGTCGTTCATGTCCTGCTTATTGAGCCTACAAGCAGCGGCGAGCCGATTATTATTTGCCTATGCACGCGATCAAATGATTATCGGTAGCCAATACTTAAGCCGAATGTCGCCCAAAACTAAAGTACCGGTGATCGCGCTACTTACCATGGGTGGCATCCCCGCACTTATCGCCCTCTCTGCGCTCTGGCTCCAAGATGCCATTAATACCATCATCAGTTTCGCTGCGATCGGTATTTATATTTCCTTCCAAATGGTGGTATTGGGCGCGCTCGTCGCGCGTGCCAAAGGCTGGCGTCCTGCGGGACCTTTTACCTTAGGGTCTTGGGGGTGGACAGTCAACGTTATTGCATTGGCCTACGGTATTTTTGCCATTATCAACATGGCGTGGCCGCGTAGCCCCAACGATCCCTGGTACAGCAACTACGGGATGATTGTGACTACCATTGGGGTGTTGGTATTGGGTGCGATCTATATGACTATCGCACGGCCGTACGCACATGGTAACGCGCCTGCGGGCGACGCGCATCGATTGCACGCGTAGAAGAAATTAGTCGAATCATTTGCTGGCTGTCCAACGCGCCGACACCGCTGCCGTAAGCACGCTTGGTGTCTTCGTCATTTACCCAGGCATAGACTAGGATATGACTCTCGATGTGGTATCGAAAAAATAATCGGTATTGTTGAAGAAATTTAGCTCGAAACCAGTGTTTATAAGCATCGCCCAACGTACTGCCCTGTCGATAATCAACGCGCGTCGGGTCCTGCGGAATCACCTCTAATGCTAGCTTAAATATGGCCGCCAACCGCTTGCTATCGTTTTTGCGAAGGTAGCCAATGGGATCCTTTTTCTGCAGGGCTGCAACTCGACTAATAAGTTGATCGATCTGGTCGAGAAACAAGGGATGGACAAAAATCGACCAGCCATTGATGACTACGGGTGCCGCTGGCGCGACAGTCATTCGTCGTCTGGGGACAGGGGCGCGTCGAGATCGATCTCAACGTGCTCCACCAGCCCGTGGATACGCTCGACAAGCGCCGAATCTAGGCTCCGCAATCGCTCCGGATGGTTGACCAGATCGTTTGCCATGAACCCCAGAAATTGTTGCAGCACTGGATCTTCTGGGTCGACCTGGGGCGCACGCGTCATGACGACCGAGCCGTCGGGACGCAGCGCATAGCGTAGCTTATCGCGTTTACCCAGCTTCAAAGCGAGGCGCACCGGCTCTGGGACCGTCGTTTGGTACCGGTCGGTCAACGTTGATTCAGCTTCTAGTATCGGAGCCATATAATGCAGCATGGTAATGCAATTGAATTACCTAGTCAAATCGTAACTATTTAGCCTCCACTGTTTGACATATTGGCGCAATCGAATACTTCACGTCCACCCGCACTTTGTCCAGGAAATCCTTATACTTAACAAATGCTTATAGTCCATCACCTCAACAATTCACGTTCACAACGAATCTTGTGGCTGCTTGAGGAGCTGGGTGTAGCGTACGAAGTTACACGCTACGAGCGTGATTCGAAAACCATGCTGGCACCGCCAGAGCTATTGGCAGTGCATCCGCTCGGCAAATCACCGGTAATTACTGACGACGACATTACCGTGGCCGAATCGGGAGCCATTGTTGAGTATCTGGTTGATAAATATGGCGCCGGCCGCTTGACCCCACCCCAGGGTACACCCGCGCGCCGACGATACACCTACTGGCTTCACTATGCTGAAGGCTCGGCCATGCCGCCCTTGCTGTTAAAACTTATTTTTGCTCGCATCGCGACAGCACCCATGCCCTGGCCGCTGAGTGCTATGGCGCGTCGCATTTCGAGCTCAGTGCATAGTTCATTCATTAGCCCGCAGCTGGCCCGACACCTAGACTACATGGAAGCTGAACTCGGAAAAAATCTCTGGTTCGTAGGCCCCGAGTTCACCGCGGCCGACGTGCAAATGAGTTTTCCGCTTGAGGCTGCCGCGGCGCGCGCCGGGTTGAATGCGAGTCGACCCAAGTTGATGGCATTTCTTGCCCGCATACGCGCGCGGGAAGCGTACCAGCGCGCACTCGCGCGCGGCGGCCCCTATAGCTATTGAGAAGTAAAAGTCGGGGCCTTAACTCCACGTTTGCACCAGCCCGAGTCACGCACCGTCAGTTCCCGCCCCCCGTCACTTCACGGCGCGCGCGTCGTGACAACTATCAGTGAGGCAAGCGGCAGCGAATTTAAAAACTTAACATGGATACGGACCCGCAGTAGCAGCATTGCCGCCATCCACCGGCAAATTCGCGCCGGTCACATAACTCGCATGCTCGGACGCAAGGAATAAAACACAGCGCGCCACCTCCACAGGTTGCGCCAGGCGGCGCATGGGAATGCCGGCGGCAAGCTCGCGCAAATTACCCTCAAGATCCCCACCGCTCTGAGCCAATATAGCATCCACCATTTGCGTGTGGATCTCGCCGGGACAGACGGAGTTCACTCGAATGCCATCGCGTGCGTGGTCTAAAGCCATGCAGCGCGTAATCTGAATAACGGCACCCTTACTCGCACAATAGGCGACATGATTCGGCTCACCATTTAAGCCCCACTCCGAAGCGATATTCACGATCGCGCCGCCACCCGCGCCCTGCATATGCTTAACCGCCGCACGGCTCAAATAGAACAGCGCATTCACATTCACCGCCATGGTGTCCAGCCATTGCGCGTCGCTGGTTGCAAGCGCGTCTGCGGTGTACAAAATGCCCGCATTATTAATTAATACGTCGAGTCCACCCAGTCGTTGAATGGTTTCGCCTACCAACGACTCACAAGCACCGGGCGCACGTAAATCCGCAGCAATTAAATCAGCCGCACCTCCAGCAGCGCGAATAGCCTCCACTACCGCTTGGCCGCGCAAACGATCACGACCCGAGACCATAACAGCAGCACCCGCCTCAGCAAAACATCGCGCACAAGCCTCACCGATGCCACTTGTTGATCCAGTGACTAACACCCGTTTGCCGTCGAATTTCATGCCATGCCCCCGCTAACCCACCGCACCAAACCGAAAACTCGACACCGTCATCCCCCCCATCACATTATCCTCATGGTAATAACAAGTCGCCGCCTCACCTTCCGCAGCGCCCACCGCCACCATCAGCGGAATAAAATGATCTTCCTGCGGATGGCACAAGCGCGCCGCAGGGGCGAGAGTCCAATGCGCGAGTCGTTCCAACCGTTCGACGGGATTTGAACTCACCAAGGTCTGCTGCAACCACGCATCAAACGCCATCGAAGGTGCTTTAGCCGCCGATCCCATGGCGCGCAAATTGTGGTAGCTCAGCCCGCTCCCAACAATAAGTACCCCTTCTTCGCGCAACGGAGCCAGCGCGCGACCGAGCGCCACATGAGCCATCGGATCATAGCCCCGTTGCAATGATACTTGCACCACCGGAACATTCGCCTGAGGATACATCACCACCAAGGGAGTGAAGGTCCCGTGGTCAAACCCACGATCAGGATCTAGCCTGCTAGGCAGACCTGCCGCTTCAATAAGAGAATGGACTTCGCGAGCGAGTTCAGGCGAACCGGGCGCATCATAAGTGACGTGGTAAGTGTGCGCCGGAAAACCATAATAATCGTAAATCATGCCAGGTCTAGCACCTGAAGAGACGCTAAACCCCATCTCCTCCCAATGACCCGAGATCATCAACACCGATTTGATGGGGGCGTCGATCTGCCGCGGAATGTCTTGCAAAGATCTCTCCAATCCTTGCAGAGCGCGACGCGCTTCGGGCATGTAAGGCCACGGACCCCCGCCATGCGATATGAAATAGGTCGGTAGTGTCATGGACTTCGCTTTCCCTATATACCACCCGGTGTGACGACGCATAGAATAGCAGCAACAAAGCCGGCCGATGGCAACAATACGGGAGTTGGATAATCATGCCTCGCGATCCAAAACATGATGTGTTATTCGAGCCCATTCAAATAGGACCTAAAAAAACCCGCAATCGCTTCTGGCAAACCTCACATTGCGCGGGTCCCGGCTCTGAACGCCCCGGCGCGCAAGCGCATCTTCGCGGCATGAAAGCGGAAGGAGGTTGGGGCGTAGTCTTCACCGAATTCTGTTCCATCCATCCGGAAGCCGACGAATATCCCTACACCTCGGCCCGCATCTGGGACGACGGCGATATCACCAACTTAGGCTACATGTGCGACGTCGCGCATAGCCACGGAAGTTTAGCGGGCATTCAACTGTGGTACAGCGGCGGCAACGCGCCCTCCCTAGAATCTCGCGAAGTCGGCCGATCACCCAGCCAATGGCTATCACCCCTATTCGCCACCCGCTCTGTGTACGGCTATGAAATGGATGACTTGGACATCCGTACCGTTATTCGCATGTATGTCGAGGCTGGCAAACGCGCCGAACAAGCCGGGTTTGATCTTCTAGAAGTCTCCGCCGGCGACGACACGCTCCCTATTCAATTTCTCGAACCCCGCTTCAATCGACGCACCGATCAGTATGGCGGCAGCTTTCAAAATCGATCGCGATTCTTTCTTGAATTAATGCACTCACTCAAACGTGAATTGGGCAATCGCTGCGGCATCACCATCCGCTTCGAGATGGACACTTTACACGGCCCGGAAGGTGTTGAAGCCCACGAAGACGGTGTCCGCCTACTCGAATTATTTCGAAACGAAGGCGTAGTCGATGCAGTGGCACTGAAAATTGGCGATTACGCCGAATGGGGCGAAGACGCAGGCGTGTCAAGATTTCGCAAATCCGGCTGGATGACACCCTTCATCAAACAAGGTAAATCCATACTAGGCCCGGGAATTCCCGTGGTCGGCAATGGCCGCCTAACGAGCCCCGACGATATGGTGGATCTCATTCACAAGGGTGTGCTCGACATCATCGGCGCCGCACGTCCCTCCATTGCGGATCCGTTTCTCCCCACCAAAATATCGGAAGGTCGCCTCAGTGACATCCGCGAGTGCATCGGCTGCAATATCTGCGTCTCTAAGTTTCAGCAAGGGGGCCAGATCATGTGCACCCAGAACGCTACTATTAATGAAGAATATCGTCGCGGCTGGCATCCGGAAAAATTCACTAAGACGACCCAACCCTGCTCGGTACTCATTGTCGGTGGCGGTCCTGCGGGCATGGAGTGCGCGCGCATCTTGGCCGAACGTGGTTATACCGTACATTTACGCGAAGCTGAGAAAGAACTCGGCGGACATTGGAAAATGGTGGCAACGCTACCTCGGCTCTTGGAATGGGGCCGCGTCATTACTTATCGACAAGCACAACTCACCAAACTCAAAAAGAACGTTGAAGTGCACTTAGGTATAGGCAAAATGAGCGCCGATGAGGTACTCAATTACGGCGCTGATAAAGTCGTCATTGCCACTGGCGCGCATTGGAGCGACGACGGTCGTGGCCCGAACTTCGGCCCCATCCCCGGCGCAGATGCTGCACTTCCCCATGTGCTTACCCCCTTCCAGATCGTGCGCGGCAAGCCTGTGCTCGGTCAACGTGTGCTCATACTGGACGGCGATGGTCATTTTATGGGCATCACCTTAGCGGAAATGATGGCCAATCAAGGCAAGCAAGTCACTTATGTGTGCGATGCCGCGGATATTGCGGAATACGGCAATTTCACGATGGAATCAGGCAACAACAAGCGTCTGATGTTCGAGAAGGGCATCAAAACCTACGTTAATCATTGGGTCGATAAAATTGAACCCGGTAAAGTACGCTTAAGCTATCTGTATAAATTTGGTCCCGATCTCTTAGATCCCACTTCCGGGGCGGTACCCCGCAAGGACAACGGCGGCGAGTTTGATCTAAGTATCGATGCCGTCATTCTCGTCACCTCGCGCTACTCCGATGACACGCTGTGGCGCGAACTCAAAACGCATAAAGACGAGTGGGCCTCGCACGGAGTCTACGATGTGTTTCGCATCGGCGACTGTAAGGCCCCTGCGCAACTGAACCAAGTCATCTGGGATGGGCATCGTTTAGCCCGAGAATTTGATAGCCCCCACCCCGCACACCCACTGCCATGGATTCGCGAACGCCAGCTGTGGGGCGGAAAAACCGTGCCAAAACTGGGTGATTCACGCCCGAACGTCGAGGCGGGTTAACATAGCGGATTGTTCACAAAGGTACCCTTCATGACCCAATTGAATCCCACGGCCGGCACACCAGCGATCAACGAACTCAGCAAGTCGCTGCAGAAGCGCCACTTAACCATGATATCCATTGGCGGAATCATTGGCGCCGGTCTGTTTGTGGGTAGTAGTACCTCCATCATCGCGGGCGGACCCGCGGCCTTCATCAGTTACGCTATCACCGGCATGCTGATACTCCTCATTATGCGCATGCTGGGAGAAATGGCCACCGCTCTGCCCGAAGTGCGTTCATTTACCGAGTTTGCGAGGGCGGGCTTAGGCGATGGCGCGGGATTTGTGATCGGCTGGTTGTATTGGTACTTCTGGGTCTTAGTGGTACCGGTGGAGGCCATCGCAGGCGCGAAAATTATTCAGAGCTGGCTTCCCGGCTTGTCGTTGCTGCAAATCGGGTTGGTCCTGATGAGTGTCATGACTGCGGTTAATCTCATGTCGACTCGCTCATACGCCGAATTTGAATTCTGGTTTGCGTCTATAAAAGTCGCCGCCATCATTGCCTTTATTGTCATCGCAGCTTCTTACGCCTTTGGCTGGACCTCACCACAAGGCGCGACTTTTAGCAATTTAGTCAGTCATGGCGGATTTACACCCCACGGTTGGATTGCCGTCCTCGCCGCAGTACCTACGGTATTTTTCGCCATGACGGGTGCCGAAATTACCACCATTGCCGCAGCCGAATCGGAATTTCCGGGTCGCGCGATCGCCAAAATGAGTAGTGCAGTCATTTTACGAATTTTAATTTTTTATGTGGTGTCAATTTTCCTTATAGCCTCGGTAGTTCCTTGGGATGCGGTACGCTCCGGTGAGTCACCCTTCACCCTGGCATTAAACACCATGCATATTCGAGCTGCAGGCACGATCATGAGTTTCATTATCCTTACCGCAGTATTGTCCTGTCTCAACTCCGCTTTCTATGTGAGTTCACGAGTATTATTTGTCTTGGCCGCACGCGGTGACGCACCAAATGCCCTAGTTAAACTCAACGCTCGACGCGTGCCGGTAGCTTCAGTACTAATGGGCGCAATCGCTGGTTTTTTAGGCATTTTCGCGGCGACCCAAGCACCCCAAAAGGTCTTCGATTTCCTAGTCAGTTCATCGGGCGCTCTCATCGTCTATATCTATATGGCGATTGCCATTGCACAAATAATGTTACGCCGGCGACGCGAGCAAAATGGTGATCCACAACCCGCGGTGGTGATGTGGGGATTCCCGTACTTAAGCTATGCAGCCATCGCCGCCATGGTGGCGGTGCTCATCGCCATGGCCGTCACGCCCAGCATGCAGCAAGATTTTTGGTTTACCTGCATCACATTGGCTGTCGCAGTCATCGCATATTTCGTGGTGAACAGCCAACGAACACAACTTGCCCAGCAAAAACCCTAGCAAAATACCAAGCAAATCGGTGTCCAACAAACCAGGTCACAAACCCGTCGCAGAGCGCAAGCCCGCCTCAATTCGTAAGCCCGTCGGCCTACGACGCTTCCAACTGGGCGATCGGGATGTCGTCACCCAAGGCATTGCGCGGCACGTTTTTCAGGATCTATATCATTATTTCATGACCGTGAGCTGGCCGCAGGTATTTGGCACCATTGCGGCCTTCTTCTTGGTATTTGATGTAATTTTCGGATTGTTGTACTACGTCGCTCCGGGTTGCATCGCCAACGTCAATCCACCGGGTTTCGTGGGGAATTTTTTCTTCAGTGTGGAAACCTTCGCGACCGTAGGCTACGGCGATATGCATCCGCAAACGCTGTATGGGCACATAGTCGCCATGATCGAAATATTCATGGGGCTCATGTCGCTCGCACTGATTACCGGCATCATGTTCGCGCGCTTCTCGCGCCCCAAAGCACGCTTTTTATTTGCAAAATACGCCGTAGTTCGACCCATCGAAGGCAAGCGCACACTCATGTTTCGTGCCGCTAATGCCCGTCAGAACATCGTGCAAGAAGCGACGGCACAACTGCGCTTGATGCGCAACGAAACCACCGCCGAAGGATTTCGGATACGGCGCATTATCGATCTGCCCCTGATTCGCTCCCAGCATCCTATTTTTATTTTAGGCTGGAATATCATGCACGTCATTGACGACAATAGCCCCTTAAAAGCCGAAACTGCCGAGACTCTGCAACAATCCAGAACTACTTTTATCTTGAGCCTAGCTGGCACGGACGAGACCACCGGGCAAATGCTGATGGCAAGAGGCGAATATACCAGCGACGCTATTCGCTGGAACGAGACTTTTCGCGATGTCCTAGAGGTCGCTGAGGACGGCACTTTGCATCTAGATTACGGCAAGTTTCACGACGTAGAGCCGCTGGTGGATTCAGTCGACTAGCGATCAACCGCTATAACCCAATCGCGTGGTAAAGCGCATCAAAAAGCTGAGGCTTGGTTTCAACTGCGAGGGTTCCCGCGCCGGATCTTCAAGCAGCCACTTAAGGAACACACTCGCGTCTAGGACGACCTTCACGGTCGTTCGGCTACGCGCGCCTTGTGAATCTGCTTGCTGGAAACCGACGAACGCGCAGGACGCGACACGCTTAATTTATGAAACAATTTTTCGCGCCTTAAATGTAGTTGCTGTTCACGAACCGCCCTTTGCATTAGCTCAGCGACAATCGCACTTTTATTCTGATCGCCGAAAGTTTTATCGAATGCCGATTTAACGTCATCTGGAACACTGAATTTGACTGTCGCCACGGCCTCTCTCCATTGTTGAAATATTCAACAATTGCAATATACAACGCTGCAGCATAACGTGAACATTCGAAATAGCCGGCTATTTGCACAAATTCAGTTTTTTATCTGCAGTGGAGCGACTAGCGCTATAACTTGAGTTGTATCCGCATAGTGGATACAACCTCCCCGGTGTTTTCGATACACTATTTCTGAGTAAAATTCCCTCAAGACAGCTAGAAACATCCATGAAAAAAGCCGCCTATATCATCATTGCTACGGCCATTTGTCTGCCAATTATTATTGAAGAGATCATGTTCTTTAAGGTAAGCATTTTCTGGATCTGTATGACGGCATTACTTTTCATCGTGCCGCTGCGCAAAATGTTCGGCAAGAAAGTCTCTCACATGAAATTTTTTTCAAAAAGCGCCATCGCGCAAAGTTCAAACAACCCCCGCAAGAAGGTCCAGGTAGGCGGGCGAGCAGGCTGCCACGCGTTATTGCCACTCTTGTGCTGCGGGATAGACGACGCCATTCTTCATCACAAAACGGACGTGCTCAAGGTGCGAAACGTCGTCCAGTGGATTTCCCGGCACCGCCACGATGTCAGCGAGCTTGCCAGGTTCTAGAGTCCCCAGCCGATCGCTCCATCCCAGCAACTCCGCGGCCACAACGGTAGCCGACCGCAGCGCCTGTTCTGGTGTCATGCCAAATTTTACCATCCAACCAAATTCACGCGCAGGATTGATGTGCCAGTCGAAGCCACCGATGTCAGTGCCGAATGCGATTTTCACCCCCGCTTTCAATGCCCGGCGGAAAGTTTTTTCGTGGATGTCGCGCATCTGTACCCATACCGTCGCGCCCTCCTTGGCGCGCCCTTCTGCTACATATTCACCCACATAGATCGTCGGCACGTAGTAGATCCCTTTAAGTAGCATCGTTCGTAAATCTTCATCGGCGATGTAGTTTCCATGCTCGATTGAATCGACTCCCGCTTCCACCGAGTTATGTACTCCCTGCAGCGCCATAGCATGGGACGCCACTTTGTGACGCTGACGATGGGCCTCATCCACAATGGCGCGCAGCTCTTCGAGCGTAAATGTCGGAATATCATCCAGTATGCCGTTGGGCTTAACCTGGTAGCTGCGATCCGAATACACCTTGATCCAATCGGCACCATGATAAATCTGTTCGCGCACTGCGCGGCGTCCACCATCGGCGCCGTCAACTTCCTGCACGCCCTTTGGCACTACAACTCCGGGAGCATAGCCAAGCAACGGATAGGCACCCGTCACGTCCATAGCACGCGTAGCCACCTGCATTCGAGGACCCGGGATAATGCCGCGCTCGATCGCATGTTTAACATCCACATCGGCGTATCCTGCGCCTTCGGTTTCTACATCACGAATGGTTGTGAAACCCCAAGCAAGCACTCGACGGACATTCGTGGTCGCAATGATGGTGCGATATTCGGGCGACTGTTTCAGGAGCTGGTCGTCGTAGTCCGCTGCCGTAATATCGCCCTGCAGCAGCACATGAGTATGCGTATCGATCAATCCAGGTAAGCAGGTCAACCCCGTTAAATCGAGGACCTTACCCGGCGGCATTACATCCCCGGCAGGTTTAGTCGACACGATTTTTTCAGCCCGTACCTCGATAAGCGTGGGTCCTACGACTTTTCCACCACGTCCGTCCCATACGGCACCGCATCGGAGCCACGTACTTTCGACGATAGTGGTTGGACCAGGGGCCGCAGCCCAGGCGGGTGCTGCAACCATAAACAAGCTGAACTGAACGATCGCGTATATTGCGTAATTCAATGTGAATACCTCTTCTGTAAAGCCGTAAGAAACATCACCATATTGTCGCACTCTCAGACAAGCCAAAATATGATTACCAGGCTCAATTTGAACCTGCAAGGACACATTGGCAGAATATTTACTAGAATGGTAGAAGTATACTGAGGTAGTCATGACACTAAACATCAATGAACCGGAAGTCTTGTCGGCAGAATTATTAGCAATTGGACGGCGTTACTATCCGACATTATCGCCATCCAGGAACACCCAGATCCCCACTGAATCCCATGATCGGTTTGATTCGCCTCGCCAAGACTCTATCACCTGCGAAGCGCTGCGCGCTGAAACCGACAACATCAATACCCGAATGCGTCACGGCTACGGAGCGAAGGAAGACAATTATTGGAACGATCAATTGCATCGTATTTCGAGTCAGCAATACGATCTAAACTGCGCTCGCTAGCATTACCCCTCAACCCCCAACGCCTCCCCACACAAAAGCCGCCGCAACACCACCATACTCCACGTGTCAAGAAGGCAATACTTTAATAATGCCTGGCGCAATACACACGCGCGCTCCCGCGCAATGTCATCCGAGCGCAATTCTAAAAATGCCAACTGCGCACCATCCCCCGCCTGCACCTCATCCAAATGCTCGTACCCCAGCGAAGCGGCACCGCATATCGAGGAACACGCACGAACACTTGCCGCAAACTCACCCAACAATTCAATCGCCGAATGGTCTACATGCACCGACCACTGGAACAACACTTGTTCAAACGGCCGAGTCCCATCACCTTACCTACCGCCATCCCTGTGGTTTCGAAACCTAAATACCCATCCGCCAACAACCTCCCAATCAGCATCCTGCCTCTTGTCAATAACTCGACCAGGTGCTCAGGTCGCGGCGCCTCGGCCGCTAAGGAAGGATAAGCCTTGCCATTACCCACGCAGCGCACTTTTCCCACAAACTCATCGCACTAACCGCAGCATGGCGAAGGTACCTCGGCTCACTTGCTGTCCGCAATTAAACGCACCATAAACCGATCAGCCAACGTCGGCGATCCATTTTGCTTTTTTCGACTGCCTCTTGGCCTCAGCGTTACACCGTCTTCGTCGATAACTTCAATCTCCCCCACCGCTTCCATTCGCAACAGAATTGCTTTGTAGTCCCGCGCACGAAATAAATCTTCAGGTCTATGCACCCAATTCACTGTAAATAAATGAACCGGGCGGATACTCGTGGCAAGCTCCGCTTTTATGTCGGCAATCGCTTGCACCTCCGCTATTGGAGCAAACATTGAAAGCTGGCTACCGATACCCGAATGACCAAGGAAGCCAAATTGTCCGGGCTCAGGTGTCGAACTCAACGACGCCATGACATCTTTCATTATCCTGAAGGCCAGCGGATTATTACAGCAATGAATTAAATAGTGACCGGTACGGTTCGCCGCTTCCGTGATGAAACGAAATGGAATACAAAATTTTGCTCCGGAATTATTCTTGGTACATCTTAGGAAAAGAGTCAGTAACGAATTTTCTTTTTCGGCGACACTATTCGAAGAATCGCGGATTTCTAATGCTTTCTGCACACCGAGCTCACTACCGAATATACGGACTAATCCCGATCGATCATAATTCTCGGCAGCTGCGGCACCCAGCCACCGACCAATCCCATCGTAATTCCAAAAGATTAGGCATTCACCATAGGGTTTTTCCAAAATGGCCCGAATATCGACAGCGCCATAGCCAGATGATCGGCAAGGATCAACAAAGGCGAAAGTCGCCGTGTTCTTATGCTCCTTGTAGATAGGACGATCGAGGATCCGACTCAACAGGGTTGCAAACTCGCCGGTCTCCACCAAAGGCTTGTCAAAATATCTTATTGCTTGCCGTGCAGCTACCGCAACGCGCAGTTCGTCTGCAGCATTGGTGTCAGCCTCAACCAGGCTTACCGAGAATGGCAACGACTGCTTTGCTAGCAACTCGATCGCAAGTATCGGTGAACCGGATACACCCGCATAGTTACCTCTGCCCGCAAATCCGTCGATATAGTGAATAGCGTCAGCGCTCTTGGAGAGGGCTTTGAGATAGGCAGCCAGATACTT
Organism: Gammaproteobacteria bacterium; assembly: GCA_043738945.1. Classification (GTDB taxonomy): domain Bacteria; phylum Pseudomonadota; class Gammaproteobacteria; order Steroidobacterales; family Steroidobacteraceae; genus Bog-1198. The sequence continues at coordinate 23,086 of JAYUFB010000009.1, forward strand.
GGTCAGAATCGCATGCTTAATGCGATTATTTTCGGTGTAATTCGCAAAGTGCTCGCTGACATCCTTACGGGGCATAAATTTTTAGCCACTATGCTGAGAGCCGCTTGTCGACTGGATACTGATGCCACCGCTTTCCATCTAGCCGATTGCCACCTGCTTTTGCCGTTTTCCCGCCCCACTGTTTGAAGAAAAAAGCCACATCCTGTGCGCGGCATTGATTTCGTAAGTTACGAATCCAATCAGCTTCAACTAGGCGGGCATAGGGCCCGCTTTCACCGCCAACGATCGCCCAATGGATGCCACTAAGGTCCAATTGACCCAGATCTTCCAACAGCGGCTCGAACGACACAAACCGGATGGCGGCCCGAGTTTGCGATAGGTGTTCAATGCGACTCAGCGAGCGCTGGTCCTCCACTGAAACTCCTAACCAAATATGCGCAGGTACGGTCCCAAATTCATAGCGTTGGTTAACGTAATTTCGCAGCAGCGAACTACGCTTGGTCAACACTTGGAAGTTGTGCCAATGAGCTCGGTCCATTGTGTCAAACACCTTGTCCAAAAATTCCCTAGGAATTTCCTTGTGGAACAAGTCGCTCATCGAATTGACAAAAATACGCCTAGGTCGGCGCCACCTAAGCGGTTCTTCTAGCTTATGCGGCCTGAGCGTCAAATCAAAACCATTCTCGAATGGATGATCACGCGTACCACGGAAACGTTCCGCAAGACGCTCGGCGTAGCAATTGTCACAGCCACGACCAATTTTTGTGCAGCCGCTGACCGGATTCCAAGTCGCGTCAGTCCATTCGATCGCAGTCTTAATGGACATCGTCGGTACCGTATATGATTTAAAACTTTTAGACAAACCGTGCTAAATCAGCCGAAATATGCAATTGGGGCCCAATTTTCGCTACTGTATAAATATCCAGTTATATTGTCAAGCAAACTGACGCGGGCCAGTCGTGAGCTGTCAAACGTTCCCTCGATTATCTGCAAAAAATTGGGCAGGTAATCCATGCGGGCGAACGCCGGTGGTGGCGCTACCGGTGTCCAGCCAGGAGCATAAAGGACATGTGGCGGGGAAATCACCATGACGTGTCATACTTCTGAGCCAATGATTTCTTATAACTAATTGTTTTATATGTATTTTATAAAGGTCAGTATCAAAATATGTTCTTTATGCAACGGATATCTGTCCAATAGCAAACAGCCTATAGCCAAACCGCGCGGCCATCTCAAGCATCAATCCCCAACCCCTCTGTGACATCCCGCAAATCCCAATACCCATCCGCCAACAACCGCTCAACGACTACCCCACCGCGCGACAAGAGGCTCACCGGATATTCCGGTTGCGCCACCTCAGCCGCGCATCGATCTAGGTAGGGGCAGGGATGGGGATCAGCGCAATGCCCTCCCATCGGAACGGCCGGTATCACAGGTTGATGCATCACCCGCTGGAATTCTAACCGATGCTCCGCAGTCTCCGGCGCATGCGCGCTCACCTCGTCGGTAATATCAGATTCCACCATCAATCCACGATAGCCGCCAACCCCGTCCGCACCCCATACCCATCCCCCTCCATCAACGCCCTCACCGCTTTCTCCACATACTCGCGCGGCAAAAATATCGCCGCCTTTTCCATCGCAGCCATCGCTCGTTCGTACGCGCACTGCACTGTCCAATGATGCTCACCACAATTCTCCATCGCGACCCCATCGGCCTCGAACAGCGCCACTAACAACCCAAACGCAGCACGGGCATCGGCTGGCAAAACCAACCGCTCGATGGAATCAATAATAAAATTCAACTTAACTGCAACCTCACGGCCGCGCGAATGCCGGTACTCATATTCGGAAGCAACCTTAAGCCCGTGGATTCGTTCGTCGATCGACCCCATCGCTTTGGCAAGGTCATCTCCCACGATAAACGTACGCACCTGATCACCGACCGGACTCGCATCGCCCGCCAGTGACAACAAAAATAGAATTAATGACTCCGGCTCGCGCCGACGCAATCGTTCGCGCGCAGCCTCGAAGAAATCCTGACGATTGGTATTTACGGGAAAATCTCCACTACTCCACTACACTATTGCGTCAAGGGCCACCCCACCGCGCGGTTAATGCAAGGCCCCCGCCCCACCAAATCGCTCCACAAACATCTGTTTCGCTTCGCCAATAAATACCTCAACATCGCGCTCCGCCACCCGCACCACCGCAATCTTCTGCCGCACCGCCTCCTCCGCCACCGCCTCCGCGATATCATCGCTCGCCACATACAGCGTGCGCGGCAAGGCCTGCTTATGCGCCTGGCATTTCTTCAACAGTAAACGCACCTGAAAAACCGAGGGTGCTGCCGCGATCGAGAACATTTCTGTCCCCAACATAAAACAACTCGCCGCATCCATGACTGCAAGGCAATGAAAACCCCCATCCTTTTCCGTCATAATCGGCCGATCGTTAATACGAAACGCAATCCAAGCCTCATTCACTTTAAATTGATTCGGATGCAGCATCCAAAAATTCTCCCTCACGATTAACACACGGGCCGACTAATGCCCGATAAATTCGCAGGATACCGACCCAGCATTAGCAGCCACTCCTTGCGCCAATCAACCCCCTGGAGACCATCAACCCAGAGCGCACCCTCAAGCCATCTCCAACCGACCATTCTGTGAAAATGGATCGATACTAATACACAGTGCCCGAACCGAAGCAATGGGGACCTTGCGCCGTTGGACAGATTCCATTCTCACAAAACCAACCGCCTCCAGTTTGCCCAATGTCCGAATTACATTCGGCGACTTACGCCCCGGCATTTCAGCAAGAGCCGCAATCGATTGAGGCTTGCGATCGCGAATGATGGCCAGCAATTTGCGGTTTTTAGGGGTAAGCAGTCGCAACAATGCATCCACCGAATCAAAACTCAGGCGGGTGGCATTGAAAAAGAACCTTGCTCGGTTCCATTGTTATTTCACGGGTGTCGGCCCCCATCTTGCATAGTGTATATGAGCAGTATACACTTTGACAGTGATCAAATCCTTTAAACACAAGGGATTACAGCGGTTCTTCGAGAAAGGATCGAAGGCCGGAATCAATCCTCAGCACTCGAAAAAACTGGCACTGCAGCTAACTGCGTTACATGTTGCGGCTCAGCCGATGGATATGCACGTCCCTAGCTGGGATTTGCATGAGTTACAGCCTGACAAATCCGGCGTTTGGTCCATTTCGGTGAACGGCAATTGGCGCATTACTTTTAAGTTTGAGGGCAAGGATGTAGTGCTGGTGGACTATCTCGACTACCACTGAATTCCGGCAGTACTCTTTGAACTACACTCATAAATTATTGGAGATATAGAATGGAGATGAACAACCCGGCGCACCCAGGAGCGGTGCTGAAGGAATGGCTGGCAGGTATCAGTGTAACAGCAGCCGCGGAGCGCCTGGGCGTATCGCGCCTGTCTCTGTCGAGGGTATTAAACATGAGTGGTGGCATCAGCCCAGATATGGATCTGCGCCTATCCAAGGCTCTCGGTACCAGTCAGGGGTTCTGGTACCGGATGCAGGCCCAGTGGAACATGGCCGAAGCGAGGCGCCACTTCAAGGCCAAGGTGAAGCCGATACGGCGATCTGAATTGGCTGTCGCCTAAGGATCCGCATGTTAACTAAAAACCTCGTCTATTTGGAGCTCACAATTGTGCAGCAGACTGTTGCACAATTGCTAATAATTGGGCGCGGATGCTCCATGATTTGGGACTGATGGAGCGAGAGGGCAGCCATCTCAAGCCTCAATCCCCAACCCCTCCCCACATGAAAACCGCCGCAACACGAATTCTAGAAAATGACATGGCGCCACACTCCTAGCGCTTCGGTATCCTAATTGGCATTATGAGTCTCGAAGACCAGCACTCCGACCGCAAATCCCTGCGCACCGTCGCCGGCAAAACTGTCAGCTGCTAAGACCCAGGTGATCCAGGGTCTTCTAAATAACCGCCGGCTGTTCAATCGCTGCGATGATCTCACCCCTGCCCCGCATTGATCGCAGCGTTCGACGAAGGCCGGGTAGTATTGCTCGATCAGCTAACTACACACAATAAGCGGCACATCTGCACAGATATGCTGCCGCTCAAATTGTCATTGAACTACACGCTATCGAATATCGGGGTCGAATTGAGTCGCTGAAGGGAATTACAACCGACGTACCGCGAGACGCCGATCGCGTATGAACGTCGTCGTTTTGAGGCTAGCTGCGACTAGTGAGCAGCTCTACAATCGTCGCGCGAGCGACAGCGCCGTGCAGCGGCAAAATGAGCACATCACCCGCGCGCGCCCAATCGAGCGCCATGCGAGCGGCCTCAACTTCGCTCATTGCGAACACCAACGACGTTTCTGGCACACCCAATCGCCGCAGCGCGTCACCAATGAAGCGGGGTATTTCGCCGGGCGTACGGCCCCGCAGATGGGTTTCATTCTCCTTCACCACCACGAATTGGGGTTCGGCCTCAGCGGCAACTTTTGCTAAGGCTTCAAGGTCAGCGTCCTGACGATTGCCCGCATGGCCCAGAATTAATCCAAGCCGACCGCCGCCACGCAGCCCTTGAGCAACTGCTAGCAGGCCGCGTAAGCCCTCAGGATTGTGTGCGTAATCGACAATGACTTGTACTCCACGCACCTTGAAACGCATCATGCGACCTAAGTTATCCTGCGGATCAGCGCCAAACTGAGCGAAAACCTTGGCAATAGTCGCAGGTGCGATTCCAAGCTCGGCCGCAGCCAACGCCGCAGCCGCAAGGTTGGCGATATTGTAGCTCGCCGCACCCGCAACACTAAGTGGCATCGCGGCAACGCGCCCTAAATCATGCTCAACACGGGGATGGTTAGGCACAACACTTGAACTTAGCATCAACCGCTCGCTACGAACTCCACAGGTCGCGCCACCATTCGCGCCGCTGCTCGCGCGATGCGCCTGTAATACAGGGTGATCCGCGTCAAGCGCAAACCAGGCCAGGCGAGGCGTGGCACCAAAGCGCTGCGCAAGTTCAGTCGCTTTGATACGCAATAGCCCATCATCCGCATTGAGTATCAGCAATCCCGCGGTGCCCAGTAGCGCCGCTACCGACAATTTCACGTCCGCGAGCGCACTGAGATCATCAATTCCGTACTCGCCGAAGTGATCAACGGCCACATTAGTCACAATCGCGACTTGCGCGCGTGAAGCGGCTAGCCCACGCCGCAGAATGCCGCCGCGGGCCACTTCGAGAATGGCGGCCTCGGTGTGCTGATCTCGAAGTACCAAGCGCGTGCCCACGGGTCCCGCATAGTCGCCGCTGACAATGGGTTGATCACCCACCCAAACACCTTCAGTACAATTATAACCGGCACACCAACCCTTAGCCTTAGCGCAGGCTGCCAACAATCGCACGGTGGTTGTCTTGCCATTCGAGCCCGTCACCAATGCCGTCGGTATATCGCGCAAGTCAGCCCACGCAATTTCACCACTGCGTGGCAAGTCATTTAATAAGTAACTGCGCCCGCCGACTCCGGCACCCAGCGTCAAGGTTGTCTCATCCAAAATAAAAGGCAGTTGATGCGTAGCAGCCGCCTCAAGCAGTTCAAGTAGCCGAGGATTAGCCTCACGTTTAGATAGGCGCGCGAAACGTGCCATCGCAGCCGACTCTTCCAACACGGGTGGATCACCGATGGCTGTTTCGGGCGACTCTTCGAGGGCCGCAGCGCGCCACGCTATTTCCAAGCCACTCCAATAGTTTGGGTCACTCTCTATCAAGGTCGCACAGATCGCCCACTCGTTAATTTCGGTGGCGATAAAGAGTTGATCAAGCGGCGCCGCCAGTGCGCACGAAGCACCAGTGGCATGCGGCCGAATAACCATCGGCAGAACGGGCCAACCAAGCTCTATCCGCGCCCGTTGAGCGCGCGCACGCCAACCGCTATACAGCCAGTCTTCCGCAGCGATTCCCATCAGCTCTAATACAGCGCCGCCGTTGGCAAAAAATAAATTGCTACCGATGAGGCGCCGCGAGTCCTCGAAGGGCACGGCCATGGCGTTCAGTCTTCAACCTCGGGAGCCAATCGCACACCGCGCTCGTCGCGAATCAATACTTCGGAATTAAATACCGCAGCACTCCGTTCGATAGCCGCTTGCGAATTTTCATGAGAGAACCCAGAGCTAGCCGCCACCTCAGGTGGACTCGCCAATACCGGTTGAGCGGGTGGCGCTCCCGCAGGCCTGAATTTAGTGATTTGCTTCCAAGAACGCACCAGCGCATCCGCGAAGATCAGCACTAAATCGCCCGCCCGCCCCATCTCCAATGCCGCATTATTCGCTTCTTGCTCATCGGGAATAATGGAAATAGCCGACTCAGGCACACCTGCCGCGCGCAGCGCGTCGGATAAGATACGCGGCACTTCGTCCGGCGCACGCCCCCTCAAGATGTCGTCGCGCCGACAAATATAGTGATCGAATCGCGCCGCGACGGCCTGCGCAATTGCCACCAAATCTTCGTCGCGCCGATCGCCGGGTGCAGCGAGCACCACAATGCGTCGGCCCACCACATCCAAGCGCTGCGCCAGATCAGCCATGGCAGCCACCGCGTGGGCATTGTGGCCATAGTCCAGCAGTACTTTGAAGGGATGTTCATTGAATACATTTAAGCGCCCAGGTGCCTGAAAAAAAGTGGAGTCGAAGGTACGCAGGCCCTGACGAATCGCATCCAGCTTAATTCCCAGTGAAAAGGCCATGGCGGCGGCGAACATTGCATTTTGCACATTGTGCATAGCGCGACCTTCGAGCGTTGCGGGTATTAAGTGCGTCCAGACCAATGGGATATGGCTACCGCGATCATACAAGGCAATCATCTGGCCGTTCACGCCACCTTCGAGCGCGCAGGCTCGGCCACCGGCGCGAATATGTTCGCGGACCAGCGTGTGATGCGGGTTGACCGTCACATAACAGATATTTTTGGCTTCGGTGTAGCCCGCCATCTTGAGCACCAAAGGATCGTCAGCATTGAGCACCGCGCAATCGGTCGCCACCTCGACCACCACGCGCTTAATTTCGGCGAGCTGCTCGAGGGTATTGATGCCCTTCAAACCTAGGTGGTCGGACTGGACATTGAGCACACCACCGACGTTAACTTGGCGAACGCCCATACCGGCGCGCAGTAACCCACCGCGCGCCGTCTCAAGAATCGCGATATCAATCTGAGGATCGGAAAGCACCATGCGCGCCGACACCGGTCCAGTCATGTCGCCCTGCACGGTGCGCTGACCGTCAATGTACACTCCATCGGTAGTGGTCAATCCCGGAGTGAATCCCGCCATCTTAGTGATATGCGAAAGCATGCGCGCCGTCGTGGTTTTGCCGTTGGTACCCGTAATGGATGCAATGGGCACACGTGATGAGCTGCCTTTCGGAAACAGCATGTCGATAACGGGACCGGCCACATCGCGGGCGGTGCCCTCACTGGGTGATACATGCATGCGAAAGCCGGGGGCGGCATTAATCTCGCAAATCCCACCGCCTATGGTCCGGTAACTCTCAGCAATATTTTTGGATAAAAAATCTACGCCGCCCACGTCCAAGCCAATAGCCCGTACCGCACGTTGCGCCATCTCGCGATTGTCCGGATGAATAATATCCGTCACGTCGGTAGCGGTTCCTCCCGTCGATAAATTAGCCGTCGAGCGCAGATAAACCACCTGGCCAATAGGAGGTACGGAATTCACGGTGAGATTGACTTTTGCCAACATCTTCTCCGCCTGTAAATCCAGTTCCACGCGAGTCAGCACTTTCTCGTGGCCGACGCCACGACGAGGGTCCTGGTTCAGGATATCGACGAGCTCGGTGATTGTGTGCACACCGTCGCCCACCACATTTCCCGGCGTGCGACGAGTGGCGGCCACGAGTTCGCCGTTCACCACCAACAAACGATGATCGTCTCCCTCAAGGAAGGACTCGACCACCACCGAACGCGAATGCTCGCGCGCCACCAGGAACCCTTGCGCCACTTCAGCATCGCTCGTCAGTCGTATTGAAATGCCGCGCCCGTGATTGCCATCATAGGGTTTCGTGACGACAGGAAAACCGATGCGCTGTGCCGCGCGGATCGCGTGTGTTTCATTCTGCACCAGCTCTTGCTTAGGGACCGGCAACCCAAGAGAGGCGAGGATTTTGTTAGTTTCTTCCTTATCGCTCGCAAGCTCAACGGCGATATGCGTCGTATGCCCCGTCACCGTCGCTTGAATTCGCTGTTGGTACTTGCCGTGTCCGAGTTGCACTAAGGACTGGTCATTGAGTCGCAACCACGGGATATCGCGTTGCTCAGCGGCGCGTACTAAGGACGCCGTTGAAGGGCCCAACGCTCGACGCTGTGCGAAGCGAATAAACTCATCGCGCGCCTCGGACCAACTCCAATCAGCGGGCACGCTACCCGCGGGACAAAGCGCAACAGGCAGTAGCGAACACAGCAAGCGTAAACCGAGTTCGCCGGCTGCGATGCCTTCGTCGCGCTGCTCATATTCATAGACAACGGAATAGACACCGGGCCGATCTAAACTGCGCGTCTTTCCAAAAGTGACTGCTTCGCCCGCAATATTTTGCAACTCGAGCGCGACATGCTCAAGCACGTGTCCGAGCCAAGTACCCTCATTTTCACGCATGCGGCGGTAGAATCCGCCTGGCTCACGGTACGAGCAACCATGTTCGGCCAGTCCCGGCAGCGCGGCGGCCAGCGCGTCGACAAAGCTTTCCCCAAGGCGGCCGGTGGGCCATGCCTCTAGCTCCCCCAAATCTAACTCTAACCGAATAACCGGAAAATGCGCATGCAACGAAGGACCGACGAACACCGAACGATCAAGGATACGCATATTGCTCCCGTTTCAATCTTTGGCGCGTACCAGGCTACCTGGTGCAGCAATCCGTGTATGCAAATTAAAAGTGGCACCGGCCACCAGCACGTGCAGCCGTAATCCAAGCATGCACACCGGCTGACCCTCACTGATCTCGCCCATGGACGAATAGCTCACATCCACGCCGTCCACTATGGTCACCCCACCACTGCCTTCCACTTCGATGGTCTCGTCGGGCCTGATGAATGCGGCCGTATCCTCATCAAGACCAATACCAACCGCAAAGGGATTGTAGGCCAGCGCAGTGAGCAGTCGACCGAGTCGGTCACGTTGACGAAAGTGCTGGTCAATAATAAAACGATTGGTAAGACCTAAACCCGGGGCGAGGCGCACGCTGCCGGAAATCACAGCCGAACCCTCATCGCCAAACGCGATCATATGTTCACTCAAAATACTGGCGCCCGCGCTGGTTCCACCGACAGTAACACCCTGTGCATTACGCTCGCGAATTAACTTCGCTACTGGCGTACCGCCCAAGAGTGTGGTGAGGCGCAATTGATTGCCACCTGTGAAAAAAATCCCGCTCGCCGCTTCAATCCGGCGCAAACGACCGGCTTCCTGGCAATCCCGGCGAGTATCAAAATCCATCACAGTTACCCGAGCCGCACCTAATTCTTGAAAAATCTGCTCATAACGCGGTCCGGTCTCATACATGCGACTCGCCGTCGGAATCACCACGATATCGGCCTCATCTCCACCTGAGACGTGCACAAAACGCTCAAGAATATGACGATCGTTTTCCTTATTTTCCGCGCCGCCAATCGGCACGATCCAGCCACGGGTTGCACCGTCCGGAATTTTACTAGGCATAGACTGCTCCTCGACAAAGACTTAGCTGACAGTCTAGCGCCTGGGGGACCCCCACGCACAGATAAAACTCTGCTACAGCTTGCGAGAATCGCATTTTATTGACTAGCCATGAGCGACTAACTATCATCGATTAGAGTGAGTTCATCCCATAACTGGTATCGCCCGATTGCCATTGGCAGTGGACTCTGCGCACTTGCGGTGAGCGCTGGCATTTTGAATTCGCTTCGTGTATCGCCTGCTCCTAGCGGTCTCTTCGCCATCAAAGTCTCTGCACTCACGTTGCCCACAAGCCCTGGCACCCAACCTCAACCTATGGTTCGACTGTGGTACCCAAGTTCCGAAAAATCCGGCAGTCCTTATCCCCTGCTTATTTATTTTTCTAGTTGGCCGGGCACCGGCATCGATAATTACCAATTGATTCGCGAACTGGTCAGTCATGGCTACATAGTTGCCAGCGTCGAATATCCCGCCAAACTTCCCGGCATGTCAGCTATTGACCACGAGCAACAGTTGACGCAACTACAACAGCCGATGGATTTCTCATCCGAAGCGGCCTACCTTACTACGTTGCGAATCGCGAATGAGCGCGTGCGTCAGCGTGCCCGCGATGCGATTCGAGTGCTCGACTACTTAGATTTGCATCATCAGCCGAATGTTCCATCCAACGCATTCCCCGATCTGAATCACGTGGGAATCTTCGGCTTCTCGCTAGGCGGCGCGGTTGCCAGCGAAGCGTGTTGGCTTGACCCGCGTTTCAAGGCGGCGCTCAATCTCGACGGCTGGGACTGGGCGGATGCAGCTGAGCACGGTATCGCGCAACCCTATTTGTTTATTAGCGGGGTTTTTTCCCCTTCCGCCGCAGATTTAAAATCTACAGATCCCGACCGGCATTTCAACGCGGTCTTAGATCAGGCCGCCACCCTGTATTGGCGCAAAAATATCTTGCGCGGTGCCATGCATGTGACCATCGCCAAAGCGGATCACAGCGATTTTACGGATTCGCCAAAACACGGCTGGCGCCACTGGCTCACCGGCAAGACTATTAGCGCCACACCCATGCGCGACATTTTGAACGGTTACTCAAAAGCATTTTTCGATTACCACCTAAAATCTCAAGACTCTCCATTACTTAAAACAGGCACACCCAGCCAAGAGGTAAAGTCTCCCTTTGCGGGGGCAACCGTGGTGATAGGACCGCGGAATTAGTAACCCGGCCGATAATCGCCGACGAAACGAGCGACGACGGAAGCGCGCGAATTGCGGCTCCTAATTTTCCTGACGGTACTCATATTTCACCTTTTGATAGTGGTCTTACTGGTCCGCGCAGCACGGCAGTTTATATTGCCGGCGAAGCCAATGCGCGAATCAATGTTTATTCTAGTCCTCCCCGATGAACCACATATCATTCCAGATGTAGTTGCATCCCATCGCCGGCGTCAACCGCAAAAGCAGGCATCCGCACCCATCAGTGTCCTAACACTTTCGCCCGCGGCGCCGACACCGAAAATCGACTGGAAAAGCGAAGCTTAACTAGCCGTCAGTAACTCGATTACTAGCAGCGACACACAAAATGCGTATCGTAACCTTTCGGCACTGTCGGCTGAGCAACTACGTTGGGTACGGCAAAACTAATTAGAACCCGCAAAACCGGGCATCCCGTGGACTTACCGCCGTGTCGAAATGGCGGAAGGTGGCTTCCCAATTATCCATATTAATGATCACTGCGTCGCCATTCCATTCCCGCTGGTGATGGTGTTTTGCAAAATTGGGCACATAGAGGCCAAAGGCGACTTATTTGAACATATGCGAGATACGGGCAGTCCCTAGCCCAACATACCGTTGGCCGAGCCTAGTCAGTAAGCTCGGCATCCGTTAGTCTCTTAACATGCACAAACGAAAATTAGGCGCGCAAGGGCTAGAGGTATCTGCTTTGGGTTTAGGCACCATGGGCATGAGCGCATCGGACAGAGCCCCCGCCATTTATGGCACAGTAGACCCGGATGAAGCTCGCCGCACCTTGCATCGAGCGATCGAGATCGGTGTCAATTTCTTCGATACGGCAGAAGTATACGGACCGTTTACTAACGAAGAATTACTAGGACGTGCTTTCGCTGGAAAGCGCGATCAGGTAATTCTTGCCACCAAATTTGGCTTCCAAATCGCCGCAGATGGTTCCATTGCGGGGGTCAACGGACAGCCAAAACATGCTCTCGAAGCCCTCGATAACTCGTTAAAACGATTGGGAACCGAGTACATTGATCTTTGGTACTTACATCGCCTGGATAAAAACATACCCATTGAGGATACGATTGGCGCAATGGCCCGCGCCGTCAAAACGGGAAAAGTCAGATATTTAGGCTTAAGCGAAGTAGGAGCCAAAACACTCGAACGGGCCGCTGCGGTGCACCCGATATCGGCGCTGCAAAGCGAATACTCAGTCTGGGAACGCAATATCGAAGGCGACGTACTCGATACCGCACGTCGATTAAATATCGGCATCGTGCCTTTCTGCCCTCTAGGGCGCGGCTTTTTGAGCGGCACCGCCAAACCCGCTGAAGAATATCCTATCGGCGACTATCGGCGACAAGATCTCCGTTATCAGCCAGCAAACTACCTAGCAAACCAGCATATTTTGACGACTCTGCGCAGCATCGCGGCTCAATACAGCGCGACACCAGCCCAGATCGCATTGGCGTGGTTGCTGCACCAAGGAGACGATATCGTGCCCATTCCAGGCACTAAGCAACAAAGATATTTAGAAGAGAATTCTATGGCCACTGAGATAGAACTCAGTGCTATCGATCTTGGCGAATTGGCTTCAAAAATACCCAGTGGCGTAACCGCCGGAGCGCGCTACGGCGAAGAAATGATGGCCAGCGTCGATAGATGATCATTACGCGCCAGCCTCGAACCATAGTCAGTTTTGACGCACATCGACGTATACAAGCCGATCCTTGAAATTCGACCCTGTGTGTGAAACCTTTAGTTGGCAAATACTTCCTGGAGCGAATCCAGAGTCAGTGCAAGCGTTTTGGCCGAAATCGCGCCCAATTTCGTTGAGAGCCGGACCTTATCCACGGCGCGAACCTGATCAAGAAGAATCAAGCCTTTTTGGCCACCGTACACCAATGGAATCCGAAACGGCGCAGGCCGACTCTTAGTAGTCATCGGTACAACAATTACGGTGCGCAAATAGTCATGCATTTCGTGCGGCGACACAATCACGCAAGGTCGTCATTTCCTAATTTCACTGCCCACGGTAGGATCAAGTGTGACCGGCCAAATTTCCCCACGCACTACCAAGCTAGCTCCGTGTCACCTTCGTTGGCAAATTCGCCCATAACCAGATCATCATCGCTGACATCAGCAACTTTCCTTGCCGCCGCCGCCCACCCGGCGCGTGGGATCTTAGTGGGCCGCCGCAATACCAACGCGCCTCGTTCCACCGTCATATCCGCGTGACTATGAAGCCCCAGCTGAGCAAGTAGCGGTTTGGGAATTACGATTCCTTGCGAATTACCAATTGGCCGTATCGTTACTTGCACGCGTTTCATAGTAATAACAATGTAGCACCGCAAAACCGCCCTATGAAGTTCGGATTGGTAGTGATGGGTCCACTTTAGGGTGTGCAGCGCACTCCAATTTGCCACCCAGACACATCCGTGCCAATCACTTCAGATTTCAACCAAAAAATTGGCATTTCATTATTTTTGTTTATTCCAATAAGCTACCTAACCTATTAATTTTATTCACATTAATTTAGCAAATAATTAGTGAGTTATATAGCAGTAATTGCTATATTGGACCCATGGTGCACTCCAAAGCCAACACAGGCTCACTACAAGGACAACTGAACTCCGGCAACAGATCTTCCACTGAGTTGGAACTGGCCACCGAAATGTCCCAGTCTTGGGTCAGCGCTGCTTTACGCGGCCTAATCGCCCAGGGGCACGTGGTGCGCATAGGCGCTCGACGCGGTGCACGCTACGCTTAAGGCGGGAGATCTCATCGATCGGATCGGCATGGGCTCTATTCGGTATGCTCTATGCCTTGGTGGCTGATGAGTCTTATCTGCAAGCAAATAGCGCCGCCATCGCTGGCGGTTTCACCGTACCACCGTTAAGCAAAGGAATCCCCTATCTGCTTCAGGACCAACGTCCAGGTGGTTTTCTGGGCGGAGCAATTCCGCAACGCTTTCCCCAGCTACATGCCCCGCCGCGAGTCCAAGACTGGACCGACGAGCAATACCTTCGTTACCTCACCGCCTATGGCAGCGATGTCGTGGGTGATCTCATTCTGGGCCGTGCAGCATTAGACGATTACTTACTACAACAGCGCCAGCTCACCGCGCTTGATGCTGGACAACGCGACGAATATTTCCCGAAGCTTGCAGAACAGAGCATGCACGGTGGAGTACCGGGATCATCTGCCCAAGGCGAATATCCTAAGTTTTCGATCACGCTTGTACAACATGGCGAGACACACCACACTCTCGTCAAATTTTTCCCCGCCCACGGACACCTTGGTGGGGCAGCGTTGGTCAGACCTTCTGATCGCAGAGCATGAAGCTCTTGAGACGTTACGTGCTGCGGAGATCTCTGCGGCTGTGTCTCAGATCTTTCGAATCGAGAACCAAACCTATCTTGAAGTGCAGCGTTTCGATCGCACGGGGCTAGCCGGCCGTCTGGGCGTGACATCACTGCTGGCCATTGACTCAAATTTTTACGGCGCGCTGGACAACTGGATTGAAGCCGCGCGTAGGCTGCATCAGGAGCGGCGCATCGATGCGCAAACCTTAGATGACATTCGACTGATATCTTGTTTTGCGGACTTGATCGCTAATACCGACAAGCATTTTGGAAACCTGGCTTTCTACGATAACTACGATGGTCGATTCCAACTGACACCGGTCTACGATATGTTGCCGATGCTTTTTGCACCCACTCACGATCAGCTCCCTGCCAGAATCTACAAACCCAGTGACCCGACCAGTGACACGTTAAAGGTATGGGGACGCGCACGCGTGCTCGCGGAAAGCTACTGGCAAGCCCTCGCAGCCAATGGGCGATTGAGCGCCAATTTCCGAGCAATATGCTCCGCGTGTCTACACTCTCTTAAATCCTTACCTAGGACGGGCGCCTACGCTGCCACTCAAAGCGCCGGCCATTCATAGCGATCAAACGGCCTCGATAAAACTTCAATCGTGTCGAGTCGTCGCACTCCAAAGCGATCCGCCAACTTCAACGACCGGACATTCTCTGCATGAATGAGCGACATCATTTTCGGGAGCTCTAATACTTTACGTGCATAATTAAATACACAACCGACAGCCTCAGTTGCATAACCATGCCCCCAATATTCGCGACCAAACGTGTAACCCAACTCCGGTTCAAATGACATCTCAAGGTCGGCCGGAGCTGTAGTACGAGAAAACCACCCACGCGCCAACTTACTCGGTTGGGGAATTGCCTCAATGGCCGCATCGCTAAAACCACATCGACCCACTAACACACCATCAGCTTTCCTCAAGACCGCCAATTGCCCGAGGCCACAGCGTGCATACGCATCCATCGTATCGGTAAGCCATGCGTGCGACTCAAGCCTGGAGCGTGGATGGCCCGATCCAATATATCGCGCAACTTCAGGATCCGCTTGAATGCCCGTAAAAAAATCGAAATCAATTCTCTCTATTCGCCGCAGTATCAACCGCTCAGATTCTAGAAAATTTGTCCCAGCCGCTAGACTCATGTTGTGCTTTCCGTTTACCTAAAACTAAATCGTTTGCCCAGCGGGCCTGGCATCGGCAGAAGCATCGCTCCTGCCCGCGAATATTATGCCGCTATACGACGAGAACCCGGTTTGTCACGGACTTGTTTTAACAGACACTCAGCCGGGATGCCAAACTTTGTATGGAGTCCTTCAATCATTCGCAGAGTCAGTGGCCGACGGCGACTAAGCACTTCATATACGCGGTTAGCGCGACCAATAACGGGTTCCAGATCTTTGATTGACAGACCGGACTGTTCCATTCTGAACTTGATTGCCTCAACAGCGTCCGGCAGATCCATTGGAAAATGTTTGCGCTCATAGGCCTCAACCAACGTCGCCAATACATCCAGTTGATCACCCTCCGGCGTATTAGCCTTTGCGGTCATCAATGACTCGATGACTTTAAGCGCTTCTCGATAAGCAGTTTTGGACTTGATCGGTTTGATGTTCATAAAAATTCCCTACACCGTTTGCGCATCGACAGCATCGTATTGCTTATGCGTACCTATAAATCGAATATAAACGATTCGATACGGATAGTTGATCCAAACAATCAGGCGGAATTTGTTGCCACCCAGGTTAAATACACCACGTCCATTATGCAGAATGCTCGCATTTCCAAACGACGCCTTTACGTCGCTGGGTTTAGCCCAATTTGCACGCTGTGCGTCCCGATACCATGCAAGCGTCGGGCCCTCGGCCTCAGCATGCTCGGAATGGTTATTCCAGAACGCTTTCAGCCTAGAAACCGCTATCACTCTCATTGCAACAATATAGTCCCATTATGGGACTAACACAAGATCCATAGCCCGCACCACCAGCGCACAATCCTTGCATGCCCCTAAGACCAGACTTTGCACGCCGTCTGTATATTCAAGCAGATAGCTTGTATCCTCAAGCGCAGGACAGCGCAATGAGAATCCCGGCATTGAATTCTTGAGCTCGTGATACCGTCGATCATCCGCCCGTACGAAACCACTGGCAACGCGATTAGGACTAAGCCAAAGCCACTGGGGATCGTCCTTAGCACCCAACGCAAAAGTATAAACCGGATACCCATAAGCCCATAAATCCGGCTCAATGGAATGAACGCCTAGCACCACTCCAAGACTTTCGACCACCGTAGATATAACTGGCACCTGATCAAGCACCCAGACATTTTTAATGTCCAATATTAATACGGGAAGGTAACCCGCGATTGATGCAGCGACCTGAAATTCACTATTGCATTCAATATCAATGTAAGTGATCGCAGGAATAAAGACGTTCGCTCGATAGTCCACGCACAGATGCCAATGCCCATCACCGTCAAATGGCACAAGGCCCTGGAGTGGAATACTCAAAAACGCTTGACATTCGTCTACGTCGAAGTGACACAATGCAGGGAAATTTGGCCCATTACCGGCAATTTGGCTATGCGGGAGACCCGGTATCGAGTACCGGATATAACCCCAATTTGCTTCCATAATAAGTCTAAGAATTCTTTCGGCGGCTTGTACCCAATCCAAGCCTCAGCTTGTGCAACCGCCGCCGCAGTCAGCGGCGGCTGTAGAGACGGCAAATACACCGGCACCTTCCAAATATTATTTTCCATCGCACTCACTGCTTGTCGCATACCGATCACCACTCACCTAAAACTAAATCGTGTCGCAATCGATGCCGAGCGCCCCCCAGTATTGTATCCATTCGCTAATTCGTAATGTCGATTCAACGCGTTATCGAGACGCGCAGACACTGACCACTCGGGCGATATATTGACCTTACCGTACAGGGCCGCAAGGAGATATCCACCATCTTGAGTTCCACCTACGTCTACGCGCGGCCCATCAAGCAGCAGATCCATTCCTAACTCGCCCTGCCCAATGACTCGCGTCCCGCTCAAAGTGAAACTATGCTTACTACGCCGCAATAATTGGCTACTATTATCAAACAAATTTAAATTCTGATAACTTAAATTTCGCGGATCTTGAAGATTTGCCTCGGCACGTAACGACCCCTGATCGTTCTTAATTTCCCAACTCGCCTCAACACCGCGAATACGCGCACGACTCACGTTAACGATATTTCCACCCGTAGTGAAATTATTAAAATCGTTTAGGAAAACAATAAGATCATTAATCGTATTCTGGTACGCAGCCAACGTGATCTCCTCGCCCACGCCGATCCGAGATTTAAAACCCACTTCGAAATTGCGCGAACTCTCAGGCTTGAGACTCGGCGTGCCCGCAAACCCATAGCGATCTGTCGCCGTCGGCGCCCGAAATGCCGTACCGAGGGACACGGTCAATAATGTATCGGAGGAAATGCTGCGGCCATATTCGGCGTTCCAAGTGGAATGATTGCCAAACGCAGGGTGATGATACCCACCGACCGACACCAATAGCCTATCCGCGCCTTCTACCACCTGATCCTGTAAATAATAATTTTGGGTACGGGTGTCAATTGCATACTCCGTGCCAAAACTCAGCGTTTTCGTTTTCTCTTTCGCTACCATGGCGCCGAAGGTCAACAGCTGAGTAAATTCATCGCTAACAAGTTTCACGTCATTCTGAAAATCTAGAGCATCGCGCGCCGAAGTATCGTAGTCCTTGGCCGGCAAAGTGGGTGGAAAAATGTACGAATCAAATTGATGCTGGCGAAGATCATCGGTAAAGCGACTCAAGTTCAGCCGAGCATGCCAGATATCCGTGATATCACCGCTCGCATGCACAGTAAACAAACTATTGGTAAAACTCTCGTCGAGTGGTGCATAGCCCAAAAACGCGAAAGTATTATTATCATAAATCTTGGTTGTATAGTCCGTAGTCCCCGCAGCCCTCCAATAGCGCGCCCCCAATTCCACACCATCAACGCGCGTAGTCACCGCCGCCGTGCCGCCTAAGTTTTTATATCCGCGATCCGTCGTATCACCCACAAAAGCTGGAAATCCACGCGACTTCTGCCCAGAAATCACCGCCTGCAGATTGGTATCCCCAGAGGTATAGTTACCATCCGCCGCAAACTCACCGGTTCCATAACGTCCATAGCTCAGCATTAAATCCGCGCCCGAAGGTCCACCCGCACGCGTGATTAAATTGATCACCCCACCAATCGCGTCCGTTCCATAGATAGCCGAGCGAGGGCCCTTCACCACCTCAATACGCTCGATGAGCTCAGGTGAGATATTCATCAACGGCGCCAAAGACTGCGTGCCGGAATTAATTCGCACGCCATCGATCATCACAATCGTCTGGTTACTATTGGCGCCCCGGATAAACAGCGACACCGGTTGCCCCGGTCCACCCGACCGCCCAATATCCAACCCCGCGTGGAACCTGAGTACATCAGCAACATCGACCGCCAACGAATTCCGCAACGCCGCCCGATCGATCACCACCACCGACTCTAAAACCTGATTCACTGGCTCCGGAATGCGAGTCGCCGTCACCACCACATCGCCTAAGCCAACCGCATCCGGTGCAGCGACCGCATCCCCGGCGGCGACCACACCCACGGACACCGACAACCACCCCAAAGCCACACCCACACGCACATTAATTTTCATCAGAAACTCCACGCCATACACGCCCGTATGACTCGAAAGTCATAAATTTCCGCGAGGTAAAAGGTGGGCGCGACCCGTGTACACAACACACAGTCTCCGCCCGATGCCCTCCGCACGCGGTTCATTGTCAGGCCGGTCTCCGGGCTTACGAGCCGCTATGCAAAGCACATAGCGATACCGTCACCTTCCCAAGCGCACAGGCTCAGTGGTTGCCACTTCATCGAAGTAGCTGACGATACTTAAGGCTCGATCACCGTTGCGGGGGCAGCATGGGAATTGCGCGAACGCCTACCCATTTCCCGTTTAACTGGATTGCTTATCAATCCAACACCTAACGCCGCGCATAGTGCGAGGCACAGCAACACCCTGTCAAGCGCTGTCTGATCGGCGTACTATTCTGAGTCACCGTCCTGAGGGAAATGTATGACGACCAGCCGCCGTGATCTATTGACCGCTGCGTTGGCGGCGGGAGCTGTGGTGACCACGGATAGCGCCCATACGCAAGGACATGACCATGATCATAATCATAAACACCAGGATGCACCCTCCAATCCAGCGCTTCGAGTTAAGGCACTGGAGTCACTACTGGTGGCAAAAGGCTTGGTAGATCGTGCCGCTGTAGATGCGCTGATTGACACCTATGAGCACAAGGTAGGGCCGCGCAACGGTGCGCGCGTGGTCGCGCGAGCCTGGTCTAATTCTGCGTACAAGCAACGCTTATTGACCGATGCGGATTCTGCAATTGCCGAATTGGGATACGGAGGACTACAGGGCGAGCATATGGTGGTCGTGGAGAACACTGCCGACGTGCATAACCTCGTCGTATGTACGCTCTGCTCCTGCTATCCGTGGCCGGTACTGGGCCTGCCGCCCCACTGGTACAAGTCCAATGCCTACCGCTCGCGATCGGTGATCGATCCGCGGGGTGTCTTGCGCGAATTCGGGCTGGAAATCGGCCAGAATATCGCAGTACAGGTTTGGGACAGCACTGCGGAACTCCGCTACCTAGTGCTCCCCGAGCAGCCAATGGGGAGCGCTGGCTGGACTGAGGAGAAACTGGCTACGCTGGTAACGCGCGACGCGATGATCGGCGTTGCGAAGGTCGCTCCACCTGTCGTCGGGAACCGCGCATGAACGGTGTGCATGATCTTGGTGGCATGCAAGATATGGGCGCCATCACACTCGAAAAGAGCGAGCCAGTCTTTCACGCCGCCTGGGAAGGACGCGCCTATGGACTCACTCGCGCGATGGGCGGTTGGCGCCTGTGGAATCTTGACGCGGTACGCTACCAGCGTGAATTGATTGCACCGGCCGACTATTTCCGGTTGAGCTATTACGAGCGCTGGATTGAAGGTTTATTGGAGCTGATGCTCAAGAACAAGCTGGTCACACGCACTGAAATCGACAGCGGTCGACCCGCTGCGCATGCTGCTAAGCGGACTCCGACATTTACCGCCGACAAAGTCCCCGCCTTTGTTGCGAAGGGGGTGCCAGCACGGCGTAGTGTCACCGTTGCGGCAAATTTTCTCGTGGGGCAGCAAGTGCGTGCTCGCAATTTGAACCCCGTAGGACATACGCGTCTGCCACGTTACGCGCGCGGCAAGGTCGGAACCGTGGATCGGGATCATGGTGTCTTCGTGTTCCCGGATACCAACGCCTTATTTCTCGGTGAAAAACCTCAACATGTGTATTCAGTGCGCTTTGCCGCACGCGAACTGTGGGGCGAGCAGGCGAGCCAACGCGACGTTGTATACATTGATATGTGGGACGATTATCTTGCGCCGGCCTGACGTAGATCCGTTGGCCGAGAATCTGGCGGTTTTACAGCGTATTCCGCGCGATGATGGCGGCCCAATATTCGCCGAACCTTGGCAAGCGGAGGCCTTCGCGCTGGTCGTGCGATTGTCGGCGCAAGGGTACTTCACGTGGAAGGAATGGGCATCCACGTTAGCAGATGAACTGCAAACCGCGGTAGAGCGCGGCGAGCCGGATGATGGCGCGCATTACTATCACTACTGGCTCGCGGCTCTTGAACGGCTAGTGGTCGCGAAAGGCTTATTCGACGCGGCCACTTTGCTTGAGCGCAAAGAAGCGTGGGCCGAGGCATATCAACGAACTCCGCACGGCAAACCGGTCGAATTGCGGGCCGAACTCGACGTTTAAGTCGGACATCTCAACGTTCAAACTTAGTCGACAAAATTATCGACGAAGTCGTGCGCTCCACGCCATCCAATGCACCAATACGATCGATCACCTCATCCATTTCCGCTACCGACGCCGACGCCGCCACCGCTATCAAATCCACATCACCGCTCACCGAATGCAGCACGCGCACCTGAGCGATGCCGCGCAAAGCCGCCGTCACCGCCCGCGTCTCTTTGGGGCCCACCTTGATCATCACATGAGCACGCACCGCGCCCAACCCATGTTCAGGCGCCAAACGCACTCCAAAACCTACAATCACCCCCTCGCGCTCTAGCCGCTCTATCCGACTCTGTACGCTGGTTCGGGACCGACCCACCAGACGTGCCAATTGCGCGGTCGAAGCACGGCCGTCCTCGCGCAGCGCGTTAATCAGCTTAGTATCAATGGCATCCACTTCATTTCGCCTATTTAGCCCTACATAATGACTATTATACCCCTAATAAAAGACGGAA
Organism: Gammaproteobacteria bacterium; assembly: GCA_043738945.1. Lineage (GTDB taxonomy): Bacteria > Pseudomonadota > Gammaproteobacteria > Steroidobacterales > Steroidobacteraceae > Bog-1198. Next base: position 44,787 of record JAYUFB010000009.1, read on the forward strand.
ATTACCCTACCTTTCGCAAGGTATCCCGACGAAAATAGGCGGCTAATTGTTGGGCAATCACACGGTCGGGAAATCACATGAAAAATATCGTTATCGTCGGCGCCGGCAAAATCGGCTCTATGATTGCAGAACTCACTGCAGGCTCAGGAGACTACGCGGTAACCGTCATCGACCGCTCGCAGCAGCAATTGGATCGCCTTGAAACCGCCATGGCCATCACCAGGGTCGCGATGGACATCACCGACAGCGATAAGCTCACCAAAATACTGACGGGTAAATTCGCGGTGTTAAGCGCCGCCCCGTATCACGCCACACGGCTTATCGCCGAGTCCGCGAAAGCGGCGGGCGCCCACTATTTGGACCTCACCGAAGATGTCGCCAGCACCCGCGTGGTCAAACAGCTCAGTCTGAACGCCCGCACCGCTTTTATTCCACAATGCGGTTTAGCACCCGGCTTCATAACCATCGTTGCCAATGACTTAGCCTCGCGGTTTGACGAACTGCGCGATGTGCGTATGCGAGTCGGCGCATTGCCAAAGTTTCCCAGCAATTCATTGAACTACAATTTGACTTGGAGCACCGACGGCGTTATCAATGAATACTGCGAACCCTGTGAAGCCATCGTCAATGGCCAACTGCGCGAAACACAACCGCTTGAAGAATGCGAAGAGTTCTCACTCGACGGCTGCAAATACGAAGCGTTCAATACTTCCGGTGGCCTAGGCACTCTATGCGAAACCCTCGCAGGTAAAGTTCGCAATCTCAACTACCGCACGATCCGCTATCCCGGTCATGCGGCCATCATGAAAACCCTGCTGCATGATCTAAGACTGCGTGATCGGCGCGACGTATTGAAAGATATTCTAGAAAACTCGGTCCCAGTGACCTCGCAAGACGTGGTCATTGTTTTCGTCACAGTCAGCGGCAAACGCGGTGGTCAGCTAATCCAAGAAACCTATGCCAATAAAATTTATTCGGCGTCGATTGGCGGTCGTGTCCGCAGCGCCATCCAAATCACTACTGCAGGCGGAATCTGCGCCGTTCTCGACATGTTGGCACAAGGCAATCTTCCGCAAGCGGGACTCATCAAACAAGAAGATATCAAGCTACCCGCGTTCTTGGCCAATCGTTTCGGTCGTTGCTACGCGAGTTCGCCCACCGCGTAATTTCTCCACCAGGCGGTCAAATATTGGGTTAACCGCGAATATCTTCCACCAGTGAACCGGATACTTGAGCCCGGGTTTTGCCGCTGTCGCTGAAAATAAAACTTCATGCTCACAATTAATTAATGTTAAGCGTGCGATTGATTTCAATCTAGGCAACGTCAAATTGAGTACCGGGACTAATTGCGGACTGCGGTTAAGCGCTAGCGCAAGAAAACCATAGCACCTCTGTTACAGAGCAGGTCTGTCACAGAGAAAACAATTTCGTCATAAAACCGTAAAAGAAGGGCATATCGTGACCACACAAATTTTTATTCGAGCAACATTTTTTCCAGCAGTGTTTATCTGCATTTCGGCTCTTGCTCAACAATCTATGACCGATCGTTCCACTGGCACTGCAACTACCCATGAAGTTGGGCCAGTCACCGCGACTGTTACTGCTCTGAATTACAAAATCGGTACCAATAAGGTCGACGGTCTGTGGGTTGGCTCCGACACAGTGCTAACGTTTCCGGAAAAAGATTGCAGCCCAAGTAGAAGCTTTAGCGCTGTAGGCGACGTCGTTACCTATAGTGGAATTGCAGTTAAGTATCCGACTGGATTTCAGAGCATCCGGGTTACTAACTTCAGTGTCGACCACATTGTCTACTCACCGCCTACCAAGGCACTTCAACCCGTGGCGTACGAACTAACTGAGGGTAAAATCGCGGCAACTAAGCGCGATCCTCATGATGGCAGTGTCATAGGTTTCATGTTCAGACCCAAAACCGGCAAAGAAGTCTTCGTAGACACTGGCAGCGCTAGTGGCCCGCTTGCACAACTATTGACCAACGGTAAATCGATATCGGTGGTAGGAACACTCTCTCCATCCTGTGTGACAAATGATGCGGTACACGAAGTCGACGCCTCGTCCGTGATCATTGACGGATCAAGCTTCGCAGTAAAACCACGTACGTAAATAATAATGAAATTGAGCAGAGCGGCTCGGGGTTGGCGTGACGGAAAGATCGCACGATATAAAAATGTCATCAGCTGACCCCGCCGATCACGATAGTATTTTCGTCATCACATTGCGCACGGCTCACGTGCCGATTCCTCTGCTCGTGCCATTTGTTCACGAACTAGTGTGTTTTTCGGTATTTCGCTCACGCACGGTTCAAGACGGCACCGAATTTTTTCGACTGCATGTGGGCTATTTTGATTCGGAAGCGGGAGCGCGGAAGGCTCTGAAAGTGGTAATACCTTATTACCCGGAGGCCATGGTAGCACCCGCACCCCATAGCGCACTAAGCTCACTCGATGACACTCTAAATACCTCGTTCCGAATGATTAAGAGCGCGCACGCTCGAGTAGTCTCTGTAGATGAGCGGCGCTCACTGTCCATTGCCCCCTCGTCAAAGGTCGAGGTCCAACAGCGCTATATCGTCCAATTGAGTCACTCGTCCATACCGATCGGTTCGGGCTCGATTCGACGCTTGGCGCTTTTTCGCGCTTTCATGCTCTACACGGTGCGCGTGGTACACGATGGCAGCCACCAGCACGGGCTACGACTAGGTTTTTTTGGGAACCTGGCGGAGGCGCAAATTATCGCCGACCAAGTGCGCATCGATTACCCACAGGCTATCGCGCTACCTATAAGTCACCGCGAATACACTCGCGCCGACCAAATGATGCGCCAACGAGCGTTAAAAACACTCGCAATAATTGACTCGCTTGCAGCAATTGGTCCGCTCGCAAACAACGAGCCAGTCATGCCACTTTCATTTCCATTTGGCGAAATCTACCGACAGCAGTAAGTCAACGCTCCGCTGGGATCAATAAGTCGATTCTCAATGAGCCACTGACGCGCATCCAGAGCGTCTTCGGCAAACCACCGAGCGGTACTGCCCAGCCTAAAACTGTAACCCCACGCATCCATATCGCGAAACATTCGTTCGCGCCCAACATTCGCTAAAGCACAGCCCAACAGAATTTGTAGATAGCACACTGCACTCTCTTCCGCGTCATCGCCCCCAGCGTCTCGATCCAGCCCCACGCGACGTTCTGGCGTCATACAAATAAAATGCGCACCCTCGTGCAACACCGAATGTATCGGAGTATCCAGCCGTGCAAATACTTTTGCACCTTTTAGTCCAGCCTCACGATCACCCCAATAGGACCCCGGAATCACCGCTTCGGGCGTGACTAACGACAACTCCAAACCATAGCGATGTAATAACAACGCAATTGCAACCCGATCAAGGGAGTTGACTAATAGCAACGACTTCTCAAATTTACCGAGGAACGCGTAAATAAATGTCAGAGACTATTTCAAGCTATTCAGTTGGCGCATCACAATGCTCACCAAATCAATCGCCATCTGGCCACGCAGAATATCCGCTTCATGTTCTTTAGCAAGCAAGGCATTCTCAGCAAAACTAAAATCACGCGACAATTGAATTTTCTTTGCAGGTAGAATTTCTTGGGTTCCTTCCTTCACCCCGAATGTGACCGTATAGGTGAGTTGGTACTCGGTTGGAATATTTGCCGCCGACACCGACAATACTCGCTGCACGACCTGATCCTGCGTAACCTCTATTATCGCGCTAGCACCTTCCATATTCGGCATGAGGTGCG
>JAYUFB010000010.1:0-110580 GCA_043738945.1 Gammaproteobacteria bacterium
CTCTTGCCAGAATGAAATAACAAGACGATCATCCAACCCGCTGCGATCGCTTCTCAACTTGATTGTCGCGCAGCTTCCATCCAGATCGTCGCGCTACACATGCTTGAGCGTAGGTGCGAGTTCCCGGCTTACGTTGTCCTCAATCGCAGCGTGCACGAAGCGTCGCAGCTTCTCGTAGCGCCCAAAGCGAATCATATCTCGCGGTGAGATATTACCGAACAGCGGATTGTTGGTCTTGAACCATAGCGCTGTCTTGCGCAGATCACCTTGAAAAAATTGCGCGACCAGCGAACAAATATTGGCGATCTCCTGTAGACGATCCAACACGTCCTTCGGGATCTTCTCGTCGTAACGCACCGATTTTTGTGCGACCTGAGCGACCTTGGCGACCGCGCTTTTGTCAAAGTCCAGAAAGTCCGCAACTTTCTTGGCCTGCAAGGTCTGATTGGCCCAAAAGCCGAGATAGTCCTTGTCAGCCACGGTACGAAATAGTCCAGATGTCTCAGCCATAAGCCCTACCCCCACCCATTAAAAAATTTCGCCTCGCCATTGTAGCGCCGAAACGAATCACAAACCATCAATAAACCTCATTCCAACCATCTTTTTTCCAAGGAGCGACTTTATCAATATTGTCATCAAGCGCGGTCCATCACTTCACTCAAACACCGCTGGCCATTTTTCGCGCCGCAACTTTTGCCCGACCCTCGCGTTTAAGCTGCTCGGGATCCCACGGCATCGCCGGCCCACTGTCGATGCCTTCGCGAATATCGCGGCGCAGGTGCTCTAGCTTGGCACCCAACAATTGATCTTTTTCATCCATCAGACGCAGTGCCTCGCGCACCACCTCACTCACCGAGGTATATAACCCGGAGGCCACTTTACGACGCACCAGATCTTCCAACTGCGGGGTGAGATTCACATTCGTTCCCATAGCGATGTCCTACTCGGTCAATGGACGACCAATATATCAATAATTGTCAATTTTGGACATTAATATAGGAGATCCTTCCCCAATCATCCCCCCACAATCCGCCCTGGCGCATTCCCTCACCGCCCGCCTCATACTTATGAAAATCAATTTTCCTATTTATAATCAATCACTTAACTCAGTTTCGTCACGAAACCGCCCCTACCCGAGATCCTTCAACAGCTTATCAATTGCCACCAGCAACCCTTCGCGGTCGGCCTCGCGCAGTCCCTTCGGAAATGCCATCGTAACCTTGCCCTTGGGATTGCGCACCACCACCATCCGCTTCGACTCCAGCTATCCAGTGTAAAGCTATTCCGTAACTCTGAACGCAGCGCGTCTAGGAGCCTGACACTGGCCTGCTGCCTCAGTGGCTCCAGTCCAAAATACAAGGCGCGATGCAATGCCGAAAGGCGGGTCGCGGCTATCGTCCATTGGTGCAACGAAGCCGTTGAAAATCGATCCAGCTGAAGCAGTGAGGGTAAATCCGCCTCACCCGCCTCTCCCCGACTATGCGGTTTGCGAGACGTCGACATGCATTGGTTTCGTGGCCGGGCTCACGGCATTCTCCTCGATGGCACTGAGAATAAAGCGCCGTAGCTTCTCGTAACGCCCGAAGCGAATCATGTCGCGCGGAGCGATGTCACCAAATAACGGATTTTTGGCTTTGAACCACAGTGCTGTTTTCGTCACATTACCCTCAAAGTGCTGTGCGACCAACGCACAAATATTGGCAATTTCATGCAATCGATCTAACACATCTTTGGGGATCTTATCGTCGTAGCGCACCGAGGCCGGCGCAACGTGGGCCACTTTCGCAATATCGCGTTTATCAAGATCCAGGAATTCTGCTACTGCGCGAGTCTTGAGGCTCTCATTAGCCCAGAAGCCGAGATAATCCCGATCCGCCACGGTGCGAAAAAGAGCCGCTGAATTTGCCATCAAGTGTCCATCCAAGTCACTAGTAGATCGTTGAGTATACCTACCAAAGTCACCGCAAACCATGATTCAACCAAGAATTGACCAAGCTCAACTTAGACGATCACGATATTGATGCCTAACCTCGTTCGAACTACCTTACCTTAGGTTTTCAGCTTATGAATTTCCCATTTTTCTGCTTATAATCAATAAGTTAATTTAGTTTCTCAGGAAACTGGGGGTCCCAGCCTAGGTCCATTAGCATCTTGTCGATGGCCGCCCGCAAGCCGTCGCGGTCCGACTTACGCAGTCCTTTCGGGAAGGCCACGGTGACCTTGCCCTTGGGGTTTCGTACCACCGTCATGCGGGTGGAGGGTCCGACGTGACACTCGCGCTTGATCGGCTCCACCTGGCGCGAGCGTTCCAGGCTGCTCGCTAAATGTTTCAAGGTCGCCGTCGGCGTGCGGGCCCCCCCCCCGCTCCAGCCAATTCTTGGCCGTTTTCAGCACCACCACTATGGCCCCGGGGCGTTCCATCAGCGTCACCCATTCGTAGGCCGCAGCCAATGGTACCGCGCTCTTGTCCGGGAACAACTGCGCAATGGTGAGCTGCTTCATCAGCTGTGCGGCTTTCACGAGGCTGTCGGCTGCTGCGGCTCCATGTCAGGCCGCCTGGCGCAGCGGCTTGAGCTTGGGCGCCGCTTCTTGCCTCACCGTCCAGAGATCGTGCTGCGCCTGAAGATTCACCCACAGCTCCGCTTCGGTCTCGAACACCACGGCCAGGCGTATCGCCATGGCCGGCGTTACCGGCGAACGGCCGTTGATGATCGAAGAGAGGTGCTTGCGGCTGACACCGAGCGCATCGGCGGCCTGAGTGATTGTGACGCTCAAGGGCTTAATGTACATCTCAAGCAAGATCGCGCCAGGGTGCGCGGGGCTGTGCATGCTCGCCGCCGCCTTAGTGATAGTCGCCATAGTCCACCTCCATCGCATTTGTGGCCTCAAATCCAAAAATCACTCGAAAGTTCTCGTCCACCCAAACCGCATAGCGTCCTGCTGGCTTGCCCTTCAGCGGGTGAAGCCGCAGGCCTGGACCGTTCATCTGTCCGGCATGCGTCGCCGCATTCAGCATGCTCAGGATAAGGTTTAGGCGCGCGGCATGTTTTGCCTGGACCTTCCGGGCGCTGCCCGTGTAGAACAGCGCGGAGAGTCCCTTGTGCTTGAAGCTCTTGATCATGCGATTCTGATTGTACCCTAATAGGTTACAGCACGCAACCCGTTAGGTTACGGCGAGGTCGATCGCGCGCGCCTAGCGCACCGGCTCACCAGGACTGATCTTTGCCTCCGAGGAAGGCTTCACCGCGCCAGGAAACATGACGGCGGCGCACGCATCGCCGTGCAGCGCAAAGACTCCGGTATTACCCAAGTCCAACTCGCCGAGGCAGTGGGCGTGTCCCAACAAGCAGTCGCCTCCTGGGAAGTAGGCCGACGCGGCGTGCCGGTCTCAAACCTGCCACTTCTTGCTCGTACGCTCGGCGCGAGCGTTGAGAGCCTAATCAAAAGACAGCATTGCTACACCCAACTTACTAAATACACACGGCGCATATCGGCGGCCGCCGCGGCCGAGGTTGGAGGTTTCAAATTCAGGCCGTGCCGTACAAATGGTGCAGAAAGTGGGATTCGAGGCGCAATGGAACAGAAGACTCTGCTAAGCGGCGCGTCTGCCACGAGCTATAGAAGCGGGTCGAAGGCGGAATCGCTTAATTTGCAGCGTTTTGTGCTCGCATCGACTGCAGAAACCTATTGCACTTAAACTGAGCACCAGCAGATGCCATAATGGCGGCACCACGCAAATTGCCAATGCGCTTGAATGTTTGACCCGCTACTCTGTGTTCGGCGATTAGATCAATAATACGGGTAATGATGAAGGAACCTAAAGGCCAATTGCAACGCATATTCGCGACTCTGGAAAGCCACGCGGGGTTGCTGCTCTTGTCCTTGCTGTGCGCGGGTTGCAATCGGGCACCGCCCAATACCTACCAGGGCTACATTGAAGGCGAGTTCGTTTATCTGGCCTCCTCTCAGCCGGGGCAACTGGAGCGACTTGCGGTGACGCGCGGCCAAAGCGTATCGCCGAGCACTTTACTGTTCGCACTCGACTCTACCAACGAGGTCGCCGCAGTTCAGCAAGCGCGGGAGCAGATGCTCGCGACGCAATCGCAAAGAGCTGATCTTGCCGCCGGCAAACGCCCAGAGGAAATCGGGATAGCCGAGGCGCAACGGGTGCAGGCCCAGGCGGAGGCCGCGCGCGCAGCAGCGCAATTCAATCGCGACCAAGAACAATACCGCATCGGCGGAATTTCACAGACTCAGTTCGATCAGTCACGCGCCACGGCTGCAATATCCGCAGCAAGGGTAAGCGAACTGCAAGGGCAGTTGACGGTCGCGCGTATGCCAAGCCGCTACAGACAGATCGAGGCCGCCAGTGCACAGATGCGTGCCGCAGAGGCGGCACTGACACAGGCGCAATGGAAGCTAGATCAAAAAACTATGCATGCCCCGCAAGGCGGATTGGTGTACGACACCCTGTACCGCGCCGGAGAATGGGTGCCCGCTGGTAGTCCGGTGGTGCGTCTACTGCCGCCGGAGAATGTCAAAGTACGTTTCTTTGTGCCAGAGACTCTCATCGGCTCGCTGCGAATTGGCCAAGCGGTACGAGTTCGCTGCGATGGCTGTAGCGACGAAGTGTCGGCTACCGTGAACTTTGTTTCTGCGCAGTCCGAATATACGCCTCCGGTTATCTACAGCAACGAGAATCGCGCCAAGCTAGTATTTCTAGTCGAAGCGCGCCCGCAACTGAGCGATGCCCCCAAGTTACGCCCCGGCCAACCGGTGGCGGTTACCCTTCAGTGAGGCGTCTGCACCCATGACAAGCGACGCGCCTGTGCCGGCAACCGCGCCTTTTGCGATCGACGTTAAGGGCTTGAACAAGAGCTTCGGCACCAAACACGTGGTGAAGAATGTATCGCTGCAGGTACGAGCGGGCGAGATCTTCGGCTTTCTCGGGCCGAATGGCAGCGGTAAGACCACCTGCATACGCATGCTTTGCGGATTGCTGACTCCCGATTCCGGCAGTGGTACCTGCATCGGCTATGACATCATTACGCAAAGCGCCGACATCAAACGCCGAGCGGGCTACATGACCCAGAGATTCTCTTACTGGGACGACCTAACGATTCGCGAGAACTTAGATTTCGTGGCGCGCCTCTACGAAATGCCGAAGCGCCGCGAGAGCGTCGATGTAGCACTCGCAAAACTTGGACTAGAGTCGCGGGCCGATCAATTGGCCGGGACGTTGTCGGGCGGCTGGAAACAACGCTTGGCACTAGCGGCGTGCATGTTGCACACGCCGCAGCTACTGCTGCTCGATGAGCCCACTGCGGGCGTTGATCCCGCCGCACGCCGTGATTTCTGGGAGGAGCTACACCGGCTTGCAGCCTCCGGGATCTCGGTGTTAGTCAGCACTCACTACATGGATGAGGCTGAACGCTGTCACAAGCTCGCCTACATTGCTTATGGCGAACTCCTGGCGCAAGGTACTGCGCTTGAAATAATCGAATCGCAGCATTTATCGACCTGGGCAGTATTCGGTACCAATCTGGTGGCACTTGCGGATCGTTTACGCGGCCAGCCGGGAGTGGCGCAATCCGTGGCATTCGGCACCTCGTTGCATGTCAGCGGCCCCGACGCTAAGGTCCTGCGCAGCACGCTAGATGAGTTGGGCAAGTCTGAGCCTTCCTTGCGGGTGGAGCAACTGGATACCGGTCTGGAAGACGTATTCATTTATATGATGGCTCGCTCAGTCGATGGCAAGTCGAGCCCAACGGTAGCCAATCGATGAGGCCCGTGGCGCGAATCTCGGTGGCGCGCTGGTGGGGTATCGTACGCAAGGAATTCCTACAACTGCGGCGCGATCGCCTGACCTTTGGAATGATGGTTGCCATCCCCATCGTACAATTGACTTTGTTCGGCTTCGCGATCAACAGCGACCCGAAACACTTGCCAACGGCCGTGATTAGCTCCGATCAAAGCGAGTTCACTCGAAGCTTCCTCGCAGCCATGCGCAATTCCGGCTATTTCGACATCGTCTCGATACTCTCCAGCGAAGAGGCGGGACGGCAAGCCCTCGCACGCGGCGACGTGCAGTTTGTACTCAACGTCCCGGTGGGCTTCACGCGCGATTTAGTTAAGGGTGCGCATCCGTCATTACTTTTAGAAGCGGATGCTACCGACCCGACCGCAATTGGCAGCGCAATTGCAGCTTTGCCGGCAATTGCCCAATCGGTGCTGCAAAGAGATTTGACCGGTCCAGTTTCTAGCCTCATCGCAGGGCGCCCGGCCTTCGAAGTACAAGTACACAAGCTGTATAATCCTGAAGGGTTGACCCAGTACAACATTGTGCCCGGAGTAATGGGCGTAATTCTGACCATGACTTTAGTGATGATGACGGGCCTTGCGATTACTCGCGAGCGTGAGCGCGGCACTATGGAAAATCTACTCGCGATGCCCGTGCTGCCCATTGAGGTCATGACAGGGAAAATGATTCCCTATGTGGGGATCGGTTTGGTTCAAGTAAGTATTATATTGTTAGCAGCGCGCTACGTATTTGCTGTGCCGTTCGTGGGTAGCGTGATTGAAGTCTATCTGGCGGCCTTATTATTTGTCGCAGCCAATTTGGCCATCGGCATTACTCTATCTTCGGTCGCACAGAATCAATTGCAAGCAGTGCAATTGACGATGTTCTATTTTTTGCCGAATATTCTCATGTCGGGTTTCATGTTCCCGTTTGCCGGTATGCCGAAGTGGGCACAATTCATCGGCAACCTCTTGCCCCTGACCTATTTCAATCGCCTGATCCGCGAGATCTTGCTAAAGGGCAGCTTAGGGTGGGATCTTTGGCCCAACGTATGGCCGTTATTGCTCAGCATAGCGATCGTGATGACCATCGCAGTGCGTTTTTACCGGCGCACTCTGGATTGAAGGAATTGACCATGAGAGCGCTGTGGATAGCCCTGGTATGCATTACCTTCACTCTGTTCGGCTGCGTCGGCCCCAATAACTTTACGCCGCCGGCCCCTAGCGTCGCCAACTACACCGTCGCACCACAACCGCGTGAAACCAGTGGCTCGATGAGCCCGGGAGGCGGCGCTCAACATTTTCGCAGTGCCGAGTCGATCAATGGCCAGTGGTGGAAAACTTTTGGCGCTGAGACTCTAAATGAGCTCGTGCAACAAGCGCTGGATCATAGTCCGACGCTCACCCAGGCGCGTATGAAAGTCATCCAAGCACAGCAAGAGTACGCGGCGCAGGCTGGCGGCATCGAAGGACCGCAGATCGACGCTAAACTGTCAGGTGCGCGCGAGAAAGTCGACCCGGCCGCCTTCGGCATTCCCAACATCAAACAGCCGTCGCCCTTCACCCTATTCAACGCTTCCGTGAACGTGTTTTACAATCTGGACCTCTTCGGCGCGAACCGACGCGCCTTGGAGTCACTCGCAGCGCAAATCGACTACCAGCAATTCCAATTGGCGGCAGCACGCGCAACTTTGGCCGGCAACGTGGTGACAACGGTTGTTCGCCGCGCCTCTGCGGCCACGCAATTGGCGCTGGTGGAACGTATGCTCGCCGCCGCAGACCAGCAACTCACCGTCACCGAGCATCGGGTCGCGCTGGGTGGCGTATCGCGGGTCGAGTTATTAAGTCTGCGCATTCAAAATCAGCAGACGCGCGCGATGCTCTCGCCGCTGCGCCAGCAAATGGCCCAGGCTGATCATCAGCTGTCCGTCTACATGGGTCGCGCACCCGGTACACCGCCGGTTGCAACTGCCGGCGTGAGCACAATTGACCCGGGTGCCATAAATTTAGATTCCTTGGTGCTCCCCACGGACTTACCTCTAACCCTGCCGTCCGCACTCGCGCATCAACGTCCCGACATTCGCGCCGCGGAGGCGCTACTGGCACAGGCAAGTGCCAACGTCGGCATTGCCAGTGCGAATCTATACCCGCAAATCACGCTGTCCGGAAGCGCGGGGAGTGAGCGCACCCGTGTGGCGGATTTGGTTAAGGGCCTCAACGTGTGGAATGCGGGCCTGGCTCTGACTCAACCACTGTTTCACGGCGGACAATTACACGCCCGTAAGCGCTCCGCGGAAGCGGCCTATCAAGCGGCCCTAGCCTACTATCAGCAAACTGTTCTACAAGGATTGCAGCAGGTTGCCGATACGTTGCGGGCGCTGCAGCATGACGCCGACGAACTACAGGCTCGGGATGAGGCGGCGCGCGCAGCCAAAGAAAATGTGGAATTAGCACAACAACGGTTTGATTTGGGAGGCATCAGCCGAGTGGACTTGTTGGAGACCCAGCGCCAGAGCTTGCAAGCCACGGTCGATCGAAGCAAGGTACTGGCGCAGCGTTTCGCGGACACTGCGGGATTGTATCAAGCACTCGGTGCACAATGAATGCGCATCGGTTTTAGCGTAAGCACCAGGAGAGGTGCCTTAAGCGCGTGCCACCAATGTCGGCCCGCTGCGCCGGCACGTGGTCTAACATTGTATCAATGGACGGACGAATACAGCTTTTCAACGAGCCCGGCGAACTAGGTAAGATTGGTCAGGTGTGGTTTGTAGAGTCGTTGGTGGTCGACGACCGGACTTAACCCCATTCTGGATATTGAATGCCATGGCGATGCCGAAGAAGGCCTTCAGCTCGCGGATGGAACAATGGTGCCATGGGTCTTACTCAAATTAAAACTCGAGACTATCAACGTCGAGAGTCACTGCACCGTGATTTTGGTACTCGGCTGATGTTACGGCGCTTGCTTCGGCCAGCAATCGCGCCTCCACGAGCGTGCCGCATTCGCCGCCTTTATCGCCCCCACCGGCTCCATCGATGTCCGGATGCTCGCACCTGGACTTAGAGCATTTTACGCTGAGCTGTTTATTTCGTTGGACCTTACCAACGCAATCGATGCAATGCGGGCTGCCGCGCCAGAATTTGGGTACTTTTTTTATACCGCCGGCGGGCCGAAGCGATGGCGGCACGGCTACGCATTAAGGACGGTGAACCGCAAGCATTCGCGCAATTCCGGCGCAGGTATTTTTTTAATCGATGAGTTCCTAGAGCACGACGCTCGCTTTCCCTTGACGTACGCCCAAGTCGAAGCGGATGCACAGAAGCTTGCGATGGCAGCCGGCTCTGTGGATAGTTGCAATATCATCTAGTCTAATCGATATATAGAAGGTGTTGTTTATGAGTCGGTATGGACCTCCAGGCCAGCCTGAACGGACGGCCTGGAACTTTTCTTTTCGCGTGCATCGAGTACGACCGGCGTGACGCCGGCGATTTACCGTGCCACTCGATCCGACACAAACTCGCCGTTTGCTGCGCCAGAGTTGGTCAGCGGCACGTTTGTCATCTATCACCTCCAGCGTTGATTACCAATACTGCCTCAATCTCGTTTTGCTCGGACGCGGGCGTTGCGCGGGCGGCAGAGCCTCAGCATTCCACACGGTTTCTGCCCAATTGCTTCGCTTTGTAAAGCGCTGCATCGGCTCGGGCAAAGGTCTGAATGATGGTCTCGCCAGGCCTGTACTGCGCCACGCCCACTGATACGGTTAGCGGACTCATCGATCGCGCGAAAGGAATGTCAAGGGTGCTGATCCGATTGCGCAGCCGCTCGGCCTCGAGCATCGCGCCATCCAGCGCAGTGTGTGGCAGGATCTGGACGAACTCCTCGCCGCCATACCGCCCGAAGGCATCCGTTGAACGTAGCCCGTCACGCACCGCCTGCGCAAATGTCTGGAGGACCCGATCTCCGGTCAAGTGATCGAATTGGTCGTTGTAGCGTTTGAAGAGATCGAGGTCTATTACGCAGATGGAGAGAGGGTCGCCGCTAGCATCGGCCCGCTGTTTCGACCCGTCCATGGCGACCATCAGAGCACGCCGGTTATAGACACCAGTCAGATCGTCATGACTCGCCTTCTCCTCAATATCTTCCAGCTTAGTGTTTACCTCAAGGAGGTCGCGTTGGAGCTGCTTCACACGCCCTCCGATAAACACAAACCAGGGAAATGTGATGCCAATCACGAGCAATTGGAGCATGTCGATGCGCAGCATTTCAACGTCGTGATTGTTACTGTAGCGACGCCAGACCACCAACGCGAAACCAGCCAACGCGACCAAGCCCAGCACGGCCAGCTTCGTGCCGCTGTGGCGCAGCATGCCGAACATCAATGCGACGAAAAAGAAGGCGTTGAAAGCAAGTCGACTCTCCGGTGCGCGGTAAAGCACGAACAGCATCGTGAATACGGCCGCAAGAAGCTGAAATGCGGTCAAACTAGGATCTGGAAACCGCAGATTGAGTCCCAAGCGGAAAACGACAAAAAACCCGACAATTGCTGTTGCGACGATCCCGCAAACCTCGATGAGCGTCTCGCGGTCAACTTTGTCTTGTGTGTAAAAGATTGCCAGCACAAGCAGATAGAGCACGGAAAAAAGACTGGCCTGTGAGAACCTGCGCCATCTCAGGCGTTGCTTAATCTCATTGCGTGTCGGTACCGAAGCCTCGGAATTCAGAGCGCGCATAGATATCAGGATGTGGCAGCGCACCTCGCGCGCGCTCATTGATAAGCGATAGATCAGCCGATGTCAATGCAGTGCGCAACGTCTGAAATTGAGCCGGCTGCCGCCCCTATAGAAAGGTCACGACACGATGCGCGTTTTTTTGACGCTGAACCTTTCTGGTGCCCCAATTGACGGCTTCGCTCAATTTAATTTTCACTTTATGTCGTGTCAAATCGCTCCAATGCCGCCTCTATCGGCCTAAGCGGGCGCAATATTGCGTTTCGCGTTAAGGGCAAGATATTTGCACAGCTATCGGCGCGCGAGAATAAGGAACGGCGCGCTGACGATGTCAGATCCAAATACGTTTCTGCCAGCGCCGCAATGGGGGCGTCATGGCGCGGGAACTTATAGACGGCTTAGAGCATTAGGCGTATAAGCCAAAAATAGATCGCAAAAATATATCTCCGAAATACCAGTGAATTGAGGGGAAACAATGAAAAACCATCGACTATTCATATGCATCGCGACTGGGGCCGCGTTTCTCATCTCGGCCATTTTAGTACCGTCGGCTGCCAAGGCTGACGATGAGCATGATTCGCACGACCCTAGGATTCAGAAAGGCATTGAAATTGCTCCGGTCCCGTTGAATCTAGAAGGTAAAACCTATGCACTTGTCGGACTGGGAAGTTACCTAGTCAATGCGGAGTTGGACTGCAACGTGTGTCACAACGCGTTGCCCGGCCCCAATGGCCAATACGCTAAAGGCGGAAATCCCTATTTTGGGCAACCTAAAGTCATCAATCAGGCGACCTACCTCGGAGGCGGCAGAGACTTCGGCGTACTGGTACCCGGAGATACGACGCACATCATTTCCCGCAATTTAACACCGGATGTGACGGGGCGGCCGGTGGGCGGCCGAAGCTTCGATGAGTTTCTGCATGTCTTCCGGACAGGTGAAGATCTAGATCATCTGCATCCGACATGCTCGATGACAGTTACAACGAATTGTTTGCCTGCCCCAATCGACGGAAATTTGCTGCAAATCATGCCGTGGCCGCGCTTTCAAGACATGACCACCTATGATATTCGCGCGATCTACGAATATCTAAAGGCGATTCCCTGCGTTGCAGGTCCGCCGGCGCCCAGTGTTCTGCATAATCAGTGCTTCTAGTTGCACGATTGGTTGATATGCCGCGCTACTCGCGAACGTGATGTTGTGCTCAGAGTCGGTGCGCGCGGCACCGACTCTCCGAATACGACCGAAACATCAGCGTAGCAACGCGACCCCTGCCGTCAAGAAGTCGGCGTCCTGGGCGCAATGGAACAGAGGCCCGGGTTAAGCAAAGTCCGTTCCGGCAAACCGTTAGTAAATGAGTACGAAGTGCTCTAATCCTTTGCGGTCGGACCTAAGTCCTGTGATGCCAACGAATCAACGCTTAATATTCTCGGCTTATATGCATTCGTAAATGGGACGCGACTCAGCCAGAAAATCAGTAATACGGCGACTACAATTGTCGGCACATCATGAAGCGGCGTTTCTCGTATCACTGCGGGCAACATCCCGCTGCGCGTTCCGTTAAAAAAAGAGACTGACGTAATAAGCAGCGCAAAGCACATGCGTCAAACACGCCGTGGCGGGAATTCCATCCTTATCTAGGCCCGTCAAGCTGTGCGCGTCTACCCGCAGGTAGCGCTGCAACGCCTCCCGCGCAAGATCGCTCTTGATGCAAATCCACGCTAACCTCTTATGCATCGCCAACATCCCCCCCGAGTACACTCCCCTCCGCCGCGTCCGCGACAAACTTACCCTGGCTATTGAGTTCCGCAAATAGTCCATTCAAGCCCATCAATTCCTCGTAGCGCCCGCACTCCACGATCTGACCCTCTTTAAGCACGAGTATCTGGTCCGCGTCACGCACCGTCGACAATCGATGCGCAATCACAAAGGTCGTACGCCCCAGAGTGAGGGTCCTAAGCGCTCGTTGAATACGCGTCTCGGTGGCGTTATCGAGTGCACTAGTGGCCTCGTCGAGAATTAGTATCGGTGCATCCTTCAACATTGCCCGCGCGATCGCCAGGCGTTGCCGCTCACCGCCCGACAAAGATCGCCCGCGTTCGGCCACTAAGGTTGCGTAGCCATCCGGCTTAACTACGATAAAATCATGCGCTTCAGCGGCGCGTGCGGTGGACTCCAGCAACTCCTGGCTCGCGCTCGGATTCCCTAAACGGATATTATCCGCAATCGAACGATATAGAAGTCCTGGATCTTGAAATACCACCGCGATTTGACGGCGTAAAGAATTTAAGGATACCGAACGAATATCGACCCCATCCACTCGGATGGTTCCGCTACTCGGATCATAGGCACGATACAAAAGGCTTAACGCGGTTGTTTTACCTGCACCCGTCGGCCCCACCAACGCAATAGTCGCGCCCGCTGGCGCGTGAAAATTTAAACTGCGCAAAGCCGGATGCGCCTCGGTATATCCGAAGCACACGTTATCAAACACCACATCACCGGTCGCGGCAGGCAATTCTGCGGCTCCCGGTAAATCACGTAATGCCGAGGGCGTATCCAAAACTCTAAAAAAATCCTTCAACGCAGGACTCTGCAGAAACAATCCCGAGATAAAGCCTGCGAATTGTTCCAATCGACCAATCAAACTCATCGCGAATCCGGAGAAGGTTACGATATTGCCCACTGAGATCTCACCGCGACCGTTCAATTCGGCGCCCAGCAAAAATATCGCGACAATGGTGAGCGTACTCGCCGCGCGCGTCGCCACCGACAGCCAAGCCCAACCCCGCAGCACCGGATACTGCGCCGCCAATACCCGCTGACCTAGAGAACGAATATCGTCGACTTCCACTTCGTGACGGGTGAAGCTCTGCACAATCTGGGCATTACTCAACACATCACCGGTGCGCTCCGCTATTTCCTGGTGCAAATGCTCCACCTGCATTTGGGCCCCTTCGGTACGCCGCATGGCGAGGGTGTTGAACACGGCGAAGCTGAGCATCAAGGTGCTCATGAGTAAGGCAAGCTTCCAATTCATGGCCAGCGCCACCGGTAGCATCACGACAATAGACAGAAGCGTCGCTAAGTGATCGCGCAAAAATCCCAACCAAATTCCGAACAAACTGCCGCTCCCGGAATGCATGATCCGCAGCAGTCGTCCGGTGTGATGTTCGCCGTGAAATGAGAGCGGCAAGGCGACCGCGTGCTCAAAGAACTGCGTAATCACCGCCACCCGTCGACGATGTGCCAAGCGATCCGCTTGTAACGACACCCACACGCCGGCCGCGATGCCCAGCAATCCAAAGCCCGCCCACAGCGCTATGTAGACCTGGGCATCATGACGCGAACGCGCCACCAAGGCATCAACCACATGCCCAAAAAGCCAGGGCTCAATCATCAATATTCCGGCGAGCGCTAAATTGGTAACCGCTAGAAAAATAGCCAGCCGTTTTTCGGCCGCCAATAGGCCGATCACTCGAACATAAATCTGCCACATTTTAAGGGGCGCGATCCCGCAGCTCGAATCGCCCTTCCATGACCGCTACGCAACAACCCCCGATATAGACATCCATATGAGCGCCACTTTTCACCGTGCGACCCATCAATAGACTGGGTCGCCCCATATCCACGCCCTGATGAATACGCCAACGTTGCTCGCTCACCGACCCATCCGTAAGTGACGCCAGCAACGCAATCGTCGCACCCGTCGCACTCCCAGTGGCGGGATCTTCGACCACCCCATCGGTAGGCGCAAACATACGGGCCTGCAATACGGTTTCCTCCGTCGTAGAGGCCACATCGCGCATATACATAAACACCGCGTCCGCGCCATCCTTCGGAAACACTTCCGCACAGGCCGTAAAATTGGGCGAAGCTCTTTTGAGCGCCGCACGCGAGGCGAGCTCCACTACTAAAAATGGTAACCCCACTGACACAATTTGCGGCTCGTGTACTTGCACTGCAATGTCTGATGCGTTCAGCGACAGGCAACGCGCCGCAAGCTGCGCCGATACCACCGAGCGACGCGACAAGGCTTCGGGCGCCCGCAGCTCCGCACCCACCACCGCGCCATCCACCCACAGCAATTTCATCGGCACGATCCCAGCCGCTTCTTCAAACAAGAACTCTTGCACATGCGCGGCCATGGGAAAATGTTCCTGGCTGGCTAACAAGAACGCGGTACCCACATTAGGGTGACCCGCGAACGGCACCTCGGCGCGCGGCGTAAAGATACGCACCTGAGCGGTGTGCGCAGCATTCTTAGGCGGCAACACAAAAGTAGTTTCCGAATAATTAAACTCCAGCGCAATCGCCTGCATCTGCGCCGTTGACAATCCTTCCGCATCTAGCACCACTGCGAGCGGATTACCGCCAAACATTTGCGTCGTAAACACATCCGCGGTGACATAGCGTCGTTTCATAGTTTAACTCCTAACATCATCCATGCAGCCTTAAGAAGGCTTCCACCAAAGCCGCAACTTCACGAGGTTTTTCAATGTGCATCATATGCCCGGCTCCAGCAATTCTGGCAATCTCAACCGCCGGAAAGAGACTACGAAACGCGGCAAAATCACCCCCCATATTAAATTTCTCCAGTATTTCCGATTCCTCACCGAGCACCATCAAGGTAGGAGCCTTCGTGGCACGCCAACAGGCCTCCGCATCCTCACGCTTGTATAGAATCGGATTCACTCGCCGATGCCGAGGATCCCCCAGCAATCGCACCCGACCATTCTCGACCGGACTCGACCAAGCCGCCGCCACAAATTCCGCGACACCGAGCGGAAAGCGTGGATAGCGAAAACGAATCACCTCGGCTAACTGACTCAAGGACTCATATTCTTTAAAGGTGTGACCCGTTCTAATTTCGTCGAGCCAACGGCGCAGTCGTCCCGGTGAATCGGCTGGTTGCGTGCGCGGCATCCCAAACCCTTCTAAATTGACCACGCAGCGTACCCGTTCAGGTCGCACACCCGAGTACAAGCTCGCCACATTGCCGCCCATACTATGCCCCACCAAACACACCGGCGCCTCAGGCGACAACTCATCCAACAAGGCGTCGAGATCTGCGAGGTAATCCGGAAACCAATACCCATCGCTAGGACACTCGCTCCCGCCAAAACCGCGCCAATCAAGCGCGACCAGCGGTCGATCAGACGCGCATTGGTCCACCATAAATTGAAACGTAGCGCCGGTATCCTGGAAGCCATGCAACAACAACACCAAGGGAGCGGAGGATACAGCAGGCTCAAAGGACTTAAGGCCCCAATACGTCAGGCGCATATTGAGGTCACGTACCCGCCGCATTTCAAGTCGCGGCACACGCCGCACGGAATAGGTCATTTAAGGAACGATGGCAAACACGCGCGCTGGAAATCCCGTGCCGCCCGCAGGCTTCGGCCACGTAACTACAACCAAGGCTCCCGCTTCGGGGACTTGATCCAGATTAGCCAGCATTTCAATTTGATAATGGTTAAGTCCTAGTATGTAACTCTCGAGCGAATAATCGTCCTTGCTGGTTGCAAGGCCAGGATCCGTATCCGTCGTCTCATGACCCGATGCGGTAATTTTGCGATCTTCATAGAGTAGCTTAAGCACTTCTTTACTCCATCCCGGATAGTGCGCGACGCCAGCGCCGTCGAGATTCTGCATCGCGGCATCATCGGGCCAACGCTTCGACCAATCCGTGCGCATTGCCACGAACGCGCCCGCCGGAATCCGTCCGTGCTTAGACTCCCACGCGCTAATGTCCTCAACCCTTAAAGTGTAATCCGGGTTCTTGGCCACTTGGTTGTGCACGTCGAGCACGACGAGTGGCATCAGCATTTCCGAGGGCGGTATCTGATCGACGGTGCGAAGGCCTTCGTGAAAATGGGCGGGCGGATCCACGTGCGTGCCCCATTGTCCCACGTGTGTGAACTGTTGGACGATAAAACCATCCTTCTTGATCGTATACAGCGTCTCCACTTTCTCTTCACCGAATCCCTTCCAATGCGGCGTGCTAGGACCGAAGGCGTGCGTCAGGTCCACGAATTTCTTCGAGGCGAGCGTGGCGTATACGTCATTGAGGCTCGGCGCGGCGACCGTTGCAGCGGCCGCAGTTGCCGTTGCTATAGCGATCCACACACCGGTTATAAAGGCCAGCGCGGGCAAAGCACGCGCAGTGGCAATTGCAAATTCTTTTCTCACCGTGATCTCCTAAAAAATATCAGTCTATACGCGTAGCGAACGGCGGCACATCATTGGTCCATCCATAAGGATCTGGCGTGCGGCGTTCCTGAATCGCGAGCAGCCGTTCGCGCAGAATCCGCGCCCGAACATCGATTGCTTCGAGCGTATACTCGCGATCATCATCACCAATCATACTAATCGGACACACAATCGCGGCCGCGCCGATAACGGCGAACACATTCATCCCCGACAGCTCTTCAATATTTTGTCGCGCAATCAGGTCAAGCCACAGAGCCACCGTGTAATTACGCGCTACCGCACGAGTCGAGGCTTGCAACGATGCGGCATAATTAGCACCGGTTTTTGCCATACCTACGCCGCCGGCCGCAGCCCGTACTTGCTGTCGTTCGATCAATACCGTCATGGTACCCGTCGAATACGCTTCGGCGGAGCGGCGCAAGGGCGCGCAATTAACGCTGGCCCGAAACAAATTGGGGTTCGCGCGGCCGATCTTGTACGCCTTCATGCCCTCGAACACCTGTTCGGCAAAATGCAGTGCCCGCGCGCCGGGCAATATCTCAATCGGACCATAGGGCAGAAGCTCGCCCTGATTCCATCGGCCGTGACTATAGGTCACGCTGTACATCACCGGCGCAGGGACGCGATAATCCTGCAAAGCCTGCCACACCCCGTCTCGAATAGCGAAATCGCTCATTGCAACCATATGTAATTTAAAGAAATCGCGCGTCGACGGCAACATCAAGCGCCGTGACTAATCGGTTAGTTTCGTTAGCCAGACCCACGATCGCCAGCAACTCCGAGTACTGCCCCTCTGTCATACCTTTCTTGCGTGCAGCGGCACCGTGCGAAGCGATGCAGTAGCGACACCCATTAGAGGCACTCACCGCCACGTATAAAAGCTCCTTGGTGAGCGGATCAAGCTCCCCGGGACCCATCACCTCTTTGATGTTGCCCCAGATCCGCCGTAAGGTAGGTGGATCGTGCGCGAGGACCTTCCAAAAATTGTTGATCCAATCGGTCTTGCGCGTCAGCATAATGTCATCGTAAACCGCGCGCACCTCAGCCGTGGCATCGGAGTACTCAATGGGTTGTCGCGTAGCGCTCATAAAAAATCACTCATTGCCTAATCTCCCAATGTTTAATATTACGCAGCCGCACCGCGACCGCCCAAAAAAATCTTATACGCTAAATTCTCCGTCTCATCCGTGTACGGATAATGCAACTCATTCAAGTGCAATAAAAAATCTTCAAGCGTAGCCGGCGGCACCTGGATCCCCGCCAACACCCGCCCACAATCCGAGCCATGGTTACGATAATGAAACAAGCTAATATTCCACGACGTCCCCACCGCCTGCAAAAATTTTAATAAAGCACCCGGACGCTCCGGAAACTCAAAACGATACAACCGCTCATGCGACAGGCCGCGCGCTTGACCCCCCACCATATAGCGCACATGCAGCTTAGCCATCTCGTTATCCGCCATATCCCTCACAGCGAACCCGCCCTCGGCGATGCTCTTAATCACCGCATCCCGCTCAGGCCTCCCTTGAGTCAGCGCCAACCCCACAAATACTTGCGCCGCGCCCGCATCCGCATAGCGATACAAGAATTCCGTGATACTGCGCTTACCCAATAGCTCACAAAAACTCAAAAATGCCCCCGATTTTTCCGGCATTTCCACCGCCAGCAAAGTCTCCCGCTGCGCCCCTACATCCGCACGCTCCGCGATATAGCGCAGCCGATCAAAATTCATATTCGCGCCACAATTAATCGACACAAAGGTACGCCCCGTGCAATTTTCACGCGCCACGTATTTCTTAATCCCCGCCACCGCCAACGCCCCCGCCGGCTCCACAATCGACCGCGTATCTTCAAAAATATCCTGGATCCCCGCGCATATTTGATCCGTAGTTACGAGAATCACCTCATCCACGTACTGCTTGGCTAAGCGAAAACACTCCTCACCCACGCGGCGCACCGCCACCCCATCGGCAAACATCCCCACGCGCTCCAAAGTCACCCGCTTACCCGCGCGCAAAGACTCAAACATTCCCGCCGCATCTTCCGGCTCTACCCCAATGATCTTGATCTTCGGATACAAAGATTTCGCATACGCCGCAATACCCGCAATCAATCCACCACCGCCAATCGGCACAAAGATCGCATCAATCGCATCACCATGCCGTTGGCGCAAAATCTCCATCGCAATAGTGCCCTGACCGGCAATGACATCCGGGTCATCGAACGGATGCACAAACACCAAACCCCGCGCGTTACCCACGCTCACCGCATGCTCGTACGCCTGATCATAATCATCACCCATCAAAATGATCTCACCGCCCAGGTCAGCCACCGCCTGCACCTTAATATCCGGCGTACTCACCGGCATGACAATAACCGCCGGTATTCCCCGCGTGCGCGCCCCCAACGCCACCCCCTGCGCATGATTACCCGCCGAGGCGCAAATCACGCCGCGCTGCGCCACGATCGACGATAAATGCGCAATCTTGTTGTACGCCCCCCGAATTTTGAACGAAAACACCGGCTGCAGGTCTTCTCTCTTGAGCAGCACCTGGTTGTCTATTTTTCGCGACAACCGCGGCGCCACCTCCAAGGGTGTTTCAATAGCCACATCGTAAACCTTGGCTTTTAGGATCTTTTCGACGTAATTTTCTTGCATAAACACAGCTTAAGTTGGGGCAACCACCTTATCTCATCGCATAGCTTAAGCGGTATTCTTAAAACCTTCCGGTCGAATTCGGTAAAATAAGTGTATGCGCACCTTAAAAGACGGCCCTCTATACTTACTTCGCCTCTCGGCGTTTATAATCTCGATCTCTATACTATCGGCCTTTGCAAGCACCTCCTTCGCGAACGCCGGACCCGAAGTCGCCACCGACAACGTCAAAGCCCGCCTAATCAGCGAAACTCAAAGCATCACCCCCGGGCAAACCTTTTGGATCGGCCTTGAACTTACCATTCGCGACGGCTGGCACACCTACTGGCGCAATCCCGGCGACTCCGGTCGAGCCACCCAAATCAACTGGACATTACCCGCCAATTTTCGCGCCGAACCGATTCTCTGGACCACCCCCGAACGTTTTGAAATCGCCCCACTGGTCAACTACGGTTACGCCAAACACGCTCTACATTTGGTGCGCATTACCGCGCCCCAAGATTTAAAACCTCAAACCCTAACCCTTACCGCAAAGTCCGGTTGGCTAGTGTGTTCCGACGTGTGTATCCCCGAAAGCGTCGAGTTGCACATCACTCTCCCCACCAGTGCCAATGCTGGCGCTAGCGATCCCGCGACAGCGCCTCTTTTTATAGCTGCGCGCAGCGCCTTGCCGATTCCAGCGCCCGCCCCCACCACCGCGCGCCTCGCAGACCACCAATTCATTATCAAGCTAGGGTCCGAATGGGGTGCAACCCTTGCTCAAATCCAAGCGCTGAGCTTTTTCCCCTATGACGAAGGCATCATCGAGTATGCCGCGGCACAAACCATAACGCGCTCGAGTGACCCGCGTTCGGGTGACTCACGCTCTAGCACCCGCTCTGACGACTGGATTGAACTTCGCACCAAACCTGGCTACCAATCCCCCAAGACCGGCAAGATCCGCGGCCTCTTACTCGCCACCGAGCGCAGCAACAATGGCACCCTCACGGTACCGCTAGAAATCGCCGCCGATTTCACCGCAGCGACCGACGCTGCCGGTGGCGCGAGTGCCGCGGCGAGCGCGGGTGCGGCGACCCGGCGATTCGCGCCGAGCCTCCCCATCATCACCTCCTCCGCCGTCCCGGCCACGAGTCTGTTCACTCTCGTACTGCTCGCCATTCTGGGTGGCCTGGTCTTAAATTTAATGCCCTGCGTGTTTCCGGTGCTGTCCATCAAAGCCATCGGCCTGGTCGAACAAGCCAAGAAACATCCGGCCGCCGTGCGCACCAAAGGCCTAGTATTCGCGGCAGGCGTCATTAGCTCCATGCTCGGCCTCGCGGCAGTACTGCTCACCTTGCGCGCCGGCGGCGAGCAAATCGGTTGGGGCTTTCAACTTCAATCACCACTGTTCGTCACACTAATGGTGTACCTACTGCTGGCGGTCGGATTAAATCTTTCGGGCGTGTTCGAAATCGGTGGGGGCCTCGCCGGCGTGGGCGATGGTCTAACCCAAGGCGATAGCTATCGCGCCTCGTTCTTTACCGGAGTACTCACCACCCTGGTCGCCACCCCCTGCACCGCGCCCTTCATGGCGGCAGCAGTCGGTGCCGCACTCACGCAAACCCATAGCGTCGCGTTATTGATATTTGCAGCCCTCGGCTTAGGGCTAGCCTTGCCCTATGTTCTATTGTCATTCGCGCCCTGGATGCGTCGAGCCTTACCTAAGCCCGGCGCATGGATGGATACGCTCAAACAAATATTCGCCTTCCCCATGTATGCGTCGGCCGCCTGGCTATTGTGGGTACTTGCCCAGCAAAGCTCCATTGGGCTTGCCGCCGCATTAACCGGTGTCATTTTAGTAGCCCTAGCAGCTTGGGCTTACCAAAAATCTAAAACAAGCACCGGCGGATCACGAATCGCAAGCCTACTCGCAACCATCGTAGCGCTAATTCTCGCCATCGCGCTCCCGCTTAAGTATGCCGATAGCGCGGGTGCCGGGGTTTCCGGCACGAACACGCGACTTTCTGGCCAAGGCGCCACTGGCAGCCACTCAACCGATGAGTGGCAACCCTATGACGCCGCTCGCGTCACCGCACTTGTGGCCACCGGCAAGCCATTGCTCATTAATTTTACGGCGAGCTGGTGTCTTACCTGCCTGGTCAACGAACGCAACGCCTTCGCCGATAGCGCGGTGCAAGCAGTGTTTCACGATAAGGGCGTCACGCTGATGAAAGGCGACTGGACCAGCCGCGACCCCGCCATCACCCAAGCACTAACCGCTTTCGGTCGCGCCGGTGTACCGCTCTATGTGGTCTACAACGCCAAGCCCGGTGACAACACACCGATCGTATTGCCGCAACTATTGACAGCCAGCATAGTGGAAGAAACCTTCGCGGCCCTTCCCAATGTCAATGACAAGGTTTTTTAATTTCCCGTGTCTCTGGATAACGCCACCACCGTCGCCGTTATTGATTTTCGCCGCCATCGCATGGTGCTGCAATGGCACGCGCTCGCCGGTACCTGGGACACCTATAAAAATGAACCTGCTCTGGTACACGGCGTAGCCTGCATACATCCCGGACAACCGAACATCTGTGTGTTTGGCCAAGGCGGTCGATTGCGCCTACAAATCGGCCTGCAAAAATATATCCTCTCCGAAAACTCACCCCTCATCAAATGCATTCCAGCTTTCATGAGCTTCGGACTTCGACAACGATTTACAATCGAGTCGAGCACTGGCGATTTATTATATAAATCCACCTACTGGAAATCACAAACCGAAGATTTTTATCTTTGGCTAGCGCAGCACGCCGCCGATCCCAATTGGCGTGTTGTCAGCGCGCAAAGCTGGTCCGCGGGCGTAGCTCCCGCCGCGATACGTGCTGTTTAGCTAAAAAAAATAGGCAATGCCTACGTCGAGCGCGGCTTTTCGACATTAGCTGGGCATTGCTGCATTACCGAGGTAATGTGGCACCTATGGCAATTGCTCAGTCTAAACTTACGGCTCAAGGGCAAATCTCCGTCCCGTCCGAGGTCCGTAAAAAACTAGGTATTGGTCCGGGCTCTGTTCTCGAATGGGACCATCAGGGCGATCACATTGTCGTACGTCGAGTCGGCAGATACGGCTGGGATGATATGCGCAAGGCCTTGTTTAAAAAAGGCCCGCCTGAATCGCACACGTTTGAAGAACTAAAAGACGGTAGGAAGACCTACATACGACGTAAGTATGCGCGCGATTGATACTAACGTCTTAGTGAAACTCGTTACCGGTGATGATCCCAAGCAAACCTTGGCCGCAGAGAAATTTGTTTCGGCCGGAGCGTGGGTTTCACATTTGGTCCTCGCTGAAACCATAGGGGTGCTCACAACCGTTTACGATCGCGATCCAGCGGATCTTGCGCAATGCATAGATTTTCTACTCAAACACCGTGACCTGACGATTCAGGATTCGGAAGTTGTCGTTAAAGCTCTGGTCCACTATCGAAACAAGCCTTCGCTAGGATTTTCCGACTGTTTGGTGCTTGAGATTGCACGCAAGGCGGGGCATGTACCGATGGGCACTTTTAACCGCATGTTGGCGAAGCTTGAAGGAGCAGAACGTATCGCGGCATGATACCAGCGACGTTCACTTCGACCAACGCTACCCAGATCGCTATTTAGCGGCGGATATGTAAATACCTCAATTCAATGCGCAAGCCTTGGCGGTCCTAAGCGCCTGGAATGGGCAGCACCGGCATGATCTCCACGGAATCGCCGGGGAAAATGGAAAACTGCGGATGGTTCTCGAATAACTTGGCGGCGGCTTCGTGCGAATCTGCGCGCACAACCGTGAACGCGCCCAGGTGATTGGTCGCATCGTCGACGCCATGTTGCGTAACCTTCTTAGTTTTCCCCAAGGGTCCGCCCATGCTGACAATGGCGGCGTGGTGTTTCTCAAGCCACGCCTTCCAAGCCGCCATGCCTTCTCGTTCCTTCGCACGGCGGTCACCCTCGGGTAGGGCGTCCCAGGCTACGCGTCGCGGACTGGTTTTGCTGCCCAGAAACACTGCAAGATAAGTATTGTTCGTATTCATGAGATCTCCTTTAATCGATTCGGGCTCGCACGCCTCACGGAACACGGCTCACGAATTATGTGACTCCGCGATTCATGACTCAACTTTATCAATCACTCTGTAGGTTGTCTAGGAAACTGCAACCCCCCGCATAGCGCGCCGCGATACTCTGGCAGACGCGTGCGGAAAATAGGGAAAAAATATAATGTTTTGATAATGACAAGTTGACAAGTTTTTTGTTATCGACTATGGTTTGCGGTGGAGCGTAGCACGATGAAAACTATGACAGTCGGTGATTTTAAGAGTCGTTTTTCGGAAGCGCTGGAAGCCGTGAGCGCGGGAGAAACCATTGTGGTGTCGTACGGTCGTAACCGGCGAAAAGTTGCCGCAATGGTGCCGTACTCGCAATTGCAGTCGCGGCATAAACGGCCACTGGGGTTACTGCAATCTAAAGCGCGTGTGTCATTTGGCCGGAACTTCAAACTAAGCGACGACGAACTGCTGACGTCGTGATCGCTCTGCTCGATACGCATAGTTTCTTGTGGACGATCGTGGCACCCGCAAAATTGTCCGCGAAGATGCGCGGCGTAATTGCCGATCCCGCCCACGAGATCCATGTCAGTACAATTACTTTTTGGGAAATCGCACTTAAATTCTCGCTGGGGAAACTTAAGTTAGGCGGCATTACGCCCGAGGACTTGGTTGCGGCTAGCAGGCAAATGGGCTTAACAATTTCTGCGCCCACGGCGGACGAGTCGGCTGCATTTCATCGATTGCCAAAAGTGACGCACAAGGATCCATTTGATCGCATGCTGATTTGGCAGTGTCTAATGCGGCAATGGACACTCGTCACGCGAGATGGTGGGCTTGATGAGTATCGGGCGCTGGGATTGGTGACGGCTTGGTGAACGCGCTTAGGCCGCGCCTACTCAAGAACGCCAGCCTTCCTCAAGCCGTCGTACAGCGGCTCATAGCCGGCCAGAGCAGCCGTGGGCCAGACCCATTTTTTCATGGCAGTAATAGATTTGATTTTTGGCATTGAGGCGTAAAAGTCGGCCAAGACTGCATTAGCACGATCAGGATGGCCCAATTGTGCCTCCGACGCGGCCAAGGTCAAGCGGACCGTGCCGCTGACAGGACTGCGCAACTGATCCTCGCGCATCCGAGCGCTGGAAGTGCGCGCCAACTGTGCGGCAGCGGCATAGTCGCCCACGGCATCGTGAATGCTGGCAGCCAATCCTTCCAGCGCGCTGTACTGGTTGGGCATTCGCGCCACCAGCATATCGATGACGGGTAGCGCCTCGGGCGCTCGACGCAGCTTCAAGAGTTCCAACGCTTTGCTCCACAGGGTCCAGGGATCATCCGGGTCCTTTTGTAACAATGACTCGGTGATCAACAGAGCCTCTTCATGTTTCCCGCGCAGGTCATACAAGGCAACTTTCTCGCCGATCATGTCCGTATTGTTGGGATCCATGCTCAGATACTTGTCGAGCGCCGCCGCGCCGATGAGCTTCTGCGACTCGACGTCCTGCGACCATGCCATGACGCAATCGCATAGGTTGATCTCAGCGGTAACCCACGTGGCTTCGCGATCATCGGGTGAAATGGCGAGTGCTTGTTTCAGGAGCTCGCTGGCATTGGCGTAGGCTCCCTTGGCTTCCGCACCATGATGTCCTGACCAAGATACGTATGCCCGAATGGTGAGATCACGGACATCCAGCGCATCGGCCGGTTTGTCCTCGACGCGCTTTGCCTCCGCCTTGAGTGCCTCAAAACTCAGGTCGCCCTCAGCGTATGCGATGTCCGAGTGCCATCGCGGGCTGAATGCCGCGCCGGGGATTTCCACGGTCTCGGACTTGAGAATGCGTTCACTTCCGCCGTCGACAAGGGACATGACCAGCGAATAGCCGCTGCTGATCTTGGCCAAAGCGCCGCGAATCAAAAAATGTACATTGAGCGCCTTGGCGATGTCCCGTGCGTCGCTGAATTTGCCGACTGCCTCCTCGATACTACGCCGAGGGGTGTTCTGTACCCAGAGGGAGTCTTCTTCGAGCCGCGCCGTGAACTCTTCCGTAGTTGCCTCGGCAACTTTTGCGCCATGCGCGTCGTTGGCCGGCGCCTTGAAAGGCAGCACGGCAAAGGTGAGGCGGCGATCTTCCAGCGAATAGGGCACAATCGCGGCGCTTTTGCCGTGCAGGTGTGCGATACCCCAGGCGATGGCGGTGCCCACGATCAACACGCCAGCGCCGAGCCCGGCCAAACGGGGCAGCGTCGAGCGCTTCGCTGCTGGCGTTGCCGGCGTTGCCGGCACGGAGTGGGTCGCCTCAGAGCGCGGTGTGGGGCGAATGCTTTCGGGCAACGACAACAACCGTAGTATGTGTTGCACAAACTCGGGCGGCGTCTCGCCGTCCGGCAGGCGCATCCATTGTAGTTCGCGGAACCGATCGGGTACCCGGTCGTCGGAGTCGGGCGTATCATCGATGACCACCGGGACCAGAAACGCGCGGTCCGACGCCATGAGGTGGGAGCGATCGACAGCGAGCTTCCATTCCAGTCTGAAATAGCCTTCGGCGCGCGCGTGGGAATTGGTGGAAATTAACGGAATGAACAGCGCACAATTCTTGATTTGACGGCGAATGGCATTGTCCCAGGCATCCCCACCGCGCAGCTCGCTGCGGTCGAACCACACTTCGATGCCGGCGAGGCGCAATGTGATGCAGATCCGCTCGGCCGCTCGCGCATCCTCCGAGGCATAGCTCAAAAACACGGCGCGTGTGCCGCTCTTGACAGCGGTACCAGCGGAATGAGGGTCGATATTGTTCATTGGATCGTGTCGGCTGCGCAATTAGAATGGACTAGGTTACCTCCTGGCGCAATCTAATGCGCACTTCTAAGGTGCTTAAGGTGCTGCCTGATATTGAGCGCGCCATTGGACCGATGGACTGCTTACGCCTCAGCCTAGCGCGGTAGCAACCCCGCAAGCTCGGCAGCGGTTAAATTGCGCCATTTGCCTAAGCCTAAAGCGCCCAAGTGAATATTCATAATGCGGACTCGCTGCAAGCGCTGCGCGCGATAGCCCAATGCCGAGCACATGCGGCGAATTTGGCGATTAAGTCCTTGCGTCAGGATAATCCGAAAACTCGAATGATTCACGCGCACCACCCGACACGGCTTGGTGAGCACGCCCATGATTTTCACGCCGCTCGCTAACATTTCCAAACCGAGATCAGTAATGGGTCGATCCAGGGTGACCACATATTCCTTCTCGTGATTATTTTCCGCCCGCAGTATCTCGTTAACGATATCGCCGTTGTTGGTTAATAAAATCAACCCTTCCGAGTCCTTATCCAAGCGCCCAACTGGGAAAATACGCTCCAAGTGTCCTACCAGATCAATGATATTACCCTCGACCTGCGTTTCAGTCGTGCAGGTAATACCCACGGGCTTATTCAGCGCCAGGTAAATTTTTTGCTCACGATGCGTTAGCGATTTACCGTCGACGCACACGGCATCGCTCTCGCCCACTTGCGTCCCCAACACCGCGAGCACGCCATTACAAGTTACGCGCCCCGCCTCAATCCATTGATCGGCCTCGCGACGCGAACACATGCCAGTCTCGCTAATGTATTTATTCAATCGCATGGTTGGCGGTTCATTGCGAGCGATTCAAGAACTCGCGAATCGGTTTGACCTGTGTGCCGATATCCTCACCATTTAATTTCAGCACCAAATTCTCATGCTTGAGCGTGGGCGTACTCACAGCGCTGCCTGCCAGCACCAAGCGGCGCACCAGTTCCGGACGCAGCTCAGCCAGTAAGCGGAGTACCTCGACGCCCTGATCCAATCCCAACAGATCAATCCGGCGTAAGCGCAGATTGCCGACAAAATCCAATACCGCAGCAGCGGCCTCCGCCACCGTCGATCGTGGGGAGGGATCTGATTCACCGCATCCCGGTAAGTCCGGCGCATACACCGAACGCTCTGCCGCCAAGCCCTGCAACATGGGCTCAAAGCTACGGCCTGAACCTCGCGTCGCGTGCAGACACACAAGCGTTACCTGCTCATCAAATCCGCCCGTTCCCGGGAATGCGGTACGCACATGTAATTGCCCAAACTGACAATCAAAGTACGCCCGCCGCGTCCGCACCGCGCTAGCGGACGATGCTGATAGAGTGGCTTTCAATGGCAAACCTCCTACAAATTGTGGTTTTTATACTACAGATATTTTTGATTTTTTGAGAATATTGCTAGCATATTAAAGGCCTTAGGCGCAAAGTGTTGCTCAGACGCAAAGGGCGGGATAAGAAGACTGACCATCACAGCGACGCACAACAAGCGCTGCGTGATACGGCATGGGGACCTCTAAAAGCCGGGCTACGCCCGGCTTTTTCTTAACGCCCACGATCCCACACCCGCGACAACGTAAACGCGCCCATTCGACCTCCAAAGGTCACAACTTCCACCAAACGTGCACCATCCGCAGACAGCCGATAACGCTGTTGTAAAATCGGATGCTCCGAATCAGGACCGTTCGCTTCCACTAATAAAGACTTCCCCGCCCAACCGCATGCCAACGCCCGACCAGCGTTCTCGGACGCTCGATGCGGATCATTGGCAGACTTGTTTGAATGCCGATGTCCTATTAGGGGGCCCTGGCAAATGCGCTTGGTCTCATCCGACAGCAAAGTGATCATCGCATCGACTTGCGTAATATCCAGAATTTTGCCGGGCCAGCGCAGGGCCGCGCTCATGACCTCAACCGGTGGCATCGGAGCTGAGCGCTCTTGCGCACGGGGGTCATCACCGCTTGCTCGTGCTTGGCCGCCGCCGCGACCACGCCGCCCACTGCCGCCTTGCCCACCACTGGGATCGCTTGCAGTGTCGCTGGTCGCACCAATCTGTTTTCTAAGCAGGCCTAACATTAACTGTTGTGGGTCATCGCTATCGGCCCCATTCAAAATCCAGTGGCCGCTGAAATCCACGCTGCCCGGCCCCATGGCAACCTCAGTCGGCTCGGGCTGGGTCGCGCAGCCTGCAAGCACACCGAGGCTTAGCAAACTGAAGCTCCAATAGACTAGTTTTCGCACCTCACACCTCAAGATTCAAAAAAACCTTAAGGCGCTAGAATACCCGTAGCGGGTGCCGCGCGTGCAGCGAGATCAACGCAGCCGCAGACCGGCCTCATCCTCACGGCTCACTTTAATCCTGCCGGTCACGGGCGCAAAACTCACCCTGACGGGTTCAGCACGGCGCAGTATTTGGCTACCGCATATGGTTCTATCGTCCGCGAAATCCGCCCGAATCAAGTCCACCAGCGAAGCGCTCGGCGCGTCGGTTGCGAGCGGCGGCAAAGCATGGGCAATGATCCGCGCCTGTACTTCATCGCGTTTATTGCCGTTTCCGAGCACTGCTCGCTTAAATCGGTCCAACACGCTCAGCACCGAGCTTAAGGCGTTATCAGTCGCATCCGACAGACGGCCGCTATCTCCCAAAAAACGTAGGTGCAATAGCCCCCCAATCGCTCGACCCTCATCATGTAAACAAATCGCTAACGCGCCGTGCAGCTCAGCGATTAGTATAATGGGCTCGGCCGACACTTCAAAGGTATCAGGTGCGACCAATAACGGGTTTTGTTGGGCTATCACAGCCTCCATGCTGCACCAAAGCGTCGCTCGACAATGTCGAGCCAATCACGGTTTTGAGGTTAGAATCGCCATGAGCTCATGCCCCGTGGTTATTGGAGCTCGTCCTACGTAACCCGTAAAATTAGTGAGATATGTATCAATACAATGCCATAGACCAGCGCTTGGTCGACGAACGCGTTGCACAATTTCGCGATCAAACTCGGCGATTCTTAAATGGCAGCTTAAGCGAAGACGAATTTCGGCATTTGCGCCTGCGCAATGGCCTGTATATCCAAACTCACGCGCCGATGTTGCGCGTAGCCATTCCCTATGGATTATTGTCGACGCGCCAACTGCGCGCGTTAGCGCATATCGCTAGGCGTTACGATCGCGGTTATGGGCACTTCACCACTCGGCAAAATATTCAGTACAACTGGCCGAAGCTTGAGGAAGTACCTGACATTCTCGCTGAACTTGCGGCCGTAGAAATGCACGCCATTCAAACCAGCGGAAATTGCATCCGCAATACGACTTCCGATCACCTCGCGGGCGTGACGCCTAATGAATTAGAAGATCCACGGCCCTGGTGCGAAATCATTCGCCAATGGTCGAGCTTTCACCCTGAATTCACCTACTTGCCGCGCAAGTTTAAAATCGCAGTGACCGGCGCGCCGCAAGATCGCGCCGCAACGTTAGTACACGATGTCGGTGTACACATCGTGCGCGGACCTTGCGGCGAACCTGGCTTTGAAATACTCGCAGGCGGCGGGCTCGGCCGCACGCCCATCATCGGACAAGTGGTCCGCGAATTTTTACCGCGTGAACATTTACTCTCGTATCTTGAAGCTATCTTAAGGGTCTACAATCTTGAAGGCCGACGCGATAATCTCACCAAAGCGCGTATCAAAATTTTGGTGCGTTCGCTAGGCATTGATGAATTTAGGCGTCGTGTTGAACGAGAGTGGACATTGATTTGCGACGCAAAATTGGGCGCAGGTTTGCGCATCGACGAGGCCACCATTGCGCGCATGCGCGATTTCTTCAAGGCTCCCGCGTATCGCCAATTGCCCGACAGCGATCCCGCCGCTAACG
Source organism: Gammaproteobacteria bacterium (assembly GCA_043738945.1). Lineage (GTDB taxonomy): Bacteria > Pseudomonadota > Gammaproteobacteria > Steroidobacterales > Steroidobacteraceae > Bog-1198. Next base: position 30,142 of record JAYUFB010000010.1, read on the forward strand.
CAGTAACCGCTTTTCGAGCTTGGTATCGTTACAACACAGTCGCGCATAAAATTGCCGGTTATCGCGCAGTGTATATTTCACTGAAGAAGCCCGACATCGCGCCCGGCGACGCCACCGCTGATCAAATGGATACAATCGCTGATTTAGCCGAGCGTTATAGTTTTGGTGAAGTCCGCGTCACGCACACGCAGAATTTATTGCTCGCCGATGTCGAGCAACAACACACTTTTGAGCTTTGGCGGGCGCTCGATGCGCTCGGACTCGCGACCCCCAATATCGGCACACTCACCGATATGATTTGCTGCCCCGGGTTAGATTTTTGCAGCCTAGCCAACGCCGGTTCCATTGATGTCGCCAAACTAATCAACGAGCGCTTTGATGACTACGACTATATTTACGACCTAGGCGAACTCGACGTCAAAATGTCGGGCTGCATGAATGCCTGCGGCCATCACCATGTCGGTAACATTGGCATTCTCGGCGTCGATAAAGGCGGTCAAGAATGGTACCAAATCACCATCGGCGGATCGGCCGGTGCTGATGCTTCACTCGGAACGGTTATTGGTCCTTCAGTTGCCAAGGCCGCAGTCCCCGAAACCATCGCACAGCTTCTTAGCGTGTACGTCGAACATCGACAGGCCGACGAACGTTTTCTCGACACCGTACGCCGACTCGGCGTCAAACCCTTTAAGGAACGAGTATATGCCACGCCTATTGCTGCGTGACCGCGTCGTCGTTAACGACGACTGGCAACACTGGGAAGACGCTGCGGCTACCCCTGGCGCGGCGAGCCCTAGCGTAGCAACCCCTCGCGTGGCTACCGCCACCTCCGCTGTGGGGCTGATTATCCCATTCGAGCAATGGGTCGCGGCGCGCGACACCTGGCTCCAGCACAGCGGCCCGTTAGGCGTCGTGCTCGCACCCACTCACCGAGTCGAACAGCTCGCTCCCGACCTTGCACATTTTGCCCTCATCGGCGCGCATTTTACGGGTCCCAGCGAAGGTCGCGGGTACACCCAAGCACGTCAACTGCGCGAGCAATGGCAATTTAGCGGCGAGCTGCGAGCAACCGGCCATGTGCGCCAGGATCAAGTATTTTTTATGGCACGTTGCGGCTTCAATAGTTTTGAACTACCGGAGCAAGAACTCACCGCCGCGCTTGCAGCGCTGAATACTTTTTCAGCGGCGTATCAACCCGCCAACGACAAGGGATTAAGGTGCGACTGGTTCTGACCTAGGTTGCCCTTAGGTGCGGTATGCTACTTGCCGTTAATTTACGGCGAGTTGATTTGCCGCTCGGTCGCATCGTTAGGAGCCGCGCGTTGAGTCTTTACTTTAGACTAATTTGGTTATTCATCACCGCGAGAAAGCGGCCTTTAGTCCCGGCCCTGGGACCCAGTCGAATCACACTGACTGTACTACCCAATGATCTGGACGCTCTTGGGCATATGAACAATGGTCGATTCCTCTCGGTCATGGATCTCGGCCGAGTCGATCTTTTAATACGCTCTGGATTCTACGCCGTGGCGCGTAAACGCCGCTGGTTCCCCTTGGTAGGTCGTGTATCGATCGAGTATCGCAAACCGCTACTCCCGTGGCAGCGCTACACCATCGAAACCAGAACCATCGGTTGGGACGAGCGTTGGATCTACATACAACAAGTTTTTTTATTACAGGACGAGATCGCCGCCGTCGCGGGTGTGAAAGCGATGATCAGAGGTCCGCAAGGTGCCGTATCACCTGCCGAGGCCCTCATCGCCGTGGGCGCGCCAATAACCTCACCCGAAATTCCCACCAGTTGGGCGCATATGCGCGAGCGGCTTAGCGCTTCTAATTAACGGCGCGTAACAGCGCGACATGCCTTCATGTGACACGCGCTTTGATAAGTCGCTGAAACTCAAGTTCACCCGTCCGGGTAAAGTGTTGTCCCTGTCGTTTTGGAAAGACGAAGACTCGGTACGACGCTGGCGCAATCTTGAGGTCCACCGAAACATTCAAGCGGCAGGAAGAAAACACATTTTCGCCGACTACCGCCTGCCCGTCGCAAGCATACTGCGTGACTATGGAATGAGCGACCGGGCAGAAGCACCGGACGATTCACGATCGGTACATGATTCACCGCCTTAGGACATCAGTCGGGCTGCCGGAAGTTATTCCCAAGCAACCGAAGTCACGGGTGCTCAGCGGCTGTTGTACATCAGCGGGCAAATTCCTGAGTCAACAACCGGAGATATTCCAAAGGATTTCGCGACTCAAGCGAGACTTGTATGGCGCAACTTATTTGCGCAGCTTGCTGCCGCCAACATGACCGCACTAAATCTTGCCAAGGTCACCATATTTCTGTCGTCACGTGAATTTGCGATAACGAATAGTAAAATACGACAAGAGTTCCTGGGTGCGTGCATGCCAGCGCTCACCGTGATCATCACCGGCATCTTTGACGAGAAGTGGTTATTGGAAATTGAGGCTACCGCTGCAGCGTAAATTTAGAGCTTCAGTCGTTTCGAGTATCTACGCCCGCGAGCCGGCAAATCGTCCATTTTCACTGGGCAAACTTTGAGTACATCTAGCCAATTAGATTTGTTAGTTAGCTTACGAAATACGGTTGCGTCTTCTTCACGATCAAATTCTGCAATGAAACGATCACCGGGGTTTGCTACTGCGAAACCAGCAGGCATGGTTAGGCGGCGCTTTGAGTCTTAACCGGAGCGTCAATGCGGGTTGGTTACCATCGAGTCGATCCACGGGTTGAACAAGGCCACGCGTGATTTGGCATAATCGGTGACGTCTCGGGATACAACGGTCAATCCATGTTGCAAAGCCGTTGCTGCAATAAACAGGTCGGGTTGCGAGAAAGTATGCCCCGCCTTTCGACCATCCTCGACTAACAAGCGCCACTTGAAGATGATGTCCTCCGAAACTGGCAGCACGCGTTGGTCAAACATCGGTCGAATTTTGTGCGTCAACCAGTCAATGAGATCCGCACGCAAGCTCACTTCTGGTTGCAATTCGATCCCGAATCTAATTTCCGCTAAGGTCACGGTACTAATGAACAGGCAATCGAGGGGTTGTGCTCCGACAAATGCCAGCACCTTACGGTTGGGTTTCGGACGGCGCAGTTCAGAGAGTACGTTGGTATCGAGCAGCCAGCTCGTCACAGCGTCACGCCACGCACAGGCATAGCGGTACGGGCGGGCGCGAGATCAATATCACGACGAGGCGATGCTTGAATAGCCTTGATTAACGCTTGACCAGTCTTTGCGCCTTTGAGACGACGAAATTCCTCCACGGCGATGACGACCACTTCGTCGCGCCCGTGCACGGTCACATGCTGGGGCCCCTCACTGCGCACCTTACGTACCAGTTCACTAAATCGCGCTTTGGCGTCCTGCAGTCGCCAATAGCCCGGCGCTGATTTAAGCGCTGCGCGCGCCACCGATCCCGGTCGTCGAGTAATTATAGTCATACTGACCAGATTACTACTCCAGCATGTCAATTTCAAGTCGCTGCTACGAATGGCGCAGGCACTCCGATCCGGCTACAACTGCTCGATTGTGCACTGGATAGTTGTAAACTCGCGCCTTAGCCAACGGAGTACGAGATGATCACGAGTCGAGGAGTTACTGCAATCGCGGCGTTGGTCGGGCTGTCTTGGGTAATTTTCAGCAATGCTGAGGCCACGCCTCCGGTAGGACTGCCTGCACCGATCGTAGGTAGCTGGAGTCTCGTTTCCCGTGTAACGACCGCGTTAGATGGCAGGGTGTTGACAGACACAGGACTCTCGGCAACCCCGAAAGGCATTCTAATCTACGACCGAGCGGGCCACGTCGCTGCCCAGTTGGCACGCCAAGGGCGCACCGTGGAAATGCTCGCGGATGAATGTCGTGCGGCTCAAAAGGTCAAGGGAACCGAAGATACCGCCCAGACGATTCTCGGGTACGACGCATATTTTGGAACTTATAGCGTCAATGATAAAGAAGGCATTGTCACGCATCACCTTGAAAGTGCTTTATTCCCGGGAGATATTGGCAAAAGCATTACGCGGCGATTCGCGATCAACGGCAATACGCTGACGATCAAGTTCAGCACGACGCTAATCGACGGCACGCCGGTGACCCGCACGCTGGTGTGGGCGCGGCTGAATTAGGAGACGATATCGCATGCGCAAAGATTCAGGGAGATCGATTTCACGGCGTCGATTGCTGACCATGATCGGCTTGAGCGCCGGCAGCACGACGATGTACCAAGCGATGCACAGCCTCGGCTTTGCTGCTGAAACCGATTTCACCGGACCGATTCAGTTGAGCGCCGCACCGAAAGGCGCCTCGGTTCTCATACTGGGAGCCGGTATTGCAGGACTCACGGCCGCCTACGAATTGCGCAACGCCGGTTACCATGTTCAAGTACTTGAGTACAACGACCGGGCCGGTGGCCGCAACTGGACACTGCGGGGCGGCGACCGCTATACAGAGTTGGGCGGAGACGCGCAGGAGTGCCGCTTCGATAAGGATCACTACATCAATCCCGGTCCATGGCGCCTACCGCATCACCATCGGGGCATGCTTAGCTACTGCAAGCGGCTCGGTGTCGCGCTTGAACCTTTCGTGCAAATCAACCACAACGCGTACGTGCACAGCCGTAAAGCCTTCGGTGGCAAGCCGCAGCGTTTGCGCACCGTCAAGGCCGACTACCATGGTCATGTCGCTGAACTGCTCGCCAAGACCACTCGAAGTGCCGCTCTCGATGCGGAGGTAACCGCCGAAGATCGCGAGAAACTGCTCGACTCGCTGCGCTTCTGGGGCGGCCTCGATAATAATTTTAGATATATTCAGGGCGCGACCAGCAATGATCGGCGCGGCTACGAGCGAGATCCCGGTGGCGGCCTCAGCGCGCGGCCGACATTTTCTCAACCCATCGAACTAAGCGATCTGTTGAACTCCGGCCTCTGGGCCGCACTGCCGTTCGGCGAAATGTACGATTTTCAGACTACGATGTTCCAGCCGGTCGGTGGCATGGGCCAGGTGGGCCAGGCATTTGGACGCGAGCTTGCGCCATTGATCCGCTATAACGCCAAGGTCGTCGACATTCATCAAGACGAGAAGGGAGTCCGCGCCACCTATGTGGATACTGCTGGCGGGTCCAACCACCAGACCGTGCAGGCCGACTGGTGCATCTGCACGATTCCGCTGTCGATCCTCGGCCAGATTCCAATGAACGTCGGCGCTAAGATGGCTGCGGCGATCGGCGCGGTTCCCTATTGTACGGGGGTTAAAGTCGGCTTGCAGTTCAAGCGCCGCTTCTGGGAAGAAGACGAGCAGATCTACGGCGGCGTGACCTATACCGATCTGCCGATCGGGCAGATTAGTTATCCGAGCAGCGGATTTTTCAGCGACGGCAAAGGCGTGTTGCTGGGCGCGTATATTTGGGACATGCTCAATTCAATGGAGTTCACATCGATGACAGCGGCGGAGCGCATTGCGAAGGCCGTTGAATACGGCAGCAATATCCATCCGCAATATCGCAAGGAGTTTGACAACGGAATCGCGGTCGCTTGGCATCGTGTGCCATTCGCGATGGGATGCTTCGGTCTTTGGTCAGAGGCGACCCGCGCCCAGCACTACGATAATCTATGTGGTTTCGACGGCCGCATTGTCCTTGCGGGTGAACACGCCTCCTACTTGCCGGCCTGGCAGGAAGGGGCCGTCACCTCGGCGCTCGACGCTATTGATCGGCTGCACCGGCGTGCCCTCGCGGCAGGAGCTGTCGCATGAATGCGCGCAGACACTACCCGGCCCTTACGTGTTGGTTGGGAGCCAGCCTGGTCGTCTGGCTCGCGTTGGCGATCATAGCGCTCGTGGCGTTCGTCGATACGCCGGCGCAGGCCAACACCGCCGGTATATTCGACCCTGCGTCCTTGAATACGACTGATGGCCAGAATATTTATGAGCAAATCTGCCAGGGGTGTCATATGCAAGGAGGTCGGGGCGCAGTCGGGGCAGGACATTTTCCGGCACTCGCGAACAACCGCAACCTGGCATCGCGGCAGTCCATGGCACTGACGATTCTGATGGGGCGGCGCAATATGCCAGCGTTTGGTGCCAAGCATGCTATCGGATTCGGCGGACCGCCCACGACGTTAAGCGACCAACAAATTGCTGCAGTGATTAACTACGTACGCACGCATTTCGGCAATCGATACACGGACTCGATTACCGCCACCGAGGTCGTGGCGCTGGAGCAGAGCTTGCAAGGCTTGAAATAAACGTGCCGACGCGAGCGTGGGGCGGGTAGCCTGCGAAAATTTGCCACCTGTCTCGGCGCGGCGCGGCGCGCAGGATTACACTCTGAGCTCTATAGTATTCTATTTGTAATTGACGGAGAATACCTTTTATCATAGTATAGCATCATGAAAACCACCGTCAATATTCCCGATAACGACCTTGCAGACGCCATGCGCTTTACGAAGGCAAGTACTAAGCGCGAAGCAATCGTTACCGCAATACAGGAATTCAACCGCCGTAAGCGCATGGGCGAACTCACTAAGCATGCGGGCACTTGCAAGGATCTGATTAGCGTCGAGGAACTCGTACGGCAACGTCGCAAAGGCTAACTCACCGTGATTCTAGTCGACTCCTCCTCTTGGATTCATATGCTGCGCCCGAATGGAGACGCAACGGTCAGCGGCCGGGTCACGCGCGCACTTGATATCGGAGAAGCCTGTTGGTGCCCTATTGTCCGGTTGGAATTATGGAACGGCGCGGGTGGCGACCGCGAGAAGAAAGTACTTAAAGATTTCGAGCGGCTACTGCCTGAACTCGCAATCGACGATGACGTCTGGAGTGCTGCCTTTGATCTGGCACGGCGTGCGCGTTCCGCCGGTGTCTCGGTCCCGGCGGCTGACATTTTGATCGCTGCGTGCGCCCGACACCACGAAGCCGAACTTGAACACGCTGACTCGGATTTCTCGCAACTCGAAAAGCTTTAGTACAAACGACTTAATGATTTGTCACCATTTGAACCTCAACTCTGAGGCGGAACGCGTGACACGCGAGGGTTGGTCCTTTTTTTAGCCGCCGCCAATTTTCCTGAGCCAATTATTTCGGGCCCTTGAAATTCACGGGCCGCGGCGACAATCCACTCACGAAATCGTGCTACTTTGGGCAGATCTAAGTATGCCCGTGGACATACAAAATAATACGCGGAGCCGTGCGGCATGGCCTCCTTGCTTGCCAAGCGCAGAGTGCCCTTATGTAGCGAGCGCGTCAACATGGTCCAACGCGCCAGCGCAAAGCCAAGCCCTTCTTCCGCTGCGACCATCAGACCCGCCGAGTCGTCAATAGTCGGTGGACGAGCATTCCATGCGATCTGCTCATCCGTTTTTTGCCAGATCCGCCAAGGCACATCGTCGCCATCCAGCAACGGATATTTACTCAAATCAGTTCCACGCTCGATCATTCCATATTGTTTGATCAATTCCGGGGTGCCCACCGGAACGATCCAGTCATCGAGCAACTTCTCGCAGTGCAGATTTGGGTAGTTGCCGCGACCAAAACGAATCGCAACATGCACAGGGGCTCGCGCGAAATCCACCAGTTCTCGAGACGTATGAAAGCGAAGCTCAACGTCGGGGTGTTGACGCTGAAAGGAACGGATTCTAGGCAGAAGCCAAATTTGCAGAAATGATGTCAGCAGCGTGATTTGCAGCGGGCCGGCGCGGCCGTGCTGTTTAATCAAGTGTACCGCTGACTCAAGCCTTTCGAGGCCCGCTCTGACGGCAGGCAGCAGCTCAAGCCCTTCCGCGGTTATTTCCACCCTCCTTCCACTGCGTCGAAATAATGGCACCTGAATATAGGACTCCAAGGCTTTAATTTGCTGGCTAACGGCTGCCGGCGTGACGTAAAGCGCGTCGGCGGCGACCGAGAAATTCAAATGCGTAGCCACCGCCTCGAATACTCGTAAGGCTCCCAATGGCAGCCGACTATAAGCAGATGGCACGTTAAGTTCTCCTTAACAGACGGTCAGGTATTGTGTTTGTTGTGCCATGCCTCGTAGCGCAATGTGTGAGTCGTTCGATCAGTTTAATTCAACGGAGTATGCACATCATGAACAAAATCCAACCCATCGCAAGACTCGCGCAGGCACTTCTCGCTGTCAGCATCACAATCGCTACCGGTCTTGTATTTCTCATCTGACTATACAGCACGCGGCGGCTGCGAAATGCTGCCAGACACGGTCCGATCGACGCCCACCATAACCGTGGCGTATGCTCTCTCGAGTGGAGCATGCGCCCCGCATCGCCTTTCAGACCACCACCGGTAATGACCACGGCGAAAATTATTTATCGTGCATATACTCTCGGAGCTGTGATCTGGTGTCCGACGCCGACGTCGAGCCCTTTATGATGTGGTGAAATTAGGAGAACTATGGGAAATTTAGTCGCGCGTTTAAGTCTGCCGGAAGCCATTGGATTATCGCTTTCCATCATTTCTCCGACGGTCACCGCCGCTTTTAACATCGCCTTGGTGGTGCAGTACGCGGGTCCTGCGGCACCGCTGACATTTGCTATTGGCATGGTCGCGATGGCGTTGGTGGCATTGTCCTTCATTGCCTTCACCCACCGTGTCGCGCACGCGGGATCGGCATATGCCTATATCACTCACACGTTTGGCCGACGAGCGGGCTTCGTAGCTGGCAGCGCGTTGCTGTTGACCTATATTGGGTTTACAACCGGATTTGCCGCCCTGGTCGGCAGCTTTACCAGCGCAGCATTGAGTGGTTTTTCCATTGACATCGGAGCATGGTGGATCGCTATTGCCAGCGCCTCAGTGTTGGTGGCCTGGTGGCTCGCCTACCGCGATATGAAACTTGCGGGGCGACTCATGTTGGGGCTGGAAGCCGCGGCGATACTTGCGATTGTCGGATTGTGTGTCAGCATTCTGCACAAGGTTCACCCGGGTGCCGCACAACTCGTGGCAAGTTTTACGCCTTCTACAAGTTATAATGGCTGGTCAGGATTGGGTTTCGGCATGGTGTTCAGCATCTTGAGTTTCGGCGGATTCGAGGGTGCGGCGACCCTTGGTGAAGAAACTATCAACCCACGGCGTAATATCCCAATCGCGTTGCTTAGTACCGTAATTGGCTCGGGCATATTCTTCGTGTTTGTCGCCTATTGCGAAGTCATCGGCTTCGGGCCAGAGGGCATCAAGGATCTCGCTAAATCTCAGGCACCGCTGAATGATTTAGCCCTTCGCTATGCCTCGCCACGTTTGGCGATAGCTCTGGACCTGGCCGCTGCCGCCAGTTGTTTTTCCGGCATGATCGGCGGCATTTCGGCGGCGGGGCGAATTCTGTTTGCGTTGTCGCGCGGCGGACTTTCAGCGAAGCTCGCTAAGGTGCATGAAGTACACGGTACCCCAGCGCTATCGGTCACGGTAGCAGCCATTTTAATTGCCGTTCCATTTCTGCTGTGGGCACCCTTTGCCGGTTCAGGCAATTACTATAGCTATACCAGCACCATCGGCGTGCTCGCGTTGATTCTGATCTACATTGCCGTTGGCGCCGCCGAAACGATTGAAGCTTGGCGTGAGCGCAAACCATTGTGGTCAATCGCCTGTTTTTTTGGTCCGATCGTTTTGCTCATAGTTCTTTATTGCAACTTGTATCCAGTGCCCGCGTATCCCAACAACCTCTGGCCTTATGTGGCGTTTGTTTGGGTGATCGGTGCTTGGGTATTGATGCGCCTACGACCCAGCGTTAGCAATGCTGAGTAACGAATCATAATCGCGGGGAAATTGTGCGGTACTTAACGCTATTCGCGATCAATTTCTTATCAATCAGCGATTCCTAGTACTGCGTCACTTCTTATCGCCTGGCATTTACTTATACGATGGAGGCAGCCATATAGGATGTCAAACATGCAAGCGATGTCTGCGGGACCTCTGGTAGCTGTCAGTTCTCTAAGAGAATTTTTTCGAGATGCCTTTCACGAAGCCGGCGTTCACCAACGCCTCGATATCGGCGAACAAGTCGAACAATATATCGTTAACTTGCTCACGGTCTTCTCGCGTGCCGAGGCTCTATACGAACCCACGCCAGCCGGCCCAAGAATCAAGCCGTTGGCACACATGTTGGCCGACGCGGTGGATGCACCCACTAAAGTCGCGCGCCAGCGCAGCTTACAGCGATTGGGAGATGTATCGCTATTCATTGCCGGCTTCTTCCCACGCAGTTTTGCACGGCGTTTGATCGACATCGATTATCACATTGCAATGGGCGGCGGAGCTTACGGGTCGCTGGCCGATACGATGCAGCGTTCTGGTCCTAATATTGCGCCCGTCTACGCCGAATTGGCGAGAAAATTCCAGAAATTAGTCGACGCGCTCAACGAAGTGAGTGAAATGTCGTACCGTCATTCTGACATCGATATTTTGCGCCACTATGAGATTTGGTTGAAAACGGGTAGTCAACGATCACGTCAGATATTAGGAAAACTCGGTATACAACCGGTCAAGCAAGCCGGCTCGCGGCAGGAGCATTAAAGACTATGGTATTGCAGGGCTTACAGTCCTTGCTCGCTCGCCTCTACGATATTGATTTGGACTACGATGTCCACGATTTTTTGCTAACTGACCGTCGCGTATTAATGAATTTGAAGAGCAGTGATACTCAACCTGCGTGCGACGAAGAGTTATTGTTGGCGGAAACCCCGGACGGGGTCGGCGTGTCGCTATACCTGGATGAGGATCTGTTGCGACGACTAGAACAAGGGAATCCCTTTAACGCGCTTACGGAAAATAATCTTTCGGACTATTGTGCCGCCCTTGAAGGAGTCAGTCATTTCGTCTACTCGACCTGGCGGTTAAATAGCGATGTACCGGTTTCATTGCTTGAACTGGAAACCCAGGCAGAGGTGGACAAATTTGCGGTTACGGTCTTTTTGGTGGCAGGTCAACAAGGTGGCGAGTATCCTAGTCACGTACATGCTCGGCTTTTCGATCGAGTACGCTTTGACGAGCGCCTTGATCAGGAACAATTCCACCGTTATCGCACGGCGCATCGTTGCGCAGCCCGTTACTGCCAAGATCTGGAGCGGCGCTTCGTAAAACGTGGGCAGCTACATATCGAAGCGCTGCTGCGCGAGCTGCGGAAATTTTACCGCTTGGGATGTACGGCGAAGTTGCGCTATGCGGTGGCGTAACCGGAACGACGCACGCTTAAACAGTACGGCGACTAACTGAGGGCGGGGAGCTTGCCTCCCCGCCAGTACTGATAAACCCAGCGCCGTAAACCCGCCGCGTGTTAAAACTTGTAATTAACCTGCATTCCCACGGTCCGCGGCTGGTTGGTTGAATAGCGCACCAACTGTGGAATATTGAATTGAAAACTGGTGTTGTTCGCGGTCATCAATGCAACTTTGTTAGTCAGGTTATCGACAAACACATTCGCCGACCAGTTATCGTGGGCGAGGTTGACCCTGGCGTTAGCGATACTGTAGGAAGGTAAGTGGTAGTCGAAATAATAGGCCACGTCATGCGATGTGCCGGTGTAGGAATCCGCGATACTCGCCGTGAGATTGTAGCCACTCATCACTTCGGTCGAATAAGTTAATGTCAAGCTGGCGGTATCCTTGACGACGTTCATAATAGGTACTGTACAACTGCTGCCAACGGTGCAGGGTGGTGTTACGCCATCCGGCCGCGTCGCGACACCCGTCAGGAAGTTTGTATACGATGCGTTAGGACTCGTAAGCTTAGAATCCGTCCATGCACCGCTAAAGGAAACGGTCCATGCTTCGGACAGTTTCGCATTTATCTCAATTTCAGGACCGAACGATCGCCCGTCACCAGCGTTATCGTAATACTGATAGCCGCAGGGAAGGGTAAATACCTGTTGCACGCCATTCCACTTAATGTAGTAGATATCGCTGTTAATCGTCAGCCAGTTCCCGAAGGCTTTCGCCTTCTCACCAATCTCGTAGTTCCACACGGAATCCGGTCCGAATGAGAGTGCGCCCGGCTGGCAGAACGAGGGCAAAATCTGATTCGCACCACCGGGGCGGAAGCCTTTGGAAATTGTAGCGTAAAGATTCAAGTCCTTGTTAGGCTCGTACGACAAGTTAATTCGCGGGTTAAAGCCCCGATTCGAAGCAGTAGTGACCAACACAGGTGCAACCGCTCGCGAGGGATACGGCGCATCGTAACCCCATGAGAGCTCATCTTGTTCACTCTTATAGGTATACCAGCGTAGGCCCGCCGCCACCCTCCAGTGATCATCAAACTTGAATGAACCGTCTGCAAACAATGCCGTCTGCTTCACCGTGTATGGGTTGAGCGAGGTAAAATATGAGCCATCGGGAATCGTAGGAGAAGTATTAGCTACGCTGCTGCTCTGTTCGTTCCACAATGAATGCAGGCTGCTATAAAACGCGCCGGCAACCCAGTGTAGTGCTCCGCTATCGCGCGAGGTCAACCGAAACTCTTGTGTGAATTGCCGAGAGGGATCCACTTCCGAGTAAGGCACAGCAACATAAGACGTGCCTACAACATACGGTGGTCCGGTATTATTTGGACCCGTCGTACCGGCTTTGTTGGACCAATAAAGCGATGTCGAGGCGTCCTGAGTCTGCCACCCAAGCCGATCAAAATACGACGTGGCGCTGGTCAGATCAGCAAAATCCAAATTTGCATTCACGGTCAAACCATAGATATGAATATCGTCATGCACACTCTCTCGAATTGGAAATGCCTGATAGTGAGCGTTGTAGATTGGTCCGGGTGAAGCGCTGGTAGGCGTACTATCCAGCAGGTCGTAGCCACCGAGCCCGGTGTGCTGCGTCATTACCGTCGCCAGTATAGAAAAAGCGTCATTCGGCTGGAACAACAGTGAAGCGCGCGCCGTGGTGAGCCTCTCGTCATTTGCCTTGCGGATAACGTTTTGTACCGGCGCACCCGTCAGGCTACCGTAACTCTTGGTATTTAAATCGATTGGAAAAGGACTTAGCGTTACCAAATCAATCCAGCCACTACGATACAGATCACTCGCAACCACACGCAGTGCAAGCGTTTTGCCTATCGGCAGGTTCAACATGAGGTTACCGCTATAGTTTCCGCTACCACTCTGGGTATTCGACAAAGTCCCTTGCACCGAACCCTCAAAAGTATCCAGCTTCGGCTTATTGGTGATGACCTTAATGGTTCCACCCATCGAGCCCGAACCATAGAGGGTCCCTTGCGGGCCGCGCAACACTTCAACACGTTCAACATCGTATAGATTTGGGTCGATCACCACCTTACCGGATTGCGACACGGCCGGTGGCGACAGCGGGATTTCATCCAAATAGAAACCAACGGTTGGAGCTGCACCGCCGTTCGACGCCAAGCCACGAGCTTCGTATTCGGTGAGTCCAGGCCCGGCCGAGCGCATCGACAAACCCGGCACATCGTGCACCAGCGTTTCGATAGTGGTGATACCGGCCGCGGCTAATTGGTCGCCGCTCAACGCGGAAATACTGATCGGCGTATCCTGAATAGTTGACTTGTATTTTTCAGCGGTCACGACTATCTCGGCAAGACCGCTATCTGCTGACGCAGGCGTCGGTGCGTCGGCAGCCACGGCCCACTCGGCAAAGCACAGAACAGACACAAGACTTGCACCGAGCAATTTGATGATTCGCATTGACCCACCCTTAATTATTAGCATCGAAATAGAACGACAGCGAACATAGCATAAGTCCAGCGATGGCTATAAGGAATATTTAAGCTGCTCAAGGTTAGCGCCAGCGCTGTAAAATCATCTCCGCCCTAACATCGAGCGCGTTTAGATATGCTTTGCACCATGATGTGCCATGCGCGCAACAACTGATTTACGCCAACGCTTATTTAGAATCGTCCAGACCCGCAATGTAGGTCGCTAAATTCTCGATATCCGCATCACTCAGATTCTTCGCGGTTTCGGCCATCAATGCGGCATAGGTACCGGTACGACGCCCGCTTTTATAAGCCTGAAGTGCATTTACTAGGTATTTGCGATTTTGTCCGGCAATCTTCGGGTACTCTGGAAGCGCGCCAGATCGCCCATCGCCCCCATGACACGGCGCACAGACTCCAAATTTTAACCGCCCCTGATCCGCGCTTAGTTCGGCGGCAACGGGGGCGGGGGCGGCAGCCACGACCTCGACTCCAACGTTTGCAAAAGCAAAACCTACCCAGAAAAGTATGGCCTTCGCTCTAGCCTTCGCTCTAGCCTTCGCTGGGCGCAACGCTTTCATGGCGCCCACTCTAGAGCAGTTGCAGAAGGAATTTGGCCAGCGGCCAACAACGATTGAATCAATTCTTTTCGGCGGGTCCGTGGAATGATTGAAACTTGCCGCAACGCGGCCACTTCGGCACCCGTATATTCCTTAAAATCAATTGGGAGTTGTTCAGCACTATAAGCTCTCAGCAACCAATTAAGCATCTCGGCAAGGTCCCTATCGCTGATAGCGGACATCGCGACGCCCGGAACCTGGGCAATATAGGCGCGTCCCTCAGGCCTTCGTGTGTAATAGCCAATTCGATTGACCAACGTAGGAAATTCGGCGGACGATCTACCCGAATGCCCGTGGCATGCGGCGCAGTTGAGGGCATAAACCGTAGCCGATTTCGAAAGATGCAGCGTTTTCACCCGCGTTTGCGCATTGACATGAGTTACACCCACTAACAACAGAATCAAAAGCGCAAGGGGCCCGACATTCATGTTATTTCCAAGCACGGTTTTAGTTAGCCAAACCCACCAACGCCGCACTGGAACAGTGGTACACCATACTTGATGACCCAAAACACCAAATGATATCGTTATTCAATTGTGGTCTATAGCTCGGCATATCTCCTTCCTGTCCAAGACAAGCACAACGTCCACAAGAGTCGGTGCCACAACAATCCCGGTAGGCAATAAGATAAGTTTTTTGATCGTCTGGATTGATGCACGAGCCGATCCATGAAGTAGGTGATGGAGTAGTTCCCGGCGGACAAGTACTGGGTCCGCCGCCGCAACAAGAGCACAGGTAGCCATCGCTGGCGCAATAGCGCCAATAGTTGCAAAGTGTAGGATCCTTAGTTTGCGCCGTTCTTGCAAATCGTGAACTCAATTCTGCCGCCTGAGCGCGCCGATACACCGGAAGCAACGGTACGGCGATGGTAGCAACTACCGCCCTCCCCAGCATCGCAACCACTGATCGCCTTGAGATGCGTTGTGCGCTCCAACGCGAACTGGATTCAAAAAAACGATCAAAAATATTCGTGGATAAGAGCTTCATGACGCCGATTCCCCGGGCACCGGGTTGCGAGACTTAAGATAGGCCTGAATCGATCCGTAACCGGTTTCTTGAGCAACCACCAAACTCTCCAGATGTTCACGAGAATTGACCAAGCCTTTAGCGCGTATTATGCCATCGCGATCAATTAAAACTGCATACGGCAGTTTTCCCACATGGAATGCCATTCCAATTTCAGGACCCAACACATAGGGCAAAGCCTGCAAGCCTTCCGCATCGATCATCAGCTGCTGCTCGTCTCGCGCGCCATCACCCACTAGAATGACAGCCAAGTTTTCTCCCTTCGAAAAAGACTTGGCAATCGGCAGCAATTTTTTACACACCGGGCAACTGGGGGATACAAACATCAGCAAAGTAGTCCGATGAGCAGGGTTCGGGCCACCAATTTCAACCACTTGATTGGACATCGATTTGACGGTCATTTTCGGTGCCGCTTCGCCCACCTCCGGTCCATGATCACTGACCATCGCGCCCATAGGGGCCAGTCGTTCATGCAAAATACCAATTTGACGCGTCAACCCAAATACCATCACCCCGAGCACCAGTAGCAGTACCGAATGCAGCACAAGAGCGTAGGGAAGTATTGCGCTCATGCGACGCGCCGCGTTTGAAATAGTAGGCCAATCGACAAGTAACAAAAAAACAAAGTCGGCGCTGCCAAACCCGCTAATACCCATTCCAAAGGAGAGCGCATTGTGGTGCTGCCGACCACTAGCGACCCGGCACAAATCATCAAAATAAAATTCCGGGCCAAAATAACCTTGGTAATAGTTTGCTTAAGATCAGAGCGGAAGCAACCACAATCAATTAGCCGGCGTCCGCGTTGAAAATTGACTGCCAGCGCAACGCCAAATATTGCGAACAAACCGGCCGCGAGGATTGCAGCCCAAAGCCGAGTCACTTCCATCAACAGTCCAAGCGCAATACTCGCCTCCAGAAACGGCAGAATAATGGCAATAGGAGCGACCAATACTCGCGGCAATACTCGAAAATTCTGCACGACACCGGGCAATTCATTCCACGCAAAAAATTTAGTCACGGCGGCTACGCCAAAAATTAATGCAATCCAAAGGGCAAGCGTGGCATTCAATATCGAGTTCATGCGCTCTTACTCCCCGGGAACCGTCAGGACTTGCGGTGTAAAGCCCAAATTATTTAATTGGCTGCGTACGCTACCCGACGTGTTATAGGTAATGATCTCCGGAGCTCCTTCGGCAATTGTATACAACAAAGGCGAATCATCCTGGCTGACTGCAATCGACTGTGCGGGCTTTTTTAATTTTATTTTCCGCAAGCGCTTTTGAGTTCGCACGTCATATACCCAAACTTCTGTACCTGAGTCCTTATGTGTCCACTCATGCCCGCGATGCATTAGCACATAGAGCTGCTGAGTGGGTCCGTGAAAATGGGTCACTTGCCAGCCGCCCGGCTTCCATCCCGACTGTCGTTCCGCAACGCTGGTCAACGACCAGGGTGTCTGCTTTTTGGCAACTGCACCCGCAAGATCCAACGGGAATACGCGGCCAGAGTAGGACACCAGGTACAACATCTGATGGTGCTTATCCCATCCAGAATGTTCAAATACCGGATCTTTTTCGGCATCAAAGACTTTTTTTACACGCTCGGTACTCGCTTTCAACTGCTCATCAAAAGTCACGGTGGCCACCGAACCATCGGCGCACAAAGTTGTAAATTGACTAGGCGATTGCGGGAATATTAACCCACATCCAGGAATATCAATTTCCCCGACATATTTTCGCAATTTTAAGTCTACAACGCTCACTGAGGTTCTTGGCGCCAAGTTATAAGAAAGACCGTAGCGTCCGTCCGGTGTTACACCAAAATTGTACTTTTTAGTCACAATCAACAAGCGCCCATTGGGCAATAAAATATCATCAATTACATCTAAGGTACTCGCATCACGAACCACCAGATAATCTTGACGTTTGCCACGCGTATGCTTCTCGAAATAGGTATCCGCGCCATAAACCGCTGTACCATCGGGCGCGATGGCGAAATTTGACCAATAGCCTTGACTAAACATGCCCTCGAGCGTGCCCTTATCCCCGTCGACAACATAAGTCTTACCCGCTTCGGCGGCGGGAAACGCGGTGTCCAATACAAATAAGCGGCGCGGATGCATTTTCGACAACTTGGCTGTTATGTGAGACTCCGCTACCTCCAGCTTTGCACCCGCATCTAAATCGTCTTTCTCTTGCGCGAACGCGATTGGTAACGATGTAGAGATTACGCATAAGCTGAGCGCACCCAACAACGCAGGCCGCAATCCTAACCTCATACGCGGCCCAGCGCTTTCAGTCGCGCAGGTTCGATTATCTCGATCCAATACCCGTCGGGATCTTTTATGAAGGCCACATCCTTCATTTTTCCCTGCTCCGGTCGTTTTACAAACGGCACTGCATGACGATCAAACCAAGTAATGGCCGCATCCAGATCGGGCACGGAAATGCATATATGACCAAACCCCTGTGGTTGCGCATTACCATCATGGTATTTAAAAGCGGGGTCTACCTCAGATCCCCAGTTATGAGTAAGTTCCAACACACCCGATTGAGAAAACGTCCAAGCGGTCCGTTCACCGGGGTCATCGGGCGGCGAGTTCGCAACCGGTAAATACGCCAGAAAATACAGCGAAAACTTTAATTCCGGAAAATCGAGCTTGCGCAACAGCCTTAAACCTAGCAATCGCGTGTAAAAATCTAAGGCTATCGCAGGGTCCTTGACCCGTAGCATCGAATGATTAAAGCCAAAGCCCGCGGTCGCCGGGGGCGGTTCAGGGCAAACGCCCGGATAAATTTCAGTGGTAAAGCTCATAGCGCTATCATCGGCCAGCGATCAGTAATAATCAATCAAGTATGCGCTCACTCTTTAGTATCGCCGCCGCCTCCGATTGGGGATCGAAGGATCGCGACAGCATAAAATACAAAATCGCGGCAACGACTAATCCCACTAACCAACAGATATCAACGCCGCCGAGCGCCCGGGCGCCGGGACCCGTGTAGAAATCCGGTACTACTACAAACGGCAGCGAAGCCAAGAAACCGCCCGCATAGGCGATGAGTCCGCGCGCAGCCCAGGCCCCGTAAATTCCGTGAGGCGTGAATAATTCTGTAATCGCGTAGCGTCCATGGCGCACGAAGAAATAATCCACCAGGTTAATGGAGCTCCAGGGCACTAGTAGATATAACATCATGGTCAACACGGCAAACACTAGGGCAATTGAGTTTTCACTGATAAAAGCAGTGATCACGATGCAAATGCCCGTGAGCATCGCGATCGTGACGACTCGCAAGCGCAGCGACGGCGGAGTTTCGGACAAGGAATTCAGTCCCGTCACTACCGTAAGCATGCCGCAATAAGCATTCAAGCCCATCGTGGCCACCAACACGGTGACGGCAGCTAACGCCAAAACAACGCCAAATCCTGCGTAAATCGCATTGCCCGCCGTGAATAGTGCCAACAAGCCGTCCGTAGCGCCCAAGCGAGTCGCCAGCCAAGCGCCCAGAATAATCAGCCAAATCGCTGATGAAGCAGCGCCTAGAAATACCGAGGCAATAATCGCACTGGGTCTAGTACTGCGCGGCAAATAGCGCGAGTAGTCTGACACGGAAGGCGCATAGGTCAGGTTGTAACTAGCGCTCGCCGCAAATTGTGCGATAAACGCCACCCAAGTAAAACCCCCGAGCGTCAAATGTAGAGGCGGCACGCGATGCGTCATGATCGCCAGGGTCAGAATGACGTACAACGGTAAGCACGCAACGAAGCACCATCTAAAAATACGATGCAGCCAATCGTGGCCGTAGACAGCCAGCAGCCCTCCGCTACCCAGTGCCACAATCGAGACCCATTTTTCATTCCAACTCAGAATGCTTTTCAAGCCATGCGCTATTAGCACGCTATCAGCCACATTGAAGCCAATAAAAGTAAACAGCGTTCCAATCAACACCAGAACCACGCCGCGAAAGCCAAATTGCGCACGCGACTGAATCATCTGCGGCAGACCCAACTGAGGACCCTGGGAGGCATGGAAAGCCGCGAAGATCGTGCCAAACAAAATACCAAGGGTACCCGCTAAGGCGGTGTAACCGAAGCTTAAACCCATGCTCGGACCCACAAATCCAATCGCGACCGTAAAGAAATGGAAATTCCCGACAAACCAAAACGGCACTTGATCAATTACGCGGCCGTGACGCTCGTGGGCTGTCACGTAGTCGATAGATTTCGTTTCCATTTGATTTAAGCTACTAGCGCGACTTAGGCGTGTACAGCTCGGCTCGCCGATCGTTGAGAAATGGATTGGCAGCGGCCGCCGCCATACGCGCAGGCTGACTAATCTGCGCGACCAATAGCGCATCGCTCACTCCGGCTTTCGCGAGCGGCTGGCCATCCATGCCCGCGAGCACCGACCGCCCTAAAAAATGCATGCCATTTTCGATTCCCGCATGATTACAATAAGCAATATATAGTTGATTTTCATAGGCGCGTGCGGGAACTAGAATATCCGGCACAGTAGCGAATTCTGTGGTCAACGCGGTCGGCACCAAAATTAAGTCAGCGCCCTGTAGTGCAAGACTACGGGCATTCTCGGGGAACTCAACGTCGTAACAAATCAATAAACCTATCTTAAAACCGCCCAATTCAAACGGCACCTCGAGCTGTGCCCCAGGCTGGTAAGTTGCACGCTCACCGGGACCCCATAAATGAGTTTTACGATAATTCGCGAGGCTCGCGCCGTCCGGACCCATGACTTGCACAGAATTAAAGACCTGGCCACCGGCGTTCCGTTCAGCATAACCGTATGCAATCGCAAGCTGATACCGCCGCGCTAAAGCACCAATGCGCAGGGCCGAGGCACCCTCACGCGGCTCAGCCAACGCACCGGCGGTATTGCCTATGTTATAGCCGGATAGCCAACATTCGGGACACAGCAATATCGACGCACCCGCGGCTGCAGCCGCTTTGGATGTACTCTCCAAGGCCACTAAATTGGCTTCTTTGTCGCCCGGAAACCCTTCACACTGCCATAGCGCTATTTTCATGATTCTTAGAAGTGCTCCCGTATTGCCCCCATCAGTCTAGCGCTAACTCGCTTGCAATGACCACCACCTACCGATAACTTGTCGCGGTGAGCACTGAATTCGAACGCCATGGAATCGAATCGATTCCGGATTCCGACAGAACCGCAACCGTATTCGATTTTTTTCGGATTTCTTGGGGTGGGTCCAATTCGCTGGCAACAGCGGTACTCGGTGCATTCCCGATCATATTTGGACTATCGTTCGTTCAGGCAATCACGGCAACAGCCCTCGGAGTGGTACTGGGGTCGCTGGTGCTGGCACCTATGGCGCTATTCGGACCCCTTAACGGTACCAATAACGCGGTCTCGTCCAGCGCTCATTTTGGGGTTGTCGGTCGTATTGTGGGTTCTTACCTAAGCTTACTCACCGCTATTGCGTTTTTCTCCATCAGTGTTTGGTCAAGCGGTGATGCCGTGATGGGCGCGTTGAAGCGCTTGGCGGGAGTCCAACCTTCGGAATTTAGCTTTGCACTCGCCTACGCGGGATTCGCACTTGCGGTATTAGCGGTTTCCATTTACGGCTTTCGCTTGATGCTATGGGTCAACAAAATTGCCGTGCTCGCATCCACATCATTATTCATTCTAGGGTTTATAGTTTTCTATCCTAACTTTGACGCCCATTTTGTAGGCGCAGGGCTAAGCTGGCACGGTACAGCGTTCTGGCAAGCATTTATTAGTGCAACCCTAATTGCGCTATCCAATCCTATTTCTTTCGGCGCATTCTTGGGAGATTGGACCCGCTACCTACCTAAAAATACTGCGCGTAAGTCGCTCCTAGCCGCCTCGTTTGTGGCGCAACTACTCAGTCTAGTGCCATTCACTTTCGGACTCATGAGCACTTCAATTATTGCCAAGCTCGCTCCGAATTACCTCGCACAAGCCGACTATACCGGTGGATTGCTCGCCATTGCGCCCGCTGCATTCGTGCTGCCGCTACTCGGACTCGCCACGTTTAGCGGCATGTCGACCGGAACCACTTCGCTTTATGGCACGGGATTGGATTTCTCTAGCGTATTCCCCCGCCTGACTCGCCCACAAGCCACCCTACTGATTGGCACCATCGCTTGCATTCTAATTTTCGTGGGCCGCTTCGCCTTTAATTTAGTAGACGCGATCACAACCTTCGTATCGCTCATCGTGGTCATGACGACACCCTGGATGATGGTCATGATGATCGGCTACTGGGTACGACGCGGTTTCTACTTACCAGCAGCGATGCAAGTATTTAATCGCGGTCAAGTGGGCGGCCCATACTGGTTTCACGGCGGTTGGAATATCCCCGGCATTAGCGCCTGGCTGATCTCGGCGACACTCGCTTTACTCACCGTCAATATTCCGGGACATTTTGTCGGTTGGCTCGGCAATATTGCCGGCGGTCTCGACCTCTCGCTGCTCGCCGCGCTAGGTTTACCCACCATTCTCTATCCTATGCTGCTGTATCTGTTTCCCGAACCCAGCGCAGTCTTCGGTCCACGAGGTCCTCGCGGCATACCGAGCATCGATCTTCCGATAAAGCCCGTAACAACGCGGTTAAGGGGCCCCTCATGAGCCTGCAACCAATCCCAAAATCCGATAATTGGTACACGAGCTTGGTGTACGACGAGGGCGTGACTTATATCGGTGAACCCCATATCAATATTTTTTATCGCTGCAATATCTGGCATGTGCGCGGTCGCGATTCCAGCCTATTATTCGATTCGGGTTCGGGAGTGATCAGCCTCGTGGGCGAATTTCCCTGGCTTCACCACTCACCACTTATCGCGATCGCCAGCCACACGCATTTCGACCATATCGGTTGTCAACACGAATTTGAAGCTCGCGCCGTGCACCGCGCCGAAGCGCATATTTTGGCGGCACCAACCCCAGATAACACACTGGCAAACCGCTATGCCAAGCTCGAGATGTTCGAGAAATTACCCCCGGGCGGTTTCAATGAGGCGAATTACCGGGTGTTAGCCGCGCCCGCCACTCGATTACTGGAGGAAGGTGATGTCATCGATTTAGGGGATCGCCACTTCGAGGTATTGCATGTACCCGGGCACTCACCCGGATCGATTGCGTTATGGGAAGCTAAGCGTGGCCTACTGTTATCCGGCGACGCCGTGTACGACGGTCCCCTGATCGACGATGCCTATCACTCGAATACTGACCAGTACGTCGAAACCATGCACCGCTTAAAGGCACTTCCTGTGCGCATCGTGCACGGCGGCCACTATCCGAGCTTTGGTCGCGATCGATACTTAGAGCTCATTGACGACTATCTCGCCGGCCGGCGCGCGCCGGGCTGTCCGAGCGATGCGCTTCTTTAACGGCTATTCGAATCGGTATTCCAGTGCAAGTCCTACCGTGCGCGGTCGCATGACATACTCGACTCTATACTTGCCAATGTCCGGATTAGTCGACGTATCAGCATTTTTAAGCACGGGACCTGCCGCCGACACACCCGCTTGATTGGTCAAGTTATTGCCATACACGCGTGCGCGCCACTGTTTACTAAACAGGAGTGTGGCTGATGCGTTGAGCGTCGTAAATCCGCTCAATTGTCTATATCCAGTAGCGGACGAATTGATTTGGGTATTAACGTCGCTTCGATAAGAAGCGTCAGCATGAGCATCTAACGTAATAGTGCTGGAAAGAGCATGCGTCAGGTTTACGCCCGCGGTCAGCGATTGCCTCGGAACATAGGGCAAGCGATCACCATCATTAGCAGCGAGGATAGCCACGCCCTTATCAAATACGGTGAACGCACCGGTCACCTTGGCGTCCGCGTACCCGTAACCCAAAGTTGCCGACCACCCTTGGCCTAGCTGACCCTCAAGTTCCATTTCTATGCCCTGACTCACCGCGGTCCCACCATTGGCCACGTAGGCGCTAGCAGTCGCGTTAAACAACTGAATTTGGATGTCGTGCCAATTCATCCGATAGAGCGCACTACTAAACCGCAGCCAATTATCCACGGTACCCTTCACGCCGATTTCAAAATTCTTAACGGTATCTGGCTTAAAAGTTGCGGTTGATGCCGAATCGCAGAATGCGCAGGCACCAATCGCAATCGCATTCGTACCCCCGTGCCGAAAACCTTCGGAATACGTGCCATAGGCACGCAAGGTCGGAGTGATCTCGTAGCCTGCGTTAAATCTGAAGAGGTGATTATTGAATTTCTGGTCGCCACTCGTGAGAGTGGAGCCCCGCGCGTCGGTGGCATTCGCGGGCGGAGCCAGCGTCGAGAAAAAGGGACCTCCATAGGGAATGGTTTGATAAAGATTTTGCGTCACCTCCTGCCAGAAGACGCGTGCGCCGCCGGTGAGTTGCAGCTTGCTAGTGGGGTGCCAGGTTAGTTCACCGTACACCGCGCGATCCTTAAACCCCGAGCTGCGCAAATAGGTGTAGTTCGTATCCAATGGCGACAAGGCACTCGGCCGAGTACCCTGATTGAAATTCTGCACAAAGTCGCCAAAATTAGCGAAGTTATAGTTATTCGGGGGCGTGAGATTTAACTGCTGATTCGCGGCGTTCGCGGAACCTAATAACTCGGACCAGGCTGCAAATCCCGGAACCGTTTCATACTGGAATAAATCATTATATTCGTGACGAAAGAATCCACCCACCGTGTAATCCCATTTACCGCCGGCCTTGGAAACTAATCGCAACTCTTCCACCAATGAAGAATCCGTACTATTGGTAAAAAACGCGGTAGTAGCGCGCGGATAATTACCGTAGTACAACGGACTGAGCGTATTGTAGTTCAGCAAAAATACCGACTCATCATAGGTGCTCTGGTCGCGATTCTTGGTAAACGAGGTCGAGGAAGTGACCGTGGCGAAACCCGCATCAACCGAAAGCGTGAGCGCTTCAAGATCGACGACACGATGATCCGGCGCAATCGGGATTAACACCTGATCCACATAGGACTGTCCTTGGGCCTGGCGCGAAAATCCATTGGAATGATCATCCTGCCGTTGGTAGGCGAGAGTTGCATCGAATATCGGCGTCACGTGCCATAAGAGCGAGGCGCGCATATACGCAGATCGAGCGGAATCGACTCCTTTTAAACCCTGGGTCGTAAAACCGCTGGCTAGCGGGTTAGTGGGATCGGCCAAAACGGGTTGAGCATTTTTATCGAAAATTACCGCATTCGACGCGTTCGTGAATCCAGCAATGCTCTGATAACCCGCATTCATGCGCAGCGCAGCGGTGTCGCTAATCGGAATATTGATCAAACCATTGAGAGTGTAGGAGCCGTCCGAGGCATGACTGGTACTCGATCCATCGACCGACAGATTAGCGGAAAATTGCTTGGGATCCGGCTGATTATGAATAGCGCGAATGGTCCCCGCGACCGCTCCAGACCCATAAAGCGTGCCCTGAGGCCCGCGCAATACTTCAACACGCTGCAAGTCCGAGAGATTCATATTGACAAACATCGGCACTTCATCGACATAGGTCGATACCAGCGGTACGCTCTCCCACGGAAGATATGCCGAACTACCAGGGTCATTAGCGTTCAGTCCTCGAATGACGATATTACTATTGCTACTGCTAGCCCGTGGCCCCAAATCCGGCACATTGATACCCGGCAATAGCCGAGCAATATCAGTAAGATTAGTCATGCCCGCAGCCTGCAGCGCCTGCCCAGAAAGAGCCGAAATGTTGTACGGGACATCAAGCACGTTCTGCTCACGCCGATTGGCGGTCACCACTACTTCTTGTAATGTGTCGGAGGTATCGGCGGCAAAGGTGGGTGAAACTCCGAGCGCTAGTGAAATAGCAGCGGCCAAAGGCGAGAGAGGGTGTAGGGTCAAGAGAACTCCTTGTCGTCGGCAAATTGTAGTCGCGCAGGCGCAAGCAAAGCGGCGAACATTAACGTTCGATCAACATCTTTGCAAGGACTACCCATTGGCTTACAGTGAAATGCACAATTATGAGTCGTATCCCTGACTCCTGGAGCTTCCTCTGCACCAAAATAGTCCACACCGAAATGGTCCGCAAAAGCGCGTAACCCCGCGAATGAAATCTATTCTCGCGTTACGAGTTATTGGCTTGCTGGTCACTTTAAGTATTGCGACGGCAAGTCGCGCCCAGCCGTTATCCAAGTCGCAATCCGATCCGCAACCCGACGCAGCGATGCTACAGCCCGTTCACGAACTCGTAGAATTCATGCGTGCGCTTCCACCGGCGATGCACCCGAAGTTCTTTGCGCCCCATGTCTGCATTATCGAGAATTTCATGCCGTTCCTCTTTTGCGAAAGCGACGCCGCATTGAGTTGGGAGACCGGCTTCCGGCAACACGCCGCTGAGGAGCAACTAGCTCAGCTCGCGCTCACCTTTGGCGAGGCTCACGACTACAGCCGCGCCGGCAAGCGAGTGTATTTTTCATTGCCGACCACCTGGACCGGTCGCACCCACGGTCGATTGTTCGTAGAGCATGGCGCATGGGCATTCGTGCTTGAGAGGGAATCCAGTGGCTGGCGAATCGCGGGCTATGGATGGGGTGTCACGAATTATTCCGAAAGTGCCCAGTAAACTCGCCCTTGCCCAGTTACAGCGGGCAATTCACCACACCCGCAGTCTACTGGCTTCTGGAAAATTATCGGCTGCCTGTGAGTCGGCCGCGACAGCACAAACATATGCACCCCCCGATGCCGGGGTTTGGAATACGCTCGGTAGCCTATTTTCGCTTGCCAACAACCAAGAGCGTGCATTAATCGCTTACGATAGAGCCGTTGCTCTCGCGCCAGACAACGCGCAGTACCTTTTTAATCGAGCAGCAGTGCAACGCTTTGTAGGAAAAGCCGCAGCAGCCGAATCGGACTACGATCGCGCCATCATACTCAACCCGGTCGACTATGAAGCCTATAAAAACCGCACGGATTTACGCACACAGACTGCACATAGAAATCACATCGTCGAATTAGACGCGCTACTCGCCAAGGGAATATCCGATTGGCGCGGTGAAATGCAGTTGCGTTTTGCCTTAGCAAAAGAATATGAGGATCTAGGCCAATACGATCGCTCGTTTCAACACCTCACGCTCGGCACACGACAAAGGCGCGACCATCTTCAATATGAGATCCAAGCTGATATTCTGACCGTCGATTGGATTATTGCCGCATATCCCATGGGTACGCTTGTCGCACAACCAAACTCAAGCCAAGAGTCACCGATTTTTATCATCGGTCTCCCGCGCAGCGGTACCACATTAGTCGATCGAATATTGGGCAGCCATTCAGCGCTGGTATCAGCCGGAGAACTCAATTACTTTGCCGGCGCACTGGTCGATGCCGTGACAAAACAAAACGCTCAAACAAAATTGCCGCGCCAGGAACTCGTGGCGCAATCCGCACAACTGGATTTCTCAGCGCTAGGATTCGACTATCTCGCGCGCTGTAGAGATGCCGGAATTTCTAATAGCCGCTTTACCGATAAAATGCCGCTCAACTACTTGTACTGTGGATTGATTCACCGAGCATTACCTGAGGCTAAAATTGTGCAGCTCATACGACATCCCATGGCGGTGTGTTACGCAATGTTCAAAACGTTGTTTCAGGGCGGTTATCCGTTTTCCTATGATCTGAGTGAAATTGGCCTTTACTATATTGGCTATCAACGCTTGATGGCGCATTGGTCGTTAGCGCTGCCGGGGGTCATACATCAAGTACATTACGAGGACTTGGTCGAACAGCAAAAGCGCGAGACTGCGAAGCTGCTCCAATTTTGCGCGCTGCCGTGGGAGGAGGCCTGCATGGATTATCATCAAAGTTCGGCAGTGACAACCACCGCGAGTGCCGCACAGGTTAGGCAGCCAATGTACGATTCCTCTGTATCCCAATGGCGCCACTACGCGGGGCACCTAGAGCCACTGCGCCGACAGTTGGAAGCCAGCGGGATTGATTGCACCTGAGCGTCTACCACCCACTGCACCGACTGCGCTTTCTATTCCTCCAGCATTGATCGCAACATCCAAGCGGTTTGCTCGTGTACCGTGAGCCGTTGCGTGAGTAAATCAGCGGTCGGCTCGTCGGCGGCTTTGTCCGCCAATGGGAACACACTGCGCGCAGTGCGTGCTACCGCTTCATGGCCTTCAACTAAAATGCGCACCATCTCCAGCGCTTTAGGAGGCACACTAGGCGCATCCTTGATGGAGGCGAGCGCCCCGAACTGCGCATAAGACCCGGGTGCCGTGTGGCCTAGCGAGCGAATCCGCTCGGCGATAGGATCGACAGCGTTCCAGAGCTCCGTGTACTGCGCCATGAACATCAGGTGCAAGGTATTAAACATCGGACCCGTAACGTTCCAATGGAAATTGTGTGTGGTCAAGTACAGCGTGTAAGTGTCGGCCAACAAACTAGACAAACCTCCCGCAATGGACGCGCGATCCTTCGCGCTGATACCAATGTTGATCGACGAATCTCGCTGTTTAATTATGGGGATGTTGCTCTTTGCCATAGAAGTACTCAATTTTTAAAGTGGCCACACCTGATTCGAATGAATCTAATCTACTCACGCGACCGAGCGTATCAGGTGCGGCAACCCGAGCAAGTTGTTTTATTCTATGTAATTGATTGACCCACTCTATCGGCGATTTGAAACAAGCTTCCCATTATTTGAGATCAATCCGACCATAACTACCATTGGCCTCATTATTCGTACCCGCCGCGAAAAACAAGGTGTTATGGGGCTGACTATTCGCATCATTACCAAAGGCAATACCCCATAATCCCGGCGTGGCAATGGCTTTCCCAGTGGAGTCATTGACGCTGCCGATGACAACGCCGGTCGCTGGGTCATAGGCATTAATCTTACCGTCACCAAAATTGCCCACTAGCAAGGCATTGCTGAGCGTGCCAAAATCCGCCGGCGCCAATGCGATTCCCCAGGGCGCGTCAAGCGCTCCAGCCGCCACCAATTGCTTTATCAATTTGCCGTTGGTGTCATAGATATCCACATACCCCAAACCAACACCGTCAATGTTATCGTGATTGGCGGGAGCTAGTTGTTGCGCGTAGGTTACATAAATCTGCGTGGCGCCGGCCGCGCCATTGGCGATGGCTTGAATACCGAAGGGTGCATAGCCGGCCGGGACGCTGGCGTCGGTAAAGGTGAACGCCGTGGCGGAGGTGGTCTGTTTGGTGAAGTCAGCGGCAAACACGTCAATTTTGTTGTTGTGAAAATCGGCGGCATATAGAAAGTAATTGCTACCATTCTTGGCAATCGCGAGACCTTTGTAAACCGCACCGGTGCTATCCGTATACTTGGTTATTGCATGCGTCGGATCCACTGCCTGCGACCAGCCAGCAATCTGGCCACCCTCACCATCAAATATAAAATTCGAAGCCCCCGACTTGGCGCCGGCTGTTACCGTGAAATCCGTAGCAGTCGTGCTGCTGTTGAACACAATGCCGGTAGGATCAAAAGGCACCCCGCCTCCGCTTGCCGCGAAGCTCACTACCAACGGCGGAACCGGCTGTGGCTTACCGTTACCGTCGTACAAAGTCGAGGTCTCAGTATGATTATTAGCGATCCAAGCAAAGAATGGGCCAGTCGGTATGGATATTCCCCAGGGATTGACTAAATTGGCATCAATGTTGGCCGGGGTAGCGGCCGTGGTATCGCCCACCAAATTCGTCAGCGCAAACGCGCTAGCCGGATTGACGGTCAGCATAGCCGAGGCAGTAGTGCTGCCACCCCCACCATACGCACCGCCGGTTGTCGTGCAAGTCAGCGTATAAGTGGCAGCTCCGCTGGTTGCCGGAGTAACGCTACTCGATCCCGATACCGCCTGCGCGCCACTCCACCCGCCACTCGCGGTGCAACTACTGCCGGCACTTGAAGTCCAGGTAAGCTTTGCGCTCTGTCCAAGATTAATGGCGGTCGGAGCTACCGACAGGGTAGTCGTCGGTGGCGGCGTAGGAGTTCCTCCTCCCCCGCCTCCGTAGCCACCTCCACCGCAGCTCACCCCAAGAATGGCGCACAAAATACCGATCACGCCGTTCGCTGCGATAACAGGGCTACGCATGTTTACTCTCCTGGACACGGAAATCGTGTCTCGTTATGAGTAAGTGCCTATCTTTCGCAAAATGGTTTAATGCAATTTCACGGAAGCCTGCAATTGAACATCCAACGGATATTAAATCGGTCCTCAAGCGCACCGCAGTAAGCGTCCCAAAACATATCGGCTAGTCGAATGTCTATTTTTCCGCCCACAGCCAATGCGTTAAATAGTCGCTATGGGCAATACACCGCTGGGCCCTTTAGCGAGCCTGGAATGGGGAATGTGTACCAGCCGCCATAAGCGCTCGACGGAATTTCATCAGTAAACCATTGCAGCAACGCTAACTGCTGCAGATGATAAATAACCCCGGCGCGCGTCACGGCAAAAGTGCGAAAGCCGGCATAGGTGGGTCCATTACCCTGAGGATCGCCCACTTCCAAAAACGGATTCTGGGAACAAACCGACGCAGGGTCGCTCGACGGCGGATAGAGCCAATCAGGCGTTGCGTTATTTACAAACGGATCATTCAACCACTCGCCGAGCTCATGATTAAACGTACTGACATCCGCAAACAGCGGCGACACTAGCAAAGGATCCAACCAGCTAGTGAAAATGAAAGTCTGCAACCGAGTGCCACCATTCTCCTCTTTAACCGGATACGCCGTATGGTAGCCGAGTGCTTCGGCCGTCACGCCATCAGTCACAAAGATAGGCAATGTATCCGCATCGAGTTCCAGAAATTGCAAAATCGTCTGCGCCTGGGAATCCATAAAATCGATGAATACGTCACCAAAATAATTACCCGCCGCATCCTGCGAAAGACTGCCGGTCTCTGGCGTCACTTCAATATCGATGGTCGGCGCCACTGACGGCCCGTCCATCAGCACATGCCAGTTATGCTCTTTGTCCATCTGATTCCAAAATGTGGCGCGTTGCATTTGGTCGCCAAATTGACCGACACCATTGGGAAACGTCGCCGACAAATACATCGGCGAATGAATCATATTCTCGACCGCGGGTGCTGGATCAAAACTCTGGCTAATGACGATGAGAAGTGTGGAAAAGCGTGCGCACGACCCTCATCCCGATCACTGCTCCCCTTATCAATGCCTCCGCGTGTTTTATAACCGAGTGCACGAAGATGATCTGATACAGCCTGGCGATCCACCATTCTCTCGACCAACCTAGTGGGCGTGTGTTTCACCGGCATAGCCAGTGCCGGCAAGGAAGTTAAAAGTATCGCTATAACTAGGATTTTTTGGTTCGACACTGAATTCCCCTAACGTTGCTGCGCATAGATCTTGACTAATTGATAAAGAAATTCGCGCCCTTTTAACAGCGAGTCCACTGATACATACTCATTAAGACCATGGATATTGCCAAGATCAGCGCCCAAAAATATGGGCTCAAATCCATAAGTCGGTATCCCTACCGCGTTGAGGAATTGCCCGTCAGTGGCACCGGGTTGCAATATCGGAAGCACCGGAACCCCGGGATAGAACTGCGCGGTGAGTTTCTCAATCGGATCCATGATATTGCGAGCCAGCGGCGGTGGCGGCGAACTCGGCCCGCGCGTCTCTAACGTCGTCACCTTAACCTCGGTATCAGCAACCAGCTCTTCCAGTTTAGCTCGCACCGTCTCCTGCGCGACTCCCGGAAAAATACGACAATTGATATTCGCGCGCGCACGTTGCGGTAACGCATTGGTGGCATGCCCCGCATTTAACATCGTTGCGATGCAAGTAGTACGCAGAGTCGCATTCCAGGTTGAATTCTGACTGGAGACCTTCGCTATGGCCGCAAAATCGGCCGGGTCATTCACTAACTTATTCATCGCGGCGGCAATATCTGCATGTTTCTTGCGCGCTTCAATTTTCGCCATTCCCGAAAAATAGGCCCGATTGCCATCGGTGAACTGAGCCGGGAACTCATAGGGTTCAATTCGTTTTAAAGCGCCCGCCAAATGATAGATCGAATTATTCTTTACGGGCCGAGAGCTGTGACCACCGGGATTAGTGACTTCCAGTTGAAAATTCTGCGACATTTTTTCACCCGCCTGAATTTCCATGGCCACTCGATGGCCCTCAGCATCGAGCTCGCCATCGGCCCCTTCATTCAGGGCAAATTCCGCATCTATGAGTTCCCGCTGATGCGTCGACAGCCAGTCAGCACCATCTAACGCCCCCGATGTCTCCTCACCACAGGTCAACGCCAGTTTGATCGTGCGCCGCGGCTGGAATTTCTCTTGACGCAGCCGCACCATCGTATCGACCCAGATCGCGGCCTCAGCTTTGTCGTCCAACGCGCCACGCGCATAAAAATTTCCGTTTTCTTCAATCAGCGTAAAGGGATCCCGGACCCAATCCTCCCGCTTCGCCTCCACCACATCCAAATGCGCGAGTAGCAACATCGGCTTGCGCGTTGCATTCTTAGCCGGATAAATCGCCACCAATCCACCCTCTTTCGGGTGCTCAGGTACTGTAAATAAGACTAAATTTTCGGCTTCGAAACCGGCGGCTTTCAGATGCGCCGCCATCCGTTCAGCAGCCAAGGTACAACTCCCCACCGACAGGGTAGTATTAGTTTCAACTAATTCTTTATACAGCTCGCGAAACTGAATCTCGCCAGGCCCGGCCTCCGCGGCTCCGCTGGCGGCGACTCCGCTAACCGCGCCTATCAGTAAGCCAAGCAAGACAACAAGGTGTCGGGTCATTGCGCACTCCCTAAAGCGCAAGAGTATAACAAGCAAGGGCCCATCGATATGAACCTAACTTACGCCAGCACCTGCACACTACGTCTAACCCGCCGCACGTTGAAAGCACTGAAAACTAAAACTCCCTGCACCACGGCCAAACCCAAAAAGATAGCGCTGTATTGCTGATGATCCATCAGCACACCAAACAGGATGGGCACCATAAGCGGCACCACATGACCCAGCCCCATACCGCCCGCACTCGACAGCATGTATGCCGTCAAGCAAATGGCCGACAAGGCGTAAGGCATGCCATGCAATTGACCCGCTACATTCGGCGCAAAAGCTTGGATGACGCTGAGCACCACCGCGTACAATAAAAAGAACCAAAAACACATCCAAACCGCCGGAATTCTTAAGAAATCCAGACTGCCACGCAACCCAATCCCATAAAAAGAATAGGTCGTGGCCCAAACCGATCCACCCAAAAACCAGACACCGCCTGCACAGTGCAAGAAACCGTGAAAAATATTGTCGCCAAAAATCCCAACTGAGCATAGCCGACATGGAAAGTATCTTTCAGCCAAGGAAATAACGGCGGCAGCAATAACTGACAGAAATGACTTACAAAATGAGCGATGCCCACGAGTGCCATGAGTTGCGCGTCTTCCCGCCAAGGCCTCCCAGCGCTATTCAAACCCAAACACCAACAACAAATTATTTGCCGGCATTTCATAGCGCGCCCGCAGCCCCAAACCCACTCGTCCCGCCTCATCCGCAACATCATGCACAGACCGCAAACCCCAAGCCGGATCACGCAGGCGCAGTTCCCCTTCAAAGGCTAAATTACCCGGCGCCGTGGATACACCCTCTTCTAAATAAGGCCCGTAAGTAATCAGCACTCCCTCCGCTGTAAGCCGCAGCGCGCTACCCCGCATCAGTGCAGCGCAAGTCTCCCACGGCGAGATATGCAACATGTTCGCGCAGTAAACCGCGTCGAGCGCCCTACCATACACATCGTTCGCGGCGACGCGGCCATCCGCTGGCAGCCAAGACGGCTGCAACACATTTAATAAACGCGGCGCGCGCGCATTTTTTAAACCTACGGTGTTTGCCGCGATACCCACCAGCGCCAATTCATCCACATCCGTAGGCTGCCACACCCAGCCGGGAAACCCCGCCGCAAACCACGCCACATGCTGCCCCGTGCCCGAAGCCACCTCAAGAGCCCGCCCCCGCGCCGGCAATACTTGCCGCAAAACATCCAGAATAGGCTGTTTATTGCGCTCAGCGGCAGGGCTGAAAGGTGTATCGGGCGTCATCGGCGTCATCGTACCTGATCGTTGTATATGCCGATGAAGAGGGTGAATCACTCGATCTCCCCCGCCTGGCTAGCTCATTGATAAAACTAGTAAATAGGATCTAAAATTAGAGTAATAGATAAGTAATATATGTTTAATAGCCTATTATTAAACCATGCATCTTCACTAACTTTCTAATCACCAAATCGCCGGGCGCTTGGGCCATGCCCTCCAAGCATGGCGAATTTCGCCGCTCGGGGCTGGTATGACGCAAGCCGAACTCGCGCGTAGGAGCGGCATTGGCTTGACGCCACTGAGACGTTTTGAAAGGACTGGCGCAACCACCTTGCGCAATTTGATCGCAATACTGCGCACCCTTGCTCTATGGGACGGACTGGATAGGTTGATTCCCTCACCCGATACCCCGGGACTCTTGGCTCTTCTAGAAGCCGAGCGCAAACAAGTAAAACGCAAACGCGCGCCCCGCAATGCCCCATGACTGAAGTCAAGGTTGTCGAAGTGCGGATTTGGGGACGCCTAGTCGGGGCAGTAGCGCCCTTAAGAGGAAAACCCGGTTCCTATGAATTTCAATATTCGCAGGTCTTTGCCAGTGGCAACTTAGAGTTATCACCGCTGCAAATGAAACTCTCGCCCAAAAAGCGCTTTAGCTTCCCAGCACTAGCTACTGAGACCTTTCACGGGCTACCCGGTCTATTGGCGGATTCACTACCGGACATTTTCGGTAACGCGCTTATCAACGAATACTTGGCGCGCCATGGCACGCCGTCAGAAGAGATCAACACACTACAGCGCCTTGTGTATTTAGGCCACCGTGCGATGGGTGCGCTTGAATACGCGCCTGCTTCAGCCGAAAGGCGGAGTGCCAGTGTACAAGTACCGCTCGACATGGCACACCTAGTTGAGGATGCTCGCCGAGCATTGCGCGGCGAGTTTCACAACATCGCGCAGGACATCTTGGATATCGGCAGTTCAGCAGACGGCGCTCGCGCCAAAGCGGCCATCGGCTGGAACGCCAAACGGGCGAAGTGGTCTCGGCACAATTCAATTTACCGGACGGATATGAACACTGGTTGTTGAAATTCGACGTCGGCGAGGGTTGGCTACTGGAAGAGAACTGCCGTGCGCACTTTATGACCAAGCGATTTGATCGACGCGGCAACGAAAAAATGCATATGCAAACTCTGTGCGGCCTCGCACACCTAGATTTCAATATGCCGCATGTGCATAGCTACGAGCAGTACCTACGCACCGTGCTCGATTTACAACTAGACGCTCCGTGTCTCCAACAAGCATGGCTGCGCGCAGCTCTTAATGTGGCGATTGTTAACTGCGATGATCACACCAAGAATCTGGCATTCATCCAAGATTCAAATGGCAAATGGACCCGCCAACATCAAATGTTAATAGGCGGTAAAGCGTGGAACATCACTTCCACTGATCTGCTAGAACTAGCGGCAGCCTACGACATCAGGCAGCCCAAACAACTACTGCATCAAGTCGCGCATAGCGTTGCCCTATGGCCGATGTTTGCCCGGCAAGCCGGCGTTACAGCCTTGGAGATTGATCGAATTCAGTCGTTCCAACAATCGGTACAATCCGTAAATTAAAGCCTATGAACTTACCCACTCTATTTGTAATGGTATCCATGGTCATCGACTCCATGGGCT
This sequence comes from Gammaproteobacteria bacterium, assembly GCA_043738945.1. Lineage (GTDB taxonomy): Bacteria > Pseudomonadota > Gammaproteobacteria > Steroidobacterales > Steroidobacteraceae > Bog-1198. The sequence goes on from JAYUFB010000010.1 coordinate 65,223, forward strand.
TCGGACTCATCTTGCCGGTTGCGCCCCGACTCATTATGCAGCTCACCGGCAGCGACCTTCCGGGAGCTGCACCGATCGCCGGCTACTTAATGGTCACGTACGCGATCATGCAATTTATATTCGCACCGGTGTTGGGTGCATTGAGCGATCACTTCGGTCGCCGCCCCGTGCTGCTAGTATCCATGGCGGCACTCACCATCGACTATTTGCTGATGAGCATCGCACCCACCATCGCGTGGCTTTTCGTAGGCCGCCGCATCGCGGGAGTCGCTGGCGCCACTTATCCGACCGCCAATGCCGTGATCAGCGATGTGCATGAAGCGGATCAGCGCGCCCGTTACTTCGGCATGATGGGTGCTGCCTGGGGCATAGGGTTCATTGCGGGGCCTGCGTTAGGTGGATTATTAGGCGGCTTCTCCACACGCACCCCGTTTTATGCAGCCGCCGGATTGGCGAGCCTAAATTTTCTATTAGGGCTTATCGTATTTCCAGAGACCTTGCCGGTCACGCTAAGACGACCCATCTCCATCGCACGCGCCCATCTCATCGGTGCAGTCTCAGAGCTGCGTCAGTACCAAGGGCTAGTCCTGCTATTAGTCGTAGCCTTTCTCTACCAAATCGCCCATGACGCTCTACCCGCCACATGGTCGTTCTTCACCATACAACAATTCTCGTGGACCCCACAACAAATCGGCCTATCACTCGCGCTCGTAGGAGTCACTACCGCCATCGTGCAGGGAGCCTTAATCGGCCCCATCATCAAAAAAATTGGCGAAGCCAACGCAGCGCACGTAGGTTTCCTCGTAGGAATTCTATCGATAGCAGGCTACGCCTTCGCCACCACGAATTGGATGGTGTACCTACTCATCTGTTTTGGCGCCTTTTTCGGACTAGCCATGCCCTCTATGCAAAGTATGATGAGCCGACAAGTCCCCGCGAATGCACAAGGCGAGCTCCAGGGCGCCACCACTGGCTTCCAAAGCGTGAGCGCTATCATCGCACCCTTGGTGATGACCCAACTTTTTCAACAAGCCACCAGGCCCCAGACCGGTCACGGTTTTCCCGGCGCACCGCTGTTGCTAGGCGCCCTAATGCTCACCGCCTCCGGCTTACTATTTGCGCTCGCCATGCGACGATTGCGTGGCGTTGCAAGCCCAATAGGCCTTACGTAGACTACAATCATCATGAAACTTGATCTGTCCTCATTTCGCAACGCAATCAGTCAACTGGAAGAAGCGCTCGCATATTGCGATTCGGAATTAGCACACTCAGATCCAAAAATTAAACAGCTATTTCGCACCGCCGCCATTCAGATTTTCGAGTTCACCTACGAACTATCGTGGAAAATGCTTAAGCGCTACATTGAGTCGGCTTCCGCGACCCCTGCAACCGTGGATCAAATGGCATTCGCAGACTTAATTCGCACTGGCAACGAACAAAATTTACTTCTATCAGGTTGGGATAAGTGGAGAGAATTTCGCGGCGCTCGCAGCATCACGAGTCATGTTTATGACGAGACAAAAGCCAAAGAAGTATTTGTCATCATTCCGCGTTTTAGTGCTGAGGCAAAATTTCTACTCGCACGTTTAGAAGCGCTTAATACTGCCTCGTGAACGACATCAATTTAACCCTGCCCGAGAAGGAAATCGTAGTTTCGATCCTACGTCGATACGTTCCTGATAGATATGTCGTCGTGTTTGGATCCCGGGTGAAACGAACAGCCAAACCATTTTCGGACCTAGACATCGCGATCCTCGGTGAGCAGCCTCTTTCAATCGCTACGTTGGCTCAGCTAAATGAAGATTTTACCGAATCGGCTTTACAATTTAAGGTAGATATTGTCGATTGGGCAACGACTAAAGAGTCTTTTAGGAAAATAATAAATAGCGAAGGCATCGATCTTCCATTCACATAAGTTAGCTCTCGCGGCATAGAAACTCTTCAATAATTTCAGCGAGCTTCAAAGGCGCATCATGGTGAATGTTATGTCCCGTATCCGGAAGATGGATAAACGATTTCGCATCGATCTGGGCTCGTACAAGCGCAAATGATTCAGGATTCGCTGCTACCGTACGGGGCAACGGATCGGCAGCGGCAATCCATAATTTTGGTGCGGTAATTCTGCGCCAACAAGCCATCCATTCATTGAGTGTATGAAAAGTTGGCATCGACCGGCGGGTTACTATGTCGTTCTGCCAAGTGAATCCGTTGTCCAAGACGGGTCGAGATGAGTTGAGAGCAAGATAAAGCGCTTTATCCCAGCCCAATCTTCGATTCGACGCGCACAACTTATCTGCCATTTGCTCAACTGAATGATAGCGCGGGTAGACAGCCTTGGAGCGGCCGGATTGGAGCCAGTTAGCCAGCAAGTCGGGAAAGTTAGAATCGCTCTGGTCCAGAGTGCCAAAGGCGTCCAGAGAAATCACGTGGCGTACCCTATCCGGTCTCAATCCGGCATATACGCTCGCAACGTTCCCCCCCAGACTGTGTCCGATCAGATCAACGGCCTGATCGGGGACAAGAATTTCGAGCAGAGCATCAAGATCGGCGAGGTAGTCGTGGAACCAGTAACCGTGAGCGATCGCTTGGGACTGACCGTGCCCGCGCCAATCAGGCGCAATAATTCTCCAGGTACCATTCAGAGCATCCACAAGAAACTGAAATGTAGTTGATGTGTCGCGCATGCCATGCAGTAAAACAATAGGCCGCGCCGAGTCAGGACCCCATGTCCGTACAAGATAGCTTGCGTCTCGTATTTCGTAACGCGCCGTCTGCGAGGGTTTCAACGCCTTATAAGCTTCGTCATCCATGAGTCAAGACAATGCGCCCAATCGTTGATCGCCCTTCCAGCAGTCTGTGTGCTGCTGCCGCTTCTGCGATGGGCATGGTTGCTGCGATAAGTGGCAAAAGATTTTTTCGTTTCACGAGAGCAACGACTTGCACCAGATCAGAAATGATGGCATGACCGCTTCCAATCAGCTCAATTTCTTTCAATATGGAAATTGCCGGATTCAGCGAGATAGGACCCGGATCAACATTTCCGACTAGAACCAACCGACCGCCTGGCCGCAGCGCGCGAATACTAGAGTTAAAAGTCGGCTTTCCCGTGATCTCGATAACTGCTGCAGCACCTTCACCCGCCGTAGCTGTACGGACCCGATCGTGAAATTTGAAATCACCCGTCACGATGACATCGTCCGCACCGGCTATGCGCAACTCGCTGACTTTTTTGTCGGAGCTTGTGATCGCGATGATATTCAAACCCATAAGTCTGGCAATCTGCACGGTGTTGATGCCCACCCCACCGCTCGCGCCGGTGATGACCACCGCGTCTCCGGGATGCACACGTGCACGCAACAACGCGTGAAAGCCGGTCCCGACCGCACAACTTAACACCGCGCCCACGTCAAATGGGATTTCCGGTGGCAATAGAACGGCGTTGCGTTCCGACGCCACGACATACTCACCATAACCACCGAGTGTTTCCTCGCCGTAGAAACCGTCGCCCGATCGGCAGAGATTTTCACGACCACTTTGGCAACTCCTGCACAGCCCGCACGGTAGTCTTTGCAATAAAACTACCCGATCGCTGGGCTTGAAGCGCGCAACCAAAGCCCCGACTTGATCAACTGTCCCCGAGATCTCATGCCCGAGTACCGCGGGAAGACGGGTTTCACCAAAATGTCCTGCTCGATTCAGCACATCGTGGCCGCAAACTCCACACGCCGCGACACGTACCAGCATCTGATCCGCCCTGAATGAAGGACGTTCTATACGACTTCTCTGGAGGACATCGGGTCCACCAAATTCGGTAAGAATGACTGCTTCCATCATAGTTTATGCACCAGCGACTATTGCGGACGAAGCCCGCGCCGCAGTATTTTGCCCGTCGGCCCCTTGGGCAATTCTTCTAGAAGATGAATATGTTTAGGGACCTTGAAATACGCCAACTCCGACTTACACAGATCCATCAATTCCTGGACAGTTGCTTTGCCGCCCGGTTTTAGCGCAACAAACGCCTCCGGCACTTCCCCAAAAATGTCGTCCGTTCTACCGATTACGGCCACTTCTGCTACCGCGGGATGTCCGTAAAGAATCTCTTCGATATCCGCAGGATAAATATTCTGACCCCCGCGAATAATTAGATCTTTTTTTCGGTCCACAATGGTGAAATAGCCCTCCCTGTCCATCGTTCCTAGATCGCCGGTCTGCAGCCAACCGTTCACAATGGCCTCAGTCGTCTCTGCTTCCATTTTGTAATAGCCCTTCATTACATTCGGCCCCTTGATGCAGAGTTGTCCGATCTCGCCTACCGCTAGCTCAACGCCACGCTCGTCCGCGACGATCATCTCCATTCCGGGTAGCGTTTTGCCTACTGATTTCGGACGATGTAGATTCCCATTCTCGTCCAATGAGGCGTGCTCGAGTGAAACGAGCGCTGTAGCCTCGGTAAGGCCGTATCCCGTCATCACGATCGTTTCTGGCCCCATTCTTCGATAAACTTGTTCCAATAGCGCAGCGGGAACGGGTGCAGCGCCAATCAGAAGGCGATGCATTGAGGTGATATCGAAATCGGCCACTTTTGGGTCATTGAGGATTTTTTGCAGCATGGTCGGGACGGCGGGGAAAAACGTGCAGCGATACGACTGAATAGCATTGAGACAGTCCAACGCGTCAAATCGACGCAACAAGACCATTTTGGCCCCGGTCACCATTATCGCGTTTATGCATTGATTGAGACCGAAGGTGTTATAAAGCGGCAGCGCGCACAAAATGCAATCATCCGCATCCAACCCCAGCCATTCAGGGGTTCGATCATAGTTTGCCTGGAGGTTCGCGAGCGTGAGCATTACCCCCTTCGCTTTCCCGGTCGTAGCGCTGGTGTGCAACATCAAAGCAAGAGCGTCGGATTCTCGTTCAGTCACAGCGGTGACCGACGTCACATTTTCTAGCAACAAATTGGCGCTCGTAACGCGTGGCAGGGGCTCTTCCGGGCACCAATCGCCAACTACAAATATTTGACGCAGTTTAGTCAGGCGCTCCAACATATTTTTAGAGAGAAGCTCCAAGGAAGTATCCTGAATCACCAAATACTCTACTTCACAGGACGCGAGTGCATATTCAAGCTCGTTTGGTTTGTAATGTATGTTCAACGGCACTAGTACGCCGCCCAGCGTGAATGCCGCGTACTCGAAAAATAGGAACTCGGGACCGGTCGTGAGCATGACCGCAAGTTTGTCACCGGGCTGGTAACCGGCGAGCGCCAACCCTTTTGCGAGGCGACAGACTTGAGCGTGAATCTGCGAAAACGTGAATTGTTGCGATCCCACAATCAACGCGGTTCTAGTGGCGCTGTCGTGTGCTCTTTGAAATAAATGCGAAGCAATATTTGCCACTGCCTACCCTTACTTTATTTTTTGATCCCAGCGCCGAGCCATCACCCGCCTAAACGCGGCCAGATTCCACACTCACCCGATGATTACATCGGGAACCGGGAAACCTGCTGCACGGCAACCCGATAGGTACATCTCCAGCGCGGCCGCAGCATCCATGACTGACTCGACCTTGCCGTTAGCGTCCAGATTCAAATTGGCTCCGCGTATCGCAAACCAAACATCCGTAACACCCGTATTGCTGGCGGGAACGTGCAGGGTATGCACCGACCCGGCCGGCTCGTGTAAATAAGATCCGGCGGTGTTGATATCCGGGTACTCGAGATACTTCCAGGAGCCAGCAATAGTGAATGCAAAAACTTCACCCGTGTGTTTGTGCTTCTGGAGTGTAATTCCCGGTTGCGCGCGCATGCGGGTAACCCAGAGGCCAGCTTCGATATCGATCTGCACTACCTGGACCATTATTCCCTCAAAAAAAGATACGAACGGAAGCTCTTTCTCGCCGCGATGACTGGCGGCAGGTAGAATGCGGGCCGGCCCGGTATCGATTCGGCTGATTGGGTTGCTGCTCACGGTGAACTCCTATTTGCGGCGGTCGGTTTTTGTATATCACTCACACGACTTTGGGTCAAGAAAAACCCGATTTTTGTTCGGTTTCCTAGACATTAATTCTGCCTCAAAAAATTTCAAATAGCGCGGCCGCTCCCATGCCGCCGCCCACACACATTGTGACCACGCCGTAGCGTGCGCCCCGCGATTTCCCCTCGATCAGAATGTGCCCTGCCATACGCGCGCCAGACATACCGTACGGATGACCGATGGAAATCGCCCCGCCATTGACGTTCATCAACTCATTCGGAATACCCAGTCGGTCGCGACAATACACGGCTTGACTGGCAAAGGCTTCGTTCAGCTCCCAAAGTCCAATCTGATCTACGCTTAGCCCGTGGCGGTGCAGCAGCCGCGGAATCGCGTGGACGGGACCGATGCCCATTTCAGCCGGATCACAGCCGACAATTTCAGTTCCGAGCAAGGCCCCCATCGGCGTCAGGTTATTCCTCTCGGCATCCCTGGCTTCCATCAAAACCATGGCCGAAGCGCCGTCCGATAGTTGCGACGAATTTCCGGCAGTAACAAATTTTCCCGCAGCCATCCGCTGGCCATTCGATAAGGCGGGCTTCAGCGCTGCCAATAAAGCCAGCGTCGTATTGGGTCGGTTGCCCTCGTCCTTGCTCAGAAGGACCTCATGTACTGAAGTTTCTCCAGTCTCCTGGTTGGTTTTCAGCATGGACGCGGCAAGCGGAATAATCTCACGATCCAATCGGCCCAGGGTTTGCGCCCTCGCCGTACGCTGTTGCGATTGCAAGGCAAACTCATCTTGTTCTTCTCGAGATATCGCGTAACGCTGTGCGACGATCTCGGCAGTTTCGAGCATTGACATGTAAAGTTCGGGCAGTTGTGCCCACAACACCGGATCCTTCGCTCGCGATGCCCCTTGATAGTCGCCTCGAACCAGTGACACGGATTCGACTCCGCCACCGACTACCGTCGACATGCCATCGAGAACGATCTGCTTGGCCGCGATGCAGATCGCCATGAGCCCCGATGCACAAGCCCGGTCGATACTCATCCCCGGAACACTGATCGGCAGCCCCGCGCGCAGCAATGACTGTCTCGCAATGTTGCTGCCAGTGGAGCCAACCTGCATTGCGGCACCCATGATGACATCCTCGACTGCCGCAGGATCGATACCGGCACGCGCTACCGCGAAGCGAATGGCATGACCGCCCAGTTCTTGCGCTTGAGTGTTATTGAAGGCCCCGCTAAAGGCCTTGCCGATGGGCGTTCGCGCAGTAGCAAGAATGACGGCTTGCCGCGCCATTACTGCGCTTGCCTCGGCGGCACATTCACATTCAGCGGCGGCAAGAGCGCAATCGGCATTTCATCATATAATACTACATAGTATGGAGCACTAGAATCCGAAGTCAATTCGGATTATCTTGGCGGAATGCAGGAATATCACAAATCCACCTACCTTGCGTCACTTCGCCTCAATTTTGGGCGGTGACTGCGTGTCGCAAACCATCGGTTCATTCGAGGTGACTGTCGATGCAGAAGGCATTGCGCTCGTCGTATTCTCACGGCCGCCGGTAAATGCCGTTTCGCTGTCCGTCTACGAGGATATCGGTCAGCTCGTAAAAGTCATCGCTGCAGATCTGTCGGTACGCGCCGTCGTGCTCACCGCGCCGGATAGCGCACGGGCATGGTGCGGCGGCGCCGATCTTAACGATTTCGTGGGGATGGATACCCCACGCCGCAAAGAGCGATACCGCTATATCAATCAACAAGTGCCGAATTTTTACACACTCGACCGACCCGTGATTGCCGCCATAAACGGTGCTGCGATTGGCATCGGCATGGTCTGGGCCGGTCTTTGTGACATGCGAGTTGCGGCCGAGAGTGCCCAGTTTGCGTGTCCAGAAATCGACTACGGATTGGTTGGTGGAGGTGCTGGGTTATTTGGCATGCTGAAGATGCCAGAAGCAAAAGTCCGTGAGATGCTCTTTACGGGGCGCAAGTTTACCGCGCGCGAGTTGGAGCCAACCGGCTTCTTCAACTATGTCGTCCCGCGCGAGGAAGTTCGCAGAAAATCGCTGGAAATCGCTCGCTTAGTGGCGAAAAAAAGTCTGCCGGCGATCCGCGCACGCAAAATGGCTTCGGTTGCGCTCGAAGGGCGTACCTGGATGGAGGCTTATCTCGATGCGCAAACGCTATCGGCCGATCTGGTCGCCAAGACCGACAGTGGCGAAGGAGTTCACGCGTTCCTCGAGCATCGCACACCAAAATTCAAGGACCAATGAGCGCGATTACACGGCTGGGTCGACAAATTGACAAACTTAGGCCCTGATCGCCAATCAAATTCCAGTAGAAATTTCAGTAGAATTGACCACAGCCTAAAAGACGAATATATTTCGAGTCTGGAGTCATTGCCTTGCACACTTAGGGATCTATGGCTAATTCGCGAATTTTGTGGAAAGCGCAACGCCTAACCCAGGAGCAGATCGTGCTGGGGTTGTCGGTGCTGCTGTTTGTGGTCTTCGGGATCTCCGTGCACGGGTTTCTCGCGGCTGCCAACGTTTTCTCCCTAATTCAAAACGTCGCCATTCTTGGAATGCTCGGCATCGGCATGGCGATCGCGATTATCGGCCGCGGCATCGACTTGTCGATGGTTGCGGTCATGGCGATGAGCGTCGCCTGGACGTTGAGCCTGGTCGAAACGGGTCATTCGGCGTTATTCGCGTTTGCCTTAGGCTTTTTATTCGCATTAACCGTCGGGTTCCTTAACGGAGTGTTGGTCGCCTATCTCGAAATTCCGTCGATCTTCGCGACGCTTGCCATGACCAGCGTGGTGTATGGTTTTGGCCAGTATTTTCTCGTGCACGTCGACGTGGCCTACGTCAGCGAGACGCTGAGCTGGGTGCGCAACATCGGCTCTGGGAAAACGCTAGGAGTACCAAACTCGGTAATCAGTTTTCTATTGTTGGCGGCGGCTTCGTTCGGCCTTTTAACCTACACGAGCTTTGGCAAATTTCTCTATGCCATGGGCACCAGCCCGCAGTCGGCGCGCGTCGTCGGCATCCCTACGCGTCCCATGATGGTGGCCCAGTACATGCTCAGCGCCACAATTGCCTTCTTCACCGGTGTCGTAATGGCAATGGCGGTCGAGAGCATGAACACTCGAATCGTGAATTCGACGCTGGTTTATGACGTGATCTTGGTAGCCGTCATTGGCGGCGTCGGCCTGAGTGGCGGCAAGGGGGGCGTGCGCAACGTGCTCGCGGGGACGATCCTGATTGGCATACTGCTCAACGGTATGACGATGCTCGACATGCCGTACACCGCGCAGAGCATCGTCAAGGGATTTATTCTTCTGGCGGCAATCATTGCGGACTCAATAATGAATCCGCGAGACGAGCAAACAGCTCAGCAGGGCGATATCTAGCAGAGACGAGCCATCGTTAAGTACGGAAACCATACGGAGACAAGCCCATGCGATTGAAGACCATGATTTGCGGCGTGATTGCGTTCGCAGCGATAGTTGTCCTCGCGCCGATTGCAATGGCAGCAATCGACGATGGCCAACTCAACAAGACGCGCGCCATGCTTAAGGGCAAGAAGGTTGGCTTCGTGCCAATCTCGATGGGCTTCGATCTGCCCCAAGCCTGGTACGCCGGTTTGAAGCGCGATGCGGACCGTTTCGGTTATCAATTGATTGTGCGCGAGGCAAATTGGAACATCCAAGCGGGTGCCCAGGCCATCAACCAACTAATCGGTGAAAAGGTTGATCTGTTGATCATCCAACCCACGGAGATGTTGGCCTACTCCAAGCTCGTCGACAAGGCGAACGCGGCCGGAATCACCGTTGTCCAGATCAACCTGAAATCGCCCAATACCGGCGACGCTTACGTCGGGGCAGATTGGAACGGGGTCTTTACCAGACAAGCCGAAGAGATGACCAAACTCTGTAGCCGCGACAAGGGACGCAGCGGCAAGGTTGCGTTGCTTCAGGGAGTGCTGACAACATCCGGCAGCCAGATCGGCAGTGCGGCGTTGCGAGACTTTTTTGCGACGCGCAAGGATATGGAGATTGTGGCCGATCAGGCGGCGGACTGGGACGCCAGCAAGGCTCGCGCGGTGGCCGGCACTATCCTCAAACAGCACCCCGATCTGTGCGGCTTCATGGGATTCTGGGAAGTCCAGGACATGGGCACTGCGGCCGCTATAAAGGAGGCCGGACTGCAGGGCAAGGTTTACCTCATCACCAGCGGCGGTGGGGAGCAGAAATCGAATTGCGCCAACGTCGCAAACGGCAATTTTACGATGGACGTCAGTTACGATTCTCGCGGGCAAGCACGAGACCTCGCGGCTGTAGTTGTATCGTTGCTGCAAAACAAACCGACTCCGTCCGGCGGGCACCCTATCGGCATCTATAGCGCGGTCAAGTTAGTTACCAAAGCAAATGCCGGTTCGGCCTGCTGGAATCTTGACGATGTCAAGCGAGATGGACCCTGATCGGGCGCACCATGATTTCAGAATCCTGGTCGCGCTGGCGGTCGCGCCTGATACCTGACCATGTGCTCGGAGAAATCTTGTCGAAGAGCTGGATCGACAATGCGATCCCGTTCCTGATTTTGTTGCTATCGATCGCCTTCTTTAGTCCGCAAATACCCGATTTCTTTGCAGCCTACAGCCTGCAAGACAACTCAAGGCAGCTAGGCGAGCTGTTGCTCATAGTGTTGGGGGAGACCATCGTCATCCTGGCGGGCGGAATCGATCTGTCCGTCGGGGCTACTTTCGCCATGGCGACTTTCGCATCGCTCGGCATGTTCAACGCCCTCGGCTGGCCCGTACTCGCGGTGGTCACGGGTTCCGCAGCTATTGGTGCGTTCATCGGGCTCGTCAATGGCGTGCTGATCGGTTATCTACGCCTAAGGGCGTTCTTGACTTCGCTCGTCACTTTGATCATCGTACGCGCGGTATTCGATACACTATCACTTAAATATCAAGTCATCATTTCGATGCCGACCCAGAAATCGGGCGTTTGGGAATTCATCGGTAGCGGCTCTTGGGCGGCGCTGCCGTTCAGCCTCATCCTAGCAGCAACGATCGGTTTCGCGGCCCACGTAACCCTGACGCGGCTACGCCTCGGCTGGCACATCCAGGCCATTGGTGGTGCGCGCCGGTCGGCATACAACGCCGGCATTTCGGTCGGACGGACGGTCTGCACCACCTATGTTCTATCGGGCGTGCTAGCCGCTATTTCCGGAACGCTCTACGCGTCGCGGCTCGGTGCCGCAGGCAGCGATACGGGAGTCGGCCTTGAAGTTGCGGCCCTGACCGCGGCGGTGCTGGGGGGCATCAGCTTAGGGGGTGGACGGGGATCGGTCGTGAAAGGCGTCCTCGGCGCCATCATCGTCACCATCGTCCAGACCTCACTGACTCGCATCGGCATGGGCTCCGGAGCGGGTGGCATGATTCTCGGTCTGCTGCTCCTCATCGCCGTAGCCGTCGACGTCAAATGGCTCAAGAACCGACTCAAAGTCGTTGCTAAAGTTTACATCTCCCCTGGGTACCTTGCGCTACCTGCCGCTCAGGTAGTCGACGAACGCTCGGCCTATGCACTTAACGATCGGTTGCGCGAGGTGGAACTCATTGGCCTCGGCGAAATAGAGGGTCCGGAAGACGTAATACTGGACGAAACCGGCAACCTCTATTGCGGTTCGCGTCATGGTGACGTCATTCGATTCTTCGCGCCCGACCATAAGAAATGGGAAGTGTTTGCGCATATTGGTGGACATCCGCTTGGACATGCTTTCGACCAGCAAGGCAACTTGATCGTCTGTGTCTCCGGCATGGGTTTATACAAAGTCACGCCCGATCGGCAGATCCTTAAACTCAGCGACGAAACCAACCGAAGTTGGCTTTCAATTATTGACGATTCGCGCATGCGGCTCGCCGACGATCTCGATATTGCGCCGGACGGTCGGATTTTCTTCAGCGAAGCGACCATTCGATTCGATGTTTCCGAGTGGATGGTTGATGCACTCGAAGCACGCCCGAATGGCCGGATCATTTGTTTCGATCCGCGGACCGGCTCGACGCGTACGGTGATCCCCAAACTTCTCTTCCCCAACGGCGTGTGCATGGCATACGACGGGCAGTCGTTCTTATTCGCCGAGACCTGGGGCTGCCGGATCACGCGATACTGGTTCGATGGCCCAAGAACCGGCGAGTCTGAGGTGATCATGCCGAATCTTCCGGGCTACCCGGACAATATCAATCGCGCCTCCGACGGACACTACTGGTGCGCTTTTGTCGGTATGCGCGCGCCGACGTTCGATCTCGCGCTGCGAATGCCCGGTTTTCGCAAGCGCATGGTCGAGCGAGTACCCCACGACGACTGGATCTACCCCAACATGAATTCGGGCTGCGTCATCAAATTTGATATTGCCGGCAACGTCCTCGACTGCCTCTGGGACCGCCACGGTGTCAATCATCCAATGATCACCTCGATGAGGGAACATCGGGGCTACCTTTATCTCGGCGGCTCACTTAACAATCGAATCGGCCGATTGAAAATTCCGGGTGCCGATCCTAATTGGACTGGCATTGGGTCCTATTCTGGAAGCCGACAATGAGCAGCGTGATTACCAAGTTTGTCGATTATTTTCGCGGCGGCGGCGAATACTCAGTGTCGGTGCCGCCTTTCGATGGTGCACTTCGACCCAATGAGTGTATCGAGGCCGGTGCACTCGTGGCAACGGCACTGGAGCCCGATAATTTATGTATCACCTCCGCAGGCGTCGTATTCTCATCCGGCAATTCGCTGTTACTGCTGCAAAAGCTCCCCGCTGCGGACGGTGCAAATCAAGCGACATTGCTCCAGCAATATCCTTCGACAATCACGGCACTCGCGGCACACGCAGAAGCCCTGGCAGTGGGCCTTGAAGGGGGTGGAATTGTCGTCCGTGGCGGCGCTTTGGACGGCCGAACGTTTCAGAGCTTCGGTGGTCAGCCGATCAACTGCCCAACGGCGCTCGCGTTTCAGGACGACCAGACTCTTCTCGTTGCGAACGGTTCTTCCCGACATACTCCGTCGCGATGGAAGTTGGACCTCATGGAAAGGATATTCAGCGGCAGTGTCTGGCGGCTCGATCTTAAGTCCGGAATAGCGCTGCAACTGGCGGGTGAGCTTGGATATCCATATGGTCTGCTGCCGTTCGCCGACGGAACCACGCTAGTGTCCGAGAGCTGGTGCCATAGATTAGTACGTATCAACGCAAAGAGCCCACCGCAACCGATACTTACCAATTTACCAGCCTATCCAAGCCGAATCTGTAATGCGTCTGGCGGTGGCGCTTGGGTGGCGATGTTCGCCCCCCGCCGTCGGTTGGTTGAGTTTGTGCTGCGCGAGCCGGCCTATCGCAAAAGGATGATGAACGAGATACCCAGTGATTACTGGATTGCCCCGACCTTGGCGCCGATGAAAAGCTTCCTTGAGCCGCTGCAGGGTGGGACACTGAAGCAATTGGCTCGGCTTAAACCCTGGGCTCCGACGCCCTCATATGGACTTGTGGTTCGGATTGATGAGAACGGTCAACCCGTCCAGAGCTTGCACAGCCGCGCGGATGGCACGCGACACGGAATCCGCAGCGTCGTTGAAATGTCGGGCGGCTTGCTGGCGGCGAGCGCCGGCGCAAACGCGATCGTAAGGATGCCGCTTGGAAAAGGTAGCTAAGGTGCAAAACATCATCGAAATGCGCGGCGTCACGAAACATTATCGAGGAGTACCCGCGATCACGAATATCGATTTTGCAGCGCGACTCGGGGAGGTGCATGCGATCGTCGGCGAGAACGGTGCCGGTAAATCTACGCTGACGAAGATCATGGCGGGCGTCGCCGCGCCGACTAGCGGGCAGATGTTTTTTGATGGCAAAAGCGTGAATTTTGCGACGCCCCGCGAAGCTCTTGCTGCGGGCATTGCGATGGTGTTTCAGGAAAACAGCCTGGTACCCGCGATGACCGTGGCGCAAAACGTCTTTCTCGGCGACGAGAAATTCTTCAATCGCATGCGCGGAATTTACATCGCCGCGCAGCAGCTGATGGGGTCATTGAACTTCGGCGTCGACCCCTGGGCGACGGTCGCCACGCTTGGGTCCGCGAAGAAACAGATGGTTGAAATCGCGCGAGCCGTGCGCCAACAAGCCAAGGTCATCATATTCGACGAACCAACCGCCTCGCTCACACCGGAGGAAATTCAGCTTTTTTTCTCGCTGGTCCAGCGACTCAAGCAACGCGGCGTCACGATCATCTTCATTTCGCACGCGATCGAAGAGGCGCTCGAAATTGCCGACCGGATTACGGTCATGCGTGACGGGCAGACTATCCTATGCGAGGAGGCTAGTAATATGGATCGAGACGCCATAATCCGCGCGATGGTAGGCCGCACTCTCTCGACGGCGCTCTACCTCCGGCACGAATCAGGGGTGCGTCCCCCTGGACGACAGGTGCTTAGCGTGCAGGATTTGTCGATGGGCAACATCGTGCGCAACAACGCCTTCACTGTTTACGCCGGACAGATTACCGGCATCTTCGGGCTGATCGGTTCCGGTCGCACGGAAACAGCCAAGATTATCGCGGGCATTCTGAAGCGACGTTATTTTCACGGTGGGGAAATCCTCTATAACGGCCAAAGCAAGCGCTACCGGGTTCCCCGACAGGCGATTAGGGACGGCATTGTGTATGTTACAGAGGACCGCAAACTTGAGGGTTTTTTCGAAACCATGTCCATCGCTGAAAACCTCCAAGTGGCCCAACTCGCCGCGGGTCCGCCGCGTGCCTTGGTGCTGCGCATGAGCGAGGCCAAGGAACTCGCCCGATCCTGGATCGACAAGCTGCAAGTGAAAGCGATCAATGGTGATGCGAAAGTGGTCGAGCTGTCGGGCGGCAACCAGCAAAAAGTGGTGATCGCACGTTCGCTGGTGCAAAAGCCTAAGCTCATCATTTTCGACGAACCGACGCGCGGTGTCGACGTCGGTGCGATCGCAGAGATCCATCAGCTCATCAATCGGCTCGCCGACGAAGGCATGGGCATCCTGCTGATTTCCTCGTATTTGCCTGAGATTATGAATCTCTCCGATCGAATATTGGTATCGCAACGCGGCCGGATCGTGGAAGAATTCGCTGCCGGCGATGCGTCCGAACAAGCCATCATGTACGCAGCCGTTCACTAAGGAGAAAGTCTCTTGAATACTCAAACCATTCCAACTGCCCTGCATCGTGGCGAGAAAGACCTGCCCTTCGTAAACATTCTAGAAGGCTTGAAAGTGCAGGTACTCCACGCCGACGTCGAAGCTGGCTTCTGGGTCACACGAATGCGCGCCGATCCTGGGGTCGCCCTGCAACGGCACAAGCACACCGGTGAGGTGTTCGCGTTCACCGTCGCGGGATCGTGGCAGTACCTGGAGTATCCTGAAATCAATACCGCCGGGTCTTATTTATACGAACCCGCGGGGTCAATTCATACGCTCTACGTTCCGCACAGCAACACCAGCGTCACCGACGTATGGTTTGTGATTCACGGGGCGCTTTTGTATCTCGACGCGCAAGGCAATGTCGAATCGGTATCGGATGCAAGCTCTGCCCTAGAAAGATATTTGACTGCATGTCGCGAAGCCGGCTTACCCCGTCCGGACGTGATGACGCTCTAAAGGTCCCGTAGTCGCGGCAGCACTTCAGCCGAGTACATTCGGATAAATCTTTCCTGGTCCGGACCCGGCGCATGGAAGACTAGATGTCGAAACCCGAGTTCGATGTACGGTCGGATTCGTTCCACGTGTTCGACCGGGTCGCTCGACACAATCCAGCGCTGCGCGGTCCGCGCTGCCGGCAGTCCATCTGCCAGTCGCTGCATCTCGAGTGGGTCTTGCACCGACATTTTCTCCTCAGGCGTCAGTGCTAAGGCCGCCCAGTAACGCGTGTCCGCGAGCGCCCGCTGCGGATCGCTATCGAACGAAACTTTCATTTCAATCATACGGTCTATCGCCGCGGGATCGCGGCCCGCCAGCGCGAGGCCCGCAACAACGTTAGGCAGCAGCGTGTCGCGGTACAGTTCAGGATTCTTACCGCTGGTACAGATGAATCCATCCGCAACTTGACCGGCGTACTTCGAGATCAAGGGCCCCGCGCCCGCGACGTAGATGGCCGGCATCACGGCGGGCCGGTCGTAAATCGTCGCCCGTTGGGTTTTGTAAAAAACACCATCAAAACTGACGCGATCTTCCGACCACAGCGTGCGGATCAATTTAACCGCCTCCCTCAGGCGCGCGCTGCGCTCCTTGGGTTCAGGCCACGCCATGCCGGTCGCCGGGACTTCGTTCAGCGACTCACCGGTACCGACGCCGAGCACAATGCGTCCTGGATAAAGTACACCGAGCGTGCCGAATGCCTGCGCCACGATCGATGGATGGTAGCGGAAGGTCGGCGTGAGCACGCTCGTCCCCATGACGATGTGCGAAGTGCGCGCCCCCAATGCGCCGAGCCACGCCATCGAGAACGGAGCGTGACCGCCGCTGTGCCGCCATGGCTGGAAGTGATCGCTGATGAACACTGAATCGAATCCCCGCTGCTCCGCGAGGATCGCGAACTTCAAGAGTTCCGCAGGACCGAACTGTTCGGCCGACGCCTTGTATCCGAGACGCAGCATTGCGTTTTCCTTGTAAAGGGTTACACCGAACCGTAGAGCGTCGAGCGCTGCCGCGCCGGGCGACCGAGGGATGCTGCGACGGCAGTCATGCGTTCAGCGTTGAACTCTTGGCCGTTGACGCCGCCCGCGGCGCGCGTGATCGACTCGTTCATCAAGGTACCGCCAAGATCGTTTGCGCCCGCGTCCAGACAACGCGCCGCGCCCTCAGCGCCCATTTTTACCCACGAGGTTTGAATGTTCTGGATGATTGGATGCAGCACCAGACGGGCGATCGCGTGCATCAGCACCGCTTCGCGAAATGTGGGGCCGCGGCGGCTGCGACCCTGGCGCCAAAGCGGCGCTTCCATATGCACAAAGGGTAGGGGAACGAACTCAGTGATACCCCCGGTCTCGGCCTGCAGGCGGCGTATACGCAGCAGGTGACGCGCCCAATGCACGGGCTGCTCTACGTGGCCGAACATGATGGTTGCCGTGGTCTTAAGACCGACCTGATGCGCTGTCGCGATCAGTTCGAGCCACTCGGCCGTGTTCAGCTTATCGGGGCAAATCACCGCGCGGATTTCATCGTCCAAAATCTCCGCCGCAGTTCCCGGTAGCGTCGAAAGTCCCGCACCCTTGAGGCGCTCAAGATAATCACGCAGTGGCAACCCGAGGGTCGCGGCACCATGGCGAACCTCAAGGGGCGAGAATGCGTGCACATGCATCGCAGGTACGGCCGCCTTCACCGCTGCAACTATGTTGAGATAAGTAGCACCCGTAAAGCTCGGGTGGATGCCGCCCTGCAGACATACTTCGGTGGCCCCAGCCTTCTCGGCCTCGATTGCCCTGCCTGCGATTTCCTCTAAGTCAAGATTGTAGCCAGGGCCACGCAGCGACTTGGCGCTGCGGCCTTTCGAGAACGCACAGAATCCGCAATGGTAGACGCAAAGATTGGTGTAGTTAATGTTGCGGTTCACGACATAGGTAACGTCATTGCCGACGGTCTGCCGCCGCAGTGAATCGGCAGCAGCGGTCAACGAATCGAAGTCCGCCCCGCGCGCAGCGAATAGACGCACGATTTCTTGTTCAGCCAGTTGCGGACCGTGGATAGCGCGATCAATGAGCGTACCGAGATCTGTCGTGCCGGTGCGCGCCGCTGCCTGTGCCCGAGGAGGACTGCCCGCCGCCCCCGCATACCACGAACCCTCGTGCCGGTATCCGTCTGCGTCGATGCTACGCAACAACGCCGGCACAAACGCGGAGTCGACCCAGCGTGCCGGCTCGCGCGCAAAGCGCGGTACCAAGGCCAGCCGTTCCACCAATACCCGTCCGGCGCGGGATGTTTCCTCGGTGAGCATGGCGATGTGGGGCCAGGGCGCCTCGGGATTGACATGGTCCGCAGTCACCGGCGAAACTCCGCCCCAGTCATTGATCCCGGCCGAGATCAGTTCGCGGAGCGCGCCGCGCTGCAAGTTTGGCGGTGCCTGTATCGACATCGAAGGCCCAAAAGTCAGACGCGCCATCGCGATGCTCCACTGCAGCTCGTTGAGGCTCGGCTCCGCAGCACCCGCCATTTTCGTGCCCGGTTTCGCACGGAAATTCTGCACGATCACTTCCTGCAAATGACCGTGACGCTGATGCAGATCACGTAGCGCCACCAGTGATTCGATGCGCTCGGCACGCGTTTCACCGATACCGATCAGAATACCGCTGGTAAACGGAATCCGCAGCTCCCCTGCCAAGCGTAACGTTTCAAGTCGCAGCGCCGGCACCTTGTCGGGGGACCCGTAATGAGGTCCACCGCGTGCACCGAGCCTCTCTGCGCTCGACTCGAGCATGATTCCCATCGACACCGACACGGCGCGCAAACGCGCAAGCTGCTCACGCTCCATGACTCCAGGATTCAGATGCGGCAGCAGGCCATGCTCCATGAAAACCCGGCGAGCGACATGCTCAAGATACTCGAGCGTGGTGTTTAACTGAAGCCGCAGCAGCGCGTCCCTTGCCGACAGGTAGCGCAACTCGGGCTTGTCGCCGAGCGTAAAAAGAGCCTCGCGGCAGTCGGCAGCGGCACCCACCTTGGCAAGATCGAGCACCTGTTCAGGCGACAAGTAGGCCGCCTGAAGCTGCCGCGGCGTCTTTGCGAACGTACAATAGTGGCATACGTCTCGGCAAAGTTGGGTCAGCGGAATGAACACCTTGCGCGAATAGCTGACTACGCGGCCAAAACCCTCTAACGTCTGCCGCTCGGCGAGCTGCATCAACTCGCTAAGCGGCACCGTCTCGCCTACCTCGGTCAGTTGTTTCACCGTGAGGCACTCACCACGCGCCAACCGCGTGAACAGCATCGGGCCCGACATCATGCGACCGCCTGCGCCGACTCATTTAGAAAGCTGTACTGCGGAACATCTCGCAGGCGTTCTAAGTCAGCGGGTGCGTCAATGTCCAAGGCAAGGCGAGTACGTTCGATTATCGCCGGCACGTATCCGCAAGCCCGGCAGGCGGCGGCGTGACGTGCGCAACTGCAGGTTCCGAATGCGAGCCGGATTGGCAAGGGAAGCGGTAAGTAAAGCGCGTTCGTACCCACACCGATCGTATTCGGTGCAAACGCGGCGCCCGCTTCGCTGCCTAAGGCAATCATCGCGTCGAGGTCTTCGGCCGTCACGAGTGCCAGATCCGCCGGCAGCAACAGCACCGAGCGATGCCGGAACGCTAGCGCCCGGAGCGCGCCGCATTCGAACGCCGCGCTCAAGCCTTGAGCACTGTCGATGACTGCGGCCACCGACCCAGACTCAACGGCTTTGCTGAGCGTAGGACTCACGACGATAATTTCGCTGATCCGCAGCGCCGATTGTGCCGCTTGGATTACCTGCGCCAGCATGACCTCAACCAAGCGGGCGCGGACCATCGGCGAGAGTACCCCGGCCAGCCGGCTCTTGGCCGTCGCGATTCCCTTGCAGGCAATTACAGCGGCGCAGCTCATGGCGAGCGGCTGCCGGAACGCAGTGTTTGCGCGCACTGCAGTACGAAGCGCGCGAGCCGTATGCGATCGTCGAGCCCCTGCATGAGCGTTGAGAGGGTGAACACCGGCAGTGGTATGTGCGCAGCCTCGGCCGCATCTACGGGGTCGATGATGAGGGCGTCGATAATTCCAGCGTAATGCGCCGCGATCGCTGCCGCCGAGGTTTCAATGCCGAGCTCGTGCATGATCTTCGCCGTTGGCCCCTTGACCGCCGTGCCGCCGATCAGCGGGCTGACAGCAATGACGGGAACGCGACGCTGCATGAGGGCCGCTCGCAGATCCGCGACCGCGAGCAGTGGGTCGACGCTAAGGTACGGATTGGAGGGGCACAGGACAATAGCCTCAAGATCGCCGGCCGACAGAGCCTCAAGAATCCCGGGCGCGGCCGCGGCACCCGCGGCACCTGCAAACCGAATTCCCCGCGTACGCGGTCGACATTGCCGCCGAACGAAGTATTCCTGAAAGGCAAGTTCGCCTTCATCGGTATCGATCCGCGTCTCGACGCGGCAATCCGTCATCGGCAGTATCTCTGCAGTAATCCCCAAACGGACCCTGAAGTCGCGGATCACTTCCGACAGCGTGGCCCCGCCGCGCAGTCGGTGGGTACGAACAACATGCAGAGCCGTATCCGCATCACCGAGCCGGAACCACGGATCCTCGCCGAGAGACTCGATGACCCGCATCAGGGTCCAGGTTTCGTCGCGCCGTCCCCATCCCTGCCCAGAGTGTTCAATATCGGCGAGCGTGTACAGCGCGGTGTCGATATCGGGACAGATTCGTAGCCCCAGGTGATCGAAGTCATCGCCCGTGTTTACTACTAGAGTCAAGGTGTCAGGCGGCAGCACGCGATACAGGCCCAGCGCAAGCTTCGCACCACCCACGCCGCCCGACAGTGCGACCACGCTCATCGGAACAGATCATCCGCTAAGGGGCGAACTAGGGTCGCAGCCCCGCACTGCGGTGCAGACCACGCGGCTCCCGTGATGAGCACCACCGGGGTTCCCTGATCCGCCTCGCCCATGAGGATACCGGCGGCGGCGGCCAGCGCATCCGCCAGCGCCACTTCGGTCACCTGCAGAAGCCGGCCGTAGCGATCGGTTTTTCCGCGGTAGTCGACCAGCGCTGGAAGACCGCTGCTGCCGAGCGCCACATTGACTACTCCGCGACGCCACGGCCGCCCGAAGCTGTCGGATACGATTACTGCGGGTGCAGGATCGATGCACCTAGCCAGAGCCTCCCGAATCCGGTGCGCCGAAGCCTCAGGGTCGAGCGGCAACAACAAGCACACCGGCCGACCCGCAGCGCAGACGTTTGACTGGTCGATGCCGGCATTCGCGAGCACGTACCCGAGGCGATGCCGAACGATGAGCACGTTCGGCCCGACCCGCAGCACTTCGGAGGCCTCGCGCAGCACCATCTCAACCAGGGCCGGCTGCTTACCACTCACTGCCGCCAACTCGAGCGCCCGGGCTGAGGGCTCCACGTCGTCGAGCCGTACCAATCGTCCCTCGGCTTTGGACACGATCTTCTGCGCCACCACGATGACACTCTGTTCGGTAATTGCAGCGCCCGACACGCGCAGCGCCACGGTAATAACCTGGGAGAGGTCAGCACCGGGTTCGATTTCGCCGATGCCGGGCAACGCCGTCAGCACGAGGGACTGGCTCACGCAACGGCAGAGCGAACAGCTGGAATTACTTGTTCGCCGAACAGCCTAATCGCCTCCAAGGTTTCTGCGCGAGTCGGATACGCGGGACCATATCCAGCATTCGGTGTTCGTAGGCGAAGGTTGAGCCAATCGGGGTTGAACCGCTGCTGGATGGTCGCGATGCGGCGCACCCAGGATTGCGGAGTGCCAAAATGCCACTGGCGCGTCTCGAAATCCTGAGTCGCGGCCTCAGCCTCGTTCGCCTTACGAATATCTCCCTCAGGGTCAATGGCGGCGTCGAAATCATGCTCGCCATAGAACTGCGCTTCACGCAACCAGCGTGTTGCATGACGCGCCCGAACTGCCGTAGGGTCCGCGCCGATCCATCCATCCTGGTCCAGCACTACAGTCCAATTGGGCTTGCCCTGCTGCATGGCGCGTGCACGGGTCGCCTTAATCCAGTTTTCATTTTCGTCCCAGTTCGGTTGGGTCCAAATGATCCAACCCTCGTAATTCAGAGCGCGATCCAACGGTTTGCCCTGACTGTGTGTACCAATCCAAATAGGCATTCGTGGGCGCTGATAGGTCTTCGGCGTGAGATGCACATCGTCGAAGTGATAGAACTCGCCGTGGAAACTGAAGCGATCCTCGGTGAACGCTTTCACCAGAATTTCCATCGCTTCTTCGAATCGCTTACCCCGCTTCTCCCAGGGCACTCCAAAGGTTTGGTGATATCCCGCGTGGTAGCCGACTCCCACGCCCAGAACCAATCGGCCGCGCGACAGATTGTCTATCATGGCGACCTGTTCGGCGAGATGCATCGGATTATAGAGGGTGGGCAGCAGCACCGTGGTGGCAATGGTGATACGCGAAGTACGGGCCGCAATCGCGGTAGCAGCTATCAGAGGGGAAGGAACAAAGGTCTCGCCGCGGCCATGTCGCTCCGGCAGAAAGATGCCGTCGAAGCCAAGCTGCTCGACGAGCACCGCCTCCTCAATCAATTGGTCGAAGGCGTCTGCCGCCTCCTGCGGATTGGGCGGCGCTTGATCGTAAACGCCAAAATGTGTGTCGGGCATATAGGCAAATTTCATCGTGCGCTCCTTTGTGGCCGGGCGTAACTCAGCAACGCGCCGTGTAGCCACCGATCGTCATTTCAGTGAACCCTGTAGCCGCCGTCGACGTTGAACACAGCGCCGTGCAGATAGCGTGCATCATCTGACGCCAGGAACGCGACCAGCGTCGCCACCTCCTCTGGATAGCCATAGCGACCGACCGGGATCTGGGCGCTCAATGTCGATCGTAGCGCACTTGCTTGGCCCGGCATTAAGCCCTCTTCAAGCGTTCTCATCATGCGTGAGGCAATGGGTCCCGGCGTTATGCAATTAATCCTGATAGCCTTATTGCCCCACTCCGCGGCCGCGCTGCGGGTCAGTCCAATGACCGCATGTTTACTCGCATTGTAAGCGCAAACACCGCGCGATCCGCTCAAACCCGCAGTACTCGAGGTATTGATGATGGCGCCACCTCCGCCAGCCGACATCACCGGAATGACATATTTCATTCCCAAAAATACGCCGATGACGTTGACGTCCATTACTCGCAGAAAGTCAGCGAGCGGATACTCCGTGATGGGATGAATAGGTCCTTCAATTCCAGCGTTGTTAAAAAAGATGTCGATTCGCCCGAACAACGCCACCGTACGGGCTACGTAATCGCGCACCGAGGCCTCCACCGTTACATCAGCCTCGATATCGACGAAATCATGACCGGCGCAAAGTTCTGCAGCGAGGCGCCGCAAGGCGGGCCCATCGCGGTCCACACCTACCACTCGCGCTCCCCGCGCGAGCATGAGGCGAATCGTAGCCGCGCCGATTTCGCCGCCGGCACCGGTGACGACCGTGACCTTACCCGGGAGACGATTACTATCGAGCATGCACTAGACCTCGTTCGGCCTTTCGCGCCCAACCCTGGTGTTATTTCACCTTGTAGCTCGCCGTAATCCCGTAAGTCGCCGGCATTCCCGCGTAGCGCACGATCACGTCGAATGACGAATTCACATTATTCCAATAGTACTTGTTGAATATATTCTTGCCCCAGAGAGCCACACGCCATTTATCCGACTCAAGGCCTAAGCGCAAGTCCACTAGGGTATAGGCATCTATTCGAAACAGCGGCGCGCCCACGGGCGTGGCGTTAGGCGGATTGACATCCCCGCCGATAATCGCATTGGTACTGGAACGGTAGCTCACCGTGCTGCCCACGAAAGTATTCATGGAGCCGTTCACCGGCACGACGTAATCGCCGTTGAGATTGAACTGATACTTCGCCGTGTACGGCATCTGGGTGCCGCCGAAGTCGGTTATCACACTGGCTACGTTACTGGCTGCACTTATGCCTGTGAATCGGTCGATTTTTGCATCAATGTACGACAGCGAGCCGCTTAAGGTCAGCTCCGTGATCGGTCGATATACGAGTTCCAATTCGGCACCCCTCACGCTCGACTTCGGTATGTTCTGCACGACGTCAAGCTGGCCGAAAAACAGATCGTTCACACGCGATTGAATCTGTTTATCCTTGTAGTCGTAATAATACAAGGCACCGTTCAGCTGCAGGGTCTTGTCGAGCAGTGTGAGCTTGAAGCCCGGTTCAAACGCAAGCAGGGATTCCTGTTTCACAGCGAGGTACTGACTAAATCCAGAGGCTCCGGTAGTCGGAAAAACTCCCGCTTTAAACCCTTTAGAAATGTTGAAATAGAGCAGCGTACCGGGATCCGGCTTCCAGTCAATGCCACCCCGCCAGGAGACGTTATGTTGGTCAAACGAGTCAACAAATAGGCCGGGCTGACCGGGCGCAATACCGCTGTACGTAATGCCCACCTTGTTACTGTCTTTTACATCATTAATTGGAAAACAGTCGCCGGGTACATAGGGACCGGATTTGCCACCAGCAAAAAATCCGTAAAACAAGCCCCCGATGTTATACGGCGGGGTGTTATCTGACCCACAGTTAACGGTGCTGATCTTCGCGTCGGTGTACCGCGCGCCGCCGGTGAGCGTCACGGTAGGCGCAACGTCAAATTCGACATTGCCAAATCCAGCGGTGGTTCGGTTGACTTGCTCAGCGCTGAATAAATTTTGGCCGAGGCCGAATGCGACACCCGTTGAGGAATCATTGTAGTGAAAGTTGTAGAACTGATCGACCGTATCGCGCTCATAGTTAGCGCCTACCACCCAACGAAATGGATTCTTGGTATCATTGGCCAGACGCAATTCCTGTGAGAAGGTCGTGATCTGTCCACGGTTGTACGCGTAATCCTGGATTTGGTCAGGTAGACCATCATAGTCTTCCGCCTCATCGCGCCGAAATTTGGTATAGCCACTGATAGAGGACAGCGTTAACTCGCCTGGAAGCTTGAAGTCGCCGATGAGAGTCGCCTGGTAAAAACTATTGTCCCGCCGCGGCAAACCCGCTGTCCAATCGGCCGCCTGCGGATTCAAAGGTGAGAAAGGCGGGCAAGGGCTCACGCCCTGACAAGGCGGCTTACCCGTTGGGTCTATGAGAGTAGGCGAGTTCCCGGGGTGCTGGATATTGATACCGATAAATTGCGCCGCTAGAGGCTGACTCTCGTCCTTCCATCCATTGAGGTTAAGTTGAACCTTGACGCCGTCGGACGGGTGGAAGTCCAGAATGAGGCGCCCGATGTGGTTATTAACCGAGCCGTTGCTGTCACCGGGCCGCGAGTTACTGCGCTGCCAACCATCCGCCGTTTCGGTACGTTCGGCAAATCGCGCCGATAAAGAATCCGACAGCGGACCGGATACGAAAGCCTCTTGATTAAAACTGTTGAATCGTCCATAAGTTATTGAGGCGCCGGCCGCGAAATGATCGGTGGGTTTCGCCGCGATGAAGTTAATCGCCCCGCCGGTGGAGTTCTGGCCGAACAAGGTTCCTTGTGGCCCGTTCAGCACCTCGACGCGCTCCAGATCGAGATTCACGTGACTGGATAACATCGGAAAGCTAAGTGGTGCTTGATCTACATAAGCAGTGACCGCCGGAGACGCCGAAAGAGCCGCAGCGGAAAAGCCAACGCCGCGCAGTGTCAATACCGGAGGACCCCAGGGAGATTGAGCAAACGTCAAGGAGGGAACCGCCTGTGCCAGATCCGCCAATGTATTGACTTGTCGGGCCGCCATGAAATCACCGGACAGCGCATTGACCGTGAGGCCCACGTCATTGAGCGACTGTTCACGCTTCTGCGCGGTGACGATGATTTCTTGCAACTGCGACGTATTCGCGCCTTCCGACTCTGCCGCCACCGCCAAACTGGGAAGCAACCCGCCTATGCCAACCAGTAGCGCCGCGAATCGCAATAACCGAAATGTTTGTGCCATTTTTGCCAACCCCCAAGTTAATTATTGACTCTTTGCATCGAGAAGATGCGTACAACAAGCCATCCAGTCATCGGTTTTCGCCGCGATCCTAAAGGGCAAATGTTCACCCTCAATAATAATCTGTTGCTGTAAAGCAACGTTTTTCCAAAATTGCTTGGCTCTAGAATCGAAATATATTCGACTTTTTGGCTGACGTCAATACGCGGCCAAACCTCGCAGCGAAATCATGCATGACCACGAGTCGCATGAATTCGGAATTCTCCGCTATCGAACACGCGCCTTCTGCGGCAATTACGCAGTGCGCTAAGTAGCAAGCTCGCTCGGTCGTAGCGAGTCGGCTGCACAGTTCCACCAAGTCCAACAATTAACCTCCATTGCGGAACATCTACTGGGATTTTTTGGTTGTCAGATGATGGGCTTTTACCCTTCGATAAATCCAACGTCAATTCGAATAATTCCACCCCAGACCAGCAGCCGCCGCGTGCGCGAGATTCTGCATGCTGCGATTCTTTTGCGCAGCGTTTCCGACCAAATTCCTGGCTCGCAGCCGATTTTGCCAGACGATATCCAAATGGAATCAAACACATTACCGGTGAGAGTCGTATCCTATATTCGGAATAGTGTGTATTGGGGGAGGGTAATTCATGACCGTGAATCGTCAGTGGCTTTTGGTGCGCCGTCCGCACGGCATGGTGACCCTGGAGGATTTCCATTATCGAGAACAACCGTTCACGGCACGGAAGTTACAGACCGGTGAAATCCTGGTGTGCAATAAGTTATTCTCACTGATGCCGGCGCAGCGCACCTGGATGAACGCGGATTCAACCTATTTCCCGCCCATGCAACTGCATATGCCGGTGGTGTCGCGCGCGTTGGGCGAAGTAGTGGCCTCGGCCAATCCTAAATATCCAGTGGGCACGCTGGCGTCGGTTTTGAGCGGCTGGGAAGACTATTCGTTGGTTTCTGGCGAAAAAATCCTGCCGGAATCGGTGCCCGCCGGGATGGACCCGATCGAGTCGATTAGCACATATGGCGCTAACACCTTGACCGCCTACTTCGGTCTTTTGAAAGTTGGCCAACCGAAATCAGGCGAGACCGTCGTGGTCTCAGGAGCCGCGGGCTCTACCGGCTCCATGGCGGCGCAGATCGCACGCATCAAAGGATGCAAGGTGATCGGCATTGCTGGTGGTAAGGCCAAATGCGACTGGTTGCTCGCAGCCTGCAAACTAGATGCGGCCATCGACTATAGAAGTGAGAATGTGGACGCGCGGCTGAAAAGCCTGGCACCGAAGGGTGTAGACGTGTTCTTTGACAACGTCGGCGGCGAGATTATGCGTGATGTAATCGACAACATGGCGATGTATGGACGCGTGGTAGTCTGCGGCCAGATCTCCGAATATAATTCCGGCAGACCCGCGCCGGGACCGCGCGACATGTTTCGTCTGGTCTCCCACCGCCTGCGTCTGCAAGGCTTCATCAGATCTGACTTTATGAGCGAACATCCCGTCGCCCTGAAGGAATTGATGCAGTGGGGGAAAGCGGGCGAACTGGTGCATCGCACCGATGTACGTAGTGGGTTTAAAAATTTACCGCTGGCCTATTTCGAGCTGTTCAATGGCGGCAATAACGGAACATTGGTATTCAAGGTGGATTAACGCACGTTCAGCCTGACCAGCAGTGGACCGACATGGCGCGAAAAACGTGTTGACCTAGGAAACGTAACCCAGTGTGTGGAGGGCCTTCTCAAATGCTTGCAGCCACGCGTTGATCTCCAGCTCGCCGACCGCGGTGCTCATTAGGAAAACTCCGGTAAAAGTTTGGTAATATCCAGCATTGTTGAGGGCTAGATTTATATTAATGATTTTTTCACGGTCATCGTGCATACGCGTCGGATAGTCAACGATACGCGTGTTGGCCCAATGGACGCCGACTAGATGCCCCAGGCCAGTGGCATGCAGCGGAATCTGATATTTCCGGCCGAGTTCATTAATGTGATCGCGAGACTTGCTGCCGAGAGTTGCCATCTTCTCGTGCGCGTGATGCGTGAGCTTCTCGAGGGTCGCCACACCGGCGGCCATCGCGATGCTGTTGCCCCCGAAGGTGGACATCACGCCCATAGGCGCACTTCCCTCATGGGCATCGGGCTCGAGAAGATTCATTAACTCCGCCCGCCCGCCCACCGCCGATGCCGGAACACCGCCGCCGATCGCCTTCCCCAGCGTCGTAAGATCCGGCGACACATCGAAAAAAACCTGGGCCCCACCGTAAGCAACCGGATAGGTCACAACCTCGTCAAAAATAAGAACGATGCCCTTACGCGTTGCGACCTCGCGCAATCGCGTAAGAAAGCCCACCTGCGCTTCGATCATGCCGGCCGCGGTAAGGCAGGGTTCGACAATGATCGCTGCAATGTCATGGCTCTCGCGCTCGATAATTGCCGCTGCCGCATCAGCATCATTATAAGGAAACTCAACCACTTCTTCGGCAGAATGTGCCGGCACTCCCGCTGGAATATAGTCGTTGGGGCTGCGAAGAGTTGACTGCCCCACGAGGAGCACATCGGCGGTGCCATGGTAGCTGCCGATCGCCTTGGCAAGCTTCGTTCGCCCGGTATAAACTCGGGCCATACGGATCGCGGCGAGGTTCGCGTCAGTGCCGGATGCGAAAAAACGCACCTTTTCAATTGACGGTGTGCGCTCAACAAGCAGTGCAGCCATCCGGTACGCGCAATCCCACTCCGGAGCACCGACCTGCGTGTGACGTTCCATCTGGCTCATCACGGCATCGCGGATGTCGTCATCGCAGTGTCCGTGGATGAGAACCCAGTCGCCAATTCGCAGGTCAAGGTAGCGGTTACCGTCGACATCCCAAAGCCAACAGCCCTTGGCACGCTCGACTAATATTGGGTACGGCAGGAAGTAGCCCATGCCACCGGCATGACCGGTGGGGATGAGGTCCTTCGACTTCTCCCACAGCTCCTGCGAGCGCGGCGTGCGCTTGCGCCACTTCGCGACCTCTGACTGATTGAGCTTCATATTAACCAGGGTCTTCTCCGTATGTTCGGAATCACCTCGTCCACGGGTCAACAGAGTTAACGCGCAGCACGTTGGCCGGTGCCGATCTTAGAAATCCGGCTTTTTTTAAGTGATTTGGACGATGCGCGGACCCGAGCCGGCGACAGCAACGACATGGTGCGATCAATGACTGATGCAACGGCCTTCATCAAATCGCGCGGAGCTCGATATAGTAGCCAAACGATGATGACCTGGTTGACACTGCCGTTCAATATGGAGACGGTTTCATACACGCTCCGATCCCCCGACCACTCTCCATTGCGCGCGCCCTCATGCACGAGATGCACCATTACCCGCACATAGTCGTCAAGGCAGCGCCTGACCGGCGTGTCAATGACGAGTACGCTCGGCCAGATCTCAAGGTAAAGCGTTCGCGCCCACTCGGGGTGGCGACGGGCAAAATCGGCTGCGAGCCACAGATAAAGCCTGAGACGCTCCCTGAAAGTGGTCTTGTCGCGAACGGCCAAGGCATATTCCGAAAAGAAGCGACCAAGGTGATCTTGCGGAACAGCGTAAGCGAGATCCTCTTTGCTCGGAAAATAATCATATAACGAGGAAACCGGCAAACCCGCTTCCGACGCAATGTCGCCGATTCGAGCACGGGAAATTCCGTCGCGAGCGAACACCCGAAGTGAGGCTCGCAGGATTTCTTGCTCGCGACGTTTGCTGCGTTCTTGTTTCCGATCGCGGTTGTTCTCATTCCAGGTGGCAACCAAGGTAGAGAGATACTCATTCCATTTCTCATCCGGGTCCGACACCGCTAACTTGGTGCGAAGCAGCTTGTTCGATGTTGGGCTCACGATCTTGTTGATTTCCTTGTTGTAACTCAATATCTGCCCCCAGTGATGTGCAATACCTCGCCGCTGATGTAGGAAGCCCGATCTGATGCTAAAAATGCGACGCTATCCGCAACATCTTCCACGGTTCCTAGCCGTCGGATCGGAGTCGCGCGCTCGGCATTCTCAACGAACTTCGCAAAATGACTCAAACCTCGAATAGCCGGTGTATCGACAATTCCCGGAGCCACCGAATTCACCGTCACGCCGTGCTTCCCGTTTTCCATCGCCAGAGCTCGGGTAAACCCGAGAAGACCTGATTTAGCCGCCGAGTAGTTCACTTGCCCTGGATTACCCAGGTATGCACGCGAGGACATGTTGATAATTCGGCCCCATTTGCTGGCCACCATACTGGGTAACACCGCTTTACTACAGAGAAATGCGCCCTTAAGGACGACATCAACGACCGCATCCCAGTCACCCTCAGACATTTTCGCGATGCCCATGTCCCGTTGGAATCCAGCGTTATTTACCAGTATATCAATTCGGCCAAACGCTGAAATTGTTTTCGCTGCCAGCGACTCTACCGATGATGAGTCGATGACATCAACGGCTACCGCTTGTGCCGAAATGCCCAATTGTGAAAGGATCGCTGCTTGTTTTTGCGCTTTGTTTAAGTCGATATCGGACACCACGACGTGCGCACCTTCGAGGCCCAAGCGGTGGCAGATTGCGGCGCCAATTCCACCGCCCGCCCCTGTCACGACGGCGACTTTACCTGAGAGTCCGAGGTCCATATTGATTACTCCTATTGTAATTGCTCTGACGAAGTCACGTCAGGATCGATATTCGATGAAACCGTTGCGAATCACCTTAACGGCACGTTCAATCACGCGCGCCTCGAACGCAGCCGCACCCGCAGCCATGTGCCAGATTGAAACTTCCATTGTCTCGCCTGGATATACCGGGCTTGAAAACCGGGCATCCATGCGCCGAATCTTGCTCGGGTCGTAGCCGCAGACCTGGGAGACGATCGCAAGCCCGGCGATCCCGAAGCTGGCAAGGCCGTGAAGAATGGGCCTTTCAAATCCCGACGCCTTTGCTACCTCAGGGTCGGCGTGCAGCGGGTTCATATCGCCGGACAGGCGATACACCAAGGCCTGATCAAAACTGGTGCGCAGTGGAACTACCAAGTCCGGCGAGCGTTGAGGCGCCTCGTAGCCCGGAGATGCGCGATCGACAGGGCCGCCGAAGCCGCCGTCCGCGCGCAACACATTGACCTGCCGCACGGTCGCCAGCAATTCACCGGTGGTGGTGTCAAATATACGTCGTGAGAAACACAACAGCGCTCCTTTTTCGGCACCCCGGTCGTAGATCTCGTCGATCGTCATTTCTCCACGCACCTCGCCGGCGGTCGGGATCTCGCCGTGAATCTCGATCGACTGGTCCCGGTGCAGCAGTTTGCGCCAGGTGATCCCGTACTTTGGTTCCTGGGCCCAAAATCCGGGGTAGGCGAGAATCGTGGCCATCGTCGGCAAAGCCGAAAGATTTTGCTCATACACGTAACGCAGGCATTTGGGGTCAGCAGCGGCTGCCACTCCCGCGCCCAGACCCAGGGCATAGAGAATCGTATCCTTCGTCGTATAGCGATGGTGAATCACCAGTGGCTCCAAACTCATCAAGTACTTGTAGTCGATTGCCATGCGAGCCAGCTACGTCCTTTATGATTAATAGGGCTTACGTTATCCTGGGCCAGAACCCGAAGTCAATTCGAAATATTTAACACAAAAGGTAGCGCTCGAGATTTAGAGCGAGCCCATTCGAGAACGCTCCTGGAAAACTTGTAAATGCGCCTTAAGACATACTAATATAGCCTCAACTCTTTGATTCAACAATCTTCTGCGCAAACCTGCCCAAGGGGTGGTCCGGCATACTTGTAAATTTCCGAAACCGATGAAATTTCGATTTCTTCTTGACAATTTTACCGACGCGGTGGCATATAGGCATCAGGACAGGTCGAACGCTAAGGAATTGGAATACCTCCCATGATTACAAACCGTGTTGCTGTGATCGCATCGACCCAGACAGAACTTCGACCCTCTTGGAGCGGAGCTCAACACATCGATCTCATCTCTGCTGTCGTCTCTCAGGTCTTCAAAGGCACGGGACTCGATCTTGACGACGTCGATTTCGTGATCGATTCCGGAAGCGACGTGTTGGATGGCCGCAGCATCTCCAACTGTGGCTTTCTCGGCGCGATGGGCGCGCATCACAAGGAAGAGTCGCGCGTCGAAGAGGATGGCCTATGGGCGGCTCTTTACGGGACCACCAAGATCGCATCCGGCGCAGCGGACGTGGGCCTCATCATTGCCTACTCGAAGCCATCGGAATCCGATGTCAGCTTATTCTACTCGATGCAGTGCGAGCCTTTTTACCAACGCCCGGTCGGGTTCAATCAGTCGGCCGCCAGCGGCCTTCAGGCGCAGCGATACATGGGCGACCATGGCGTGTCGGAACACGATTTGGCGCGAGTCGTCGCCAAGCGCTGGGCGGACGCCGCCGCACGTGGGCGAGTTGCAATCGAATCAGTACCCAGTGCCGCCGATGTCCTCGCGTCGGAAAATGTGGCCGCTCCGCTCAAGGCGCTGATGATGGCAAGACCACTAGACGGAGCAGTCGCGGTGTTGCTCGCATCGGCGGACATCGCTCGTCGAGTGTCGCGCAATCCCGTGTGGATTACCGGGCTCGGCAGTTCCATGGACCGTCATGCTTTTGCATCCCGCAAACCCGGTGTGCTTGAGGCCTGCGAGGTCGCGGCCAAACGCGCCTACCTGCACGCGGGATGGGAAAATCCATTGCAAGCGTCACTCGCCGAAGTCAGTGCCTCGTCCGCAGCGAGTGAACTAATGGTGTTGGAAGCCCTCGGCTTGGCGAAACCTGGCCGAGGCATCGACCTGCTCGACCAGGACCAGAGGGTCATCAATCGTTCCGGGGGTGCCTTGCCTGCGGACCCCATCATGGCCACCGGTCTCGTGAGGCTGAGTGAGGCCACGCGGCAACTCGCGAACCCTGCCGAGTATGGGCCGACCAAGCCTACTTCGGCCATTGTGCACGCTGCCGGCGGAGTCGGCATGCAGACGCATTGTATTTTCACGCTGGAGGTCTGAACTTATGAGTCGCCACGTGGGAATCGTCGGGATTGGTCAAACGCATCATGCGCGCCGTCGAACTGACGTAAGTCAGGCGGGTCTCGTGCGAGAAGCTGTGAATCGAGCTCTGCAGGACGCCAAACTCACTATCGAGGACATCGATTCGATCGTGGTCGCGACCGGCCCGGTACTTTTCGCGGCCGTAAACCAACCCGAAAAATGGGTTGTTGATGCCATCGGTGGCGCTCTGAAGCCAGTAGTGCGAGTGACCAGCGGTGGCGGTACAGGCCTTGCGGGCATGCTCGCCGGCTACTATCAGATTGCCGGTGGTCTGCATGACCGGGTCCTGATCGTCGCTTACGACAAGTTGTCTGAGGGCGCCCTGCAGTACTCGATCTCGACGCTTTACGATCCCTTCTGGGGTCGGGAATTCGCGGTGGGCATTATGGGTTTTTCCGCAGCCTACTGGCGAGCGCGCATGGATACTCTCGGTCATACCGAAGAGGCCGCCGCGATGGTTGCGGTGAAGAATCGCCATAACGCGATGCAGAATCCATACGCCCATGTAAAAAAGGAAGTCACAGTCGAGGAAGTGCTCAAATCCAGGCCCCTCGCCTGGCCGATCAAGCTGCTCGACGTACCGCCGATCTCGGACGGCGCAGCAGCGGTCGTCCTTTCTTCGGAACAATTTGCAGCCCGCTCTACCGATCGACCTGCCTGGATTCGGGGTATGGGATATTTTTGCGAAGCCGACAATGCGCCATCACGGTCCCTGCTGGTGTCGGAGCCGCTGGCACTGGCCGCTCGGCGGGTTTACCGCGCGGCCGGTATTACAAACCCGCGACGTCAGTTCGATTTGGTTGAGGTGCAAGAGCCCTATACCTGCTTCGAACTCAGCTACTACGAGTCTCTGGGCTTGTGCGCGCCGGGCGAAGCCGCAGCACTCATCCGTTCGGGCGCGACGCAACTCAATGGCGACATTCCCGTTAATCCATCCGGAGGATGCGCTGGGGCGAACCCGATCGGTGCGGCCGGCCTCATCCGCGTCATTGAGGCCGCCTCCCAAGTTATGGGGAAAGCTGCTGGAAATCAGATCGCGGGAGCGAAGCTCGCGCTTGCCCAATCCGGCGGCGGCTGGGCCAATTTGCGCGGTATCGCGGTACTGAGCGCCTAAGTAAAAGGATCAATCCATGTTACCCATTCCCGATACTTATCCGATCGATCTACCGCCGCTGAAGAGCGTTTTGAAAATGCCCTACACATTGACCCCAGGAAAGGCGGCGGGGACATTTTTAGCCGAGATCGCCCAGCGACGCATCGTGGGAACCCGATTCAAGAAAAGCGGCAAGACGGTGGTGCCGGCGCAGGATTTCTGCCCGTTCTCGGGCGATTCCGAGTTCGATTTTGTACAGGCGCCGGAAACCGGTGTGCTCAACGGTTTCACCGAAACCACAGTCGGGTTGATTGGGTTAATTCGGATCGACGGCTCCGATGTCGACTTTCCGCACCGCATCGTCGGTGCAGCATATGGCGAGCTTACCATCGGTATGCGAGTGCAGGTGGTTTGGGCGCAGGGCACCGCTAACGGCATCCTTGGCATCGAGGGATTCCGTCCGGCGAAGGATGCCCCGGTAGGTCGAATCGTTGCACTCATGGATCCAGCGAAACCTGTTGAGGTTGTGCCTTACGAGATCTCCCTTCACTATGAACATGCGTACGGCCCGTACTACGGAAGACTGTTCGACGAAATCAAAACCAATCGGCGCATCATGGGCGTGCGGAGCCCCAGCGGCGATGGGGCCATGATTCCGCCGCGCGAGTTCTGCGATATCACTCATAAGCCCACTGGCACTTGGGTTGAAGTGGGACAAACCGGCACGGTACGTGCCATGTCGGTGATTCATCTAGAATTCATCGGCCAAAAACAGCCTCCTCCCTACATCTACGCCGAAATCATGCTCGACGGTGCGTCGACTCGACTCATCCACAACGTGGCCGGGATCGACATGACTCGGGCCAAAGAACTGGTAAAGCCGGGGACGCGCGTGCGGGCGGTTTGGCGTGACGAGAGGACTGGCTCGCTTGAGGATATATCCCATTTTGAAGTAATCGATGGAAAGAGTACTGATGGCGTTTGAAATTTATTCGCTGAAGATGGGTGAGTTACTCATTCCCGAAGACGGCGCCCTGTTGCTCGACCCTATTTATGTCTGGCTGGTGACCGACGGCATCACACGAATTCTCGTCGATGGCGGCATGCCGGAGATCGCGGAGGTGACGCGGCGGCTCAAAGTCGACGGGTCCGGCGGTGGTCATGCCTCGCTACGCACAGCACTTGGCTCGGTGGGAGTGACGCCCGAACAGATCAAATTCGTGGTGGTGACTCACCTGCACTACGATCATGGCTCGAATTTGGATCTATTCCCAAACGCGTGCGTCGTGCTACAGCGCGATGAGCTCGCTCACGCCGTCGATCCGGTCCCGACCCAGAGACTCTATTATTTCAAAGAAACGGCGATCCACATACTGGGCCGCAAGCGTCCGAGCACGCTACGTCTTGTTGAAGGCGATCTGAAGTTAGTGGATGGCATCGAGCTTTTGAAAGTCCCGGGCCACACGCCGGGGATGCAGATCCCCATCGTGACAACGGCGCGCGGCAAGGTCGCGCTAGTAACGGATCTCGGCGATCACTATCGCAATTGGTACCCGGCGGATCCCAGAGCCACTCGCTTTCCACTGAATTATCTCGCTGATTCTTTCTTGCCGAGCAGCATTCGCAGCGAATCTGAACGAACCTATCTTGAGAGTATGCGGCGCGCTAAGAACGCTTCGGACATCGTAATACCTGCGCACGACACACGGATTCCATTGCATATTCCCAATCAGTGGTTTGATTTACCACCCATCACTCAACCGGAGCCGCCGCTAATTAAATTGGGCGGAGCGGTATCGGTTGCCGCAGCACATTGAGGGGAAATTACGCGTGAAGTTTGAAACGATTCTTTATGAAGTCAGCAACGGCGTCGCAACCATTACTTTCAACCGCCCCGACGCACTCAATGCCACAAACGACGAATTCTATCGAGAATTGTCCGGCCTCATCCGCAGCGTCTCGGACGATCCCGAAATCGGCTGTGTCATCATTACCGGTGCGGGTCGCGGTTTTTGCGCCGGCGCCGACGTGAAGTCGATGAACCCCGACATGAATTTAATGGCCCGTCGCAAACGTCACCGCGGCATCCTTGCGGATGTTCTGCGCCCATTGGTCAATCTAGAAAAGCCCGTCATCGCCGCAGTCAATGGACCAGCCGTAGGTGCCGGTTTTAACATTGCACTCGCGGCGGATATCCTCATCGCCAGCGATAAAGCGATGTTCAGCCAGATATTCACGCGGCTTGGGCTCGTACCGGATCTGGGCGGCCTATACCTCCTCACGCGAGTGGTGGGACTGAATAAGGCGAAGGAACTTTGCTTCACGGCGAAAAAAATCGATGCGGCTGAGGCGCTGGCGCTCGGAATCGTCAATCGAGTGGTGCCGGCCGATCAGCTCATGAGCACGTCGACAGCTCTAGCTCAAGAGATCGCCGCCGGTCCGCCCACCGCACTTGCGATGATCAAGAATCTTCTGAATAAATCGTCCACTTCAACTTTAGAACAGATGCTTGAGTACGAAGGGTATGCGCAAACGCTTGCGTACACCACGTCCGATCATCGCGAAGGCGTGGCTGCGTTTAGAGAAAAGCGTGCGCCTGATTTTCGCGGTGCCAAGGATTAGGGGATGGATTTTTCTTACAGTTCCACTGAACTTGAGTTCCGCGACCGGCTGCGCGACTGGCTGGCAGGAAATCTGCCGACCGGGTGGGGCGAAACGGTATTCGAACCGGACGAGGAGGACGCGCGCGCGCAATTCCGCTTGGAATGGGAACGCAAGCTGTTCACCGGCGGGTGGAACGGCCTCAACTGGCCGAAGAAATATGGCGGGCAGGGAGCGACGCTGGTTGAGCTTGCGATATTTGCGGAGGAAATGGCCCGGGCTCGAGCGCCTGATGGACTAAACATTATCGGCCGTAACCTTACGGGTAGCACGCTGCTCCGTCATGGAACTGAAGCGCAGCGCGAGCGGTTTCTACCGAAAATATTGTCCGGTGAAGAGGTGTGGTGCCAGGGGTTTTCTGAGCCCAATGCCGGCTCAGACCTCGCGTCGATCCGCTGTTCGGCACAGCGCGACGGTGAGCACTTCGTGATCAATGGCCAGAAGGTCTGGACTAGTTTTGCCCAATATGCGCAGTGGTGCATTTTATTGGCAAGGACTGATCCGACGCTGCCCAAGCACAAGGGGATCAGCTTTTTGCTGGTGGATATGAAATCGCCGGGAATTTCGATCAGGCCTCTGCGACAGATATCCGGCGAGAGCGAGTTTAACGAGATTTTTTTTAACGACGTAAAAATCCCCATTGAAAACCTGGTAGGCGATCTTAACGGCGGCTGGAATATCGCGATGACCACGCTTGCTTACGAGCGCGGACCAGAAGACGGCCTCGCACGCCAGATACGCTTTAAACATGAACTCGACCGCTTGCTCGCTACTTTATCGAATTTGCCGCGCGGACAAGGCGTTGCGATCGACGATCCGGTGGTGCGCGACAAACTGGCTCAATCGATCATCGAAGTTGAGATCATGCGACTCAGTTGTCTACGCAGTTTTAGTCGGACCATCCGGGGACAGCCGGTCGGCGCGGACGCATCAATGACGAAGCTTTACTGGAGTCACGTCGCGCAGAAATTGTACGAGACGGCGCTTGAGTCGCTCGGACCACTGGCACCCATCGTGCGCGGCGACCCGCTTTCGCCCGCAGACGGGCGCTACCAGCTTAGTTTTCTGCACTCTCGGGCATTCACGATCTATTCCGGCACCTCCGAGATTCAGAGAAACATCATCGCCGAGCGGGTGCTCGGCCTTCCCAAGTGAGCCCATCATGGATTTCGATTTCAGCGAAGAGCAGTACTCGTTCCGAGACTCCGTACGCGGATTCCTCAAAGATTGGAGGGTTTCCATAGGGCCCGTTAGCGCGCGACCAAGCGACTCGATTGCGGCTCAATTTTGGTCCGATCTCACAGATCTGGGGACATTTTCCGCGCTCATGCCGGAAGAGTACGGCGGGCTAGGCCTTACCTTCGTCGATCTCTCGTTGGTGCTCGAGGAATTTGGCCGCGAGCTAGTACCGCCATTAGTGATCGAAACACTGGTCGCGACGGATTTGATCGCTCGGTATGGTTCCAAGCAGCAGAAGTCCACGCTTCTTCCGCAGGTCGCTGCGGGCCGCCTCAAGATTTCCGGGGCGCTTGCCGAGGCGGGTGCCGGATACGACCCAACTGATATTTCAACCAGCGTCGTGCGTATCAAGCAGCGCGACCAACTGAGTGGGATGAAAATTCTGGTTCCTGACGCGAGTGCCGCGGATTACCTGTTGGTCGCCGCACAATTTGATGGCGACCGAGGCCCGGCTCTCATTCTGCTGGAACCGGGGCGAATCGGTATAGAACTGCGTGAACAGCAAACGTTGGATCTCACTTCTGCCTATCACGCAGTAACCTTCAATAAAGTTACGATGAACGGTAGCGACATTCTCGGGGAAACGCCGTGCGGTGGGGATGTTCGGCGGCTGATGGATGCGAGCGCGGTGAGCGCCGCGACCTTCATGACCGGTATCGCGGGCAAGGTTATGGACACCTCTGTCGAGTACGTCAAGCAAAGGAATCAGTTCGGTAAGCCTATAGGATCTTTTCAGGCGATCAAACACAAATGCGCCGACATGGCGGTGGGCGTCGACTCGTGTCGCTCTGCAGCGTATTACGCCGCTTGGGCGCTCGTCGGCGAGACACCCGATCAAGCGAAAGCTGTTTCGATCGCCAAGTCGTTCTGCGGCGATATGTCGCGATTCGTCTGCAACGAAGGCATACAACTGCACGGGGGTATGGGTTTCACCTGGGATGTTGTGTTGCACTACTACTTACGGCGCGCAAAATTACTCGAGTATTCATTCGGCGACGCCTCGTATCATCGCAAGCGCGTGATCGCCGAAGCGCTCCGTGAACTCGCAGCGCATTGAACGGCGAATCGCGCCTCCGGCGCTTCAATCCAGCGCAAGCCCATAGAGGCGCACGGCGGTCCCCATGAAAAGGTCGGCCTTTTCCGAGGTCGAAGCGCCCGCGGTCAATTTCTTGAACGCGTTCCATAGCACGTCGTAGGAATACATGGCCTTATCGACCGGAAAATTGCTCTCGAAAAGGCAGCGTCGAGCGCCAAATACCTCCATACAAACGTCAAAATATGGTTGCCATTTTGCCGCGAGATCACTCGAGGTTGGCGGCATCTCGCTGAGATGGTGTTCGGCTCCTGTAATGATCATTCCGAGACCGCCCATTTTGACATGCACGTTCTGGCACTTGGCGAGATCCGATATGTCGCGTCGCCAGGCTGCGAAGGTCTCCTTCTCTCGGCCAAGATAGTGTCCAACGCCAAGCGGCGTGCCGAAATGGTCCAGAATAATCGTCGCCTCATCGACTTCACGCGCGAGTGCCGCTAAGTCCGGTATCTGTTCGTGGTACAGCATGGCATCGAAGGTAAGATTGCGACGCGCGATGGTGCGCACCCCTTGGCGGAACGCGTGGTCGTACAACATCCCGGCGGGAGCCGGGCGTAATACGATCCCATCCGGAAAATGACTGTCGCGCGAAACGCTCTGCCTGATTCCGCAAAAATGTGCAGGTGAAGCCGCGAGATGAGCGTCGAGCACCTCATTCAGAACGTCTCCGGCTAGCAGATCCGCGAATCCGACGATACCCGCGCACAATCGCAATTCCGGTCTTCTGGAACGCGCCTCGCGGCGGATTGCTTCAATTCGCGCCGTTTCGCCGACGGGGCGCAAATGGGCTGGCCCTGAGTCTCGATAGCCGTAATGGCACTGGATAAAAACGCTGGCAACAATGTTGTGTCCGGTTGCCACATCGGCGAGCAAGTCATCCAGCAGATAGTGGTTTTCGTGCTCTTCCCAGAGATGATGATGCGCATCGATAATGGGCAAGGCGGGTTCGAGAATTTTTTCGTCGTGCAGGGCGAGCCATTTCCGATCGGGTGCGGGATATCGGTAGTGCCCTATTACATCCAATGCCACTCATCCTCCGATCATCTGTATTGTTGTGATTGACTCACAGGTGTGGATAGTAGCATTTAACGCCCGTGAAATTCACCAGCCTTTGACAAAAACACGAATTTTCTTCGCTATTACCGATTCTGTTACTCATCCGAACTTCACACATTCTGAGACGCTCTAGTAAAATTCGATATTGACCGTGACATTAAAGTCGAATATCGTTCGACTACTGAGAGGTGGGTTTAGCCTTCGGTGGAGCACAGATATGCAAATCGGATCGTTGATCAATCGGGCTGCTCAATATTACGGCGCGGCTCCTTGCGTCACGGAAGGCGGCCGCACCTTGAGCTTCCGCGAGTTCGACAAGGCCACCGATCGTCTTGCCCACGCCCTGCACGAACGCGGGCTGACGGCGGGTGACCGGGTCAGCGTGATACTACCGAATTCGATCGATTGTCTGATCGCTTACTACGCGATTGCCAAAGCGGGACTGGTGCGCGTGCAACTCAACAATCGAGAGACCATCGAAAACCATCTCTACAAGATCAAGGACAGCGGCTCACGAGGTGTCATTCACGCGAACATCGAGAGCATAACGGCCGACATCAATATCGCCTGGGATGAGTTGCACGACATGATGGCCCGTGGGCGCAACGAGCCATGCCGCACAGATCGTGGGCTCGATGATCCTCTGCGCCTCGGTTACACGGGGGGAACGACCGGCAAGCCCAAGGCCGTCACCTTGACGACTCGCGGCGAATTGACGGAGCTCACAGCCTTTTTGCTCGACCTCGTGCCGGAGATTCGGCAAGGCGACACGTTTCTGCACGCCGCGCCCATCGCACACGCCTCCGGTGCATTCTTTCTACCCTGTATTGCGCGCGGCGCGCACTCGGTCATCATGCCAAAGTTCGATTCGGGTGAGTTCATCGCTCTCGCTGAACAATCAAAAGCCAATATCACATTCCTCGTTCCGACGATGCTTGCCATGGTACTCGAGGAAAAAGACATCGACAAAGCCACGCTGCCGTTCAAGCGGATCGCGTACGGTGCATCTTCCATCTCTCCGAATCTGATGCAGCGCGCCGAGAAGCGGTTCGGACGGGTGTTTGCGCAGTGCTATGGACAGGCAGAAAGTCCCATGGTAATCACTTGCCTGAAACCGGAGGATCACGATCGGGTTGGATCCTGCGGAAGGCCATTTACGGTGGCGGAAGTGGCGATCTTCAGCGACGACGACAAACCGTTGCCTCCGGGGGAGCGCGGCGAGATCGTCTGCCGCGGTCCGCAGACAATGGCCTATTACTGGAATCGACCGGAGCAAACAGCGGAAGCGTTCCGAGGCGGGTGGCTGCACACTGGCGATATCGGCTATATGGACCAAGATGGATTCTTTTACATCGTCGATCGAAAGAACGACATGTTGATATCGGGCGGATTCAACGTCTATCCACGCGAGGTGGAGGACGTTTTACTTGCTTATCCCGGTGTGGTTGAGGTGGCGGTGGTAGGCTTGCCCGACGAGCTTTGGGGAGACCGCGTTGTCGGCGTCGCGGCGGGCCGCCCCGGGCTCGACGCTGCGGCGCTTCTAGAATATGCACGCGCTCATCTCGCGACATACAAACGACCCAAGTCGATCGAGATCTGGCCGGAGCTGCCGAAAAGCGGTGCCAATAAGATCTTGCGTCGAGTCGTGCGTGACAGAATTCTTGCCGCCGCGGACCCAGCGCAGCATGCACAGCCGCTTGAACGGAAACCCCAGTGATACCGGCGCGACGGCGCGATGATGGAAGCGCAACCCTATGAACACTCAATCCCGCGACATTGATGCTTTAATCGAACTATTCGAAGCTTCGGACTGGAAGGAGATGCACCTCAAGGTTCAGGACTTCGAACTCTTCTTGTCGTCGGACCCAAAAGCCCGGTCGCCCGATGCGTTAGCGGCGCCGGCTGCTGCTGTCGGTAGGCACGCAGGCGGTGCCTCGGTTTCCACGCCAACGCTTCACGACCAGGCAGCGGCGCACTGGGTCACAGTGACGGCCCCAAATTTAGGCACTTTCTATCGTGCACCGAAACCAGGATCGCCCCCTTTCGTCGAAATCGGGCAAGCAGTCGACCCGGAGACAGAGATCTGCCTAATTGAAGTCATGAAGCTGTTTACAACCTTGAAAGCGGGAGTTAAAGGAATCCTCAAGCAGGCCTGTGTCCAGGATGCCACGATGGTCGAATTCGGCGACATTCTTTTCTATATCGAACCCGCCTGAATGAGCCTGAAGCGCCTTTTCGTTGCGAACCGAGGTGAGATTGCGGTACGCATCCTGCGCACCGCGCGCAAACTTGGCATCGAGACAGTGATTGGCGTGTCTGCGGCGGATAAACACAGTCTGGGTGCGGAAATGGCGGATCGAGCCGTGGTGCTCGGACCTGCACCCTCCGCGAAGAGTTACCTGGACGTGCGTCTCGTCATCCACGCGGCCAAGGCAACGGGTTGTGATGCACTACACCCGGGTTATGGGTTTTTATCAGAGAAACCCGAGCTGTCACGATTGTGCGAGAGCGAAGGCCTGTTATTTGTCGGGCCGCGCTCCGAGACAATCGAGTCCTTGGGAGACAAGCTGTCCGCTCGGACAATTGCACGAGAAACCGGCGTACGCACGGTCCCCGGCACGAATCACATGGCCTCGCTTGCGGATGCTCGTGCAGCGGCCGCTGAGCTTGGATACCCCGTGGTCATGAAAGCGTCGGCGGGAGGCGGTGGACGTGGCATGTTTAAGGCGACCGGACCTCGCGAACTGGACGCATCATTCGATAAATCATCGCGCGAGGCGGAGGCCGCGTTTGGCGACGGCCGACTCTACCTCGAGCGCTTCGTCGAACGGGCCCGGCATGTCGAGGTACAAATCGTCGGCGACGGCGCGGGGAATGTCGTGCACTTCGGAGAGCGCGATTGTTCGGTGCAACGCCGCTATCAAAAACTGATCGAAGAAGCGCCCGCCTCGGCCGTTCCGCAGGCCACGCGCGAACGACTACACGAGGCCGCAATCCGCCTGACCAGTTTTACAAAATACCGGAACGCCGGAACAGTCGAGTTTCTCTACGATGTCGAGCGCGACGACTTCTATTTCATCGAGGTCAATTCGCGTATCCAAGTGGAGCATCCGGTGAGCGAGGAAATCACGGGGCAGGATTTGATAGCGCTCCAGCTACAGGTTGCGGCCGGCGAAGGCCTTGGGCTGCGCCAGCACGACATCAAGATCACGGGTCACGCCATCGAGTGCCGTATCAATGCGGAGGATCCCCATAATGGCTTCGCGCCCGTGCCAGGGCGAATTACCGGCTGGCAGGCGCCTAGCGGGGATGGGATTCGCCTCGATACGCACGCTCGTCAGGGTTATCTGGTCCCACCTTTCTACGATTCCATGATCGGTAAACTGATCGCCCACGGTCGCGACCGCCAAGAAGCGATTGCTCGGATGTTGCTCGCGATCAAGCAATTTACTATCGAAGGACCCAAGACCACGTTGGCGCTTGCCGGCGCCATCGTGGATCATCCCGATTTTCGTAACAACCACATCACCACGCGCTGGCTAGAAGACATTGGTCTACCGGCCTTTCAAGCTAAATAAGGAGAGGCATCTTGGCTCACATCGAATTTGTGGATGAAACGATGCGGGATGGTCAGCAAAGTCTATGGGGCCTGCGTATGCAGGCGGGCATGGCTCTGCCGGTTTCCCCGTTGCTCGACCGTACCGGTTTCCAGATCATCGATCTGACCGGCGGTGGCATGCTGGATGTGCTGACCCGCTACTGCCAAGAAAATTATTGGGAAGGCCTCGACCTCTTGGTCGCATCGATGCCGCGCACCCCCGTTCGCGCAGGATTACGTGCAAATGCCAACGTAACCTTCGGCCTGACTCCTGATGCATTGATGGATCTTTGGGTACGGCGACTATGCGCACACGGGGTGCGATCTTTTTGGATATACGACGTGTTATTTAACACCGACAAAATGCTGCGTTTGGCGAAAGTTGCGAAGGAATCCCACGCACAGGTAGCCGCTGCAATTATGTTCGCCCTCTCGCCTGTGCACACCGACGAGTATTACGCCGACAAAGCCGACCAACTTTCAGCCTCGCCGGATGTTGACTCGATCCTGCTCTATGATACGGCTGGTGTTCTCGACCGACAGAGGATGACGACGCTTATTCCCGCGATCGTCAAGCATGCACGCGGCAAGACAATCGAGTTTCACTCGAACAATCTGCTCGGAATCTCGGCCAAAGCCTATCTCGATGCGATCGATTTCGGAGTCACCGTGCTGCACACGGCCAGCCGTCCGATGGCGAATGGGCCGTCCGTGCCATCGACGGAAATTATGGCCAAAAATGTCGAATTAAAAGGCCACACCCACGGGTTGAACCCAT
The DNA here is from genome assembly GCA_043738945.1 of Gammaproteobacteria bacterium. Classification (GTDB taxonomy): domain Bacteria; phylum Pseudomonadota; class Gammaproteobacteria; order Steroidobacterales; family Steroidobacteraceae; genus Bog-1198. Next base: position 109,499 of record JAYUFB010000010.1, read on the forward strand.
CGCTCTTTAAACCCGTCGCGGAGCACTTCGAGGCGGTGGGCAAGGCCGCCGGCTTCCTCATTAACCAGTATGCTGAATACGATGTATTTTCGATTGCGCACCAGATTCCCGGCGGCATGATGGGCACCTTCAAGGCCCAGCTGGCGCAGCACAATATGAGCGACAAGCTCGGTGTGGTGCTCGACGAAACGGCCCGCGTGCGACGCGAACTCGGCTATCCGGGTATGGCGACGCCGTTCAGCCAGCTGGTCGGCATCCAGGCCGTGCTCAACGTCGTGACCGGCAAGCGCTACGGCACGATTCCGGACGAGGTGGTGCAGTACGCCGCCGGATACTACGGGCAGACCGTGGCGCCGATCGATCCGGACATTCTCGACAGGATCATGGCTTCGCCGCGCGCCGCAGAAATTCTCGCCCACCCGCCGGAGCAACCCACACTCGCAGATATGAAGAAGAGCTACGGCACCGAAGACGAGGATGAATTGATGTTGCGCGCCACGGTGCCGGCTACCGACATCGAGAAAATGCGTGCCGCCGGGCCGGTGAAACAAACTTATCCGCTGCTGTCTTCGCCCGAGCTCGAACGTGTTCGCCAGTTAATGACGATGACGGAGTTGCCCTACATCGAAATCAAATCGTCGGCCATGAATGTTTCGTTGCGACGAAATCGTTCGTGACCCGAAAGTCTATTTAAAAAGCCAACAAGACGGAGGCCCCCATGGAAAAAACCGATAAGCCCGACGCCCCCCTATCCGTGGTGCAGCGCTATTTCGATGCCTATGCGAATAAGAACTGGGCGCGACTCGCCGAGATATTTTCCGATCAACTCGCCTTCGAGCACCACAATCGCAATTTCGTCTGTTCGAGTGCCGCCCAGACGATTGAGATACTGAAGACCATGGGCGAACAGCTGATTCCCGATCGTCGCTACAGCAAGATCCACCGGATGGAAGCATTCGGCGATCTGGTGCTGGCCGAGACAAGCTGGAAGGCCACCGCAACGCAAAACATCCCCGGCTTTGCCGAGCAAGGCGAGCACCTAAAATTCGATTTCTGTTCGCTATTTATCGTCAAGGCGGGCC
>JAYUFB010000011.1:0-2761 GCA_043738945.1 Gammaproteobacteria bacterium
CCCTGTAACGCCGAGGGGCTGGGACCCAACCGGCTCGGTGTCATTTACAATATTAACGATGCGACTAGCACGCGCGTGGCTCTTTATTATGCGGCGCGCCGCCATATTCCGAGCGCCAATGTCATTGGTTTGCCGGTCGCGGATCGCGCCGTGATTAGTCGCGACGACCTTTTGAAGTTACGCACTGAATTATTGGCTAAATTGCCGTCCGAGGTGCAGTCGCTATTGCTGGTATGGGCGAGACCTTATGCCGTCGAATGTATGGCGATCACGACTGCCGTTGCCGCAGGGTTTCGGTCTGAATTTTGTGAACCCGGTTGTTCGCGTACCGCATTGAATCCTTTGTTTGATACGACGGGATGGTTGCCGGCAGACACGGCAGGGTGGTTGCCCGCTATGCTGCTACCCACCCAGGACGAAACTCTGGCAAGAGCGGTGATCGAACGAGGTATTGCAGCCGACAACTCACATCCCCGTGAGACCGCCTACCTGGTTCATACGCAAGATAGTGCACGTAACGTGCGCGCTGCCAGTTATTCCGATGCGGAAAATTTAATCGCTGGCCGCATTGCAGTTCGCGAAATTACGACACCGATTAATCAGCCAGTAAAGAATATAGTAGCTTACTTCACCGGGGTCGCGCGGGTGACGGAACTTTCGAGCCTGAAGTTTCTGCCTGGAGCAGTGGCTGATCATTTGACCTCTGTGGGCGGAGTCCTTGACGGATCGAGTCAAATGTCGGCCATCGAGTGGCTACGACAGGGAGCCACGGCCTCTTATGGCAGCGTGTCAGAACCGTGCGCGTTTACCGGAAAGTTTCCAAATCCCGCGGTGTTTCTCGACCACTATTTAAAAGGCGATACGATGCTCGAAGCCTATTGGAAGAGTGTTGCGATGCCGGGCCAAGGTTTGTTTATTGGTGAACCGTTAGCGCGGCCATTCTCCAGTCGGTGACTCCAAGCGCGCCAAGAATTATGGGTCGGCCAGCCGCAGACTTGGCTAATTAGGGATATAGGAGTTAAGTACGGGTGCAACGTATTGGAGAAGACTCACCAGACGTCGGTCCGCATCCGCTTCGTCGCTTCCCGGTGGTAGCCCGGTAATCACCCTTACTAATCCACCGTCAGTACGATGGCGGGTCAACGCGTCAAAGAACAGAAACCACTTTACAGCAAATTCGTTGGTCACAAGTCGGCCACGTTGCTCAAACCAGTAATATACGAGTTGCCGCTGAGTGCCTAGTTCTATTAAAGTTCTATTTACGCGCAGCGGATGACCGTTGATTATAATATTCTTCAGGGTGCGCTGTTTAAAGTTTGTCATTCGCCAACCCCCGCCTGGCAGGCACGTGCGCGGTGAGTGCACGGCTTCGCCTTTACGCTGTGAATTGTAGTAAGCGATGTATAAGTTCACTGGGGGTACCGAGATTTCGGAAAAATTAACTAATAGATAGTCATCCAACTTAAGCGCGTCGACATAAATTCCCTCCAGCGAATCCTTATGTCCAACCCAACCGCCAAAACTCATCGGGAAATACGCAAAATTAATGCGCTTCGGTATTATCTCGATCGCGCGCGGGATGCCAAACCCCATGATTGCAATCCCTGCGAGAATTAAGCAGGAAAATATGAAGGGTCGAGGTACGGCACGACGTCGCACCGTGCCAGCGCTTGATGTAGGTCCGGGGAACTCAATATTAAAAAGTTCTCGCCAAGTGCCGGTTTCGTGGCCAATCCGATTGAGCAGTATCATTTCGCCTAACAGTAGTGAGGCGCTTACCATGAAGACCGCCCAGCCTTGAAATTCGTGAAGAAATCCTTCGGCCATCTGAATGCCCCAGTGTTCAACCATGACACCTATGGAGCCAATGCGAAGGCTATTCATCAACACAGCAATCGCGATACTTGAGAAAAACAAAAAGATACGTTTCCAGGTGGCTCCCTTGTAGAAATAGGCCATTAAGAAACCAATTGTCATCAAGGGAAACAGGTACCGCAAGCCGTTGCAAGCCTCCGCGACTTGAAGTTTATACCCACCCAGATCGATTACGTTTCCTTCGACAAAAACACTAATTCCAAACAAGCGTATTACCCACACCCCAAGCTGCGAAGAAATAAGTTGGAGTTCTGCGGAAAGATTTGAAAGGACAAACGTCGGCAATGGAATCATGAAAATCAGCATGACTAGAGGAATTGCAATAACATGGGCTGCTTTGCGTCCCATCAACGCCAATACCAATCCAAAGAGGGTGACTAGATACGCGTATTGGACGATGACATATACAGTTCCGAGTTGCCCCAGTGCTAGTAATATGCCACCGCATGCAACTATTGCCGGCCCCAACCAGCTGCCTGCAAATTCCATGTGCTGAAGCCGGTCCTTTCTTTGCCAGATGAGAAACGCCACGAGAGGTGGAATAAGCACACCATGACTATATTCTGGCACTGTCATCCAGAGGTACCACATGTACGAGAGGCCTTCCGAAAAGGGCAGTACCGTTAGCAACCCCACGGCAACGACTAAAATCATGAGGATATCCGGGAAGACCCAGGTTACGCCTCTATTTGCATGGCTATCCAATGATTCAGCTGAACTTGTCATAATTCGTTATCGCATTTAAAGTCGGAAAACAGCGGCGCACCGCCAACAAACGCCAGCATTACATTGCACCTGGCTCAATTTATTGCGTAGTACGGTAGGACATCATTTTCTTGTTTCAAGTACGTTACACAACCGTCATAAAAACAAGGACCTTAGACGC
>JAYUFB010000012.1:0-7285 GCA_043738945.1 Gammaproteobacteria bacterium
CCTGAGCGTTATGGTGTGGTGCAATTTGGTGCCGATGGTAAGCCTGTGGAGCTGTGGGAGAAGCCCGCCAAGCCACCGTCTAATATTGCCGTGACTGGCGTATATTTTTACGATGCACGCGCCTCGCAGTTTGCAAAGAACTTGGCTCCGTCGCCGCGTGGGGAGTTGGAGATCACCGATTTAAATCGTGCTTATTTAAAGATCGGTGCACTGCACGTCGAGCGTTTAGGTCGCGGCACGGCGTGGCTTGATACGGGGACTCATAATTCCTTGCTCGATGCAGGCGTTTTCGTGCGCATCGTTGAGGAGCGACAGGGCTTGAAAATCGCCTGTGTGGAGGAGATTGCTTGGCGCATGGGTTTTATTGATGCGGGACAGTTACAGAGGCTCGCGCAGCCGCTGGCTAAGAGCGGTTATGGGGAGTACCTGTTGCGCGTACTGCGCGAGCCGGGGCTGACATGAAGTTTTTGCCAACGCCTATTGCGGGCGTAATGCTCATTGAGCCGCGAGTGTTTGGCGATGAGCGTGGTTTTTTTATGGAGACATGGCAAGCGGCAAGATTCCAGGAGGCGGGCATTGACGCGACTTTTTTGCAGGATAATCAGAGTCGTTCGACGCAGTGGACGCTGCGCGGAATGCACCTGCAGGTGCAACATACCCAGGGCAAGCTGGTGCGAGTGACTGAAGGTTCTGTATATGACGCGGTCGTGGATTTGCGGCGCAGCAGCCCGAGTTTTGGACGTTGGTGGGCGACCGAATTGACGGCGGAGAATAAACGCATGCTATGGGTGCCGCCGGGTCTTGCGCACGGTATTCTGATTACTTCGACTTCAGCGGATTTTTTGTACAAGTGCACGGATGTTTATAGCCCAGCGCACGAGCGCTCGTTGGCGTGGGATGATCCCACGGTGGCAATAGAGTGGCCGCTACCCACTGGCGTCGCGCCCAACTTATCCGGGAAAGATGCCAACGGCGTGAGCTTCGCGGATGTCGATAAATTCCCATGAAAGTGTTGGTATTGGGTAGCACGGGTCAGGTAGGTCGGGCGGTTGCGCAAAGCGTGCTCTCGCATCACGAGGTGGTGACTCGATCGCGCGCGGAGCTTGATATTGGGAATGAGCAGGCGGTTGCTCGCGCGCTGGCAGAGATTGGCCCTCAGTGGATTGTTAACGCGGCGGCTTATACGGCGGTGGATCTTGCGGAAGACGAACGAGCTCAGGCGCAAGCCGTCAATGATGCAGCCGTTGCTGTAGTCGCGAGAGCTGCGGCGTCGGCGGATTGTCGTTTGCTGCATCTATCGACCGATTTCGTATTTGATGGTGGGGCGAATCGTGGCTACTTACCTATGGATGAGCCTAACCCATTGAGTGTGTACGGCGTGACCAAGCTTGCGGGCGAGCGTCATGTCCTATTGGATGGAACCGGCATTGTCTTACGTACTGCCTGGGTGTATGCCTCTGCGGGGCGAAATTTCGTGCTGACAATGCTGCGGCTGATGCGGGAGCGTGAGCAAGTTCGGGTGGTGTGCGATCAAATAGGTACTCCGACTTGGGCTACGGGTATCGCGCGAGCGATTTGGGGACTTATGGAGCGGTCCGCAGCTTCGGGCATTTATCACTGGACCGATCTTGGGGTCGCGAGTTGGTATGATTTTGCGGTGGCAATCCAAGAGGAAGCGCTGGCACGAGGACTGTTAAGTCGCGCCGTAGCTATTGTGCCGATTTCGAGCAGTGACTACCCCTCGAGTGCGCGACGCCCAGCGTTTAGCGTACTGAATACAGATGCCACCCGAGCTGTTTTGGGGCAACCTGGGCATCATTGGCGATACCATTTAAGGATGATGCTCGATGAGCTTCGAACCTCATAATATTTTAATTACCGGTGGCGCTGGTTTTATTGGCGCTAATTTCGTGCATCACTGGCTTGAGCGCACTCGCCAAGGACGCGTGGTGGTGTTTGACGCGCTGACCTACGCTGGTAACCCTGAAAATCTCGCTGGTCTTGAGCGAGACCCGCGCTATTTGTTTGTGCATGGGGATATCTGCGATGAGAGCGCAGTGCGATCACTTTTACACGAGCAGCGTATCGATACGTTAGTGCATTTTGCGGCCGAGTCACATGTGGATCGCTCGATCCTGGGGCCAGATGATTTCATACGCACCAATGTAGTGGGTACGCATTCCTTGCTCAAGGCTGCGAAAGCGGTGTGGTTGGGCGAGTCCCGATTGGCGCATCGATTCCATCATGTGTCTACGGATGAAGTCTACGGCTCACTTAAGGCGCAGGATCCGGCTTTTACTGAAAGCACGCCGTATGCGCCCAATTCGCCGTATTCCGCCAGCAAAGCGGGCTCCGACCATTTGGTGCGTGCTTACCATGAGACTTTCGGATTGGACACCACGGTAACCAATTGCTCGAATAATTATGGCCCGTATCAGTTTCCGGAAAAACTAATTCCGCTCATTATTATTAATATTCTTACCGGAAAATCGCTGCCGGTGTACGGCGACGGACTGCAGATCCGCGATTGGCTACATGTAGCCGATCATTGTGAGGCGATTTCCCTGGTATTGGGTCGCGGCCGCGCGGGCGAGGTATATAACGTGGGTGGGAGTAGCGAGACCACCAATATGGAGATTGTGAAGTCACTCTGCGCGCTGCTTGATGAGCGACTGCTTGCGAGCGCTCCGCTGCGGGCAGCATTCCCGCAATCGCCCGCGGCACAGGGCCGGCGATCGGTGGATTTGATCACGCATGTGCGTGACCGGTTGGGACACGATCGGCGCTACGCAGTCAATTTTGCAAAAGCGCAGCGCGAATTGGGGTATACGCCTGGGCGGGATTTGGCGTTGGGGCTGGCAAGCACCTTGGATTGGTACTTGGGGAATATTGCTTGGTGGCAGAAGAATTACACGTCGAGCCAGATGCGCAGGGCGTGATTGATATGCTGTGGGGTGCTGCGTATAATGACCAATAAATGTGGTCATATGTGAATTGAGAAAATAATGAGTATCCCGGCGGCAATATTTAAGGCGGAATGCTTAAGCATTATGGATGAGGTTGCACGTACCGGCCAAGCCGTTGTTATTACTAAGCATGGGAGGGCGGTGGCACAACTAGTGCCAATGCCGGTGCTGCCGCAATCGTTGTTCGGCTATATGAAGAACACCCTGACGATTACGGGAGATGTTTTGTCTTCCGGCGACGACCTATGGAGTGCTGTGTCGGGTGACGAGGACGGCATTTATCGACCTACGCGCAAACGTCGTAGCGGTCGTTAGTTCTACAACACCGGATGTTGTTACTTGATACGCATATTTGGCTATGGTACGCCGCAGGCTTAAGTGAGCTATTGCGGCCGGCAGGCGTTAAGAGGCTTGAGGAAGCTCGTAAGCACGATGGACTGGTGGTATCGGCTATATCAGTGTGGGAGATCGGTGTGTTGAGCGCCAAGGGCCGAATTCAGCTTTCCGTTCCATTGGTAGATTGGGTGGAAAGAGCCCTTGACGTCCCCGGCATTCGAATGGAACCGGTGGATGCTGCGATTGCGGCGGAAAGCACCTTACTACCTGGCGACCCGCACGGTGATCCGGCGGATCGTCTGTTGATCGCTACCGCTCGCAAGCTTGGAATTACCCTGGCAACACGCGATGGCGCCATCGTTGCCTATGGCAAGCGCGGATTTGTTAGGGTAGCTAAGATATAAGGGTGCCGCAAATCGCGGTTGCCGTAATGCTCCTCTCAATCTACAATTCAAGCCCGTTGCCGCACTTGAGGCAAAAATGCTCAGGAGAGAATGCTTGGAGTGCGTGTTTGAAATTTAAAATGGGTTTCCCCGTTGGTCGAGTTTTTGGCGTCCTCGCGGCTTTTGCGGCTTTTGTGGTGATTGTGGCATGCTTGGGCAATCCTGCGCTGGCGCAAACTCCTACATCAGATCAGCTAGGTATCCTCAAAAGCCTACCTGCTGATACCCAGAATACGCTGATTCAGAGCGTACTCGGTAAGGGCGATGGCGCGGGTACCAAGACTGATCCTAGACTGAGTAGCCCGGAGACGATTCGGTCCCGTTCCGATTCAACCGATCTTCTGGGGCAGTTTGATAAGCTAAAGAAGAACAAAACGATTGATGGACGCGTGCTGCGTCAATTCGATGAGGATCCGGAGCTACGCGCTGATGATACGGTGCTTATCGATTTGGTTCCGCTTGAGGAATATCGCAAACAGCTGCTTGCCAATAAACCATCGGGCACCAATGCCAACAATAACGCGGCTAACGATATTTTCCTGAATAGTCGAAAACCGGATAGCGCCCTCGATAACAGCAATGTCACTAATTATGGCCGGGGTCAGTTCGGCGATAAACCGCAATCCGATGAGGAAAAGGAACGACTCGAAAAATTTAAACAGCGAATACTCAAAGGCAATCCTTACAAGCTCAATAGATTTGGCGTGTTGGAGATTCCCGGTCTTCCCGCTATTCCGTTGGCGGGACTGACGGCCGACGAGGCGACGAAGCGAGTCAGTGCCGATCCAGACTTGCGCGATTTTGTGATCAAGGTGGCTTTGTTGCGGCTACAACTGTCGGGAGAAGAGGGACTCAAACCCTTTGGTTACGATCTGTTTGAAGGCGACCCGACAACGTTTGCGCCGGTTACCGATATCCAGGTGCCGGTCGATTATGCGGTAGGTCCGGGCGATACTTTAAGCATCCAGCTTTATGGCAATGAGCCCGCCTCGTATGTATTAACGGTGGGCCGCGATGGCCGCATCAATTTCCCCAAACTCGGACCGATTATGGTCAGTGGCCTGACGTTTGACGCGGCGCGCGCAACCATTGAGCGGCAAGTCTCGCAGCAGCTGATTGGCTCCAGAGTCAGCGTTACCATGGGTAATTTGCGCTCCATTCGGGTTTTTGTCTTGGGCGAGGCCCAGAAGCCTGGGTCCTATACGGTCAGCGGTCTGTCTACGATGACTAATGCATTGTTTGTCAGTGGGGGCGTCAAGAAGATTGGCTCGTTGCGCAATATCCAATTAAAACGCAATGGGCAGCTCGTGACGGTGCTCGATTTGTACGATTTACTCCTGCATGGGGACACCAGTGCTGATCGAAAACTTATGCCTGGCGATGTTATTTTTATTCCACCGATTGGGCGTACGGTATCGGTGGACGGTGCCATTCGCCGGCCCGCCATCTACGAACTCAAGGGCGAAAGGAACGTCGCTCAGGTGATAGGCATGGCGGGTGGGCTCATGCCAGAAGCGGACGAAAAAATAGTGCAAATGGAGCGTATCTTGCCTTCGCGCCTGCGCGAAATGCGCAACATTAATTTAAGCATCGCGGCGGGACGCGGTGCAGAAATTGCTAATGGTGATAAATTGCGCGTTCCAGCCATTAAACCTACGCTTGAGAACTCAGTTACTTTGGCGGGGTTTGTATTTCGTCCGGGTGCCTTCGAATATCACGCCGGGTTGCGCCTGTCTGACGTGCTCGGCAGCTTCGATGAGCTTAAGCCGAGTGCGGATCGTCATTATATTATGATTCGGCGTGAAATCTCGCCGCAGCGAAAAATCCAAGTCGTATCAGCAGACTTAGAGCGTGCGCTCGCCGCACGTGGCAGCGTAGCCGATCCGGAACTACAACCGCGTGATCAAATTTTTGTATTCGATTTGACTGCGAGCCGCGCCCGCGTGGTCGCGCCCGTGATTACTGATTTGGAATTACAGGGTACTCCGGAGAGCCTGGCCCAAATCGTCAGCATTGATGGACGGGTTAAAGCACCAGGTCGGTATCCCTTGGAGCCCGCGATGCGCGTCAGTGATTTGATTCGCGCCGGCGGTAGTTTGGAGGACTCGGCATTTCGCGGCGATGCAGAATTGACTCGCTACGAGGTGGTTGATGGGAAAGCTCGGCAGACCGACTTAGTTAGGGTGGATCTGGCAGCGATTCAGCGTGGAGATGCTGGCACCGATATATCCTTGAAACCGTACGACGTATTGATTGTTAAGACGACGCCGCTGTGGGATGAACCCGGCAGCATTGTTCTTGCGGGTGAAGTCCGCTTCCCAGGTAAATATCCGATTCATCGGGGCGAGACACTCTATTCGGTGCTGCAACGAGCGGGTGGATTGACCGACATCGCGTTTGCTGAGGGTGCAGTGTTTATACGCGAGGAATTAAAGAAACGCGAGAAAGAGCAGATTGAGTTACTCACCAATCGGTTTCAGAGTGATCTTACCTCGTTGGCATTGCAGGCTATCGCAAGTAGCGCGGCGACCAATGGCGGCGGGGCGAGCGGAAGTCAAGGACTTGCGATTGGGCAGCAGTTGCTTGAGCAACTGCGGAATACCAAGCCTGTGGGCCGCTTGGTGATCAATTTGGAGCGTGTGATGCAGGGCCCGGCAGGGGCTGCCGGTGACGTCAATTTGCGAGATGGCGATAAGTTAGTGGTGCCTAAGACGACTCAGGAAGTGACTATCCTCGGCGAAATCCAAAGCCCAACCTCGCATGTCTTCCGGGCTGGATTGACACGGGATGACTATATTTCGAAGAGCGGCGGACTCACTCAAAAGGCTGATAAGAAGCGCATTTATGTGGTGCGCGCCAACGGTGATGTGGTCGCGGGCGGTCGCTCCAGTGGTTGGTTCCGGCGCACCCAGAATGTCGATATTTATCCGGGGGATGCGATTATTGTACCGCTGGATGCAGCGCGGGTTAGGGCGCTGCCGTTGTGGCAGGCAGTGACTACCATTGTGTACAATATCGCGATTTCATTGTTAGCGTTGAAGAGTGCTGGTTTGTAATGGAAAAAATTGCATTAATTACGGGTATCACTGGGCAGGATGGCGCTTATCTCGCCGAATTTTTGCTCGCTAAGGGCTACATCGTGCACGGAATTAAGCGGCGCGCATCATCCTTTAATACGGATCGAATTGATCATTTATATCAGGATCCTCACGAGCGAAACGTGCGTCTCAAGTTGCACTATGGTGATCTTACGGACTCGACCAATCTCATCCGCATCATCCAAGAAGTCCAACCCGATGAAATTTACAATTTGGCCGCCCAAAGTCATGTGGCAGTGTCGTTTGAAACCCCTGAGTACACGGCAAATTCTGATGCCGTGGGTACCTTGCGTGTCCTGGAAGCGGTTCGAATTCTAGGCCTGAGTGGCAAGACGCGTTTCTACCAAGCATCGACCTCGGAAATGTTTGGCAAAGTCCAAGAAATCCCGCAACGCGAGACTACCGCTTTTTATCCGCGCTCGCCCTACGGCGCCGCAAAAGT
>JAYUFB010000013.1:0-7182 GCA_043738945.1 Gammaproteobacteria bacterium
CGTTAATCCCTACCGCGCTCGCCACCAAAGTCGCTAATCCAGCGCGCCCCGATATGGACAGAAAATCTCTCCGACTGGTGTTCTTCAAATCTATCATTGCTTTCCCCTTTATGTCAGACCTTAATACGTCATCGTCAAACGCAAATCAATGCTCTGGACATTCTTCGAGCCGCTTTGCCCAAAAGTAGCGCCGGACCCATTAACAAAGCCACCCGCATATAGGCTATTGCTCGAGCTATAGTTGTCACCCGAATACTCGAAAGTAAAGCCTAAGTGGCGGCGAAATTGCCAATTGCCACCCAGCCGGTAGGTACTCGCGCCCAACTTGTTACCATTGGAATAATCGGCGTAAATTGTCCAATCCGGTGCAGGCGCAACTGAACCATGGACTCGTATGTAAGTGTCCTTACTCTGAGTGTTCGCGATGGCAGCATCCAGAAACATACCTTCAACCGAGATGTCGAATATGCTTTGCTTATAACCTACGCCTACTGAGTAGATTCCCTTGCTGGAGTCAAAAACCTCGCCATTCGACGCTCCCACATAAGTCCTTTCGGCTCCCGCTGTCGCATACACGCCACTGCCCCCTAAGTTATTGCCGCGCCACAGCAAGAAATAATTGTCGGTAATTTTTGAGCCATTGTTGGCCGTCGAGAAGCCATTCAGTCCGTTGCTCTTGGCCAGATCAAACATCCCGAAGCGTATGCTCATGTCGGGTGTAAACTTGTAAGTACCTATAAGGGAGGGTCCCGCTTGATTTGAGACCGCAAACCCGCCCGCAGCGCCGTAGTCAATATTGCCTTGCAAACTACTGTCACCGGGATAACCGTTTGGCTTTAAACCAAAGAGTAGAGGCTGGGCACCAGCAGAGAATGAAAACCCAACTTCTTTGTTATAACCCACGATGATATAGGCGTCTTTAATTCCCACCTGACCATTGTGATCGGGATTGATATTGCCATCCGTGAGCGCCGTGGTACCAATCACGAAGACGCCTTTAATGTCTTCGGTAGTCGGGGTGATGGCTAACGCCGCCTTAGATATACCCAAAACGTCTTTCCCCACCAGATTTGAATAGCGATCACCGGTGCCATAATCAGCCCGGATAAAGCCACCCATACCTACTACGACAGGAGTATCCGCCACGGTCATACTGGTATCAGCTAATGCGATCGTTGAAAGCACGGGACACAGTGAAGAAACCAATAGACATTTAACTAAGGAACTCGCCATTATCATTTCCCCCCATTTCAATTCATAAATTTTTAATTAACCAAGAACCCTCAAGCGCCGAAACTAAGCCCTGTTTTAAAACCATTCTCTTTAATAAAAACAATGCCTTTAACAGATCCCGCTCGCAGCGTGGTTAATTAAGCCCGCACCCAGAATAATTGTCAACACCAACGTCAAATATTGGGCGAATACTTAAGTGGTAGCGGATATCGGCCGCGAGCGTTTCAAACTGGGCCTGCGCGTGCTCGAAGACTTCTTAGGATACCGCCAAGGTTTAGAAAAGCCCGGCCGTGGCGCTCGTCACCACATCGAAACACGTTGCTCTGCGGACCGATACATTTTATCACCCGGTTTGACGCTAAAAGCCTCATCGAAAGGTTCTTGATTCATTTCCGGAAGCAAGCCGCGGAATTTATCGGGAGAGTGAGGATCAGACTTAATATAAAGAATCGCGGCCGCATCGCGAGTTTTACCACGCCAAACTTGAGCATAGCCCATGAAAAATCGCTGCGCACCACTCATTCCGTCGATGATAGGTGGCGAGACGGATCTTGACGATAATTTATACGCCTTATAGGCGATCGAAAGCCCCGAATTATCAGCAATATTTTCACCGAGAGTAAGTTCGCCGTTGACCGGATATCCCGGCACCGGCGAGTAAGCGGAATACTGCGTAACCAACGCACTACTTTTGGCCTTAAATTTCACCAAATCTTCTGCCTTAAACCAACCAGGAGCACTTAATAAATTCCCCGTTCCATCATATTGACTACCCTGATCATCAAAGCCATGGCTGATCTCATGGCCAATCACCGCACCAATACCGCCGTAGTTCACTGCATCATCGGCCTCAGCGTTAAAAAACGGCGGTTGCAGAATAGCTGCTGGAAATACAATCTCATTGCGCTCAGGATTGTAGTATGCGTTAACTGTTTGGGGAGTCATGTCCCACTCGTTCCGATCTATCGGTTGACCCAATTTATTGATATTGCGTTGATACTCAAATTCTGCGGCACGTCTAACATTACCGAATAAATCATTTTGCTTGATTTCAAGTAACGCGTAATCACGCCAACGAGTGGGGTAACCAATTTTCGCCGTGAATTTTGCAAGTTTTTCATCCGCTTTAAGTTTAGTTTCAGGCCCCATCCAATCGAGCACACCAATATCGGCGTGATAGGCTGCCAACAAATTCTTCACCAATTGTTCAATACGATCTCTGGCGGCTGGTGGGAAGTAGGCTGCCACATACAATTTCCCCAATGCCTCACCCATCGATGAATCGATAAGTTCAAGGCTGCGCTTCCAGCGAACTCGATTATGTTCTGCTCCCGTGAGCACGACGCCGTAAAAGGCAAAATGCTCATCGACAAACGCCTTATTCAGATACGGTGCGAAATAACTCAGTACATGCCAACGAAAGTATTCGCGCCAGACCGACAACGGAGTACTGCGTAATAATTGATTGAAACCGTGAATGTAGCTAGGTTGCGATACCACCAGGTAATTGGTTCTACCCTTGACTCCCGCTTCGTCAAGATATGCTTGCCAATTATAAGACGGAGCAAGTTCCGATAGTTTGGCGAATTCATACTTGTTATAGGCTTTGACCGGATCCCGCAATTCAACTTTTGACCATTGAATTTTAGCCAGCGCGTGTTCAAGTTTTACAATGGCTAACGCATTTTGTCTAGCGGCCGGATTATCCGATAGCTTAAGCATTCTCTCAATATGCTCAGCATATTGTGCACGAGTTTTAACCAACTGAGATTCCGCTCCCAAATAATAATCACGATCGGGCATCCCGAGACCCGCCTGGCCAATATCGAAAACGTATTTCGACGAATCCTTGGCATCTTGATGCACTTGAGAAACATAGGGAGCAGTCACACCGATTCGATTTAAATGTGCAATCAATGCGGGAACTTGCTCGATTTTTTGCAACGCGTTGATGCGAGCGAATTCAGCAGCTAATGGCTTTCCGCCTCGCTCTTCTAGTGCCGGCTCATCCATAAAACTCGCGTACAAATTAACAATTTTTACCTGCTCGGCGTCAGTAACTTTCTGCGATTTTGTCAATTCATTCACAATCGTATGCAGTTGGTCCTGGGTCTTGTCATACACAATATCAAACGAATCGTAAGAACTTTTGTCAGCCGGTATGACCGTAGCGTCCAACCATTTTCCGTTAATATACCGGTAAAAATCGTCTTGCGGACGTACCGAGTGATCCAGATATTGCAGTTCAATTCCGGAACTGAGTTCAACGGCATACGCACTAAAGCCGCCCAACATCCCGCAAACCAGAGTGAAAGTTGGAAACTTCATCATTGCGCACCCAACCGCATGCTGCCTGCCTTGACTACAGTCATTTTTCCCGGATCCAAATGGCTGTGAATGGCGTGATTGACTTGTTCCCGGGTCAAGGCATTGATCGCATCCGGATACTGGTCAAGCCAGCTCAAATCATATCCGCGTTGCACCGCGCTGACGATCGCGAAGGCAACTCCTGCGGTACTTGATAGCCCGACCTGATATCCACCGATGAGTCCTTGCTTGCGCTCACTGAGTTCCTTCTCAGTGATACCGTCCTTCCACCAACGGTCTAACTCCCTACGCGTGGAGACCATACCCTTATCCAGTAAAGCCGGTGCAAAGCTTGCCGTAATACTCCATGCGCCATCGGTGATGCTATCATCCATCATGCCCGCACCAATATCATAGGTTAGGCCTTCTTTATCCCGTACCGTGGACATCAAGCGACCGGTGAAACCTCTGCCGAAGATAGCAGTGCCCACGCGCAAGGCTAGCGCATCGGGGTCACGATATTGCAAACCGGTCGGTTGCCCCAAAATAACTGACACGCTGGGTTTGTCACTTAGCGGCACCAGACGCTCCACACCTGCCGCCGCTTCAGCAGGATTGTTAGCCCGTATATAATCTTGACCCCCTGCCCAACCGGCAAAGGCATGATCTATGTCAGTGATAACGTCTTGCGAAACTACATCGCCCACCACGACTAACGTCAGATGCAAAGGACCGTAAAACTTCGCCTGGAAGGCTTTCACATCCGCTAGCGTTGCGCGTTTTGCGGCTACTAGGACTTCACTACTTGCCGGCGCATGATTGGGATGGCTGTCAGGGAATATTGCACGAGAAAAACTCTCATGCGCGCGTGCGTCGGTACTCTGTGAAGAAGCTTCTAACGAACCGATCAGTTGTTGCTTGGCTTTAGCAAACTCTCCCGGCAGCAATTTCGGATTGCGTAAATCATCGGCAAGCAATGCGATTACTAACTTCAAGTCCTTCTTGAGACACCTTGCTGAAATGCTTAAGGATTGAGTGCTGACATTAAACGATATGCTGGCACCCACATTATCCAGCAATTGCGCAATGGCGAACTTATCGCGGCTAGTAGTGCCGCGGTCAAGCATCATTCCGCTTAAAGTGGGCACGGCTGCATTGCTGGGATCGGCCATAGCGTCCCCTGCAGGCATTGCGCCTGAGATAACCACGACATCTTTGACCGCGCTCGCATAGGTAATGACATCGATACCTGCGACTTTGGAGCGGTGCGTGTGCTCTAGCATCGACGCGCTGACCACGCCACTTAGCAAAAAACCGAAAACTAATATAGATGACTGTTTCACGTACCCTTCTCCGCCGGCGGTAGGACCGGTATAAACCAACCCGTCGTGCTTTGATCTTCGTTGAAATACTGTTTGGCGACGCGTTGCACATCGGCAGCAGTAACTAGTGCAATCTTCTGAGGAAATTTCACGTATTCAGTCCAATCGCCGATCGCAACCCATTCGTTGAGTTCGGCCGCAATACCCGCGGTGCCATCGCGTTTATAGGCATCGGCGGCCAAATATTGCTGTTTCACTCGGTCGATTTCTTCGGTTGTAACTCCGCTTTCCTTAATTTTTGTAATTTCTGCGAGCAGAGCTTTCTCGACGCCATCATGCGTAGCGCCGGGTGCAAGCGATGCGAATAGCACGTGCAGCGACATATCGCGTCGCAAACCGACATCGGCTCCTGCATTCAACGCAAGACCGTGATCGACTAGTGCCCGGTAAAGACGTGCGTTCTTCCCTGAGCTCAAAATGGAATCGAGCATATCTAAGGCGGGTTGATCCTTATCAAGCCCGTTCGGAACCTTGTGCGCAACTATGACGGTACCTAGTTCTCCCGGACGTTTAACCGTTACTCGACGCGCCCCGCTCTGCGCCGGCTCTTCGGTGTACATGTGTGGAATTTCGCTCTGCGAACGCGGATAAGCACCGTAATATTTCTTAATCCATCCCAGAGTGGCGACTGGATCTATATCGCCTACCACCGAAACAGTCGCGTTATTCGGCCAATAAAATGTATCGTAAAAGTCTCGTAATTTTCCGATGGGTACATTTTCAATATCACTGCGCCAACCTATTACCGAATGATGATAAGGCAGCGCTTGGTAAGCCGCAGCCGTCACCTCTTCCATCAGTACCGAATCGGGATTGTTCTTACCCCGTTCAAACTCATTGCGCACCACCGTCATTTCGGATTGTTTGTCAGCGTCATGCAACCACAGACGATGCATGCGATCCGCTTCAATGGCAATATAACCCTCTAAATTCGCACGCCCCAGAGTTGCTATGTAATTGGTACGATCTTCCCCTGTACTCGCGTTGTATTGTCCACCGACCCGCTCCAAATATTGCTTAACGCTATTACCCTTGGGATCATTAAAACCCTCACTGCCTTTGAACATCAAATGTTCTAACAAATGAGTTGACCCCGTGGTACCGGTCACTTCATTGCGCGAACCCACTCGATAAGTCACTTGAAAGGTGACGACGGGCGCCGAGTGATCTGGCGCCAACAAAACCGTGAGCCCATTGCTCTCCAGGCGATATTCGTCAATGCCATCCAGAGACTTGACGTTCACAAAACCCGATACTTCGGCGGCAAGTGAATAACCTACCGCTCCGAAGGTCAGTGCAGCGACAGCCATCAAAATTACTGGTCGCGAACTTAATTGAAATCTCATTTTCATTGATTCCTCTGATTTCTGTGCGCCCAAGTATATAGTAGTCAAATGCAAGCAACAGTCGCTGCCACAGAGTCAAACCACACCGTGGCATTGTTTGATCTCGATGGTACATTGACTTGGAGCGATACCTTGCTGCCTTTTCTAGGGGGATATCTTAAAAGGCAACCGCGAAACCTGGTGCGGCTGTGGAGATTGCCGATATTGGCATTCCGTTTCTGCCTGGACCAGTGTCGCGGCGATCCTGAAGGTCGTGGCCATTTAAAGTCCGAACTTATTCGCACCATCATGGGCCATGCCCAGCGCGACGCGGTTAATAGTTATGCCGCTACCTTTGTAAGCCATTTGCAAGCTTCAGGAGCTTTTAGGGCAGCCGCACTCCATGCACTTGAGGCACATCGAGCCGCCGGCCACCATTTGGTGCTCTTATCCGCAAGTCCCGACCTTTATGTACCGCGTATTGGTGCGCTACTGGGATTTGAACTCACTTTGTGTACCGAGATCGCATGGCAAGGAACGAGACTCGATGGTCACCTCCTCACAGCTAATCGCCAGGGTGAAGAAAAGGTTCGCTGCCTAGCGCAAATACGCAGCCGATATCCGGGATTGCCGATCATCGCCTATGGCAATAGTTCGAGCGACTTACCTCATATGAGTCAGGCTGACCAGGCTCTTCTGGTTAACGGCAGCGCTAGCGCGAATCGATTGGCTGGGAAAATCAATATCCCGACCGCCCACTGGCGCTAATGAATAATCAAATAAGTTGCCGATTTTTAATTCTTCAATGTCAATAAGGACTCGTGCAACTTGAGCAACAAGGTCTCAGTAGTTTGCCAATCAATACACGAGTCGGTGACCGACACCCCGTACTCTAGTTGGGATAAATCTTTTGGAATGACCTGATTACCGGCCTT
>JAYUFB010000014.1:0-18383 GCA_043738945.1 Gammaproteobacteria bacterium
ACTCTGTCTGCGCATGACGACGATTAGATAAATGTGATATTTGAATTAGCGGCCGATTGGGTAATGAAAGCCGGTTGAGCTTTTGTTTTCTAAATTTGGTGTTTGAAGCGTTTCTAAATTGCGACAGTTTTGTTTGGCTAGCGAGTAGCTAGAGTCAATATGACGAAAAATATTCTGCGATAGTGAGTTTGTGTAAGTTTCTGTTGACTCCTTTTTAGATGTCTTTCGAGTGTTGCATGGTCGCGCGAAGGTGAAATTTTCTAGTGGGTGCGAATCCCGCGCCGCAAACCGTGGCTCCAGCGGGTAGTAGTCGGAGCAGCAGTGGAAGTATTGAGACGGTTGAAATATTCGGTGTAGCCTATCACATAATTTTCCTTGTCGAGTATGCAACCCGTAGTGTGTATGAACACTGCTTTAGCCTCGAAAAGGGTAACGCAGAAGCCGACCCAGTCCATGCGGCAATCGAAGCGCTGCGCTTGCGTCGTCTCTGGATTCACTTCTACCGCCATGACGATTCCTGCAATCAGATTCGTATCCTGCCCATGATTTCGTGCGTCTCTGCAGCGTCCGTGTTACTCCTCGCTCGCTTGCCAAACTACATAATGATGCGCAAACCACCTTATCGGTCAGTGGAAAATGTCAATGAAAAACGCCGCCGTTGCTCCGGAACGACTAAGCTAAGACTCGAGACATGCAAACCTTGAGCGTCAGCCAAGTTAAATCCGTCTAATCGCGCTAACCAGTTTTGACTCCCCGTTTTCCAGCGGCACAACACACCGACCCCCGCAGTCGATAGCGCGGGAAGGCGAAGGGTGTTATCGGTCGACACATTTCTGCGCGAAAGCCAGTTCCATTGTAACGAAACCGACCACGGACCCCATTTTGGGGGCGCATAGTTAGTGGTCGCCAGTAAGGTCAACGGGATCGCGCCGAGGGGTTCGAGGCTTGAGAGGGTTCCCGGCAAAATGGAATTATTAATGCGGGACCTCAGCAGCACTGCGCCGGCGAGTACGGTGAAATCATGGTGAGCATAGCTAACAGAGGTTTCGATACCTGAACTGCGCAATTGACCGATGGCCCGGTAGACGCCCGTATCATCGACATTCAAGTACGGTTTATGAATATCAAATACACCGAAAATATAACGGGAAGAGTCGTTGGGCGCATACCGTATTCCGCTGTCCACTTGTCGAGTCCGCGCGGCGATGGGCGGCTCCCCGCGGTTGATCGCTGACACCGGCGCTTGAGCTGAGTCCTCCAATCCTTGGATAAAGCTACCATAATAAATTAAGTGATCGCCCCTATCGATTGTAAATCGAAAATTGAACAAATTAGGGTTGGCGCGCGAAGTCGACGCGCCGAGATCAGGAAGTTCTACCGTACGTGCGTAATGACTGTGTAGCAAACCGATACCCATCGAGCCCCATCCTTTCCATCGTTCCTCATACGTTGCGCCCACATCCAATTGGCGGGTTAGATCGTGGCTTTGCGGTGTCAATAGAGTGGCTGGTTGCACTGTCTGTTCGATGTTCAAAGAAGCAATGTTGCCCAAATTAATATTATCGTCACCGCCAAAGCTGCGAATAACAGAACGGCCTCTGATTGACAGTTCTAGTCGATGTGAATGAGTTCCTGATTGCAATTCTCGAATTGCCCTCACTTCTCCTGAGGTTGAGTCAGCTTGGAGTGGCGGCGCGAAATCGAGTGCCGAACTGATGATTCCGGTGGCTTGAAGCACTACATACGGAACCCAGTTGGCAGGGTCGTGCTCTTGCGACCGGAATAACGCGGCTGCCATATTCCATCCTGTATCAAAACTCGTCTTGACGAGGGTACCCACGTTCATCATTCGCCAGCCCTGATTTGTCCAACGTTGACTTCCGAGATTCGATTGGCGAAAAAAAGGGAGGGATGCTGTACCGTCGGTGTAGACACTCGGCAGTACTTCGCGATCGGTACCCGTAAGGTACGACCCAAAAGGAATAACTTCGAATGAACTGGTAGGATGCCATCGAACGTTGACGCCGTACTCGGTGCTTTGATCCCGTTTCGCGAGATCCACATTGACATTCCTAAAATAGCCCATGCAAATATCGACATCCAAAACTTTGGAGATCAACGGAAGTTGCTGGTCGAGTTGCAGGACTAACCCATTGAAAGGCCCAAGACTCATAAATCCGGTAAAAGCACTCTGATCGTTGGGTGTACGCAAATGTATATCAACAATGCCGGTAGGCGAAGGAAGGTCATAAGGCTGCGCGGCTAATCCAATGTTTATCGTCGTCTCGCGCGCGAGGCAGGGTGCTGTTGCTCCCGTTTGTTGATCGAAATACAATCCTTCGATTCTCAGATTCCCTGCCTGTTGCGGGCTGAAACCGCGCGCATCCGTGGGCGAATACAGTCCGACGCTTTGAATCCCGATGGCGGGTCCAAAGGCATCTTCAACCACTGATTGAGCGGATACGGTCGCTCGAAAAGTCAAACCGAACATCGTCAGCCACCACTCGCGACTCATGTCAGGGGGAACGGCAAGCGCGTGGTATTAAAGGGGACACTCATTCTAAACCTTCCGTCAATGCGGCACTATTGAAATCCACTTCGACGCATGGCGATCTAAAGGATTTTTTTGCACGCCCGCAACATAGGATTTAATAAGCCTCTTTGAGACGAAATAATACAGAGGAATTACCGGATAGTCGTCTAACACGATTTTTTCACCCGTTTCAAGCAGGTGCCGCCGGTGCGCGACACTGGAGGTTTTGGCCGCATCGTTTTGGATATCCTCAAATTGTGGGTTCGAATATCCGAAATCATTGTTGGGTGAGTTCGCTCGAAAAATATCTAGGAAATTAGAGGCATCATTGAAGTCGGCGAGCCACGCGAGCCGCGCAACCTCCCATCGAGATTTATCATGACGAGTTTCCAGAAAAACACGATTCTCTTCGATTACTAATTCAGTATCGATCCCGAGAACTTCTTTCCACATCGCCGCGATTATAATCGCGGTATTTTTAATGCCCACGTTAGTATTTAGGAGTAATCGCAGGTGTAGTGGGTTAGTGATTGAATGCCCCGATTCGGCGTATAGCCGTTTTGCTTCGGCAATCCTGCCGGATTCATTCATCGTTGCCCAGGACCAGGATTGCCCTTGGTAGTTCCAGGTTCCCGGCGGTACAAAGCCAAACGCGGGGAGTTGTCCTGCTGCTAGCTGTTCCACAATTTTCTGACGATTAATGGCCATCGCCAGAGCCTGACGCAGTTTTATATTCGTCTTAAAGGGTTTTGTTGTGAGATTTAAACCGTAATAGGCGGTATTCAGCAAGGGATTAAGGAACAGATCTGTCGAATGGGATGCGCGCAGTGCCGCGATCGCATTGGTGGGGACTTGATCGGTCATATCGAGTTCACCCGAACGAAACCCAGCGTATTGAGAGCTATCATTTGTCAGAATGTGATACTCGATTTGGTTTAGTTTTACTTTTTCTCGGTCCCAATATTGAGAATTCTTGACGAGTCGAATTTCGCTTCCGATGACCCACTGCGCGAGCGCGAATGGGCCATTTGAAACGTGGTCACCCGCAAGGTGACTGCGGGCACTACTGTCCGAATAGACAGGGTAAGTCGCCGATTGCGTCAGTAGTTGGGGGAAATAGGCTGCCGGTTGCTCTAAATGAACGACCAAAATATGATCCGATGGAGCGGAGACACCGAGCGAGTCTGGTGATGCTCGGCGTTCAATAATGGCACTCGCTCCGGCTATTAGGCGCAGGTTATCGGCTACGGGAGACGCTGTTTTAGGATTGACGACCCTGCGCCATGCCGTCACGAATTCTTGCGCCCGTACGGGCTTGCCATTCGACCATCGCGCGCTGATGCGAAGCTGAAACGTGTACAAGCGCCCCGATTCCTCAATTGTCCAGGATTCGGCCACACCCGGTAGCGCCTCGCCGCTCGCGGATTCCACGGTGAGTCCTTCGTACAGGTCGTCCATCACCTGATAGGCAAAGAAATCCGCCACCGCCGCCGGATCGAGCGATGCCGGCTCGCCTCCGATCGCCCGGCGCAGTATTTGAGTGTCGTTGGTAGTAGGAGCTGACCGATAGCACGCGCCGCCGGCCCATATCGCGATCAGGCCCATTCCAGCGAGGTACGATAGACGACAAACCATTTTCGGCCCCCTCATTGTTGAAATCTGACACAATTTCCAAAGCTACTTGAATTAATAGCGCAATGCTGCGATGCGATAATCATGAATATATGTGACGTGCCGCAACAAAAATTGCGTAATATGACAATTATGGCAGAATCTGTTAAACAGGTCCTATTACTGGCGCTACAGCATGTGCTGAAGCCCCTAGTACGTCTGTCGCAAAAAAATGGATTAACGGCGAGTGAACTGGAGAAAGTAGTGCAAGCCGCTTACGTCGATGTTGCTGTCGGAGAAATCGAAAAAACAGGCAGAGTTGCCAGTGATGAAATAGTCGCGTCCATGACAGGATTGCCCGTGGAAATTGTTTCTAAAATTAAATCATCAGAATCAAATTGGTTGCCCAAAAGTCCAGAATATTTGTGGACCGATTTAGCCGCTATTTTAAATACGTGGCACGTGGATCGAAGGTTCGTGGGTGCGTATGGCTTACCCCTTGAACTGGATTTTGAATGCAAAACGAGTGCAGAGCCCACGAGTGGCAAGCAAAGTTTTACAGACCTCGTTAAGACAGTAAACCCGTCGCTGGATGCAAGTATTGTCCTATTGAAGTTTATTGAAATTGGTGCGGTTAAGCAGGTGGGCGAAGAAATTTACCGCCCTATCAAGCGATCTTATGTTCCAGCCCCAATGAGTGCCGCGAGTCTCATGATGCTGGCACACGTCGTACACAATCATATTGAGACGTTGGTTGCTAACCAACAAGCAGAATCCGCAGGCGGAAAGGGTTTAATGGAGCGAATTATTTTCACTCTGCATGGACTCAATAAGGACGCCCTAAAGGAGTTCGACCAATTTATTAGGGTCAAAGGTCAAGAATTTGCCAATGTCATCGACGATTGGTTGTCAAAACATGATGTCGAAGGGCAAGTAGGCGCTGTTCGGACAGGAATTGGTTTCTATCACTATGTAGTGAATGAAGATGATGAAGAGAAGTTGCGTAATAAACTCAAGCATTGAAGGGGCATTTTAATGAAGAAGGAATTAAGTGTAATCGCTGGCGCTATCGTGTTGGGCGCTGGCCTAATGGTGAGCGTATCAGCTTCTGCTGGCGCGCCGAGAGTGGCGTTCGCGATCAAGCCGATGGCACAAGCGGGGACCAACTCGGTCAAGCCGATGGCACAAGCGGGGACCAACTCGGTCAGACCAGGCGCACAGGCGGGGACTAATTAACATTTTGGAAGTTATGAAAACCACTCGCAGTGCCTAGGGACTGCGAGTGGTTTATTAAGTTAGTGGTAACGAAATCTTGAAAGACAAACAAACTCGAGTCTTGGTGTCAAGCGGAGCAATACAAATTGCGAATAGCAGAACTGGTGGCAACCTACTAGCGTTGTTCCGCCTTTTTCGCTGGCACATTTATTTGTATTAATATTGTTCTATTGGTATGTAATCGAACAAAACTCTATCGACAATATGCCGTTCGTTGTCTTTTTCGTTCGGAAATGCGTTTCGGCTTTTTCTTCAACACTTTACGATTTGCGCTTGTCCAAGCGAAAACAAAAACGTCCACGTCCCCAGTTCCCTTGCGCTCGCGTTTAGTGAGACGATGGCTATCAATCTCCCCATCTACCGAATCCATAAACGCGGTACCGCGCTCCTTAATATCTCTCATAATTGGGGCAAAATTACGAAGGTTAACCTTAGGAACATGGCAATTTCTATCTAGCAGCAATTCACGCGTCCCCAAACTTGATGATGCGTTTCCACGTGAAGTTTCAAGATACCGCTCGATTACCAACGCGGCTCTAGGGAGGTCAAACCCGGGTAATATAAATACACGCGTTGTCGGATACATATTGCCTTGTTCATCAATTTTTATACTTGGGGACTGGCGTAGCAGCTTAATCGCCAACAATGCGGAAGTGCCGACGCGTGATGCCCGTACCAGGCTTTCAATGGATGTGCTGCCGCGGCCGGTATTAAGTGGCCGGGGGGTGCCCGACGCGTCGAGATATTTTGGATTGACAAACCAAGTAGAAACAATGATCCCCAAGTCCTCATATGCTCCTATCATTTTTCGAAATTTAGCTGCGTCACGGGCGAGCGGGCTTCCGTTGCGTGCTGTGTTTAATGCCTTTCTAATCCACTCGGGTGATAAATTATTGGCAGAAAGAAATTTAATCACTGAATTCAAAAGCACCGAAGCCGCTTGTTGTCGAATTGCCTCGATTGATGATTGGTAGGCATTGCTCATTATTTTCTAACCCCTTTATCTCTGCGTCGAGTCGCATACACGGGTACGGAATTAATTAATAGCACGTTTTCGCTTAAGATTTCGTCGCCTACTAATGCTCGTCTTGGATTCCAATTCGTCGCCACTTTGGGGAATTTCTTGGAAATAATACACGGTCACCCCAACTCGACACAGCTTGTCATTGGTACATCTGCTGCCGTCACGGGCTCGGTGACCTCGTGACTGAGATCGAGTGAGCAGCGAGTCAACACCGCCAATAAAATTTGCGCCCTGTGCAGCGATTTCTCTACGGATCATTGTCAACATGTCACGATCTGTATAATTAGATATTGCGGTTGCTTCAAAGAGTGGATGAGTGACCTGCCTCAAATTCCGAGTCAAGGTTTCTAGCAGATCTCTAGTGCGCTCCCCGATGGATTTGATTGCTCCGGGCGTGAGTCCGCGCAAAATTGGCACGCGGGATTTCGCTCTTACTCTTTGCTCAGGCAGGTGCACAACCGCGTCCATTTGTATGAGCTCATCCAACATGGCTCGAACCGGTATACCCCCTCCGTGATGTTCTACGAGATATTGAAAACTACGTCGCTTACCAAAAATTGGAATTTCGGCGGGATCGCCTGACGATGCCAAAAATGATGGTGTTCTGTACCAGGCTTCGAGGACGCGCCGTGCGGGATGTTGAGTTCCAATTGCAGTCGGACGGAACTCCGGTGGCCTTAATATGCGAGATATCTCGGAGCGTGGAAGTCCAGTCATAATACTGACGCGGGAGTTACTATTACGACCAATTTGGCCGCGAACGCGTCGCGTCGCGACTCTGACAGCTCTGTTCCGTATGATTTTAATTAATTCCGCTACTGTGACTCCAGCATCAATGACTAATTCCATCAGTGGATCAATTACCCCTTCGAGCGCCACAAGGGTGGCATCTTTAAGGGGATCGGCGCTTCGATCGTAAGGTAGCTTGGCTTTCATTGCGGGGTCAATCTTTGTATCATAACT
The DNA here is from genome assembly GCA_043738945.1 of Gammaproteobacteria bacterium. Classification (GTDB taxonomy): domain Bacteria; phylum Pseudomonadota; class Gammaproteobacteria; order Steroidobacterales; family Steroidobacteraceae; genus Bog-1198. The sequence goes on from JAYUFB010000014.1 coordinate 7,407, forward strand.
ATATGCGAAAAGTTTCGCACATAGTGGGAACGAGATACACAAAAATGCCAGTAATCACAGTACATTCCAATCCAAGTATGAGTCTGAGCGAAGGGTCAGGGTAAGGATCTAGGCAGCGGATCTCGATCGGTTAGAAATGATTGTAAACAGAGAAACTCGCGCATTGTTTAATTGCTGAGCAGCGTCATTATCACTGATTGCGGTGGCGAGCGCATCCAGTTGGTTAAAGGTGATTCCGGGCTTGAAGTATTGCGCGGCTTCGGGCAATGATTTGAGCTTCTCATAGGGCGTTATCATGAATTTATAGGGATAGTGTTTTCGCTGCCGACGCTTGGCGTCGGTAATGGTTTTGGCGAATAAGCAAGGGCGATGAAAATTGACGTAAGGGTTGGGGTGTTGGCGACAAAAGTCATTCACGAGGCTTGCGAAGCGTTGCGGAATATGGCTGTATCCTAGGTGTTTTCGCACAATCGAGCCGTTCTTAGATTCCGCTTGAGCATTGTCGTTGCTGTGGCGGGGGCGTGATTTGGTTTGTTCCTCAATGAGCAATTTGTTGAGTAATTGGGCCACGTGGCGGTTGATGTATTCAGACCCATTGTCGGTATGAAAACCCAAGATTCTAAAGGGGAAACTTGATAGCATTTCTTCGAGCACGGGAATGAGAAACGCCTCGCTGATGTGCTCGCGGGTGGCCACTACTTCGAATTGGGTCACGCAGTCCACGGCATTGATGTGACAAACACCCTTCAATCCGTCTTGATCGCCTTGATGCACGCTGTCGAGCTGTAAAAACCCGGGCCGATTCTCGGGCCTCGGAGCACGGCGCTCGCCAATGGGTACGGTAACCGGTCGGGTTTTAGTCCACACCTGGCGTCGTTGGAGGTAGCGCTTGCGCTGGCGCAGGTTATACAGGTGTGCCACCGAGATTTGGGCAAGGCGCTCATAGCGTGGATCGCTAAATAGGCGCCAGGTACGCTCCATGAGTTTTTTAGTGGCAAGTCCGGAGAGCGTGCCATGCAGGGAATCGGTATGGGCCAGCAATAGCACGTCGGCACGCGTGAAAGTACGGGAAAAGCTGGTGCGCGAGCCATGAAGGCGTTTGACCAAGGGTCCACGCTCGGCGTTGCGCTTGACCAGCCGTGTCAGCTGTTAATGAGAATACCCGCTGACCCTTTCCAAAAATCGCAGCACCACGGCCTTCTCGGTGCGCTTTAGGCGCGAGTAGCTAAAGCGGCATAACGTGCGGGCGATAAACCCATACCGCTGGGGACCGAGGACTGCAAAATCTAACGCTAAGGTCCCGTCTAAAAAGGCCTGAAGTTGGGTCAGGGTCTGGAATTGCTCGTCGTTCATTTGGATCACCATGCCTTGCATCGTGACCGATCTCCGCTACCCCTTCAGACTCATACCCCGTTGGAATCACACCCCCTGCTCAGACTCATACCCCATTGGACAATGCTACCACTTGAAAATCGTGCTTTTACGGGGTTAACTACTGAAAATGAACGCCCTATCCTGCTGGCACTGCGGCGCTTCCCTCGCGGACTTAAGTCTGCCGCTACGTCGCTTAGACGTGTGCAAGGCGTGCAATGTGGAGTTGCATGTGTGCAAATTGTGCGTCGAGTACGACACACGCTATGCGACTCATTGTAAGGAGCCTACGGCGGAGGAGGTTCGCAACAAGACCGAAGCGAATTTTTGCGATCACTTCAAGCCTAAGGCGGGGGCGTACGTCGCTAAGAATACCGATGAAATCGATCGATCGCGATCGGCGTTGGATTCGCTATTTCGCAAGTGACTTGGGCTTTTTGGCGGCATCCGCAATTTTCCATAGATAAAGCGCGGCGGTGGATCGGTGCGGACTCCATTTTTCAGTACTCTTAAGGAGTTGCTTGGGCGTCGGCATGAGTCGTTTTCGATACAGCAGCTGAAAGCCTTTCTGCACGCCAAAATCGGTGGCCGGCATGACGTCCGGTCGCCTGAGGGTGAAAATCATTAGCATATCGACCGTCCAGGGGCCCACTCCTCGCACCGCGGTCAGCTCTCGATAGATGTCGGCATCTGGCATTTGCTTGATGCGCTTGGCATCAGGTACTTGGCCCGCAAGTGCGCGGGTCGATAGATCCTTCATGGCTAATATCTTGCTACGCGATAGTCCGGCTGCTCTTAGGTGTTCATCGCTTAAACCGACCAGTCGCTCGGCTTGCGGAATTCCACCCTCAAAAAGCGCCAATACCCGCCCCCAAATCGCTCGCGCGGCCGCGCCGGCCAGTTGTTGATGCGCAATGCTTTCCAATAGTGCGTGATAGGGGTCGCCCAGTCCCCTGCCGGGCATTTTTATAATGCCCAGTCGTTCAATCCATTCTTCGAGTCGCGGTTCGCAGGTTTGCAGGTGCTTGATGGCGGGCGTCATGTCGCGATTCTATGCTAAATAACCTGCGATCTGTTCTCTTGCCGATTGCGTTATCATCGACGCTCCTATTCTTAGCGGTACTCCCCATGTCCCCTTTAAAAATTGTCGGCTATTGCTTAGGCGGCCTCGTGCTTTTGCTGGTCTTGGCCTTATTGGGCATTTGGCTGATGGTCAACCCCAACGATTACAAAGGCAGAATCGTCAGCAAAGTACGCGAGGTCACGGGCCGCGAGCTCGTGTTACCGGGCGACATCAAATTATCCGTGTTCCCCTGGATCGCGCTCAAGTTAGGCCAAGCGCAGCTCGGCAACCCAGCAGGTTTCACCACCCAACCTTTCGTATCCTTCCAAAGCGCCTCCGTCCGCATAAAATTACTGCCATTGCTCTCGAAGCGTCTGGAAGTGGGCGAAATCGCTGTGGATGGGTTGGACCTTCGTCTGTTGCGCAACGCCGATGGTAAGGGTAATTGGGAGGGCTTCGGTGGGCAAAAGGAAGCGGTCCCTAAGAAAGACGCGTCCACCAGCGGTACCTTTGGAGGCCTTGCTGGAATCAAGATACGCGATAGCCGCGTCAGTTATCAAAATATCGTGTTAGAAAAATTCAATTTTGAAACGGGTGCGATCGCGGAGAAGTCAGTCGTTCCCATCACCTTTAGTTTTGATTGCAATCGCGGCGAGGCAGCCGCGCGGGTGAGCGTCGCGGCTAAAATGTCCCTCGACATTGATTCGGCGGCACAACAATACAAATTGAGCCAATTAGCCATGAGTGGTCATTGGCTTCAGCCACCGGCCGCCACAGACCCGAAGCTGGGAGTCGCAGGCCCGAAACCGGCGACCGCAGACCTGCCCTGGGACTTAACGGTACCCGCGCTGGCCTTGGACTTAAACGCGCAGTCATTAGCGGTACCGTCATTCGCTCTGGGATTTGCGGGCGCTCAAGTGTCTGGCGCGATGCAGGGCACGAAACTCATCGATGCTTTGTCGATGGTGGGTTCCTTCAAATTAACCCCACTGGATTTACGCGCATTCTTAGGGAAAATGGGGGTCACTAAGACGACCAAGGACCCGGCGGTCTTGGCTAAGCTGTTGGCCTCCGGTGATTTCGCGTATGGGGGACAGAGCGCGCAGTTAGAGAATTTACACCTCAGCTTGGATCAAACAGAGGTACAGGGAAAAGTCGCGGTGACCAATTTGGCCACCAACGCGATACGCTTTGAGTTGGGCGTGGATAAAATCGATGTGGATCGCTACTTAGAACCGGAGAAGAAAAAACCTGATCCGGTGCAAAAGCCGTTCGAGTTGCCAACCGCAACCATGAAAGGGATTGATGCTAACGGCACTTTGACCGTGGGGAGCGCGCGCTTATCCAATATGGATTTCACTAATATAAAACTCACCGTCAATTCCAAGGACGGGGTGGTGCGATTGTTTCCGTCGCAGGCGCAATTTCTCGGCGGTCATTATTCCGGTGACGTGACGCTCGATAGTCGCGGTAACATGCCGGCGATTAAAGTGGACCAACAACTGACCGGCATCGACATGCGGTCGTTGCTCATGGCGACCATGAAAAGCGAGCGGCTCTCCGGTCACGGAAATTTGAGCATCAGGGCGAATGCCCGCGGCGGCACCATGGACGCTCTCGTGGGCACGATGAATGGCCGCATTGAAGCTAATCTTAACGACGGCGCGATCGAGGGATTGGATTTATGGTTTGAGTTAGGCCGTGCTCAGGCGCTGATCAAGCGCCAAGATTTGCCCGCAGGCTCAAGTAGCAATCGCACTAAGTTTGATGCCTTTAAAGCCTCGGCGGATATCACCAATGGCGTGGCAACCACTAAAGATTTGATGATTGCCTCGCAGGGCTTGAAAGTAACGGGGCAGGGCAACGCCAATTTGCGCTCGCAGGCCATTGACTACCAAGTGCTCGCCAGCATCGCGCAAGGCGCGGGCAAGTCGGCGGTGGAAATTCCGGTCCGCATCAGCGGCTTGATGGCAAAGCCTCAAGTGCGCCCCGATCTCGAAGCCTTAGCCAAGGGCCAGCTCAAGCAGAAAGTGCAGGAGAAGGTCAAAGATTTGTTACAGGACCAATTGAAAGGATTGTTTGGTAAGCCGTGACCGGTAAACCGCAGGCGGCGCAATTCGCGCCGGCATTGCTGGCTTGGTTCGAGCTGCACGGGCGCAAAAATCTACCGTGGCAACAAGACCCTACACCCTACCGCGTGTGGGTGTCTGAGGTGATGTTACAACAGACTCAAGTCGCCACGGTGATCCCTTACTTCGAGCGCTTTATGCAGCTGTTTGAAACCCTGCAATCCTTAGCGGCTGCGCCACTAGATGAGGTGTTGCATTTGTGGACGGGTCTGGGGTACTACGCGCGCGCGCGTAATATGCACGCCTGCGCGAATGCACTCGTCGCCACGCGGGGTGGCGAATTTCCGGTGACGCTTGAAGCAATGATGGCGCTGCCGGGCATCGGACGCTCGACCGCGGGCGCGATACTGGCGCTGTCCATGGGCCAGCGGCACGCCATACTCGATGGCAATGTTCGGCGCGTGCTCGCGCGGGTGTTTGGTATCGCGGGTGATCCTAGCTCGCCCGAGGTCGTGAAAGAGTTATGGGAAACTGCGGAAGTTTGTACTCCTCAGAATGAAGTAGCGGCTTACACCCAGGCCATTATGGATTTGGGTGCGACGCTCTGCACTCGGGCGAGGCCTGCCTGCGCGCGTTGCCCGATGATTGCGCTATGTGTGGCGGCACGCGAGGGACGTCAAGCGACCTTACCCGGTGTGAAACCCCGCCGGCTGCGGCAAGCAAGAGAAGGGATACTGCTCATTGTTGAATTGCAGCAGGGCGATGCGCGCGCGGTGTTGTTGGAGCGTCGGCCTTTGCGAGGGGTGTGGGGTGGGTTGTGGTCGCCGCCGCAATTTGCGGATGAGTCGTCGGCGTTGGAGTGGTGTGTTCAGGAGTTGGGTTTAGGCGTGGGCTTAAGCGGACGGTGGTTGCCGGTGATTGATCATGCGTTTACGCATTTCGACCTGCGCTTGCGGCCCTTGTGTGTGCGGGTGGATGGGGTTATTGGTGGGGTGGGCGCTGTTGGTGTGGTGGGTGTTCGTGAGGGTGATGATTGTGATCGGCTTTGGTATCCGTTGTTGGCGGCCACGGCCACTGGCGTGGTTAGTGGCGCGACGACGGTGCGGGTGGTGCCGGTGCGGGTGGGTTTGCCGCAACCGATTCGGTTGTTGTTGGAACGACTGGCCACGGGTGTGGGCGGTTAGCGTAATATTGCGGCTATGGCGCGACGTGTAATGTGTGTTTTGTTGAAGCGCGAGGCCGAGGGTCTCGACTACCTGACTTACCCGGGTGAGTTGGGCAAGCGTATCTATGCCAATGTGTCGAAGGAGGCGTGGGCGCAGTGGGTGGCGCATCAAACCATTCTGATCAATGAGAATCGGCTGACGACCATTGAGCCTAAGGCGCGGGCCTTTTTGGTGGCTGAGATGGAGAAGTTTCTCTTCGGAGGAGGGTCTGAGAAACCTGCCGAATATGTGCCGAAGTAGGGCCAACATAGGGCCAAAAGAAGGCAATATGGGGCACTGGCGGGCGGCGAATCCACTGTAAGTGGCTGATTTTGTGATTGTTCATTGACGAAGAGGAGGTGCGCCTGTTTAATACGCGGCTTCTTTGAATTAGGCCAGGTAGCTCAGTTGGTAGAGCAGCGGACTGAAAATCCGCGTGTCGGGGGTTCAATTCCCTCCCTGGCCACCATTTCCCAGGAAAATCAAATATTTACGAGACCGCTGAGATTGTAAAGTCTTGATTTCCGTGACCCAAAAAATGCACCCAAATTTGTGCGGAACCGCCGGCATTGACCGTTAAATCAATTCTTACGCAAATGAGCAGGCAATAAAATCCGACGCCGGCGAGCCTTGATCTGTGAAAGCTAGAACTCCGTCTGACAGACATTGTCTGCTCGTGTGGTATTCCGAGTGACCGCTACGAAAGCCGTTCAGGACTCATTTGAAATCACAATCGGCTCCACGCTGATGTTCCCCTGGTCAAAAGGATCGTCGCAAACAGTCCCCCAATCTTTGATCCACAATCCGAGAAATGTCCGTACGTTGTGCGGAATCAAAGCGACCATGGACGCTATACAGCGCAGAGATCGTAGGACAAACTACCATTTGTCGTTCCCGCTTCGAGATCTGGATGTTTGACTACTTTGGTATATTGATATCGGTCATCTTCGGGCTCGCGCTTACGCACCTGCTGCGCGGCCTGGGGCGCCTTATTCAAATGCGGCGTGAGACGCAGGTTTACTGGGTACACATCGTCTGGGCACTCAATGGCGTAATGTTAGTACTCGCGATCTGGTGGGGCATGTATTGGTGGAAGGGACTGCAAATCTGGAGCGCCGAATGGTTCTTCTTTCTTGCGGGGTATTCGGTAGCGATTTTCATGTGGGTATATGTGCTGTTCCCCGCTGAATTCGAAGCCGGCGCCAATTTTGAATCTTACTTTTACGACAATCGACGCTGGTTCTTTGGGATCCAGACCGTCGTGTTTCTGATGGACATTCCTGAGACCTTGCAGAAAAGTGTGATGCACCTGCGGCCTACGCCCGTTCAATATCCCTTAGTGATTGCCGGCTTCCTGCTGATAAGTGTCATCGGCCTGATTACCGCTAATCGCCGCGTACACGGCGTACTGTGCGTGGCCTGGCTGATGGTGTTCTTGGCCTACATGTTCTTCTCATCGCTGGAACGAATCGGCGCTCATTTCACCTGACAACTACCTGGGATTTTGTCTGTAGCTTACATTCCACTCAACGACGCGCGTATGGGCCAATCACCGGGTAGAGCTTGCTTGTGCGCGCGCGGCCGCCACCAGAGAGAATGCCATCAAGTGAGATCGTGGATTTATGCGAGAGACTGACTTCGAAACAGGATCAGCGCGAACAAGCACAGAAGATGACCGTGTCAGCGCAATTGCCACGGATACAAGACGAGCTGGTCCCGGTTTGGTTGACACCACCTTCAACACAATCCCGACATCCTCTCAAATTCTGCGGGACTTACATAGTCCAATGTAAAGTGGCGGCGGCGTAGATTGTAAAACGTTTCAATGTAGTCGAACACGTCGGCTCGGGCTTGGTCCCTTGTCGCATAACTCTTACGGCTGGTACGTTCGGTTTTCAGGGTTGAGAAAAAGCTCTCCACCGCAGAATTGTCCCAACAATTTCCATTGCGACTCATGCTGCAAGTGACGCCGTGCGCACTGAGAAGCCGCTGAAAGTCCTCGCTGCGATATTGGCTGCCCCTGTCGGAATGATGTAACAACGCTTGCTTTGGCCCTCGGCGCCAAATTGCCATCAACATCGCGTCAATTACCCATTGTGCCGTCATCTGCGCTTGCATCGACCAGCCAACCACTCGACGTGAGTACAAATCCAGCACTACCGCCACCAATAGCCAACCTTCTGCTGTCCACACGTAGGTGAAATCGGCTGCCCATTTGCGGTTCGGAGCCGGCGCTGAGAATTGCCGATCCAAGAGGTTTGCTGCAATCATGTTTTTCTCATGGCCCGCCTTGTCGATAGGACGCCTGCGCGGCTGGGGACGCGCCACCCGCTCGGCACCGTGCATCATGCGTTGAACTCGTCGAATCCCACACGAATGTCCCCAGGCACGTAAATCTCGGCGTATCCGCCGCGCGCCGTAGGTTGCATCGCTCTCGGAGAAACAAATGCGAATCATGCCCGTGAGTTGCTGATCTATGCGCGAGCGCTTCACACCGCCAACTGAGCGGCCAAATAACGCGGTGGCGGGCAATTGCGGCAAACTTCATGCCGGCTCTCTGGCAAAGTAACCGATGGTTTTTTTTTAGAATATCCCGCTCAGCTTTGGTCTTCGCCAGTTCACGCCGCAATCGCGCGATCTCGGCATCATCTGGCTTCATTTGCCCACGACCAGGAAATGATTGCTCCTTGCTAGACCTGAACTCCCGAACCTAGCGACTCACGACGTTCTGCCCAATCCCCAAATCACGCGCGGCCTGCGCACATGTCATTCCGCGTTCAGTCACCAACTTGACCGCTTCAAGCTTGAACTCTTTGCTGAACACTTTCTTCTTCATAAAACACCTCGTTCGCATCATCGCTCTTAACCAGGTGTTAGCAAAACTGGGATCAGCTCAGGAGAGTAACCGAAAGTTGGGGGTGTGCGGTGCACGAAGATTGATGCGATCATGCGCGGATGACTGCATTCTCCACCTTGGCGCTGATCGACCCACTACAGCGGGGTCTCAAGGAGGTCAGCTATGCCGAGATGACGCCGGTGCAGGCGTCCAGCTTGCCGGCCATTCTGGCGGGCCGAGACGTTGTCGCCCAGGCGCGCACCGGTAGCGGGAAGACAGCGGCGTTCGCGCTGGGACTGCTAGCGGCTCTCGATGCTGCGTCGGTCAAGCTGCAGGGCTTGGTATTGTGTCCAACGCGTGAATTGGCCGACCAGGTCAGCCGCGAGATTCGCCGGCTCGCAAGGTTCATTCCCAACATAAAAGTGCTGACCCTGTGCGGCGGGGTGCCGCTGCGACCGCACCTCGCCTCGCTGTCCCACGAACCCCATATCGTCGTTGGCACGCCGGGCCGTATTCTCGAGCTGATCCAGAAGGAAGCACTGCCGCTCAAGGCCATCAAGGTGCTGGTGCTGGATGAAGCAGACCGTATGCTCGACATGGGCTTTGCAGACGATCTGCACAGCATTATCGAGGCCATGCCCACCCATCGTCAGACATTACTGTTCTCCGCAACGATCCCGCAGTCTATTCGGGAAATCTGCCGAGAGCTGCAACGTGATCCCCTCGACATCACGGTACCCGACGAGCCTGACGCGACTACCATCGAGCAGAGCTTCTTTGAAGTCGAAGAGCAGCAAAAGCTGGCCGCGCTCGAAGCGCTGCTCCTGCAGCACCGCCCGGAATCCGCAGTGGTGTTCTGCAATACTCGACAGGACGTCCGCGCGGTGGCTGAGGCACTCGATGCACGCGGTTTCGCGGCACTGGCTCTGCATGGGGAACTCGATCAACGCGAACGCGAGGAAATGCTCGTGCGCTTTGCCAATCGCAGTTGCACCGTCCTGGTCGCCTCCGACGTCGCGGCGCGCGGGCTTGATATCACCGGCCTACCGATGGTCGTCAACTTCGATATCGCTGCCGACGCCGATACACATCTGCATCGCATCGGCCGCACGGGTCGTGCCGGCCGTCGCGGCGTAGCCTTCAGCCTCTGCCTGCCGCGTGAATCGAATCGCGCCAACCGGATCGAAGATCGTCTAGGTGAGCCGCTGCACTGGGGCAAGCTACCCTCCCGCTCCGATAGCGCCCCGTTGCTTGCTCCTTTCGTCACGATTGCGATCGACGCCGGTCGTCAGCACAAACTACGCCCTGGCGATCTGCTCGGAGCGCTCACGGGCGATGCGGGACTTCCAGCCACGGCCGTCGGAAAAATCGACGTCTTTCCTACGCGCACCTATGTCGCTATCGCTCGCGAATGGCATGACAAGGCATTGCAGCGCTTACGCGCAGGTAAGATCAAAGGCCGGATCTTTCGGATTCGCGGGATAGGAAGCCAGGAATGACTTTCTCCTCATTGGGATTATCGGCTGATTTCCTGCGTGCTATCAGCGAGCGCAACTATCTCGCGCCGACTCCGATCCAGCAAGCAGCGATCCCGGCGATCCTCCAGGGCACGGATGTGTGGGCTTGCGCTCAAACCGGGTCAGGCAAGACAGCTGCCTTCGTTTTGCCACTTCTGCAGCAGACACTGAACCGCGATCGCGACACGCCGCTTCGTGTTCGCACCCTGATACTCGTCCCCACACGAGAACTCGCCGCACAGGTAGGGGAATCGATTCGACTCTATGCCCGCTACATGTCGCGGCCGATCAAGACAATCATCGTCTTCGGCGGCATATCCATCAATCCTCAGATGATGGCGTTGCGCGGTGGCGCCGACATCGTCGTCGCCACTCCGGGCCGCCTGCTGGACCTGGTAGATCACAATGCGCTGCGGCTCGCGGACGTGACGACACTAGTACTTGACGAAGCTGACCGGCTCCTCGATCTGGGGTTTTCCGATGAACTCGCTCGCATCATCGAACGACTGCCGCGGCGGCGCCAGAACCTGCTGTTCTCCGCGACCTTCCCACCCGCCGTTCACCTACTCGCGGAAGAGTTGCTACATGATCCGATGCGTATCGACGTAGCGTCGACCACCGCCACGCAACCTGCCATCCTGCAGCGAGCCATTCACGTCGACCCCGCGCGTCGCACCCAGCTTCTGCGCCACTTGATTGTGGAACAGGGCTGGACCCGGGTGCTGGTGTTCGTCGGCACTAAGTACTCGTGCGAACACATCGCGGAGAAACTGCGCCGGGCGGGAATCCAGGCGGCGGCTTTTCACGGCAAACTGAGTCAGGGTGCCAGAACCAAGGCGCTTGCCGATTTTAAGGCCAGTCGGGCCAGGGTTCTCATAGCCACCGATGTCGCCGCGCGTGGCATCGATATTGCGCA
>JAYUFB010000015.1:0-43367 GCA_043738945.1 Gammaproteobacteria bacterium
ATGGCGTGGGAGTAGTAGGGAACAGATTGCGCGCTTTAATGAAGGGATCGCGTATATCGGCCTGGGGAATATTAAAGCGGGTGAGAAGATCACCGAGGATGTAGTAACCGAAGCGCTCAAGAGCGAAAATTTGGTAGACGCTAAAGGCTATTTGCAGGAATACGCCGAGACTCTTGAGAAATCCGGCTATTTGATGATGGCGATTCAGGTATATCACCGCTACGATAAAGTAAGTGAAAAATATATGGACATAGCGCGCCAACGGGCGTTTGTTGAGGTTTCGGCTAAGTTTGATGATGAGCGTAGGTCACGCGAGCTTGAGCTCCTACGCCGCGATAACGCGCTTAATGCGTCGGTGCTTAACGCTCAGCGACTACGCCAGCAACTCATCATCGCGGCCGCGCTTTTCATTGCGTGCATTTGCGGGGCACTCTTATGGGCGTTTACTCGAGTTAAAAAAGCCAATGATCTATTGCGCTTTAATGGCGAACGCGACCCGTTGACAGGTCTACATAACAGACGCTATTTCAACGAACAAGTGCTTAATATCGATGGCGCGCGCCCGATTAATGGCTGTGTATTGCTCGCTGATCTAGATCATTTTAAGCGTATCAATGATACTTATGGACACCCTGCCGGTGACGCGGTTTTGGCGACATTAAGCAGGCGACTTGCTGCGGCGTTACGCGAGTCAGATAAGTTGGTGCGCTGGGGTGGCGAGGAATTTCTCGCGGTACTCGACTCAATTACTCCCGAACAAGCCAATACGACAGTAGAGCGGTTGCTGCACGCGGTGCGTCGTGATCCGATTATTTGGAATGGGGAGGCTATACATTGCACTATATCGATTGGCTATGCGTGTTTTCCGATGGCGTTAGCAAGCACCGATATTTCTTTATCTAGCGCTATTAGTTTGGTCGATAAAGCCTTATATGAGGCAAAGCGTCGCGGTCGTGACCGGGCTTGCTTAATTGGTTCAATACGCGCGTTAGATGAGAATGGTCTAGCGGCTATTAGTACCGAGTTTAACGCGGCGGCGGCCGATCACCGAGTGGCTCTAGTTGATATTTGTGCGGCGGCCTAAAACATTGATAATATAAGGCAATGGCAACCTATAAATTATACGGACGGACAAATTCGGGTTCGTGGGCTGTTCAAGTGGCGTTAGAAGAGATTGGGTTACCTTACGAGTCTTTTTGGGTCGGTCGTGAACCCGCCGACATTGAGCAACTACAAAAAATTAATCCAACCGGCAAAGTGCCCGCTTTGGTGCTGCCCGACGGGACAATGATGTTTGAGTCGGCCGCTATGTTAATTCACCTGGCTCAAGTATACCCACAGGCTGGACTCGCGCCAGCCGGTCCGGGCCAAGCAGTTTTTTTACAATGGATGGTGTTTTTATCGGCGAATGTTTATGAGGCGGCATTGCGGATGTATTACCCGGAGCGCTATTCGGCGGGAGGTGTGAGCGTCGATGCAATAAAGCTTAAGGCCAAGTTGGATTTTGTCGCCCATTTGGAGGTTATAAGCAGCTCGTTAGCACCCTATGTGTTGGGAGATCGGTACTCAATTGCGGATGCGTATTTGTACATGCTAGCCTCTTGGTGGCCTGACGATAAGCTACAATTCTCAGCACGATTGCCGAAGATCGCCGCCCATACGCAAGTGATTGCTGCCCGACCTGCGGTCAAAAGAATCGAGGCGCTGCACGCGGTATGACCTCGAAATTGGTCGAAAAACGACCCAATCATGGTCTTGTAGGAGCTTCGAAGCCCTAATTACGCATATTTTTTCGACACACCCGCTTCGCCGTGGCAAACTCTGCGCCCGAATCTGGCTCCGGGAACCATACCGGGTGCCAAAAATTGAATCTGCCGGTGTAAGCCGGCTTTACCTGACTTATAAAGAAACGCACGGAAATCTGATATGCCCCGCACAACACCGCTAGCCGATATTCGCAATATCGGCATCATCGCCCATGTCGACGCTGGTAAGACTACGACTACTGAGCGCATCCTGTATTACACGGGGCGTAAACACACGATTATTGACATCCACGACACCAAGGATCTCAAGACTTCGACCACGACCGATTATTTGGAACAGGAACAAAAGCGCGGCATCACTATTCAAAGCGCAGCCGTTTCCGCTTTCTGGCGGGATAAGAAAATTAACCTAATCGATACGCCGGGACACGTCGATTTCACCATTGAGGTCAATCGCAGCTTGCGTGTGCTCGACGGCGCAGTAGTGGTATTTGATGGTGTGGCGGGTGTGGAACCGCAGTCCGAAACCAATTGGCGATTGGCGGATAATTACGACGTTCCGCGTCTTTGTTATGTCAACAAGATGGATCGCAGTGGTGCGAACTTTCTGCGTTGTGTCGATATGATTAAAAAACGCCTAGGAGCGCGTCCTTTACCGGTACAAATTCCGGTCGGATCAGAAGATAATTTTAAAGGCATGGTCGATCTGGTAGAGATGAAGGCTCTAGTGTGGGATTCGGACGACAAGGACGCCGAGTGGCAGATTTTTGACGTGACGCCCGATCTTGCCGACAAATTGCATATAACGACGCCGAGTGATCGAAAGTTATTGGCGGACTTGCCTAAATTCCGCACGGAGTTAGTCGATACTTGCCTTGAGCAGGATGATGCGGCAATGGAAGCCTTTATAACCGATGGTACTGTGCCTTCAGGAGACGTGCTGCGCAAGGCACTACGCAAGGGCACGCTGAACTCGGCTTTTACGCCGGTGTTGTGCGGCTCTTCATACAAGAATAAAGGAGTGCAGCAGGTACTCGATGCGGTAGTTGATTTTCTACCCGCTCCGACTGACGTAGCGTCCATTAAAACGGTCGATGCGGATGGCGCTACCATCGGTGAGCGCAAATGTTCGGATGATGAACCCTTCTCGGCGTTGGCTTTTAAAGTGATCAACGACGCCTATGGTGCGCTTACTTTTATTCGAGTTTATTCCGGTGTCTTGACTAAGGGTGCGTCGGTACAAAATTCCACGCGTGGCAAGCGCGAGAAGATTGGTCGCATGGTAGAAATGTTTGCGAAGGAAGCAAACCCAGTAGAAGAGGCGCGTGCCGGTGACATTATTGCACTGGTATCACTAGCGGATACGGAGACCGGCGATACCTTGTGCGACGCTGCCAACCCGGTGGTTCTGGAGCGTATGCGTTTCCCTGAGCCGGTCATTAGCGTATCGGTTAAATCTAAGAACAAGCCCGAACAAGAAAAGTTTGGGGCGGCGCTAGGAAAGATGGTTCGTGCCGATCCATCCTTGCATCTTGAGACAGATCGCGAAACCGGTCAGACTATTCTGCGGGGCATGGGTGAATTGCATCTTGAGGTGACTCTGGATCGCATGCGCACCGAGTTCGGCGTGGAAGGCACTATGGGCGAGCCACAAGTAGCCTATCGCGAGACCTTCACCAAAAAGTTAACCGAGCAGTACATCCACAAGAAACAAACCGGTGGCTCAGGCCAATTCGCAGAAGTTTGGATTGTGTTTGAACCGTTGGCGCGCAGTGCGGGTTTTGAGTTTGTCGATAAAACGGTCGGCGGCTCGGTGCCGCGTGAGTATGTTCCTTCGGTTGAGAAAGGGCTAAAAATACAGAAAGAGGACGGAGTGCTTGCCCATTATCCCACGGTCGATTTTCGTGCGACTTTAATTGACGGAAGTTTCCATGATGTTGACTCTAATGCACTGACCTTTGAAATTGCTGCGAAGGCTTGTTTCCGTGAGGCCATTCGCAAGGCTTCGCCGATTTTGTTGGAACCGGTTATGAAGGTTGAAACTGTTACGCCCGGGGATTATTTGGGTGATGTGATTGGTGACATCAATCGTCGTCGTGGTTCGATTCTAGATCAACTGGAGCGCGGTACTAATATTGCAGTAGTGGCTAATGTGCCCCTTTCGGAAATGTTTGGCTACATCGGGCAATTGCGTGGTATGACCAGCGGTCGTGCTTCCTACACGATGGAATTCTCGCATTATGATCCCGTGCCGCGTCAGGTTGCGGACGAGGTAATTGCCGCAGTTGCTAAGGCTAAGGCTGCGGCTCTAGCTTAGCCTGCTGGCTTAGACGTGCTGTGCTAGTTGAGTGTCGTGAAGCGGCGTCGCGCTTGCGCTAAGTCTTGCGGCGTGTCGACATCAACTAGTGCGTGCGGTAGGTCAATGAGCAGCAATTCAGATGATGGCAAGCTTCGTACCAGACCTCGAAGCCCGGCATCGTCCGCGATCTGTAAGGCCGGACGATAAAGGTGCTTGGGCAATATCAATGGCGTTCCACCTGTTTGGCCGACACGGGTCGCGACTAATCGGCGCCGCGCCAATCGCCAACGCATCAACAATCGACTCAGGTCGCGTGCGCGCAATTGCCCTAAATCCACTGGCATGACGAATACGGCAGAGCTATATTTTGCGCGTCGCACCCCTAATTTTACAGAACTCGATAGTCCATCGGCGCGACGTGGATTCTCGATCACTACGACTCTTCGGTGTTGTAACTCGACCCGGTACCTGTGGGATCGTGGCGGAACGATGACTAATATTTTTATCGCTGGATTGTGAGCGATGGCTATGGTTAACACCGTTACGGTCCGCACTAGTAGGCTCAATCCATGAATGCGGGCCAACGGCTTCGGTCGGCCGAAACGCGTCGAGAATCCGGCGGCAAGAACGATTACGCAAGGTGTAGGCAGAGCAAAGCCATTCATTGATATGATAGTGCCATGAAAAAAGATCATGTGGGCTTACAACGTAGGCCGTTTTTGACTCCCGTCTGGTTATCTGTGATCGCCGCAGTGGCGGTGCTGGTACTGGCAGTGTGGTTATGGGGAACAGTAGAGGCCACCATGGTCATTGTGATTCGGCATGCGGAGAAAGAGCTGGGTAGTGTGACGGACCCGCCGCTTACTCGTGCAGGTGAGGCGCGTGCAGAATTGCTGGCAAGAATGTTTGGTGGCCTTAAGTCACCAGGTCAAGTAAACGCAATCTATGTGACATCTGCGCTACGCAATCGACTCACGGCAGCGCCGCTTGCCGCCCGGCTCGGATTGACTCCATCTGTGGTTGATAAAGACCCGCGAAACATCGCACGTATTTTACTGCGTGACCACCCGGGCGGTATTATTTTAGTAGTAGGGCACTCAGATACGGTGCCGAAGATTGTGTCGGCATTGAGCGGTAATACTCAAATTCCAGAGATGGGTCACCAAGAGTTCGATACGATGTATATCGTGACTGTGCCGCGTATCGGTCATTCGACCGTATTGCGTTTGAAATACTAGAAATGCTTGAAATTAAGGCAAAATTCCAGGTTCGGCGCATGCTGATACCCAGTGGGCCGTTCACTTCGTACATTTTTATGACGGTTTGCTGGGCATCGGAGAGGGTGCCGATTTCGTGGAGAGTGTTGAATTCCTGATGAATCTTTGGCTTGGCGGGGGCTTTGCTGCTAGTATTCTTAAAACTTTTCGGGGGAGTAGCTCAGTTGGGAGAGCGTCGCGTTCGCAATGCGAAGGTCGAGGGTTCGATCCCCTTCTCCTCCACCAAAATAGCCGGCCGGAGTGTATTCTCCGGTCGGTTGCGCCTCGGTAGCTCAGTGGATAGAGCGAATGCCTCCTAAGCGTTAGGTCGCAGGTTCGATTCCTGCCCGGGGCACCATTATCTGCCGGTCCGTTCCGGGCACATCGTAGATGAAAAAGATTGCGTTGTAATTGACAAAGCCTGATCGGCACTTAAGTTCGTCAATCCGAATAAAATAGTAGCCCGTGATGGTAACTGCGCTATTGATGCGATATGGTCTAATACATGCAACGATTTAATTGCGCTGCGAGCAATGGTCGAATGTGGAACACGGCGGCTGTGTGGCTCTTGTTAACATTCCTGGGGATACCGATTCGCTGCTTTGCGGCCAACTTGTGGGGCGGATCGGTGGATATTTCCAACGACTACATGGTGCGAGGAATTTCTCACAGCGATCATTATGCTTCATTACAGGGCGATGTACATGTAGTTAGTCGGTCTGGGTATATCGGTGGACTGTTGCTATCAACGGCTCGTACTCCACCTGAGCTTGGCCGTAATATCGAGGCTAATCCCTATGTCGGATTGGCTTGGACCTTCGCCGATGCGTGGCGTGGCAAAGTTATCGCTGCGCATTACGCATACTTAGGGGGTGGCAATGGCTCTAGCTATAACTATAACGAGTTTAGCGCTGACTTAACCTATCAAGAGTGGCTAAATTTTAGTGTTGCGTTTTCACCCGACGCTAAGCGCTATATTGCCTATCTCGGCTTAACCAGGACCATGACTCAATCCGCTGAAGTTAACCTACGAGCTGATTTACACCACGCATTGACGGCTTCCGCGGGGTTAGGTGCCGAACATTTGTCTGGCCCGAATTCGAGCGCCTATGTTTACTGGAGCGTCGGTATACATTATGACCTTAAACCGACAACCCTGGCTCTATCTTATGTCAATACGGAAAATGCCGAGGCCTCCTATTACAATGCGGCGGTGCAAAATCAATGGTGCGCCACCTTTATTTGGCGTTTTTAGCCTAAACACGCAACCTTTTTCCAAGCTGGGCGTACTTACGACGGTACGACCGTGACATAGAGTACCCTCAGTCCCCAATGCGCTTAAGGTTAGACAAATCGTTGGATGATGATGACCGTGCGTTGTTGGACGCTATAGTGCGTCATGAGCGCAAAGCTATAGATGAGTTATATCTGAACTATCACCGGCGCCTGGCGCGTTTTTTGTCTAGGATTGTGCCGCGTTATGAATCGGTTGAAGAAATCATTAACGATACCTTTATGGTCGTATGGCAACATGCGGCAAAATTTCGGGGCGCTTCGAGGGTTTCTACTTGGATTATGGGTATTGCCTACCGAACTGCACTTAAATCGCTACGGCGTGACCTGAGCGCGGCAACGCAATCGGTTGATGATTATCCGGAACAAAGTGTTAATCCTATGCAAGACACAGAGATGCAGGAATGGATCTTGAGGGCTGTGATGCATCTACCCATTGAACAACGCCTGACTATCGAACTGGCCTATCACATGGGGCATTCGGTTGAAGAAATCGCAGCCATTACCGAGTGCCCAGTGGGTACCGTCAAGGCACGCATGTTTCATGCGCGTGAAAAATTACGACGCTATTTGCCAGCACTAGGCGGTGGTGCCGAGCTCAACGGTTAAATGAGGTTAAATAAGGTGAACTCGCGTATGTCCAACGCCCTTGACAATATTTCCGAGCATACCAAGATTTGGTTGCTGATCCCCTGGTATGCTAATGAAAGTCTTGAGGTGCACGACCGGCGTCGTGTAGACGATCATGCCCGAACTTGTACGGCCTGTCGCAACGAATTAAAGTTGCAACAAAGTATCTATAACTCAATGTTCAATGCCAGCACTGTTGACTATATGCCACAGGCTTCGCTGCGACGCTTCCACGAGCGATTGGATGCGCTCGAAGATTCGGAGTCAACAGGTGTCGTGGTGGCTTCTGTGAAGCGCACTCATCGATTTTGGTCAGCACCGCACTCCTGGGCGATGGTTGCTTCTATTGCCGCGTTGGTGGGGGCGGTAGGAGTTTTTGTGCAAGTGTCAGTGCAAACTTTGCATCGTCCAGTGGCATCTAACTACTTTACTGTTACCGATTCGGCTCCCCGCATCAATGGCGCTCTAGTTCGAGCGGTCTTTACTTCGAGTATTACACTAACCGAACTGCAAACACTGGTGACAGAATCGAAGTTACGAATTGTGGCGGGTCCAACCGACGCTGGTGTTTATTCGCTAGCCCCCACAGGTGCCGGATCCATTAGTGAATCGCTTACACGTCTGCGCGCTAGTTCTAAAGTGCGATTCGCAGAAGGTGTTCAGACCTCTGATGGACAGTAGCATTTAAGATGATGCGACTTTTGCTTGTTACCGCAATGTTTTTCGCACTATGTGCCTGCGCTAGTAGACCCCTAAAAATTGAGTCGCGTGCGCTTGGTCCTGCCCTCAGGCTGCCGGCCGATCGTTACATTGTGGTTGCGGTAGACAGTGAGCCAGCAACCATTAGTCATGCGGCCAGTTCGCCGCGCGGTTACGATAGTTTCGTCGCGTACGGTCCTTCAATGCGTGCCCAGAAACTAATGCGATCAGTCGAAGCCGACTATGGATTACATGAAGTTGCGGCGTGGCCTATTGCTCCATTACACATACACTGTACAGTTCTTGAGGTCGCGACGCAGGTGGACCGCTCTGCGCTGATAGCGGAGCTAGCGCATGATCATCGCGTGCGTCTTGTAGAGCCTTTGCAAGTCTACGAAACTCGTACTGATTACAACGATCCTTACGTGGGCTTGCAGTACGGATTTCAGCGAATGGACGTCGCTAATGCGCATCCACTGTCGCTCGGCACGGGGGTGAAAATCGCGATTATCGATACGGGTGCAGACGTGCGGCACCCGGATCTACGCGGCGCTTCTATTCAATCGGTTAATTTAGTGGACAGTGATGATCAGCAATTCCTGCGTGACCGACATGGGACAGAAGTAGCGGGTATCATTGCAGCGGTTGCTAATAATCACGAAGGCATAGTCGGGATTGCACCAGGATCACATTTATTAATATTAAAAGCTTGCTGGCAATTGCAGGCTGGCGCTGACTCGGCGCATTGTAATACTTTTACGATTTCGCAGGCTTTAGTCGCAGCGTTTGAGGCTCATGCGCAAATAATTAACCTCAGCCTCTCTGGCCCCAATGACGCCTTGTTACATGCTCTGATTCTAGAGGGCCTGCGGCGCGGAATTATCATGGTTGGCGCTGCAGCATCCGACGCAGCAGATAATAACGATTTCCTGCAACAGGAGGGTATCATCCAAGTGGCCAGTGGCGAAAATAGTTCCGTACCGAGTTCGCCTGGGCTCGGAATGCCGCCGCTACGAGCACCGGGGCGTGAAATACTTACGCTTCTGCCCGATGGCCACTATGACTTTGCTTCCGGAAGTTCGCTGGCCACTGCGCATGTCACAGGAGCAGTTGCCCTGTTGTTGGCAAAAAATTCGCACATGAAAGGTGCCGACATTTACAGGATGCTACTGCATCATTCGGTGCGTATAGCGACCGATGGCCGGTTCACCGATAGCATTGATGCCTGTGCGACCGTCGCCGCGTTGCTGGGTCACGGAACCTGCTCGTTTCACGGATCTCAAGCTAGTCCTAGCGGCAGGGATCATGGTGTCGCGCAAGCCAGCGATTGATGATCTAAGTGAGCATGGGGAGACTCATTGCCGCGCTAGGTAAATGGTTTTCAACGTTCCTGTACCGGTATTTGATGTCTGTGTTAGTTTGTCTGAGGATTAAAAATCAGGTGAATTAGCAGCAATGGATATCCGTAACAAAACAATAGTGGTGACCGGGGCTGGGAGGGGTATTGGTCGGGCGATTGCATTGAGGCTCGCTCAAAATGGGTCAGATGTTGCTCTTTTTGATATTAGCCAGACCGACCTGAATGAAACTAATGCACTATGCGTAAAGCATGCGGTTCGCGTGCGCAGCTACCTTGTGAATGTTGCGGACGAAGGTCAAGTCACTGATGCGATGAAGCGGGTAACTGAAGATTTTGGCCGCTTAGATGGACTAATAAATAATGCCGGCATTTTACGCGATAATTTGTTGGTCAAGGTCAAAGGAGGCGTAGTAGTCGGTCGAATGTCTATGGATGAATGGAATTCGGTTATTAGCGTCAATTTGGGGGGGGTTTTTCTGTGTGGGCGCGAGGCGGCGGCACATATGATTGAGTTCGGGCAGGGAGGGGTAATCGTAAATATCTCGAGTATCTCCCGTGTTGGCAATGCCGGACAGAGTAATTATAGTGCGGCCAAGGCTGGGGTCCAATCACTGAGCGTCGTTTGGGCGCAGGAACTCGCACGTCATAAAATTCGAGTGGGATGCATTGCTCCAGGCTATATTCACACGGAAATTCTTGATTCTATGCGTCCGGAGTTATTTGATAAATTGACCGCGTCGGTTCCTGTAAAACGCCTGGGGATGCCTACGGAAATCGCCCATGCAGTATTGTTCATTCTAGAAAATGAGTTCTTCACGGGCCGTTGTATCGAAGTGGATGGTGGCTTACGTTTTTAGGCAAAAAAAGCACATGCCGACTATAGTTTCCCCACCAAATGCTTTGATGCGTCACCTGAGGACAGTATGAGTGATTTTGCGCCCTTTATTGTCGGTCTGGGTGGTACTACCCGTATCGGTTCGTCGTCCGAAATGGCATTGCGATTCGCGTTGAGGGCGGCTGAGCGGGCTGGTGCAAATACCGCTATCGTAGCAGGCCCCGCCTTGGATTTGCCTATGTATTCGGCGGAGATCTTTGAGAGATCGCCCGCTGCTACGGAGTTAGTTTCTCTGCTGCGTCGTAGTCATGGAGTTATAATTGCGTCGCCTGGTTATCACGGTTCCATTTCAGGTCTAGTAAAAAACGCCTTGGATTATGTTGAAGATATGCGCGCTGACGCGAACGTCTACTTTGATCGCAAGGCTGTCGGTTGTGTGGCTTGCGCGTACGGGTGGCAGGCATCCGGGAGTACTTTGGCAGCATTAAGGTCCATTGTGCATGCATTGCGCGGTTGGCCGACACCGATAGGTGTTGCGTTTAATAGTAGCATGAAGGTATTTGATGCTGACGGTAATTGTCTTGACGCTTCGGTTGGGAAACAGTTAGAAATCATGGCGCAGCAGGTAGTTGAGTTTGCGCGTATGCGAGACAAATAACTCGTCATGACTGTAGTATCGCAAGTAGAAAAGAAAATTATTTGTATCCTCGCGGCATTGAAAGAGGTGAGTGTAAATTTGGCTCTGATCGGCGATCATGCGCTTGCGGCATACCAAATAGTGCGTAAACCTGATACTACCGATCTCTTGGTGGATATTGATTCAGCCCACCGAATTGACAGCACTCTGTCGGCATTAGAATATCGGTGCCTTCAATTAAGTCCAGAGGCGGCCCGTTACAATAGCGACGATGTGCAGTTGGATTTTTTATTCGCAAGTCGTCCTACCGCGCGTCAATTGTTGGCTGAGGCGGTTGTACGTATGACCTGCTATGGACCGATACCGGTTGTCAGAGTCGAAGGTCTGATTGCTTTTAAGTTGCAAGGGTATGTAAACGATCTTCGGCAAAAACAATATTTGCAAGATATTCGCGAGTTATTAGCTAGCAACGCCAGTGAATTACGCATGGATGTTCTGCGTGGGTATTTTCGACTATTTGGGCGAGAATTGTTGTTAGAAGAGTTGCTAGAATGAAACCTGCGCATATGCTTGCGTGTCATCAGTGTGACGCGTTGTTAAGTGCAACGCGCAATCAGAGGGCTGTTTTCTATTGTCCGCGCTGTGGTGCCACAGTGTTGCGCGCAGTACCGCAACGGTTGGAGCATGCGCTCGCCCTTTTTTTGGCGGCGAGTGTATTTTTTGTTCTTGCCAATGTCTTCCCGATCGTGGCAATTGAGGCTGCCGGCGATACGGTTTATACCACTCTGATAGGGGCGGTCCAAGCATTACATGCGGAGAATATGAATATTGTGGCGGTGGTAGTGGTGTTGACTACGCTAGTAATTCCCTGCATTGAGTTGCTGTGCATTATATTGCTGTTGACGCTAGCTAAGTTAAATCACTCCTCTGGAGCCTTAACTTTTTTATTTCGAGTCCGTGAGGCTCTGCGTCCGTGGAGCATGGTTGAGATCTTTGTGCTCGGCTCACTGGTGGCAATTGTAAAGCTTGGTAATATCGCAAGCGTCGTGCTTGGAATTGGTATTTGGTCGATGGGCGCATTTATCATATTGAGTGCTGCGGCTACTCACGTTTTTGATCCTGTTGAGTTCTGGGGTGAAATTAAAGTGCCTACCGCGAGGTCACTTAGTTGATAAAAGCTATCGTAACTGCGGAGTCCCGGGGGCTTTTGGTCTGTCAAGTTTGCGAGCAACTGTCGCGAGGCATCTCGGTAATTGCCCACTACTGTGTGCGATGTGGTGCAAGATTGCATTTTCGGAAACCACAGAGTCTGCAACGAACAGTCGCTTTGCTAATGGCTGCGGCGATTTTATATGTGCCGGCCAATTTGCTGCCTATCATGCGTACCACGTCGGTAGGCTACGACGAAGACGATACCATACTAAGTGGAATAGTGACGCTGTGGTCAGGACCATCTTGGCCTCTCGCCATTTTGGTTTTTTTCGTTAGTATTCTTGTACCGTCCTTTAAACTCATATCATTGAGCTTGCTGGTGATTAGCACTCACCGGGGCGGAAACTGGCGATTGCAAGAGCGGGCAGCTCTCTATCGGGCCATCGAGTTTATCGGGCGATGGTCAATGCTCGATGTTTTTGTTGTTTCATTGTTAGTATCTTTAGTTCAGTTGCGCGGCGTTGCCAGTATACATGCTGGGGTCGGCGCGCCGGCTTTCGCATCAGTGGTAGTCTTGACTATGTACGCTGCCCAATCATTTGATCCGCGATTAATGTGGGATAGAGCATGAGTGAAAATGCGGATTTTGAAGCTGCGGACGCTTTGCCTGCGGTCAGTGGGCGCAATCGAATGCGATTACCATTAATTTGGCTGGTGCCCATTCTCGCCGCAATTATCGGCGGTTGGATCGCGGTGCGCGCAATTCTGGATCACGGACACTTTATCGTTGTCACTTTTATTGATGCTGATGGTATTGAGGCCGGTAAGACCAAAGTACGCTATAAGAATGTAGATGTGGGCGATGTTAGGAAGATTACTTTAGCCGCGGATCATCGGACCGTTAACGTATCCATCGAAATGGCTAGATTTGCCGATCCTTTTCTAGTGGATGGAACGCGCTTTTGGGTGGTTCGGCCTCGCCTAGGTGCAAGTGGCGTGTCGGGCTTAGGCACTCTATTGTCGGGTGCCTTTATTGCAATGGATGTGGGAACTTCTCAAGATTATGTCAGGGATTTTAGAGGTTTGGAGGTCCCACCAGCTATTACTGGAGATTCAGCGGGTAAGCAATTCGTATTGGAGGCCGCTGACTTGGGTTCTTTGAGTGTGGGTGCACCCGCTTATTTTCATCATATTCAGGTGGGGCAGGTCATTGCGCTCGCGCTCAATGACGATGGCCGCGGGGTCACCCTGAAGCTCTTTATTCAATCGCCTTATGACCACTTTGTTACGAGCGACACTCGGTTTTGGCATGCTAGTGGTGTCGATGTGGCAGTTGATGCCGGTGGTGTGCACCTGCAGACCGAATCGCTGACCACAATTTTGGCGGGCGGCGTGGCCTTAGAGGCACCGCCCGGCTCGACGGCAGTAAGTCCCGTACCTTCTGAATCGCATTTCAAACTAGTAGCCAGCAGAGAGTCTGCCATGAAAGCGCCGGATGGTGCAGTTGAGACCTTTGTATTGTATTTTGATGAATCGTTGCGGGGCCTGGCACCGGGAGCGGCGGTTGATTTTCGAGGAGTTGAGATTGGTGAGGTGACCTCGTTAAAGATTGAATACGATCGCGGCACTGACAAATTTCTTTTTCCCGTGTTGGTTAATATTTATCCGGAGCGTGTGCGTTCGCGCTATCGCAAAGGTAGCAACCATCCGCAAGCATCGTCCTATGATTTAGTGGCTAGCATGATTGAGCACGGCTATCGAGCGCAACTACGAACCGCAAGTCTTTTAACCGGACAGCTCTACATTGCGCTCGACTATTTTCCGCACTCGGCTAAGGTGGTAGCTCAGCCTGCACAGGCACCCATGCCACTGCCGACTATTCCGGGTAATCTTGCGGAGCTGCAAAATAGTATTGTCAGCGTGGCGCATAAATTGGACCAGTTTCCATTGGATAAGATTGGTCACGACCTTGATCATGTTCTGGGTTCGCTTAACATCACTTTGGCGAGTGCTAACGCGATGATTGGCAAAGTTGATAAGGAAATAGTTCCTGAGGCACAATCGACCTTGGCACAAGCCAAGGTGACTCTTGCGCAAACTCAAAACGCGTTAGGTCCCGATACTAGTTTGCAGACTGATTTACACGCGACACTCAGCAGCGTTAGTCGAGCGGCTGATTCAGTACGCGTGCTGGTGGATTATCTGGATAAACATCCCGAGGCTTTGATTCGCGGTAAGGTGCAGGAGAAACCATGATTGAGAAAATATCGCGCTTGGGCTTTAGGGAGTTGCTGTTAGTTCCTATCATCTTATTGGTAGCCTGCGCTTCGCCACGGGAGCATTTATATACCCTTGATGCATCTTCGAGTGACTCGCCTAGTGCCCTGAATTCTTTGGTTAACGGGCGCGCTACGGTGGTAGTTGGACCTATATCGATTCCCCAATTAGTAGATCGTCCTGAGCTGGTGGTGCGAGACAGTGTCTACACAGTTGCGACGGTTGAGCAGGAGCGTTGGGCTGCTCCTCTTAAAGAAGCCTTACCTCGTTTAATAGCGGTGGAAATGCAGCGCAGGATGCCTGAAATGCGTTTTTTAACTTTTTCTAGTGCTGCTATCAGTACCCCTGTTGCGCGAGTCCTGGTAGACTTTACGCGATTTGATGTTGCACGTGACGGAGCGACCGTCGACGCTCATTGGGTGTATAAACCCACCCAACCGGTTGCCAGCAAGAGTCAAGTGACTAGTATCTCAGGAGATATATCTGCGCATGAGAACCTTTCCGGTGAACCTTATGAGGGCTACGTAGATGCGCTACGCCGAGCGTGCAATCGGGTTGCGGACCAGATTGCGACTCGGTTAGGATCGAAGTAGGATTTAATTGGATACCTATCTCTATAAACGCCATTCGTTGCCGGTGCGACTCATGCACTGGATCAATGTGCTGGCGCTTAGCGTGCTATTTATGAGCGGGCTTATGATATTCAACGCTCATCCCTCGCTCGATTGGGGACGGCAGTCCTATAGCGGCAAAGAGTCGGTGCTCAGCATAGGCTCGCACCAGGGTAGTAATGGTCAGTGGATCGGTACCACCAAAGTGGGAAGTCACGAATTCACGACTACCGGACTCTTGGGAGTGTCCGTCGATTCTAACGGTGCGGTATCGCGAGTGGCCTTTCCGAGTTGGCTGACCATACCAAGTACTTATTCGCTGGCGGATGGACGCTTGTGGCATTTTTTCTTTGCATGGTTGCTGGTAATAAATGGGGTGTTATACCTTTTACACGTACTTCGTAGTCGGCATTTAATACGGGATTTATGGCCGAGCGGGTCAGACTTGCGGGCTATTCCGCGCTCGATTGTGGATCACTTGAAATTCAAACATCCGCAGGGCGACGCGGCCAAACACTATAATGTGCTACAAAAATTGGCTTATTTAAGTGTTATTTTCGTGTTATTACCGCTCATTATTTTAGCGGGGTGGGCGATGTCGCCGTGGTTAAATTCTCTTTGGCCGGGTTGGGTAGAAGTGTTCGGCGGTCGACAATCGGCGCGCACCGTGCATTTTGCGGTGGCATGGTTATTAGTGGCATTTGTATTTATTCATGTGTTTGAGGTCATCATCAGCGGTGTGTGGAATCATCTGCGCTCAATGATTACCGGTAATTATCGCATTAGCGCACAAGCACCAAAGGTTGGCCATGAGTAACCCTGATCTGTCACGGCGAAGGTTAATGAGCGCTACGCTCGCCGGCATGAGTACTTGGCTACTTGCCGGATGTGATCGGCTGAATAACAGTAGCTGGTTTCCGCGAATATTGCAGAGCGGCGAGACTTTAAGTAAGAGAGTGCACAAGCTGATCGGACGGCGTGCCATGGCGCAAGAATTTACGGATGCCGATGTCTCGCCTAGATTTCGCGGCAATGGTAATACCAACCCTGAGGATCCTGATTATCAAGCGCATGTGCGTGCGGGGTTTGCTGAATGGGCTTTAGTGGTTGATGGGTTGGTGGAGCATCCGCGTAAATTCACCTTACAGGAACTTAAATCCATGCCGTCTCGTACCCAAATTACGCGGCACGATTGTGTCGAGGGTTGGAGTGCAATCGGTAAATGGACGGGTGTACCTTTGGGTCAGGTACTTGCGCGTGCCAGACCGACCGCCCTAGCACGTTATGTAGTATTTCATTGTGCCGATGCCTTTCCCGGCAGCGACGCTAGTGACGAACCGACACCTTATTATGAGAGCATCGACATGGATGATGCGTATCACGCGCAGACAATCCTTGCCTATGAATTGAATGGTGAATTGTTACCAGTGACTAACGGTGCGCCGTTGCGGCTGCGCGTGGAGCGCCAATTAGGCTATAAGCACGCTAAATATATAATGCGTGTGGAGCTGGCGCAAAGTCTTAAGGACATCGGCGAAGGCAAAGGCGGCTATTGGGAAGACAGCGCGGGATACCAGTGGTACGCGGGGATTTAAGATCCTTGTTTTTCTATAAAGCAGTTTCTTTTAAAGCCATCATCGAGGCTTTGCCCGCTTTGATCGAATATAAAAGTGCACCCGCCTGTGGGAGGATGCGTTCAATAAAGAAAGTCGCTGTCTTATGTTTGGCATCATAGAACGCGGCATCCTCGCCGGCAGCGCTAAGCTTGCCGTTGAGCTTCATTGTTGCGACCTTTGCCATGCGGACCCACATGTACCCTAAAGCGACCAATCCAAACATCCGCAGATAGTCAGTTGCAGCGGCACCGGCTTCTTCGGGATCACGGAGACCCTTTTGGGCGATGAATCCGGTGGCGAGTTGCAACGCACCGAAGGCTTTCGCGAAGGGTTGAATCAAACTACCAATATTGGGATCTTGGGCGTTGTTGTCGATAAATTCAGCCACCGGATGGAAGAAGCGGCGCAGCGATCGTCCCATATTAGCCGATATTTTTCGTCCCACTAAGTCTAGTGCCTGGATGCCGTTCGTACCCTCATAGATCATGGTGATGCGCGCATCCCGTACCAGTTGTTCCATGCCGTGATCGACGATGTAGCCATGACCGCCAAAAACTTGTAATCCGAGATTGGCAGATTCATAGCCCAAATCCGTGAACAAGGCTTTTACGATGGGCGTCATGAGGCTGATAAAATCCTCCGCCTCCTGGCGTTCGGGTGAATCGTGCAATCGTTCCATGTGATCGAGTTCGTTCGCAACCCAAACTCCCAATGCGCGACACCCTTCATTGTATGCGCGCATAGTCATAAGCATGCGGCGTACGTCGGGATGTACTATCAGTGGATCAGCCGGTTTTTCCGGATGCTTTACGCCACTCAAGGAGCGACCTTGTAACCGCTCTTTGGCATAAGTAACCGCACTTTGATACGCCACTTCGCCAATACCCAATCCTTGGATGCCTACCGATAAGCGCTCGCTATTCATCATCACGAACATCGCACGCATACCTTTGTGCGGTTCGCCCGCAAGCCAAGCGGTCGCGTTGTCGAAAGTAATTTGACAGGTAGCCGAAGCCTTGATACCCATCTTGTGTTCGATACGCTCGCACTTGACCCCATTGCGAGCACCCACCGAACCATCGGAGTTCGGTATGAACTTGGGCACTACAAACAGACTAATACCCTTGATTCCGCTGGGTGCGTCCGGTAGCCGAGCCAGCACTAGATGAACAATGTTTTCAGTTAAGTCGTGCTCACCCGCAGAAATGAAAATCTTCGAGCCGGTCAATTGATAGGTCCCCCCCGCCTGTGGCACGGCCTTAGTGCGCAACAGCCCGAGATCGGTACCGCAATGAGCTTCGGTCAAACACATGGTACCTGTCCAAGTTCCGTCGACTAATTTTGGCAGATACAAATCTTTCAAAGACTTCGAGCCGTAACTCTTGAGCGCCAAATAAGCACCGTGCGACAATCCCGTGTATAGACCAAAGCTTAAGTTGCAAGAGCAAACGATTTCCTCGATGAGTTTACTGATGCACATCGCCATACCTTGACCGCCATAGGTGGGATCCGAGTTCAGCGAGCCCCATCCTGCAGCGACGAATGCCTTGTAAGCCTCCTTAAACCCTTTGGGTGTGCGTACAACACCATTCTCGAAGTGGCAGCCTTCCGCATCGCCACTGACGTTGAGCGGTAGTAATACAGCTGTTTGGAACTTTGCAGCTTCTTCCAATATAGTGTCTAGTAATTCAGTATTCATTTCCTCAAGCCCCGGCAATTTAGCGAGGCGGGTGCTATCAAATAGCTCGTGCATGACAAAGCGCATGTCGCGTAGTGGGGCGGTATAGGTTTGCATGAATTATCTTCCTGATTCTAATTACGCAGTGGCTTACTAGTGGCCAGCGTATGCTCGATGCGTGCCAGAGTGCTGGAAGTCTTTACCAATCGCATGAACGCGATTCGCTCTAAATTGAGCAGTTGATCTTCGGTTACGGCGTCGATGAGATCTGCAGTACCCCCCGAAAGCACTTCCGCCAGCGCGCCCGCGACAACGCGGTCATGATCGGTGGCTAGGCCCCGTTGATAGAAGCCGTCAACCGCCATTGTAAACGCTAGCTTGCCGGCGGCTCCCGGTAACCTGATGTCAATCGGTTTCTGCGGGATGTAGTTTTCAGTGAGCTTTAGGGCCAGCGCCTTGGCATCCGCCAGTAAGCGGTTGCGATTCATGGTAACGCCATCTCCAGGTCGCAAGAACATCAATTCCTGGGCTTGTGCGGCGGACTTTGAAACCGTGGCAGTGCTAATCATTTCAAATACCTTGGTAGCGGCCGGCATAGGACCGCGGGGTAACTTATCGTTGCTTGACCAGCGTGTGAGCATTTCCTTGCAGCCGCCCCAACCAGGAATCAATCCGACTCCGCACTCGACTAAACCAATGTAGCTTTCGGCATGGGCTTGAACCGCGCTACTGTGCAGCAGAAGTTCGCAGCCGCCGCCGAGTACCATACCCGAGGGCGCACTGACGACCGGGAAAGGAGCATATTTAAGCGCCTTATAGGTTTGTTGCCCAGCGGCCAGAAATTTTTCGATCTCGCTCCAGGCGGCAATGTTTGCAGCGAACAAGGCGAGGCCCAGGTTGGCACCTACCGTAAAATTGACTCCCTCGTTGTAAATCACTAGAGCTTTGTATTTGCCGGGAATCAAAGCAATCGTCTTGGCTAGCAAGGTCATGATCTGCTCGTCGAGTGAATTTCCTTTGCTAGTGAATTCGAAACATAAGACGCCGTCAGCCAAATCCCATACTGCGGCTGAAGCATTTTTCAGTACCGGCTGGGATACGCGTTTGATATCTTCCAGCATGAGCACACCATCCGGACGCTTGATTTGGTGATACTGGCTATCGGTTCCCAGATATTCGCGACGCCCTTCATGTACTCGATAGAAACTCTGGTCTTTTGCGGCGCGCAAGAGTGCTGGCACCGCAAGACCATCTTCATGAAGTTTGTCAGCCAACCAACCCGCACCGAGTCGATCAATTAACTCGAATGGACCCCATTGCCAGTTGTAGCCCAATCGCATGGCTTCATCAATCGCATTGATGTCGTCAGCAACCTCAGGAATTAAACTCGCCGCATAGGCAAGCGTTTGGCCGAGTACGCGCCAGGCATAACGACCGAATCGATTTTTTGCAGAAAGCAAAGCGCGCAAGTCGTTGGCGACTGCCGCGAGCTCTGGTAATTCAGGTTGATTTTCGGGTCGATAAATGCCGGTCACCAGATCGATGACCTCCTTGATCTTGCCACCGCCGGAGCGATTCAGGCGATAAAAACCACCCTTACCTTTACGGCCGATATAACCGTCGGCAATCATTTTTTGAACTAGCGGCAAGGGGCGATTGGCAGCATGAAAGGCATCGCTGAGTGGCAGCGCCTTTTCCAAGCTAGCGTTGATATGCGGCATGAGATCAAGCCCGATCAGATCGATTAGGCCGAATACGCCGGTTTTAGGGATTCCCATGGGTTTACCAATGATGGCGTCGGCTTCTTCAACGTTAAGCTTCGCATCGATTGCCTCAATCACCCCTACTTGCAACCAATATACACCCAACCGGTTAGCGATGAATCCCGGACTATCCTTGCAGCGCACGATGTTCTTGCCGAGTACATGATCCGCAAAACGGCATACGGCATCGACTACTTCGGCACTTGTGCTCGGACCTGTGACGATTTCCAGTAGTCGCATGTAGCGAGGTGGGTTAAAAAAATGCGTGATCAGAAAATCACGCTGAAAAGCCTCACTCTGACCGTCTGTCAATTCATGCAAAGGAATCGTGGAAGTGTTGGACGAGACCGCAGTGCCAGGTTTACGCGCAGCGTCGATTTTGCGATACAGCGATTGTTTTATATCTAAACGTTCAACTACCGCCTCGATGATCCACTGGCTATCTGCGACTTCTCCCATGTGGTCATCAATGTTGCCGGCGGTGACGAGTTTTGCTGCACGCGTTGACATAAAGGCAGCGGGTTCAGTCTTTAACATTTTCTCAATGGCGTTTCCCGCAAGCATATTCCGGTTGGTAGCCCCCGGCGGGACTACGTCGAGCAACCGTACCGCGATGCCGGCGTTCGCAAATTGAGCGGCGATACCGGCACCCATAACACCGGCTCCAATCACGGTAGCTTTTTGGATTTGTTGCATGAGCGGCGCTCCTAAATGCGTTCGAGAATAGTGGCAATACCCTGACCACCGCCGATGCACTGCGTTGCAAGCGCATAACGACCGCGAGTCCGTTGCAACAGGCTTGCAGCTTTACCGACAATGCGTGCGCCGGTGGCACCGAGTGGATGGCCCAAGGCGATTGCACCACCATCGATGTTCAAGATTTCGTCGCGGATTTTCAAATCATGAACGCAGGCCAGCGCTTGGCTTGCAAAGGCCTCATTTAATTCGACTACATCAATCGCTGACATTTCAAGGTTGGCACGTTTTAAAGCTTTACGTGTGGCAGCGACGGGGCCAATGCCCATGATTTCTGGCGCGCAGCCAGCGACGGCGACGCTTACAATGCGCGCGAGCGGGGTGAGGCCATTTTTTGCCGCATACTGTTCGCTACAAACCAATACGGCCGACGCGCCGTCAGTCAGGGGCGAAGAGGTTGCGGCGGTGACAGTACCGTCTTTATTAAAGGCGGGCTTTAACAGTGCGAGAGCTGCCGCAGTAGTATCCGGACGCGGACAACCGTCTTTATCCACGCTCCCGCCTTTGGTTGTGATTGGTACGAGCTCGGCGGCGAAGTGTCCGGCTAGCAAAGCGGCGGCCGCACGCTGCTGACTGCGCACCGCGAAAGCATCTTGGGCGACTCTATCGAGATGCCATTTGGCGGCGACATTCTCCGCTGTGTCGCCCATGCCGATGTAAGCGGGCACCTTGGCATTCAAGACGGGGTTCGGTAATGGATTGAAACCCATCATGGGCACGCGGCTCATGCTTTCGACGCCGGCGGCAATGAAGACTTCGCCTGCACCGAGTTGGATTTGGCCCGCGGCAATATGCACGGACTGCATAGAGGATCCGCAGAAGCGGTTGACGGTCATTCCAGCGACGCTTTGCGGTAGTCCGGCGAGCAAGCCAATCAAGCGCCCCACGTTGAAACCTTGCTCACCTTCCGGAAAGGCGCAACCTACAATTAGATCCTCAATGTCGTTTACGGAGACGCCGGTTCTTTGCACTAGGGCCGCAACTACTTGGGCGGCGAGGTCGTCGGGACGAACGCGCGCCAGAGCCCCCTTAGTGGCGAGGGTGAACGGGGAGCGGGCGTACCCCGCGATTACAACGTTTGTCATAACTATTATCCTTATTGCGCTCTTCGCGAAAAAGAAACCGAGTAGGCTGCATTGCGCGCCGTGACCAAGGGATCGTCGGATAATTCTATACCGTCAGTCAGTCTGCCCGGTAGAAACAGCAGCGCCTTTTGCGCGCTAAGGCTATCCGCATCATACTTGGTCAATGTTAACACTCCTAACTCCACGACCTTGCGGTCCGACGGCCAAGCGATGGTTGGGTTTGAGGTTGAGTCTTCGGCGTTGGATAGTTGTGCCTTGAGACGAAATACGACCGCTTTGTGCGAGACCCGCTGCGGTAGATCATCCACTAGGTAGTCGGGCGATTTGCGTTCCGCTTCTGCCGGCGTCAAGTGAACTACTTGCTGCGGCTGCATGATGTAGCGTATGGCTTGTTTGTGTCCTGATTTATCGACAAAGATAAAAGCATCGATCCCGTAGTATTCCTCATCCGCAAAACTGCCCGGTGCTGAAACGGTGGCGAATGCTTTGGGCACGGCAGGGTGACTCGCTACAAATTGTTCCAGTTTAGTCGGCTTGGCGGCGGTAGCGGGACTGTCGGCGATTGCAAGCAATAGGTCGCGGAATTCCTCACCCGTTGCAACCGGGAAGAATTTCAGTGAGTTAATCACGATGTCGCTCTCCTCTCCACCAGGCAAGTGAAACTTGATTGCCATGCCGTGCGGATTGGCATTCGCTGAACCATCAGGAATGGTGGGAAGTCCACCCGCATCCGAGAAGCGCACTGTCACCGGGAATGATTTGCCGTTGAAAATAATTGCGCGGCTCAGTTTGCGGGCGGCAGGCGACGCTTTAAAGTGACCCTCAACTACCACGCCTTTGGCGTGATTGGCTCGAAAGCCAGGGTGTGAGCCGTAGATCTTATTGAGGGCATCGACCGTTTGGATTGGCGTTGCATCGTCCTGCGCCCGCAATGGCAAGGGGCCCACACTCAATAGACCGGCGGCAATACTGAACGCGAATATTGTTTTTTGCATCATAAATTTCTCTAATTAATATTATTTAAAGCAGGCTTAATTTGACGTCGATATTTCCGCGTGTCGCGTTCGAGTACGGACAGACCACATGGGCCTTGTCAATAAGATCGCGCGCGACTGTGCGATCCATGCCTGGCAGGCTAATATCTAGCGCCACTTCGATGCCAAAACCCTTCGGAATAGGGCCAATGCCGACTGCGCCGTTTATTTTCGCATCAGAGGGCAAGGTTACTTTATTCTGGGCGGCAACATGTTTTAACGCACCGAGAAAACACGCGCTGTATCCAGCGGCAAATAGTTGTTCCGGGTTGCTAATCGCGCCGCCAGCGCCGCCCATTTCTTTTGGAACGCCCAATTTGACGTCCAATACGCCGTCGCTACTGAGCGCACGACCGTCGCGTCCCCCGGTTGCCGAGGCGCGAGCGGTATACACAACTTTTTCTAATGACATGAATAAACCTTCGTAGAGTTGATAAGCAATTATTGAAAATCTAAATAGATAGAAGTAGCGATGATCTTAGCTCGACTAGCTGTCGCGCCAAGTTACCCATATATCCGGCGGAACAGCCCGAAGCGCTGACTACTTGGCCGTCAATATTCTGTGATTTATTTCCGAGCGCACGACCAGCAGCCGTAAGGTTGACCACTACGCAGCGTTCGTCCGAAAGACTTCTGGTTTTTTTTACATAACCAGAATTTTCGAGTCTTTTTAGTAATGGTGTGAGTGTGCCGCTATCGAGAAATAGCGCATCGCCGAGACTTGAGACCGTAAGTCCATCGTTTTCCCAAAGGGCCAACATCACGAGATATTGGGGGTAGGTCAACTTCAATGCCTTTAAAATAGGTTTGTAAACCTTGGTCATTGCAAGCGAGGTTGAATACAACGCAAAGCAGGTGCGAGCATTAAGCGGGATACTGTTTTTTTGCGGCATGCATAATGATTGCACACAATTAGATTGTGTACAAGTGATGTTCTAAAGATCGCTAAGCGGGTGTTCGGTTCCTGTCCAAGGACTCGTAAAAAAAGTCGCCACCGAGGTGTCCCTCACATCTTCAATGCGCGCGGGTGACCAGCGCGGGGTATTATCTTTGTCGACGATGAGCGCACGCACGCCCTCAATGAAGTCTCCCTGCAAAAAACATTGCCGCGTCATCGCAAGCTCCGTGCGGAAACAATCAGCGAGCGATAGATGCTTGCCCTGCTGCAATTGTTTTAGGGTCACTTTCATCATAGTGGGCGATCGGCTGCCCATGATTTTAATGGTCTGCTGTGCCCATCCCGCAAATTCAGCATGAGTTTCGTTATCGAGTGAATACAGGATCTCGGAAATCGTAGCCTTGCTAAAATGCGTATCGATCGCCGGGCGCAACGATTCCAGACTTAGGGAAGTTGCCAAAGTAGCGGGCGTGATTGTACTAGTCTCGCTAGAGCTGCGTGCCGCCTGCGCCTGTAGGGTTTGCCTTAAATCCGCATGCGTATCGGCGCTCCAAACCAGCGTATCCAAGGTGGCTGCAAGTCCTTTGATCGCATCCGGTGTCAGATATACATCGGCCAACCCTGCATACAACGCATCAGCCGCCCGAATGGGAGTTCCCGTGAGGGCCAGATAAAGCCCTAGCGAACCTGGCAAACGCGATAAAAAATAGCTGCCTCCGACATCAGGAAATAAACCGATACCGACTTCGGGCATAGCAATGCGGGTGCGATCTCCTACAATGCGCATATTTGAACTCTGAGCTAACCCCATGCCGCCACCCATGGTAATGCCGTCGAGCAACGCCAAGTAGGGTTTGGGGTACTGATGCAAGGCATAGTCCAGTCGATATTCTGTGGCGAAGAATTCGTGATGCAAAGTTCCCGCGCCCTTAAAGCTATCGTACAACGCTCGAATATCACCGCCCGCGCAAAAAGCTTTTTCGCCCGCACCGCGTAGCAACACGGCATAAACGCAAGGGTCGCGAGCAAATCGATCAAACACTGCTTGCAACGCGCCAAGCATGCCGAACGACAACGCATTTAATGCCGCGGGGCGATTGAGCGTAACAATGCCAATATGATTGCGGACCTCAGAAAGAATTTCTGTGGAGGGCGTGGAGCTGTTTAGGATTTCCAATTACGATTTCCAAACCGGCTTACGCTTCTCCAAAAAGGCTTGCACACCCTCGCGCTGATCCTCGCCATCGAACAAATCCAAAAATCGTTCACGCTCCAACGCCAGCGCAGCTTCCCTCGGGGTTCCCTGGCGCGCCTGATGGATCAATTCCTTGCTAAAGGTGACCGCGCGCGGACTCAAGGCGCTCGCGCGCTCGGCCCATTCAAGCGCCGTTTTTAGACTTTGCCCGCGCGGTACGACCTCCTCGACTAAGCCGATTCTTGCCGCAGTTTCGGCATTAACGCGCTCATTGGTCAGAATCATGCGCTTGGCCCAGCCTTCACCCACTAACCACGGTAACGTCTGAGTGCCACACCCCGCTGGCAACAATCCCACCGACGCTTCGGGTAAGGCCATCTGTGCGTGCTCCTCGGCAATGCGCATATCACAGGCCAGTGCACACTCCAATCCGCCCCCCATCGCATAGCCATTGATTGCCGCAATGATGACTGGCCTCGCTTCTTGCAGGGCAGTAAAAGCTGCCCCGAAACGCTGCGCCATGACGCGTGCTTGAACCTTATTGCCATCGGCGAAAGTTTTAAGATCAGCGCCAGCACTAAAGAATTTTTCGCCAGCCCCTGTAATGACAGCTGCATACACAGTCATGTTCTTGTTAAGCGCGTCGATTAGCTCCGTCAGCTGCAATAATCCCGTATCAGTGAAGGTATTGGCCGACGGATTGTTCAAAGTAATCAGCGCGACGTGAGCATCAATTTTGCAAGTAATCACCAGAATCTCCTAATAATATATTATTAAATATCAATATATTAAGGTGTTTTTCTAAACAAATTTATAATAGATGAAAAATCTTTAAGCCCGGCACCTTGTGCGCTCGACATTTGATAGAGCTGTTGGGCGACCGCACCCAGTACCACAGTTTGTTTTATCTGTTTTGCAGCTTCGGTGGCAAGACCTAGATCTTTGAGCATGAGGTCAGTGCCGAAGCCACCGCTGTAGCCGCGCGCCGCGGGTGCATTCTCCATAAGGCCTGGGTAAGGATTATACGTATCCGAACTCCAACATCGCCCGCTCGATGTATTGATAACGCCTGCTAGGACCCCAGGCTCGATGCCGAGTGCCACTCCCAAATTCATTGCCTCAGCAACACCCACCATTGAGATGCCCAGTAGCATGTTATTGCAGATCTTGGCGACCTGACCATTACCGGCCGTTCCGCAGTGAATAATATTTTTACCCATCAGAACCAGCACTGGTTTGATGTGTTCGAAAATTTCAACAGTGGCGCCGACCATAAACGTTAAGGTGCCCGCTTGCGCGCCGCCGGTACCCCCAGAGACCGGAGCATCCGCCATAGGGTTGCCGTGTCGAAGGGCCGCGGCCGCGACTTCGCGCGCCGTGTGCGGATCTATGGTGCTCGAATCCACAAGCGTCACTCCTGGCGCCACTCCTGCGAGCACTCCGTCCTCCCCTAAGTACACCGCGCGCACATGCGGCGAAGATGGCAGCATGGTGATCACTAACTCGGCCGCAGCAGCAGCAGACTTAGGCGACGTGGCGGCGATCGCACCGTGGCTCGTAAGCGCATCGAGATGGGTTTGAGCGACATCGAACGCTACTAACCGATGTCCGGCCTTTAAGAGATTGTGCGCCATCGGTGCGCCCATGTTTCCCAAACCGATGAAGGCAATGTTCATGTTATGGTTCGATCATTACTTCAAACTAATCGTGGTATTAACGCCGCTAGAAGTGGCGTTATCATCAAACCATCGCGCAGTAATAGTTTTAGTCTGAGTATAAAACTGCACCACTTGTTTGCCGTAGGGCCCTAAGTCACCTAGCTTGGATCCGCGCGAACCCGTGAAACTAAAAAACGGCACTGGAACCGGGATGGGTACGTTAATACCGACCTGGCCCACATCAATTTCATTTTGAAATTTACGCGCTGCCGCGCCGCTCTGCGTGAAAATTCCTACGCCATTACCGAATGGATTATTGTTAACAAATTCAATTGCTTCGTTGAGAGTGTTAACGCCAACTATCACCATTACTGGCCCGAAGATTTCCTGGGTGTATATTTTCATCTTGGCATTCACACCTGAAAAGATCGTGGGACCGATGAAGTTGCCTTGCTCAAACCCCGAGACCTTAATCGCGCGACCATCTAACTCAAGTTTTGCACCTTCTGCAATGCCGTCTTGCACCAAACCGAGAATGCGTTGTTTCGCGCTCTTGGAAATCACCGGTCCTACGTCGGCTCCTTTCTCGCTACCCGCATTAACTTTAAGCGTTTTAGCTTTCGCCACGATCTCGGGAATCCAGTTTTGCGCCTCACCCACCAGTACCGTGACCGAGGTTGCCATACAACGTTGACCTGCGGCCCCGAAGGTTGAGCCTACTATCGCGTTTAGAGATTGTTCCTTATTCGCATCCGGCATCACCACGGCATGGTTCTTAGCGCCCATCATTGATTGCACCCGCTTACCATGCTGACTCGCCAGGTTGTATACATGCGTGCCTACGCCGGTTGACCCTACAAACGATACCGCAACGATGTCCGGGTGCGTGCAGAGCGCGTCGACTGCGCGTTTGCCGCCATGAATAATATTCAGTACGCCCGGTGGGATACCCGCCTCAAGAGCGAGCTCTGCCAGTAGCATCGGTGTCAACGGATCTTGTTCAGACGGTTTTAATATAAAGGTGTTGCCGCAAACAATGGCCATGGGAAACATCCATAACGGAATCATGGCCGGAAAATTAAACGGTGTTATGCCGGCGCACACCCCAATGGGCTGGCGAATACTATAAGTATCTACCCCGCCTGCAACGTTCTCCGCAAACTCTCCCAATTGCAGGCTGCCGATCGAGCAGGCATGTTCAACTACTTCAAGACCGCGAAAAATATCCCCCTCGGCATCCGCTAGAGTTTTGCCTTGTTCGGCACTCAAAGTGTGAGCGATGCGGCCCATGTGTTCGCGCACCAGCGCTTGTAGCTTCAGCATGATGCGTGCGCGCGCTGCAAGCGGGGTATTTTTCCAAGTTTTGTAGGCCTGTTTGGCAGAGGCGACCGCCGCGTTAATTTCCGCATCGGTGGCGAAGGGAACGGTTGCCAATACTTCCTGGGTGGCCGGGTTAATGACTTCCTGCCATTCGTGGGTGGTGGATTCAACGAATTTTCCGTTAAGCAGCAGCTTAACAGTGGCGGCAGAGGCTGCTGAGGCGGCCGGTTGGCTTGGCATAAATTTTCCCTTTTAAGTGGTTGAAGACTCTTCTAACAACTCGCGTGCAATAACGAGGCGCTGAATTTCGCTAGTACCTTCGTAAATCTGTGTAATGCGAGCGTCCCTGTAGTGGCGCTCTACCGAATAGTCTTCCAGATATCCATAACCTCCATGGATCTGAATAGCTTTAGAGCATACCTGCTCTGCCATCTCGGAGGCGTACAGTTTCGCCTGACAAGCCTCGGTCAAACAAGGGATTCCTTGACTTCGCATCCTGGCTGCATGGTGGGTCAATAGTCGGGCGGCATTAATGCTGGTTTGCATATCAGCTAACATATTAGAAATACTACCGAATTCACTGATTTGTTTAGAGAATTGTCTTCTATTTTTTGAGTAATTAAGTGCTGCGTCGAAGCCTGCGCGTGCGATGCCAATAGCCTGGGCAGCAATCCCGATTCGGCCACCTTCCAAGTTCGAGAGGGCAATCGCTAGTCCCTTGCCGCGTGGACCGAGTAAAGCGTCGATGGCAACCGTGCAATTGTCCAAAATGATCGCGCAGGTGTCGGACGCGCGAATGCCCATCTTATGTTCGGGGCGACCGACGTTAAATCCTAGAGTGTCGGTGGGTATCAAGAAGGCTGAAATTCCTTTCTTGCCGAGTTCGGGATCGGTGACCGCAAAGACAATGGCCACTTTGGCGCGTTTGCCATTGGTGACGAATTGTTTGCTGCCGTTCAATATCCAGTGACCATTCTGCAGCACCGCGCGCGTTTTAAGGTTGTGCGCTTCAGAACCCGCTTGTGGTTCGGTGAGGCAAAAGCAACCGATGACCCGACCCTGGGCCATATCGGGCAAATAGCGTCGCTTTTGTTCGACCGAGCCATAATTTAGGATGGGGCCGCAACCGACCGAACTATGCACACTCATGAGGGTTGCCGTGGAAGCACAGCCTGCGGCTATTTCCTCGATGGCCAGCGCGTAGGCGGTGTAATCAGTGTACGAGCCACCCCATTCATCGGGCACTACCATGCCTAATAGGCCCAACTCGCCGAGCTTGGCGACCGCTGAGTCGGCAATCCAGCCGTCTCGTTCCCACTGTGCTGCGTTCGGCGCCAGTTCTTGGCGCGCAAAATCGCGTGCAGTATCGCGAATCATGCGTTGATCGTCGGTGTACAGGTCTAGATGCATAGCAATATCCGGTCGCTGGGTTTACCGTAAACTATAGGCCCGGAGCATCAGCTGTTTGGTGCCCAAAGCGCGCAAAATAAGTGAGCGATAATGCAACACACACCAGGTTCCGTTGAGCGTAGCGGGTCACAACCCGCACGATCGGAGCCGGGAACTATCGCCATCTGTTTTGTAGAGTCTGCGTTGCAGGCGGTGCGTGCACGGCACTTGGATGCTAACGAATTATTGCTGAAGGTAGGTCTGCAGCCTAGCTTGATGCACATACCGCAGGCGCGCGTTTCTGCCAAACACTATGGTGAGCTCTGGCGCTTAAGTGCATTGACTCTGGATGATGAGTTTTTCGGTCAGGACTCGCGCCGTATGAAGGCAGGCAGTTTTGCCATGTTGTGTCATGCGGTCTTGAATTGTAGAACACTGCAGCAAGCCCTGGAGCGGGCACTGCGATTTTTCGCTCTATTGTTGGACGACATTTACGGCGTTCTGGAAGTTGACGCATCCACGAAACGCGCAAGCTTAAACGAAGCTCGAATAACGCTCTGCGTACGGACGCGGGCTGGGACACATCAGGTTTTTGCACACGAGCTGTTGCTTATGTTGCTGCACGGCTTGGCCTGTTGGTTGGTTGGTCGGCGTATTCCGATTTTAAGAGCCGACTTCAGCTATGCTGAGCCATCCTACAGCGCAGAATACCGGCTAATGTATAGCACTTACTTAAACTTTGACCGTCCCTTTACCGCTATTTACTTTGACGCGAGCTATTTAAAATTGCCGGTCGTGCAAGATGAGCACACAGTCAAAGAATTTTTGCGCTCCGCACCTGAAAATATCTTAGTAAAATACAAGAATAGTAGTAGTCTAAGTGCACGTATTCGGCGTCGATTGCGTCAATTGCTGCCTGGCGAGTTGCCGGAATTTGAGTTGCTCGCAAAAGAGTTGCACATGACTCCGGCTACCCTGCGCCGTCGCTTGTTAGAGGAGGGCGGGTCTTACCAGTCTATTAAAGACCAATTGCGTCGCGATCTTGCGATTAGCTATTTAAGTCATTCGGGTCGCAGTGTCATGGATATTGCGTTGGAATTAGGTTTTTCCGAACGCAGCTCTTTTCACCGAGCTTTTCGCAAATGGACCGGTACCTCGCCCGGAGAATTTCGCCGCGAGTTGCAGGGTCAATAAACTTGCCGGACTAATCTGAGGTGAAATAGTGGCAATTTCGCGCACTGATTTTGAGCAGATTAGCCACAGGCTGCATGCGCAGTTGTTTTATAGTTTTGCGGTGAGCCGAACAATATGAATCAGTCTATAACCGTCCCCAGTACTGCGGGAGCCCAATTTCGTGCGGCTGTTCGCGCGGAGTGTCCCTTGCAAGTGGTCGGTGCGATCAATGCATACTCTGCGCGTATGGCGGCTGCCTGTGGATTTGAAGCAATTTATTTATCTGGCGGCGGGGTTGCCGCCAATTCATTGGGGGTGCCGGATCTTGGTATTAGTACGTTAGACGATGTGCTCATCGATGTGCGTCGAATCACCGACGCCTGTACTTTGCCCTTGCTGGTGGATGCGGACACGGGTTGGGGCGGTGCCTTTAATATCGCACGCACCGTAAGGTCCATAATCAAGGCTGGTGCGGCGGGTCTACATATTGAAGATCAAGTATCACTGAAGCGGTGTGGACACCGTCCCGGTAAAGAAATAGTCTCCAAAGAAGAAATGGTGGATCGCATAAAAGCGGCGGTCGATGCGCGTAGCGATGCGACGTTTGTAATCATGGCACGCACCGATGCGTTAGCCGTGGAGGGAATCGATAGCGCCATTGAACGTGCGATTGCCTGTGTTGATGCGGGCGCCGATATGATTTTTCCCGAAGCGATGACAGAGCTTGCTCTGTACCAACGTTTCAAGGAAGCAGTCAAGGTACCTATCCTCGCTAATATTACGGAATTCGGTGCAACTCCTTTGTATACGCGCGACGAGCTGGCGACTGTGGGGGTTGATATAGTGTTGCATTGTTGTTCGGCGTATCGCGCTATGAATGCCGCCGCATTGGCGACTTACCAAGCAATTCGCCGCGATGGCACCCAGAAAAACGTGCTGGATTCGATGCAAACTCGGGCGGACTTGTATAAGTATTTAGACTATTACCAATACGAAGCCAAGCTGGATGAGTTATTCGCGGCGGGTAAGAAAAAGTAAGTTGATTTAGGAGATCGCAATGCCAGAGTCTCAAGTGCCGCCGAGTGCAGTAAAACCGAAGAAATCAGTAGCTCTTTCGGGAGTGATCGCTGGCAATACGGCGCTGTGTACCGTAGGCAAAAACGGAAATGATTTGCACTATCGGGGCTACGATATTTTGGATCTTGCGCAGGTTTGCGAATTTGAAGAAATTGCCTACTTGCTCATTCATGAGAAGCTGCCGACTCGAACTGAACTGCATGCCTATAAACTCAAACTAAAGTCATTGCGCGGGTTGCCAGCCGCGGTGTTGACGGTGTTAGAGCAGCTTCCGGCTAACACGCATCCTATGGATGTATTACGGACCGGAGTTTCGGCGCTGGGCTGTTGTTTCCCTGAAGACAATGCGCATACATCAGTACAGGCGCGTGAGATTGCGGATCGCCTACTAGCCTGTCTCGGCTCAATGTTGTGCTACTGGCATCATTTCTCACAGCATAAATGGCGTATTGAAGTTCGCACTGATGATGACTCGGTGGGCGAGCATTTTTTGCACTTATTGCATGGGCGTAAGCCCTCTGCTGCTTGGGTGCGCGCCATGCATACGTCG
Organism: Gammaproteobacteria bacterium; assembly: GCA_043738945.1. Classification (GTDB taxonomy): domain Bacteria; phylum Pseudomonadota; class Gammaproteobacteria; order Steroidobacterales; family Steroidobacteraceae; genus Bog-1198. The sequence goes on from JAYUFB010000015.1 coordinate 32,008, forward strand.
TTTATCTTATACGCTGAGCATGAATTCAACGCATCAACTTTTGCGGCCCGCGTAATCGCCGGCACAGGTTCGGATATGCATTCTTGCATCACCGGAGCCATCGGTGCGTTACGCGGACCTAAACATGGGGGCGCCAACGAGGCCGCCTACGAGATCCAGAGTCGCTATGCGAATGCGGATGCCGCTGAAGTGGATATTCGGCGTCGAGTGGCTAATAAAGAAGTCATTATTGGTTTTGGGCATCCGGTGTATACGATTTCTGATCCACGCAATCAGGTCATTAAACAAGTCGCTCGGTCATTGGCAAGCGAGGCGGGTGACATGCGGGGTTTTTCGGTGGCGGAGAGAATCGAGTCGGTCATGATGCAACTTAAGAATATGTTCCCCAATTTGGACTGGTTCTCGGCGGTTTCCTACCATCACATGGGTGTGCCCACGGCGATGTTTACGCCGCTGTTCGTGATGAGTCGCGTTACCGGATGGGCAGCTCATGTGATTGAACAGCGTGAAGACGGCAAGATTATCCGGCCAGCCGCGAATTATGTTGGACCCGAGAATTTACGCTTTGTACGGTTGGAACAGCGCTAAGGAATACCATGTCACACGATATTAGATCTGCCGAACGCCCCGCACCAGATCCGGTTTTGGTTGCGATTGCCGAGTATGCCTTGAGTTATGAAATCAAGAGTGAACTTGCTTATGAAACTGCGGCCTATTGCCTGATGGATACGCTGGCATGCGGTTTCCAGGCGTTGCAATATCCGGCCTGCACCAAACTCCTAGGCCCCGTGGTGCCCGGTGCCACCATGAATGGCGGCGCGCGCGTTCCGGGTACTTCCTACGAACTGGACCCGATTAATGCTGCCTTTAATATTGGGGCCATGATTCGCTGGTTAGATTTCAATGATACTTGGCTCGCCGCCGAGTGGGGTCATCCTTCGGACAGTCTGGGCGGCATACTTGCGGTAGCCGATTACCTGTCGAGGATGGGTAAACCGATTACCGTTCGTATAGTATTAACCGCCATGATCAAGGCGCATGAGATTCAAGGCGTGCTGGCATTGGAAAATAGTTTTAATCGCGTTGGTCTAGACCATGTGCTGTTAGTGCGCGTCGCCTCCACGGCGGTGATCACAGCGCTGTTGGGTGGCAGTCAAGAGCAAATTATTAACGCCGTGTCGAATGCCTGGATCGATGGCGGGGCGCTGCGCACCTACCGGCATGCACCTAACACGGGTTCACGCAAGAGTTGGGCGGCGGGAGATGCGACTAGTCGCGCTGTGCGTCATGCGCTATTCGCGCTCAAGGGCGAAATGGGTTATCCCTCGGCGCTGTCGGCCAAGACCTGGGGATTTCAAGATGTGTTGTTTAAGGGAAAAGCAATCGTATTACCGCAAGCGTTAACAAGCTATGTAATGGAAAATATCTTATTTAAGATCTCCTACCCAGCGGAATTTCATGCGCAAACCGCAGTGGAGGCCGCGATGACTTTGCACGCGGAGATCAAAGATAAGATTTCTTTGATTGAGCGAGTTACGATTGAGACTCAAGAGCCGGGTGTTCGTATCATTGATAAGACGGGACCGCTGGCAAACCCCGCTGATCGCGATCACTGCATCCAATATATGGTGGCAATTCCCCTAATATTCGGACGACTGACGGCGGCTGATTATGAAGACAAGGTCGCTGATGACCCACGGGTGGATATTTTGCGTGCCAAAATGCAAGTCAAGGAATACTCGCCCTTCACTCAAGACTATTACGCCGCTGATAAGCGCTATATAGGCAACGCGGTGCAGATTTTCTTCAAAGATGGTAGCAACACCCAGCGCGTACAGGTCGATTTTCCTATTGGGCATCGTAAGCGTCGGGCCGAGGGCATGCCCGTCTTAGTCAAGAAATTTGAATCAAGTGTTGCGGCGCATTTTGGTGCGCGGCAAACTGAGGCCATCAAAAAAATGTTTGCGGATCGGATCGCGCTGGCGGCGCTGCCGGTCAGCGATTTTGTCGCAAAAATGGTTAGTGCGAGCTAATAGCTGTATCTAGAAGAATTCATACTCTAAGCGTGCTGTCCAAGTTTGCCGTGGCGCATCGGTATTAATTCCGAGGACTACGCCAACGCGGTATTCTAAGTTGCCAACGCCGCCCGGCAAATGCAATTCTCCTGTGACTATAGGTCCGGCTTGATAAGCGTGATCGGCAGGTCGAGCGTAGGCCTCAATTCCCGGACGAAACGCTCGTGACGCTGCGTAAGTCCCGGCGTAGCTATAGCGGAGATCGTAATGACTTTGCGCATGGGCACCCACTTGCTTTTCCCAAATTAGATTTGCGGTATGTGCGAAGCGCCCGACGGTGCGCTCGAATAGGGGTCCAAACTCCACAGCATCTGGCACGCCGTGTACGGTATTGCGCTCGTAGGAAGCTAGAAAACCCAAATCCACTACATATTTTCCAGGTGGCGTGAGCTGAAAGGTATTCTCGAATTCGTAGCCTTGCAACCGTCCTTGGGACTCAGGGGTCTTGACGTACTTCGCGAGATAAATTTCTGTCTTCCACCACTCATTCACACCGCGGGCAATGGACACCTCGGCCCCACCACCGGTGTGATCTGCGCGCGCATCCGCATAATGATAACCACGCAACTCGACCTCGTTCTGCGATTCGATTACGTAAGGCGAATATACGATAAAGTCATCGGCCAACACCTGGCCCATACCGAGCAACGATGTACCTATGCCGATGATCAGTGTGCGTATACCCATTACTACGCGAGTACGGGTAGCCGCGCTGAACGCCCTAGGCATGTCGTCGCTGCATGCGGGTGCCGATAAACATTGCACCCAGGATGGTCACATACACTAACACCTGAATACCCTCGGGTCTGGATTTGTAGCCGGCGAGGATCCCTAGGGATTTGCCGACGAACGAATCGTCTGACAAAAGGCGGGAGGTGTCCCATAAAGGGGTGCCCCAGGCTGGAAGTAGGTCGCTTTGCACCAGGTAGCCTGCGGCGGTCGACGCTAATCCCGCGGCCAGTACCATCAGCATAATATTAGTCACGCTAAAGAAATATTTGAGAGGTACTCGCAATAGGCCACGATAGAGGATGAATCCTAATAGTCCGCCGCTGCCAACCCCCAGCAAAATTCCACCCACAAGCGCAGCCGTTCCAACACCCCCCGCGGCCATACCATACAAGAACAGGACGACCTCTGACCCTTCACGCAGTACTGCGAGCGCCACGACGGTTAACAATACAGTCAGCGAACGTTGCCCCTGCTTGACGGCTCCACCCACGGCTTGCATTTGTTGCGCCATTTCGCGGGCGTGCGATGACATCCAAGTGACATGCCAGCCGATCATTATAACGGCGGTTAGCAATACCCCAGCGTTAAACAGATCTTGTCCACCGCCACCGGCCAGCGATGCGATAAAATCCGCACTCAACGCTACTAGGAAAGCACCCGCTATACCGAGCGCTACGCCACCGAATACAAACCACTCTCGCCGTGCAACTCCACGCGTCGCGGCGCTCACGATGGAGATGATAAGTGCTGCCTCCAGCACTTCACGAAATACCAATAGCGAAACCCCGATCATGCTATTTCACGATCAGCAGGCCCTGGGCCGTGTCACGGTGAAAGTCCCCGTAAAAGCTGTAGGTGCCCGCATGCAGTGGCCCTACGTAAACCAGAATGGTACGTTTCGCTAACACAATGCTCTCGCGGTTTAAATCCGTGCTTTCAAATTCCTCGGGCGTGGAATCCTCGTTGCTTACGCGCAGCCGGAATTTTGTTTCCGCTGGCACGCTAAGCTCGCTCGGCTTATAGAAGTGATCCTTAATAACCAGGTTAAATTCTGGTACGTCAGCTGCGTTCGCTGGACTAAAAATTGCAGTCAGTAGCGCCGCACTCAGGGCAGCGGCACCGAGAAGTGAACGACCGTAATAAATGGGGATTGACACCATATACGAATGATAATCGTTCGCATTACTGACGTCAACTTGGGCTATTGGGGGCCTATTCGGGTGATTTACAGCTGCGCGAATGCGCAAACAGCGGTGTCTCCTCGGTACTCGCAGGGGTTAGAGCCGCTTGCAAGTGCAGCAACGCGCTCGCCGGGTCGTCTACAAACTCGAATAACTCCAGGTCTTCCCGACTAATCATTCCGTATCGAACCAATGCTTCAAAATTAATAATCTCGCGCCAGTATTCTGAGCCATATAGCAGCACTGGGATTTTGGTTTGCAATTTCCGGGTTTGCGTAAGAGTCAATATTTCGGTGAGCTCATCTAGGGTACCAAAGCCACCCGGGAACACGACCAGCGCGCGTGCAAGATGGGCAAACCATAGTTTGCGCATAAAAAAATAATGAAACTCAAATGAGAGTTCCGGCGTGATATACCTATTAGGGCGTTGTTCATGCGGGAGGCTGATATTGAAGCCGATGCTGCGACCGTGCGCATCCGCCGCACCGCGATTGGCGGCTTCCATAATGCCGCCACCGCCACCGGAGCAGATGATAAAGCGATTCGCAGGCTTGGCAAGACCCTTTGACCATTGCGTAATAAGTTTGGCAAGCTCGCGCGCGTCGCGGTAGAAACGTGCCATCGGCCCGTCTTCCGTGAGGCGGGCTGAGCCGAAGAATACTACGGTGTCATGTACATGCGCGCGCTGCAGCCCGCTTAATGGTTCAAGATACTCGGCTAAGATACGGATCGGCCGAGCATCATCGCTATTGAGAAAGGATTCGTCTAGATAGGCGAGCTTGCCGTGCGGCTTGGGTGTGCTCATTTTTAGCTCACTCGAGCAAAATCAATGAAACCGCGCTCCATATCGGTATGCAATAATTTAACCTTGATGCGATTGCCGATATCGAGGCCTTGAAAATCTTTTACCAATCGACCTTCAGCAATGGGACCCGAAATGCGTACCCAGGTTCCCTTGTCGGATGCGCCGGTCACGATGGCATCAAAATCTTGGCCGATACGCGAACCTAATAGCATTGCAGCCGCTGATTTTTTTACCTGTCGTTCCACCTTAGTTGCGTTATCTTCTTGTTCGGTGCAATGATCTGCTAATGACTGTAATTCGACATTGCTATAAGGGGCTGGTTGGCTTAAAAGTGCCGCCTTGAGTAATCGCTGAGTAATCACATCCGGGAACCGCCGGTTGGGAGCCGTGGAGTGGGTGTAGTCGCGTGCGGCAAGACCGAAATGACCCTCGCCTGTTTGTCCAGGCCGCTCAAAGACGTACTCTCCCGAACCCAGAAGTTTAATCACAGACAACGATAGATCTGCAAATCGCTGCGGGTCGCTCTGCCGTCGACGCGACAGAAAAGCATCTAAAGCACTGGCGTCTGGAGTGGGGGGTAATTTATCGCCAAATCCTTTAGCCAGCGCCACAATAGCGTCCCAGCGTTTGGGCGTACGAAGTATGCGACGCAAAGACGGTAGGCCTTTCGACTCCAAAAAACGAGCAGCTACTCCATTAGCTGCAATCATGAGATCTTCGATGAGTTCCTGGGCGCGATTTTTGGGATTGGGCTGTAAGTCCACCAATAGGTCGCCATCGAATACCGCACGGGCTTCTAGAGTCTCTAGGTTAAGCGCGCCGTGCTGGTGTCGCTGCGCCTTCAGGGTCTGCGCAACTTTATCCTGTATACGAATTTGCGCGTCCAACCCCGCTACACTTGCAATGCGGGCAGGTGCTGGACCGGTACCATCGAGCCACGCGGCGACGCCGCGGTAGGCGAGTTTGGCGCGGTTGACTACGCGGGCACGATATATATCTGATTGTCTTAAGATGCCGTCGGACGTGACGGTCATTTCCATCACCATACTTAAGCGTTCTTGATCTTCCGATAACGACGTTAAATTCGTAGATAATTTTTCAGGGAGCATCGGAAATATTTGCGCGACTGTGTAAACCGACGTGGTATTCATGCGCGCATGATCGTCGATAGGTGTCCCGGGCTTTACCAGGCAATCAACGTCGGCGATGCCCACCAGCACTCTGATCGACCCGTCGACTAGTGTTTCGGCAAACTCGATTTGATCAAGATCCCGCGAATCATCGTTATCAATTGATGACCATAGAAGTGATCGCAGGTCGCGAATGGTAGGCCCTGTTTCGGCGGACGCTTGCTGTATTGCATCGGCTTGTTTGAGTGCAGCGGCTGAAAAAACTGGCGTGAGGCCGCGGTCATTCATGACTTCGGCTGCTATGCGCTTAAGCTCTTGAAACTGACTAATATTATTTGGCATTCGACATGATACTCAGTTAATTGCCGGGTGCGGCGTTGACATTAGATTCTTGCAACATAAAGATCTTGAACCCGGCGGTATCCTCGAGCTAATGAGATGTAGCCGCTGGGTGGATAACCCGTTTGTAAGGTTCATGTTTACCTTAAGGCGAAATTGTGTGCGCTGGGTCGGTATTATGACGTATTGCGCTTGCTCAGGGGACCCCAGACCTTAGATAGTGCCAGCGATGAACCTAAAGCCACTATTTAGCCGGCTCGCGACCCGCGAACGGCGCGACGACTCGGAGCGACGACAACGGATATGGTGGTCTGCGATTTACGGCAGTTTTAATCCACGCCGTCGCAGTGCCACTCGGCGTCTTGATGATTCCCGTTTTTATGCACTGGATTGGCATGCCGCGCATCTATTGGCGGTCGCTATTGCCATTCTACTTTTGAGCGTGGTGGATGCTTTTGTGACACTACTACTGTTGTCGGGCGGAGCAGACGAAGTGAACCCTGTGATGGCGACGGTCGTGTATAAGAGCGCCAGTGTTTTTACCGCCATCAAAATGGCGATGACCGGCGTCTGTGTCGTGTTTATGGTATTTATGGCGCGCTATCGGTTTTTGCGCTTGGTTCCAGTTGAGTGGGTTCTATACGTGATTTTGGTGGCGTATGTTGGTCTCATTGCCTATGAATTTTGGATGCTGAAGGCGCTTAGTATCCCTTTGGCGCCTTAATATCAGACTGGATTCCATAATAATGGTCCTTGCGTTAAACTGAAGGACCAAAAGATAACTGTTTGAACTGAAACCTGAAATGCCTCAGTCATTTGCTGATTTGGCTAGTACGGCGTTAAATGGCCCAAACGCCGCCTTTATTGAAGATCTCTACGAACGGTACTTGCGTGATCCGAATGCTGTGGCAGCAAGTTGGCGCGAGTATTTCCAGAAAATCGAACTCGTCCATACACAGATGGCGTCACCGCAAGCGCAACCCCAATCTCAATCTCAATCTCAATCCTTGTCGCAGCTGGACGAGCTCAGCGCAAAACAGGCTGCCGTCTCGCGCTTAATTCAAGTGTATTTAAATCGCGGACATTTGATCGCTCGACTCGATCCGTTGGGAATGGAAGAACGAGTCAAACCCTACGTGCTGGAATTGTCTTATTTTGGTCTCGCGCAGACGGATCTTGAGACAGAATTTTTTACAGGCAGCCAAAATGCAGCCATTCCGATACGGACGAAACTTAAAAATATCTTAGCTCAATTGCAATTTATTTATGCTGATACGATTGGTGCCGAGTTTGCCCATGTGTCAGACACCGACGAACGATTGTGGCTACGGGATAATTTTCAAGCGGCGCGTATCCAGCGAAAATTTAGCGTTGATGAAAAGAAAAATATTCTCTGGCAATTGACGGCTGCCGAAGGACTTGAACGTTATCTGCACACCAAATACGTAGGCCAGAAACGTTTTTCACTGGAAGGTGGCGATAGTTTAATTCCATTGTTGGACGATCTCGTGCAACAAGGTGGCCTGGCTGGAGTCGAGGAAACTATTATTGCGATGGCGCATCGCGGTCGCCTTAACGTTTTGGTGAACTTGCTGGGTAAATCGCCTAAGGATTTGTTTAGCGAATTCGAAGGCCAATATGATCTATCGAAATTGCGCGGCTCGGGCGATGTAAAATATCACAAGGGGTTTTCGTCCGATCTTAGGACTCCCGCTGGGAATGTTCACGTGGCTCTGGCATTCAATCCTTCGCACCTTGAAATTGTAAATGCGGTGGTGGAAGGTTCCGTGCGTGCTCGTCAGGAGCGACGTGGGGACGCAAAAGGCGATAAAGTTTTAGCGGTACAAATTCATGGTGATGCCGCATTTGCGGGGCAGGGCGTGGTCATGGAGACACTCCAGCTATCCCAAGCTCGTGGTTTTTATACGGGCGGCACCGTGCATGTGATTATCAATAATCAAGTCGGCTTTACTACTAGCGACCCACGCGATTCTCGTTCCACCTTGTATTGTTCTGACGTCGCTAAGATGGTGGAGGCGCCGATTTTTCACGTCAATGCGGACGATCCCGAGGCGGTGTGTTTCGTGGCGCGCTTTGCACTTGAATATCGCATGAAATTTCACAAGGACGTGGTAGTTGATCTGGTTTGTTATCGCCGACATGGTCATAACGAAGCAGATGAACCCGCAGCAACCCAGCCGCTTATGTATCAGGTGATTCGTAAAAAGCCTACCGTGCGGCAAATTTACGCAGAAAAGCTTGCGGCGGGAGGTATATTGAGTACGGCGGAAGCGGCGTTGATGATTGATCAATATCGCAATGGCTTAGATCAGGGAACCCCGCAGGCGAGAGCGGCGCTGGGTCTTATTGGTAATAAATATACGGTGGATTGGACCGAGTACTTGGGTGCTGATTGGTCTGAACCCGTGAAGACCGCGGTGGATATGCCGCGCCTGAAAGCGCTGGGTAGTGCGATTACCGAGTATCCCCCAGATTGGCAATTGCATCCACGCGTGTTGGCGGTGATTCAGGCGCGACGAAAAATGATTTCTGGCGAATTGTCTTTAGACTGGGGTTGTGCGGAAAACTTAGCCTATGCCAGTTTAATTCAAGAAGGATACCCGGTCCGTCTTACAGGCCAAGATAGCGGGCGCGGAACCTTTTTTCATCGACACGCGGTGTTACACGACCAAGTGACGGGTCGCAGCTATACTCCTTTGCAGCATTTAGCGACCAACCAGCCTACATTTACGGTCACGGACTCAGTTCTGTCGGAAGAGGCCGTAATGGGATTTGAATACGGTTTTTCGACTACAGAGCCGCATTGCCTCACTATATGGGAAGGTCAATTTGGCGATTTTTGTAACGGTGCGCAGGTCGTGATTGATCAATTCATCAGCTCAGGAGAGGCCAAATGGGGAAGACTCTCCGGCCTTACCTTGTTTCTGCCGCATGGTTATGAAGGTCAAGGTCCCGAGCACTCATCGGCACGCCTGGAGCGTTTCTTGCAACTCTGCGCTGAGTACAATATCCAGGTCTGTATACCTTCGACACCGGCACAAATGTTCTTTATGTTGCGACGGCAAATGTTGCGCTCGCTACGTAAGCCGCTCATCGTAATGACACCCAAGAGTTTATTACGGCATCCATTGTCGGTCTCTAAACTGGACGAATTAGCGAAGGGCGGCTTTCGTACCATAATCGACGAAGTGGATGAGCTAACGCCTTCCAAAATTACTCGTCTGGTGTTTTGCAGCGGCAAAGTATATTTTGATTTGCTCAAAGCACGACGCGCAGCGAAGGGCGATACTGTTGCTATTGTTCGTATTGAGCAACTGTATCCTTTTCCGTCCGACGAATATGAAGCGATTATTCGCAAGTATCCTAATGCACGCGAAATTATCTGGTGTCAGGAGGAGCCTCAAAATCAGGGCGGGTGGTACCAAATTCGACATCGATTACAAGCTAACTTAGGGTCCAAAGACAGCTTGCTATACGCCGGAAGAGCCGGCTCTGCGGCCGCTGCGACCGGCATTTCCGCCCTACACGATTTGCAACAAAGGACATTGGTGAATGCTGCGCTACAGGGCGCCCCACCCGAGGAATCTTCCCAAAACACCGTGCGCCTACCGGCGACTCAAACTAGGACTGGTTCATGACAATAGAAGTTCGCGTACCGCAATTACCGGAATCCGTGGCTGACGCCACCTTGGTGTCGTGGCATAAGCAGCCCGGCGATTTTGTTGAGCGAGATGAGAATCTTGTCGACCTCGAAACCGACAAGGTAGTGCTCGAAGTTCCGGCACCGGTGGCGGGGGTGCTTAAGGCGATTAATTTGGCGAACGGTACTACGGTTACCAGCGGACAAATCCTGGCGGTCATTGAACCGGGCGCTGCCGCGAATATTGCAAAAGAGGCGGACGGTCCGCTTAAGCAAGTGAGTGCGGCGGCTAAGGTGAGCACGGGGGCTAAGCTGAGTCCGGCGGCCAAGCGAGTGGTTGAGGAGCAAAAAATTGATCCTACGGTCGTGATCGGCTCTGGGCGTGACGGACGGGTCTCAAAAGCGGATGTGGTTGACTATTTGTCGGCGAGTTCAAATGCGGTTACGCCAGCGGCGCGTCCGGCTGACCCGCACGGGGGTCGGACCGAGCGTGTGCCGATGACGCGCCTACGCGCACGAATTGCCGAGCGGATGGTGCAGGCACAAGCTAGTCAGGCTTTACTGACCTCATTTAATGAGGTGGATCTTACCGCAGTTAACGATTTGCGATCTCGGTACAAAGAAATGTTCGAGAAACAATACGGTGTAAAACTAGGCTTTATGTCCTTCTTTACTAAAGCCTGCGTGGAGGCATTAAAGAAATTTCGATCCATTAATGCTGCGGTAGACGGCAATGATATTGTTTATCATGATTTCTATGATATTGGCGTTGCCGTGTCGACTGAACGCGGTTTAATTGTGCCGGTATTACGTGATGCGAATTTGCAGAGTTTTGGTGAAATTGAAAAATCCATAGCGAACTATGCAGTTCGTGCTCGTTCAGGCGCGATTACTCTAGAGGAACTGAGCGGCGGTACTTTTACGATTACCAATGGCGGGGTATTTGGATCATTACTTTCGACGCCCATTGTAAATTCGCCACAGAGCGCTATTTTGGGAATGCATAAAATTCAGGATCGCCCTGTGGCCGTTAGTGGTCAAGTGGTGGTGCGTCCCATGATGTATATCGCGTTGACCTATGATCATCGAATTATTGACGGTCGCGAGGCGGTGCAGTTTTTAGTGACTGTAAAGCAATGCCTTGAGGATCCGTCGCGGATGGTGCTCGGAATATGAGCGATGAATTCGATGTGGTCGTAATTGGTGCGGGACCTGCAGGGTATCCTGCGGCAATTCGGGCTGCGCAGCACAAATTGAAAGTAGCCTGTGTGGATGAGTGGAAGAATTTCGACGGAAGTTACGCATTTGGCGGAACGTGCCTCAATGCAGGCTGTATTCCATCTAAAGCATTATTAGAATCCTCGGAGTTATATCAACGGGCTAAAGAGGAGTTTTCGGTTCATGGCATACTTTTAAGCGAAATTAGCCTCGATCTTG
>JAYUFB010000016.1:0-42305 GCA_043738945.1 Gammaproteobacteria bacterium
GAAAAATCCAGCTTCCCGGTCGAAGAACCCCGCCATGCGCATACCCAGCACGTCTTGAATCAGCGGCAGATTCACCACCGCATCGCCCACATAATTAGGCGCATTGGTGTGTTTGGTGGATGAAATCTCAGTATGCACGCCGGCATAGAAATTATTCGGGTCGGGCTGGTTCGTCAGCAATCTCACGGTACCGCCCATGGAGCGTGCACCGTACAGAGTACCTTGCGGACCGCGCAACACTTCGATGTGATCGATGTCGACGATTCTCGGATCAAGCGAGTCCGGCAGCGGCGTTTCGTCCAAATAAAATCCCGTGGTGTTATCGCCGCTGACGCCGCGAATCGAGATTGTTCGCGAGTTGGCCGCCCCATCGCCAGAAGCACCGAAGCCTAAATTGGGTACCGAGGCAGCATAGTCCATGAAGCTCTCGATGGCACGATCCTTGATTTCCGCGGAACCAAACGTGGTGATGGACACCGGCACGTCCTGAAGATTTTCGCTGCGCTTCTGGGCGGTCACGACGATTTCGGGAATCTGATCGGCATCGCTGGGTACACCGGCAAGTATCCTATGCCCGCCCACGATCAAAGGTAGTACTGCCAATAGACGGCCTGCGCGTATCTTCATCCCTCATCTCCTGTAAAAACTGCGGCGGTTTTTTTCATGCCTAATGTAGCTGCCGATCCCTGCGAGACATTGTCCGCTTTGCGTGAATATTTTGCTCGGCGCTTGTTCCTTAAAATCACTCGAATAGGTTCGTTTTGCTGATTATTGAGCGGCGACAACTAGCCTGACACAGGGGGGAGGGGCTGAGGGTTGGTCACACCACCAGTCTGCCCAAATTCACGGACCTCGCCATTGAACTGGCTCAGATGTCGCCACCTGTCATCTCGATAATACTGGATACCCCGCCGTTCGCGGCGGGGATGTAGAACCCAGATGGCGAAACCGCCCTCTAATGTGATCGCCGCTACTGCTCGATCTATTGTTTGTCGAACACCGTGACCATATCATAGTGCTTTCCTGCGGCGTTCTTGCCTCGAGTCGTTAGCGTCAACACCTTGCCATGATCCGAAACCGAGCGTGTGGTCACGCCGACATGTTTCCCGCCTTTCATCATTTCGCTTCTGACCGTAGTGCCATTGACTCGCTTCAACGCAATCATCTCATAGTCAGGCGAGCCGGTGATCGCATAGTTCTTACCGTCATACTTGAAGGTGGATTGTTGTGATACGGACGATCCGTCCGCAGCGACTCCGGTGACGGTAAGAGATATGCCGTCCGCCGTCTGAACATAGGTGCGTGTCTGAGATTTCGGTGCTGGCGCTGAATGGAACTTGGATTTTGCGATATCCATGCTCCAGGTACCAACCACTGGATCAGCGGCCTCTGCCGCCCAGGCCAATCCTCCAGCACCCAAGGCGAGAACGGTTCCAATGAGCAATGTTTGCAATGTATTTTTCATATAACTCCCCAATTGATGATTTATTGAATTGAACTTAAAATTTCCGCCCACGATCCATGATGCTTCGCGCATACAACGCCAATAGACCGCAGCCTCAAGTATGCGCTCTGTCAGCCGCGCATCAAAGACATGCTTACAAGAGTGGCCAGCATCAACGGGTAGCGCTAACGCGCTGCCAAATCTTAGTCCGCACATAGTCGCCGCCGGCAGTTTTTTGATGCGTCACAAAGGTCAGCTGATTGCCGACCAGCGTCACATTCTGCGAATAACTCAACCCGCTTTCTGCAGGCAGCAACGCCGAGCTGATGTGATGCGTCACTGTGGCGTGAGTCGCATCGTAATCCCAGGTGCCAAAATATGCGTAATAGCTATCAAGCGCCGCCGCTTTCGCCGGGGCATCCACGATCGAGACGGCATCAACCGGTCGGGAGTCCGGAACCGATACACTGGGACGAGTCAACCCGGCAATTTGCACGCTCATCGATCCAGATTCATCATAGGTCAACAACCCGGTCGAACCCGCATGGTAAAACGGATCATCGAGTGGACCATTGGGCCCCACATAATCAATGCGCACTAGGCGCCAGACACCCAACAGATCCTCGCGGCGGAGCACAGGCTGCGCGCCGGAATCACGCGGCCCTCGAACTTCAATTTTAGCAAGCGCACCAGCCAGATCCTCACGGGCAAGGCGACGATTGGGAAATTCACTGAGGGTCTTACGGAATGCTGCGGCTGCTTCATCCAACCGTCCGGCTGCCAGCAGCAGCTCGCCCAGCAATTCGTCGAGCGGCTTGACAGACCATGGTGGCCCATAGTCAAACTGTAGATGCTCAGCACGTGTGCTAGCTTCGCGCACTTGTTCGATTCCGGCGGCTGTATCGCCCGCGTAAAACCGTATCGTTCCCGAGAGTGCCAGCGCTAGTATTTTTGCCTCTTGCAGCTCCTCACTAGTGACATTATCGAGCCAATTAATAGTCACCGCCATAGGTGCGACTTGCGCCATATCGACGCGCCCCTGTAATCGGACCAGTGCTTCTTTTGCCTCGACAAGTTGGCGAGGAGCTGCGCTAATCCCTCGCGCAAAATCATGGACAACGAAGTAGTTAATAGAGTTGATGGCGTGATTATCGACCGAAGTATTCGCATCCGGCCCTTCCATGCCGCGGGTTTCGACTAACCACATCGCCCGCGCATACGAGAGCCTCGCTCGGTTATCCTTGCTAGGAGTTGCTGCAACATCGGCAGCAACCGAGCGCACCAGCTGCTCCGCCTGTTCGCGTTGGTTATTCTGCAGATACGCATAGGCAAGCCATAGCATTGCATGGTACGACGGCTCTCCGTGCGCCCGACCGTTTTTTAGCGATGCAATGTTCGCTTCGATCGCGTCGTCCCACAGACCTAGTGCAAAAAAAATGTGCGATGGCATATGCTGCGCATGGGACGCGGCCGGTGCCACCTTGCCGTACAGTCGGGCAGCCTGCAACCCGAGCGGCGCATGCACAGGATCATCGGTGGCATGGATCAGATAATGCAAGGCTCCCGGATGCCGAGGGTCGACCCGAAGTACCGCCTCAGCCTCAGCGGCGGCTCGCATGTAATTGGCAACGTTGCGCTCACCATTGGTCAAGCCCAACAACGACAGTGAATAGAGTGCGCGAGCGTCCAAATCTGTAGGATATTGCTCCGCCAGCACGCCAAGCGCCACGCAATAGGCGGCATCGCGAGTAGCTTTATCGCCGACCCCGTATAGTTGTTCGACGGAAGCAAGATAAGCGCGCTCACGCGGCGTTGCCGCCTTCGCCGCACGGGCGGCAGGGTCTGGTGCCAGTTTGCCAAGGGCCGCACTCGCAGCGTCCCGATCTTGTTCGCGCCATAGAGGTTGATTATAGGTTAGAGCCTCACCCCAGTAGGCCATTGCAAAACCGGGGTCGATTTTTTCAGCCTCCTGAAAATTGCGTCTGGCTGTCTCATACTCGAAACTATGCAACAACAACAAGCCGCGTAGAAACGCTGGCTGGGCACGGGCAGCACCCGAATTGGTAAAATGTGTGACTCCGAGCGCGCCAACGCTCAACCCGCCCTCCGAATGTGCGTCATGCGCGAATGTGGGACCTATTGCTAAAAAAAAATAGCACAGGTAAAAAACATTCAATATTCGAGTGATATTCATATAGCCCTAGCGCCCCTCTCCTCGACATTCAGCACACTATAACAGCCGGTCCCACTGGTCCGACGCTGATGCAGCCTGGATTATGTCAATTACTCGGATCCGCACCTGGCGTGATTGCACCGCCAGATTGAAAATCGCTACAATGGTCGCCGCAAAGGGGGGGGTAAAGCATGTCAACACAAGTAAATTTTGGCCGTGAATCTTCGCGGCTTCCACGCCCAAAATCCGTACTCGGAACGCACAATACTCACAACCCCACCTGGATGCGCGCCGGCGCTGGCGAAGCGCCCGTCATCGCGTTACTCAGGCGGCACCTGAATCCAGCCATCGCTGTTTTGACGCTATACGCAGCGGCGTTGAGTCTCGGTCAACGCTTCACAACTTCGTACGGCTTTCTGGCCATACTTACCTTTGTGCTGGCCGGACAATTGATGACCCGGCCGCAATTCGAGGTGGTCAGCCGGAACATGGTGTGGCGGGACTTGCGTCGCGTATCAACCGAATGGGGATGCGTGGTTATTCTTCTCACGATGTTTGGTTGGCTATTTCAGCTCGCGGCAACGTATCAGCGCAGCGTATTGATCACCTGGTTTGCGATTACACCGTTTGTTCTCGTTGCAGTTCAAGAGACCGCACGGAAAGTGGCCGCCTGGCGTCGCCGATTCGGAGCGATCCGGCGCAGACTGGTCATCGCCGGCGCGACGAAAATAGGCTGCGAGCTGGCAGCAAGACTGGCTCGAGAGCCGTGGATTGGTACGGTCGACGGGTTTTTTGATGACCGACGGCAGGCTCGTATGCCCCGCGAAGTCAGATCGCGGCTGTTGGGTCGCTTCCGCGATCTAGCGGAGTATTCGCGACGCAATCAAGTGCACGCCATTTATGTCTGCGTGCCAATATCGGCGCAATCGCGCATTCGCGCACTCCTAACGGAGTTGCGCGACTCTACGGCCTCGATTTATATAGTCCCGGATTTATCCGCATACGACTTGCTGCAGGCGCGCTTTGGCGAAATCCAAGGGTTACCCCTGGTAGCGGTACGGGAAAGCCCTTTTTGCGGCACGACCGGAATCTTGAAGCGCGTCTTTGATCTTATATTAGCTACTACCGCACTCCTATGCGTCGCACCCCTGATGCTGTTGATCGCAGCCGCAATCGGGCGCTCATCTCCTGGACCGATTATATTTCGGCAGCGACGCTATGGTCTCGATGGTACTGAATTTCTCGTATACAAGTTTCGCACCATGACAGTATGTGAAGATGATGCCATTCAACAGGCTAGGCGCAATGACCCAAGGGTGACACCGCTAGGGCGATTCTTGCGACGGTCCTCGCTCGACGAATTGCCGCAACTTATCAATGTGCTCAAAGGAAATATGAGTCTAGTGGGTCCGCGGCCACATGCAGTGGCTCACAATGAGTACTACCGAAAATTGGTTAGCGGCTACATGCTGAGACACAAAGTGCGACCGGGAATGACCGGTTTGGCACAGGTTAACGGACAACGCGGCGAAACCGCTAGTTTGCAAAAAATGAGCCGACGAGTACAGTTTGATATGGAATATCTTAACAATTGGTCCGTAGGTCTGGACCTGCGAATCCTATTAAAAACGGTACTAGTTGTCTTAAGCGCGCGCCGCGCGCTTTAAAACCAAGGCTTACTTCGCGGGAATAGTGAAGTCAGCATTACTAGTCTTGTCAGCGCTCTGGAGCACGAGTCGCAGCCGCCACGATCCGTCCATCGATGGACTCAGATCGGTAATGTGAAACCGGCAGTTACCGACGCTCATGAATTTAGGCTCGACATCACCGCCGTGACCGTGGGCCGGCATTTCAAATGCGACGCTCTTTAGCGTAGGGCAGCCCTTGCCGCCGGCCGCCGGTGTGATATCGATGAGGGCTTCGGCGGATTTCTTGACCATCAGAGAATCGACGAGCTTGGCGTGTAGCTTCCATTGCCCGTCACTCGACTGCACGTCTTGGTCGGCGTGTGCGACGCCAAAGACGCTCAGCATCAGCACAGGCAACAAGGCGCGAGGCATTGAACGAACGATTTGCTTGATCATAGTGGTCTCCCGTGAGGGTTTGTGGGCGCACAATAACGCCATATGAGAGTAGCAAATTGCCTATATGATCGCTAGTCTTATCCGTAGGCAGCACCGTCCCTCGCGATTTTAACGCGGCATCACACAATGGCCAATTTTAACTTGTCAAATACTTGCGCGGTCGGCGCTGCGCGGGGTTTAGCAATTGCATTTCTGCTGGCCGGGCTCGGCGGTTCTGGCAGCGCGCGCGCGCAGGCTCTGAATATTACCGACAGCGCCATGCTCGACACGATTATCGTCAGCGCGCGAAAGCGGGACGAATCGCTAGCCTCGGTTCCTGAGAGCATCACCGCGTTCACTGCTGCATCACTCTCGGAGTTCGACATTCGCGCGTTCAACGACTACGCCACCAAGACGCCCAATATGTCCTTCGCTTACGGTGCCGGCGCGACCGGGACCTCCAATGCACGAACGGTGGCCATTCGCGGGATTAACGGCCAAAACCTGTTCGGCACAGCGGGCGCGACCGGCTTTTATCTCGACGATACGCCGATCCCAGCGTCCATCGATCCGCGCGTCGTCGATATGGAGCGCATCGAAATTTTAAAAGGCCCGCAGGGGACTCTGTTCGGCGAGAGTTCACTCGCCGGCAATGTCCGATTGATCACGAAACAGCCGGATCTGGGCGACTCCCTCCGCTATACAGCCGAGGCCGGCCTCACAGCCGGTGGCGGCGCTGACGGCGGGGCCAGCGTAATCGCGAACATGCTATTGATTCCTGGCCGTCTGGCAATCCGTGCGGTGTTCTTCGGCAACCACGACGCAGGGTACCTGAGGCGCACGTTCCCTTCGGCACTCAGCCCGGCTGCGGGTGATCCGTCCCTCGCCGCAACGCGCAGCAGCGTTGGCGACCAGGGTGCCGAGACCATCCTCGGCGGTTCGGTGACAACCCGCTTCAAGGCAAGTGAGCGCTTCGAGGCGCGGCTGCGAGTAGTGTTTCAGAACACCGAAGACAAGGGGTTCCCGGCCACCTTCGCGCCGCTGCCGGCCTTTGCGCCGCAGTACACCTTGAATCGGGCCTTCGACATTCAACCCCTTGCATCGGACACTTGGGTCCTGCCGTCCCTCGCCCTCGACTATCGGAGCGAGCACTTCAGTGTCGTGTCGTCGACCAGCTATTTTTATCGCCGCAACCGCGATCTTGAGGATTCCACCTATGGAACGCAACAAATCCTGCGCGGCTTTTACGGCGTTGCGGCGCTGCCAAATCAACCCTTTCTCTGGGACCAGGAGCACCGTCAGAATCAGCTGACCGAAGAATTGAGGCTTTCGTTCGACGCGATGCACTCGATGAGCGGCACCGTAGGGATCTTTTATAGCCGCGCCCGAACCCGTCTCTCGATCCCTCCGACCTACGCCCGCGGACTCGTGACCGCGACCGCAAATAACATTGTAGTAGGGCCGTGGCCCAATAATCTGCTATGGACGGATTACAACCCCGCGACGCAGGAGGATATCTCGCTGTTCGGCGAGATTTATTGGAAATTCCTAAACCGCTTTACGGCAACGGTTGGTGCCCGCAAATACCGGCTTCGACAGACCACCGACTTTACCGCTGACGGCTTCAATAATTTCGGCCCGACATTGAGCAATCCGCAAGCGAGCCAGCAGACCGGCCTCGATCCGAAATTTGACCTCTCGTATCAGTACACCGACACCGCAATGATGTACGCGTCGGCATCCAAAGGCTTTCGCGCGGGAGGCGCGCAGCCCTTCCTGCCATTCTGCTCCCTACCCACGCTACCGGTGGAGGACATTACGCATCTCAAATCGGACACGCTGTGGAGCTACGAGCTAGGTACGAAAGTTCAAGTTCCGCGCACCGGTTTGTTGATCTCGGCCGATGTGTTTCATATCGATTGGAACAATTTACAGCAACAGGTGGCGTTGCCCTGCGGCGCTTACATCGTTATCAATGGCCAGGCGGCGAAGATTGATGGCGCGGAACTCGAAGTAACCGGTTCGCTCACCCCGTCCCTTCAAATCCGCTTCAGTACGGGCTACGAGAAAACCAACATTACCGAACCTGGACCCCTGAGTATCGTAGGTATACTACCCGGCTCGCGGACGCTAGGCACTCCCGCCTGGACCGCGTCGCTGGGTGGCGCCTATACCCATGCAATTGCGGCGGGGCTAGGATTCGTGTCTGCCGACTACAGCTACGTGGGCGACAGCGTGTCGCTGCTGAACAGTGGCGGGGGCGCGCTCGCCCATCGCGCATCTTATGTGCTTGCCAATCTGCGTCTTGGTGTACGGCATGACTTAACCGAAGTATCCTTGAAGGTTCACAATTTAACGAATGCGAAGCCGAATCTCGGTGACATAGGCTACGTAGGGTACGCACAGTACGATCGCGTCGGCGCGAGCATGCCGATCATTCCACAAGTCGCGACGCTGCAACCTTTGACGGTGCTGCTGCAATACCGGCGCGACTTTTGAAAAATCGCTTCAATATTGTCCGAATCCTGATCCTGGTCGCGTTGCTGGGTGCGGCCAAGTTCGCCGATTCCGAGCGGACTACTCGGTGATTCCGGCCGTCACCTTCGTAGACCCCGAAGTCGCCCGCGTCGGCCTTAATGAGCGTGAGGCGCGCACGCAAGGCATCGAGCACGAAGTGACCCGTTATGCTCTTGACGATCTGGATCGCGCAATTACACAAGATCAGGCCCATGGATTCGTGAAAGTCCTCACGCCGCCTAATAAGGACCGCATCCTCGGAGCGACCATCGTTGGGCAGCATGCGGGCGAGTTATTAGCCGTGTTCGCGCTGGCGATGCGCAACGGCCTCGGCCTTAACGCGATCTTCTCGACCATCCACGCGTATCCCACCTGGGCCGAGGCGAATAAATACGCCGCCGGGAACTGGAAAAAGGCGCATGCGCCGGAACGGTCGCTACGCTGGCTGGCCCGCTACCACACCTGGCGTCGTCGCTAACGCAGGGTCATTGATGAATATTTCTCGACCTCTGATGCTGTGGCTGAGCGCCATGAGCATGTGTCTTGCCGGCTGCGGGCACGCCCCTTCAGCGGCGCTCGCGGACCCTCAATCCGCCAGCTGGGCGGACATCGTGTCGGCAGCGCGCGGCCAGAGGATCACGATGGCAATGTGGCAGGGTGATCCCTCCATCAACGCTTACCTTCGCGACTTCGTCGTCCCTCATCTGCAACAGCAGAATGGCATCATGCTCGACCTGGTAGCAGGACAGGGCGATATGATCGTCACTGCCTTGCTGACGGAAGCCGAAGCGGGCCGCCCATCGAGCGCATTTGATCTGGTATGGATCAACGGCGAAACTTTTTATCAGCTGCGTCAAATTCACGCGCTCTACGGGCCGTTCACCCAGGCGCTGCCGAATCAGCGCTACATCGACTGGAGCAATCCGTTTATCGGCGAGGATTTTCAGCAGCCACTGCAGGGTTATGAATGTCCCTGGGGCAACGTCCAGCTACTATTGATCACGGATCGTAAGCGCGTGGCAGACCCGCCAACCGATCCCGCAGCGCTCGCGAAATGGATTCACGCCCATCCGGGCCGATTTACCTTCGACACCGCCTTTGCCGGCATGAGTTTCCTGAAATCATTGATGTATGCGTTTGCAGATCGGCCCGATGCATTGCAGGGTCCATTCAATCCACAGGTCTACCAGCGCTTGCGCGAACAGGTGTTCACCTGGATCGACTCGGTGCGCTCCGATCTGTGGCATCACGGTGAGACTTATCCTGCGAGCACCGCGCAGCTGCACCAGCTATTCACGAATGGTGAAGTGGATTTCAGCATGAGTTACAACGACGGTGAGGTTGATAACCGCATCGCTAGTGGCTTATTTTCCGATACTTCCTTCGCCTTCGTGCTGCGCACCGGCACGCTGCAGAACAGCCACTATCTCGGAATTCCCACCCGCTCTGCGCACAAGGCGGCCGCCATGGTGGTGGCAAATTTTCTGATCTCACCCGAAGCTCAACTGAGAAAGCTGGATCCAGTTGTTTGGGGGGATGGCACGGTGCTCGACGCCCGCAAGCTGCCGGTCGCTTGGCAAGAACGCTTCACACGGGTGAGCAGGAGAACTCACGCACCATCGCGTACCGCGATCCAGGCGTATGCGCGTCCTGAACCTGCGCCGCAGCTGATGATCGAGTTGTCGCATGACTTTCGGCGACGCTATCTGCATGAGTAAACGAATTCGCTTCGACGCGTGGATTGGCCTGTCCTTGATCATCACGTTAGGTCCCGTACTCGCTGGTTGCGCTTTCATGCTGCTCTATAGCGTTGGCCTGATCGGATTGCTCGCGACCGGCTTCACGCTGCGCCACTGGAGCGCGGTACTGCTCGACCTCCACACCTGGATATCTCTGCTGTATAGCGCATTGCTTGGCTGTGCGAGTTTGGGCGCATCGATGGGGCTCGCACTCGGGCTGCAGGCGGCGCTCGGAGCGGCGCTACGCAAGGGCGCGCTGCGCAGTTTGTTATTCCTACCACTGGCGATCCCGCCGCTGGTGGCGGCGCTTCTGAGCGTTGAACTGCTCGGCAACGCCGGTTTGATTTCGCGACTAGCCCATGCAGCCGGAGTCATCGAGCAGCCAGCAGAGTTTCCAACGCTGCTCTATACCGCCTCGGGATTCGGTATCGTCGTGACCCACATGACGATGGTGTGGCCGTTTCTTCTCCTGCTGCTCGATCGCCACGCACGGCATGGTCGCGTGGCCGAGCTCGAACAAGTGTCCCGAACTCTCGGGGCATCCGCCTGGCAAACCTGGCGGCGCGTGCGCCTGCCTGTACTGTTGCGCGCGAGCGGGCCAGTGCTCTGCGTCTACTTAGTCGTTCTGACGGGAGCCTACGAAGTGCCGTTGCTAGTCGGCGCTCAGTATCCGTCGATGATCTCAGTACTGATACAACGCAGGTTCAGCCAATTCGATTTAAGCACCAGACCTGAGGCGTATGCATTGGCATGCCTGTACGCCACGCTCGCAATAGGCTCGCTCTTTCTCCTGTTCGCCCTGCGCGCCAGGCGTGAGGCGCGCGCGCGCAGCGCATGATGCGCCGCGTACTCAATCGGGGCCTTTCTGGCCTATTGCTGATGCCGCTGATAATTTTAATCATGCTGTCACTGGCGCGACATTGGCCTTGGCCAGCGCTGCTACCGATCCGCTGGCAGATTCAACAATGGCAGGCATTATTCTCGCATTCCACTAACTTGAGTTCTGTTCTACTGAGTTCACTTGGCTTGAGCGCGGCTGTTGCTGTGCTCGCGACCATCCTGGGATTTCCGAGCAGTCGCAGCGTCGCGCGTCATGCGAGGCAGGGCCCGCTGTTAGCGCTGCTACACTTACCGTTCGCAGTTTCCCCCCTCGTACTTGGGGTCAGCTTACTCTACATCTTCTTAAAGCTGCGCCTAGCCGGCCACTTCACCGGCGTTCTGCTGGCGCAACTTATTTTTGCTTACGCCTACGCGATCATTTTGTTAAGCGGATTTTGGAGCACCCGTGTGATGATGCTCGAGGAGCTCGCTACCTCCCTGGGAGCGAGTCGTGGGCAAGTTTGGATGCGGGTGATATTGCCCTTGGCGCGACCGCTGCTTCCGGTTTGTTTGTTGCAGACCTTTTTGATTTCTTGGTTCGATTATCCGCTCACGCTCTTGATCGGCCGAGGTCAGGTCACGACACTCACCGTATCTTTGTATCAGTATTTCAGCTCCGGCGATATTCGACTGGCCGCGACCTGTGCCCTGCTATTGCTTGCGCCGCCGCTCGTCGCCCTCAGGATCAATCGCCGCTGGCTGTCAGCCCCAATTGCCGCGCGCCTGGTTGACCCGTGATTAATTCCCAAGATCCCCGCTTGCGGGTGGAAGATATGGACGTTCGCCTCGGAGAACGGCTGATCCTACGTAACGTATCCTTCACCGTGGATGAGCATAAGACGATGGCGCTCATCGGCGCATCCGGCTGCGGCAAGACGACTTTACTACGGGCAATTGCAGGGCTTGTCGCCGTGGAGCGTGGCCGAGTCATGCTGGGAAACGAGAATGTGGAGTCTCTGGCGGCCAATCGACGCGGCATCGTGTATATGAACCAGGAGCCTCTGCTGTTTCCGCATCTAAACCTTTTCGACAATATCGCGTTCGGCCTGCGCTTGCGGCGCCTGGCGGAGCCCGAAATTCGAGCGCGCGTCGAGCGTCTGATTGCGCAACTTGAGCTCGATGGTATGCACGGCCGCGGTGCCGATGCACTGTCGGGCGGCGAGCGGCAGCGGGTCGCGTTCGGTCGGGCCCTCGCCGTGGATCCGGCTCTGCTATTGCTCGACGAACCGTTCAGCAATCTTGACCCAGACACCCGCATGGCCATGCAGGATTTGTTCAAGCGATTGGCGCACGCTCAGGGTACGACCTCGCTGTTCGTCACGCACGACTTGAAGGAGTCAATCCGAATCGGCGATAGCTTCGCGATGATTCGTGCCGGTCGTCTTCACAGCTACCACGATCGCTTCGAGTTTTGTGCAGATCCGATGAGCGGGGTCGGCCGCGAAGCCGAATTCTGGCAGTCTGTCAGCACTCGCAAACCGCAGCCGCACTAGCCCTCGCACGACGCCGCCAGCCTTCGACTCACGTACTGCAGACGCTGCGCCATGGTGAACACGATCACCCCAATGAAGAACGCGCTCCAGGCCGTCAAATGATTTGCACCCACAATCATGAAACTTAAACAGATGAACGCCTCGGTCCGCTCGCCGAGACCCGGGGCGTAGTGGAACGACTTGACCGATTGGTTGCGAAGGGCAGCGGCAATCGAGAGAAACAACGACATGGCAACCGCGATCACCCCGGCCAGGATTACCAGGATGAATCTCGCCTCCGGATGACGCCAGGCGAGCGCGACAATTACAGCGATTTCGACCACACGATCAAAAGTGATGTCCAGAATGGCGCCGAAAGGGCTGGCTCTGGTCAGGCGCGCCAACGCCCCGTCGGCCGCGTCGAGAATACCTGAGAGCCACAAGAGCGAAAATCCGGCCCATGGCCAGTCAATAGCGACGCACGTTGCGGCGCCTACTCCAATCAACATTGCCGTCACGCTGACCCCATTGGCCGTGCACCCCGCACGATTTAGCGTTCTGGCAATTGCATTAATTGCAGGGTCTACCAATGGACGGGCTAGCGTGTCTAGCATTTCACTACTTCACAGCGCATCTCGCGGCTGCAGCAACAAAGCCGCCAAACGCTGTTCGGTCGGCGCGCGAAATCGCTGCAGACCCAGGGTCATCGTTGCCTGATCGGAGCGCGGCTGATCTAGATAGCTGCCGAATAATCGATCCCACCAGGAAACGTTAAATCCAAAATTGGTGTCGTGCTCTTCCCGCAGGACCGAATGATGAATACGATGCATGTCGGGGGTGACCAATATCCATCGAATCCAGCGATCAAGCCCAACCGGAAAGAACAGGTTGGCATGTGTGAAAAGGGCGAAGCTGCTCAGCACAACCTCGAATGCTACCACTACCCCTGGAGTCGCCCCTAAAAGCACTACGACTCCGATCTTGACTCCCATGGAGAACAAAATCTCGAGCGGATGGAAACGCACACCTGAAGTGACGTCAAGGGCCAAGTCCGTGTGATGCATCCGATGCAAGCGCCATAGCCATGGTATGCGATGCATCAGACGATGCTGAAAATAGATCGTCAAATCCAATAACGCGAAGCTGATCACGGCTCCGATCAGGGGTCCAAGATGTAGTCGAGGCAACAAGCCCACGTGATTCGCTTGCGCCCACAGAGCGGCGTCTACCGCCAGCCACGGCAGCAGCAGACGCAAACACAACACGTTAATCGTACCCAGACCGAGATTGATCCGCCATCGCGTAGCGCGCAAAGGGTCCGCCGTATGCCGCGGCCACAACCATTCGGCGATGCCGAGCAAGGCCAGCAGCGATAAAAACAACCACAGGCGCAATGAGGTATCGTTCAAACAGCGAATCTCTATTCAGTTTTGGTTCAATCAAAACTGATAGTTTATACCCACAGAATCAAACTAGCAGCCGCTGCATTGGACAGCCACCTGTAGGTCATTCTTTCTAAGATCGAATAAGGCGAATTGGAATCGATTTTGCGGCTGGCACTTGGCTACCCTGTGCGTGGTGCCAAAGCGGGATCAGTGGATTGCACTCCGGGAAATAACCTGCCACACATCCCCTAGGAATATCGTAACGCGTTACCCGTAGATTGCGAACCTCCCGCGATATGCCGTCGTGAGAAACCGTGGCAACCGTCACCTCATCACCCTCCGCGAAGTCTAAGTCAGAAATATCCTGAGGATTCATCAACAATACTCGACGCGTACCGACTATGCCGCGAAACCGATCGTTGAGACTATAGATGCTAGTGTTGAACTGATCGTCGCTCCTTATCGTCATTAGCCGTAAAATACCAGCCCCAGAGGTTTGCATATCGGGATTCTCATCGAAGCTCTGCGGAACAATGAAGTTTGCCTTGCCCGTCGGCGTCTTCCACTGACGTTGCGCCGCAGGTACAGGTCGGCGAAAACCGCCTGGGGTCCACATCCGCTCGTTGAACTGATGGAAAATCTCAGGATATATAGCCGCGATTTCATTACGGATTAGCGAATAGTCACCGACCCAAGCGTCCCAATCAATAGGCGCGCGATGTGCCACCGTCGCCTTTGCAATGCCGGCGACAATTGCAGTTTCAGAACGCAGGTTTTCCGCGGCCGGCTCGACGACTCCTCGCGAACCATGCATGCAGCCGGTGCTATCTTCCACGGTGACTGCCTGCGGTCCAGTTGCCTGACGATCGATCTCAATGCGCCCCAGGCAAGGTAGAAGATACGATGTTGTACCGTGAATTAAATGACTCCGATTAAGTTTAGTGGCAATTTGCACCGTGAGTGCAAGTCCCCGCCAGGCTGATTCCATAAGCCTCGTTTCAGGGACAGCGCGAATGAAATTTCCTCCAAGCCCGATGAACCCGGTTACGCTCCCCGTCAAAATGCCCTTACAGGCCTCGACGGTGTTCAAACCCTTTTCACGCGGCGGCAAAAAACCGTAGCGAGCGCCCAATTGATCGAGCGGCGCGAGTTCCGGCTTTTCGGTTATTCCGACCGTGCGCTGCCCTTGAACATTGGAATGACCTCGAACCGGGCAGATGCCTGAGCCCGGTTTGCCGATATTCCCCTTCAGAAGCAGCAAATTAGAAACCATTTGTACGTTCTGCACACCTTTTCGGTGCTGAGTTAGACCCATTCCGTAGACCGCAATAACGGCCGACGCCGCTGCATACTCTTGGGCGGCTTGTTCGAGGGCGGTGCGTGACAACCCAGACTCGCTTTCTATATCGCACCAATTACTATCGTCGAGGAACTGCAAGAATGCCTCAAACCCGTGGGTATGTTCGTCGATGAAACCGGCATCAATGACCCGCGGCTGGTTCGCCTGCCGCGCCAATTCATCCGCCGTCACCAGCGCTTTGCAGATGCCGGTGATCGCAGCAATATCTCCGCCAATCTTAAGCTGGTGGTACTGAGTACTAATCGTAGTCGCGTCATTGGTGAGCATCTGCGCTGGGGACAAGGGATTTACGAAACTCACCAGGCCCGGTTCGCGCAAAGGGTTAAACGTGACAATCGGAACTCCTCGCTTTCTCGCATCTTGCAGTTGATGCAGCATGCGCGGGCTGTTGGTACCGACGTTCTGCCCAAAAAAGAAAATACAGTCTGTGTTTTCGAAATCATCCAACAGCACTGTGCCAATAGGCACGCCGATGGTTTGTGGCAACGCTACGGAAGTACTTTCATGGCACATATTAGAACTGTCGGGGAGATTATTGCAGCCGTAAAGCCGAGCTAACAGCTGGTACATATACGCCGTCTCCAGTGACGCCCGACCTGAGGCGTAAAACACTACCGACAACGGCTGTAACGCTTTTAGCTTCGCTCCAATGGCCGCAAAAGCCTCATCCCAGGTCACCGGCAAGTATTTGTCCACCCCCGCATCCCACTGCATGGGCTCGGTGATTCGCCCATGTTCTTCTAAATCATGATCGCTCCAGGATTCAAGCTCCGTAAGCGTGTGTGCTTCGAAGAAATCTGCTCCCGTCCGCTTAGTAGTGATTTCCCACGCGGTTGCTTTAATGCCGTTTTCACACGCTTCGATCACATGGGAATGCGCAGGCTTCGCCCATGAACAGCTTACGCACGCAAACCCATCCCGCTTATTTTGTTGCAGTATGACCCTGCTACCCTTAACCAATACATGCTCATGCAACAAAATTGAGCTGCTAGACCTGACGGATCCCCAACCCCCCGACGGCGACCCCGATTTCCCCTGAAATTTGT
Source organism: Gammaproteobacteria bacterium (assembly GCA_043738945.1). GTDB lineage: Bacteria > Pseudomonadota > Gammaproteobacteria > Steroidobacterales > Steroidobacteraceae > Bog-1198. The sequence goes on from JAYUFB010000016.1 coordinate 16,079, forward strand.
CGGTCAATGACGTAAGCCTATAGGTAACCTGAGAACATTTTCGAGCTCAGGTAGAGTATCCAAGCCTTTCACGGCGGGTGTCAGATACCACCCGGTACACCTGCCAGACCTCTCTCACACAGTAAGGGGTTATAGGAAACCGGGAGTCCGCAGGTGTATACAACCCAAGGTTACCCTCTGTGTTAGCGTGCGCTCTGCACGGGGAAAGGCACTACACGGTCCGGGCTAATCGCAAAAATCTGGTCGCCGGATGCGGGTGTGACAATATGGCCGCCGGTGAACACACCAAAAGACGGCAAAATGAGACCACCGGAGTGTTTCCAAAATACTGGTACCCGTAAGCCGGCTTTTCTCATCCCCTTAAGCTTGACTACCGGATGAATATGGCCGCTCAGAGTAAACAACTTTTTTCCGTCCCGCGCAGCCTTGGCAGCGTCATGAGTGAATCTGAACGGCAATTCGATTTGATCCCCTTCAAACCATTGCACTGATGGGCAGCAGGCTATTGCCATACCGCGATCATGATTTCCCACGATGACCTGAACGACAACGGGTCGCAAGCTGAAGCTCCACCTTTCCAAATCGCGCGCATCCTGACTGTCTAGCGCGAGCGGGGAATGCACGAAGTCACCGAGGACAATCAGTCGATGAACCCCCGATTCGATCACGAGGCGAGTGAGGCGTTGGCGATCCTGCTCATCCGATCCCGCTGGCGTCGCGACGCCGTGCTGTCCGAAAATAGCGCTTTTGCCGAAATGTGTGTCGGCAACTATTATTGTTCTGTGGCTCTGCCAAATAACTGCCCGCTCGGGATGCAGCAACAGCGTCTCACCTAATACTTGCAGAATCGCCGTCTCACTCATCGCGCAAACTTCTCCAGTCGCCGAGCTTCGCGTTCGATGCGTGTCTTCCAGATTTCCGTGGAGAGCGTATTAGTCTGCAAGCGATCCGCCCACAAAGGAAATGCCAATGGCGAAAGTCGAGGGGGTTGAGTCAACACCATCGGCAACGCGCTCAAACGAGACAACAGTGCACGCAATTGCACACAATCGAGTTGAGCGTCCAACACCTCTCGGCGAGCTTGCTCAAGCAGCAGATTCCCTGCATCGTAGCGCTCCAGTACATCGAACATTAATCCACTCGACACCTGCAATTGCCTGGAACTCTTTCTCTGGCCAGGTGTGCCAGAATCCACCAAACCGGCGACTTGCGCAATGTCGCGAAACTGGCGTCGAGCTAAGTCCGAGGCGTTGATACCGATTAGCAAATCGGGCACCAGATCCTCAACGCTCATCCATAATCGCAACAATTGTTGGTCGAGCGGAAACGCGTCCTCGCACAACAATTCGAACCCATACTCGTTGCTGGTGATCGAGAAGGTTCGTGGTGTCTCGCGCGCGGCCCTGGTTGCCACGATCGATGCAACACCTTCGTTCAAAACGCGGCCGGCAAACGGAAATGCGAACAAATGAAATCCTTCTCGTGTTTGATAGCTCTCAAACAGTAACGCATCGTGCGTGGGTATCCTCGACCATTTCTGCTGCAGATCCAGTAACGGCCGCAGCGCAACCAGTTCAGGATCCATCGGGGTTCCCGTTAGGTATTCTCCCAACAGATCAAGAACGCCAAGTCCCAAAGTGGTCGACAGGGGCAACCGAGCGCCTTGCCATCTCGGCACAAATCGACTCGACGTTCCCGCCAGACGCACGAATGCCGTCGAATCGCGTACGCGCACTAGTTTCAATGTCCGACCGCCGAAAACAAAGATATCATCCCGCCGTAAACGACCGATGAACGACTCTTCGACGAATCCCAACGTTCCGCCCTTAACCCATTTCACAGCTACCGATGCATTACTCGTGATGGTGCCAATGCCCCGACGATGCCTACGCGCCAAATCGGCGCCCGCGATGACATAACGTTCGTCAAGCACTGTCACCCGTCGAAATTGCGGATATCCTTGCAGCGCCTCGCCGCCGCGTGTAATAAAATCCAAAGTCCACTGCCACTGAGTTTTTGATAAATGCTCAAACGCGTGAGTGCCTATCACTTCGCGCCACATTAACTCCGCATCGAACCCTTCGCCTGCTGAGAGTGTCACCAAATGTTGAGCCAAGACATCGAGTGCCAAGCGCCTACCGGATCGAGGCTCGAGTGCCATCGCCGCCACCGCGCGTCGCGCGGCAGCGCATTCCAGTAGTTCCCACGCGTGAGTCGGCACCACTGTCACGCGACTGGTTTGCCCGGGTTGATGTCCACTTCGGCCAGCCCGCTGAAGGAGCCTTGACACTCCCTTGGGACTACCGATCTGCAGTACTTGATCGACCGGCGGGAAGTCCACGCCCAAATCAAGTGATGAAGTACATACCACGCACCGCAGACTTCCACTCTTGAGGCCCTCCTCCACGCGCCGTCGAATTTTCGCGTCTATTGATCCGTGGTGCAAAGCGGTTACGGTGAGCAAATCCAAACGCGCCGTAATGATAGCTTGATACCACAGTTCGGCCTGAGACCGAGTATTGGTGAACACCAGCGTCGTTTGCGCCCGATCAATGCGCTCGAGAACTTGAGGTAGCAACATCAGGCCCAAATGGCCTACCCAGGGAAAGCGCGTGATGTTAGCCGGAATCACTGCGTCTATGTCGTAACGCTTGAATTGCTGCGCTCGAATCAGCCTACCGGGTTTGCCCGGGCCCAACAATGTTTGCATCGCTAACGGCAGATCAGGTAATGTAGCTGACATCCCCCAGACGCGAACTTGGCGCGAGAGTGCACGTATTCGCGCGGCGATAAGTTCCAGCTGCACACCCCGTTTGGACCCGAGGAACTCGTGCCATTCGTCAATGATGAGGGTTTCGACTGTGCGTAATGCCGGAATCATGTCCGCCTGGCTCAGCAGCACAGAGAGGCTTTCGGGCGTCGTTACTAAGGCTTCAGGCGGCGATAATTTCTGGAATGCACGCTTACGGGACGAGGTATCCCCGGTCCTTTCCTCCACGCGCCAGTCGCAGTCTAAAGCCGCGAGCGGTTCGCGCAATGCGGTGACTAGGTCGCGCGCCAGGGCGCGAAGCGGTGTAATCCACAAAACACGCACGCCGCGACTCGTAGTTCGGGGTATCGACTGCAACACAGGCCCGAGCCATGCTGCTAACGTTTTTCCGGTTCCCGTCCCCGCACTCAATAGCCCAGAATCTCCGTCCCAATAGGCTTGCCACATCTGCTCTTGAAAATCGAATGGAGTCCGCCCCTGGCTCCTGAACCACGCGCGGGCACGACGGAGCCGCTCAGAAACGTCAGGGGACATTTCGCTGCTGCTCCTCAAGCAGCGTCTGCAGGCCCGTGAGCGTATCCGCCTCCGCTGCTGGTTTATCGGTTCGCCAAAGCTTGATTCGAGGAAATCGCAGCGCAATCCCCGACTTATGTCGGAGTGAACGCGCAATTCCTTCAAAGGCAAGCTCGAATACATGGACAGGCTCAACGCTACGTACATTGCCAAATTTTTCTCGAGTATGGCTACGAATCCACTTGTCGAGCGTGCGAATTTCCCCATCCGTCAATCCGGAATACGCCTTAGCGACTGGCACCAAAACCTCGCCACGCCACACACCAAACGTATAGTCCGTGTACAGATTGGAACGTCGTCCGTGCCCGGGTGCGGCATAGAGCAGAACGCCATCAAAAACAAACGGAGCGATCTTCCATTTCCACCACGCGCCACGCTGCCGTCCCGTGCAGTATGGCGAATTCCGCGCCTTGAGCATCAGTCCTTCCACGCCTTGCGTCCGCGCAGACTCGCGCAATACCGCAAGTGCTTCCCAAGAGTCTTGCTGCAACTCTGGTGAAATATCGATCTCATTCGAAGCAAGACCGCTCAACACGCTCTGTAGTTGCGCTCGTCGCTCTATTAAAGGCCGAGTACGCCAATCCTCTGCGTTCCATTCCAAAATGTCGTAGGCTTTGAATCGCGCCGGAATTTCTTTCAATATTTTCTGTGTCAGCTTGCGTCGTCCAATTCGCTGTTGCAACTGAGCGAAAGGCAGCACTCGATCATCTTGCCAAGCAAGAACTTCACCATCGAGTACGGTCCCATCCGGCAGTGCCACGGCCGCCGCTACTATTTCCGGGAATCGATCGGTAATAATTTCTTCACCACGAGACCATAGAGTGCATTGACCCGCCCGGCGCACAATCTGTCCGCGAATACCATCCCACTTCCACTCCGCCAGCCAATCCGTTCGCGAGCCTAAGGCGCCGACCGACCCTTCCAGAGGCGACGCCAAATAAAAAGGGTAAGGATGAGTGGGCTCCGAGCTACTTTCATCGCGCATTAGCGCGCCCCAAAATTCTGGGCTTGGATCCCAGGCCCCGATAAGCGCCCGTTCAACAGAAGTTCGCGGTTGATCAAACAATTCGGCGAGCGCTCGTGTCACCAGTACGCGTGACACCCCCACTCGCAACGACCCTGTCAATAGCTTGTTAACGAGAAAACATTCGCGGTAAGGCAGGAGGTGCCACCAGCCGACGACCAAGCGACGTTTTTCGTCGGCATTCAAGGAAGGCAGCAGCAATATCCGCTTATGAAACCAATCTCTAAGCCGTAGTGCCGGGATTGGCGAACCGGAGGCCCCAGGAGGATCAGGCGTCACTAACAGAGCGACTGTTTCCGCCAAGTCTCCAATGGATCCATACGTTTCCTCGACCAGCCAACCCGGTAGACCCGCCTCCTCGATCAGCCAAGAGTGAAGCAATGCAGGGCCGACACTGCGTTTCAGGCGCCGCCCGATTAGAATGTAAACCGCCCATGCTGCATCAGCGGGATCCGCATTGCGGAAGTAGCCGACCATCGCGTCAATTTTCGCGCGCGTAGATGTCGTCGTATCTAGGGTTTCGAACAAGTCAGCAAAACGACGCATCAGTCTTCAGTGCCGTACTCGGTACGCAACGCGGTCGCGGCGATCCCCTGTTCCTGTAAATAGCGACACATGGCATCAGTGTAGCCATGAGTAAGAAGCACGCGCTTCGCGTGCGTCTCGCGAATTGTACGTAGTAAGCTTGGCCAATCAGCGTGATCGGACAATACAAAACCCCGATCATAGCCTCGCCGTCGGCGATTGCCACGCACTCTCATCCAGCCTGAACAAAATCCCGTGCGGCACTCTCCAAAACGGCGCATCCACGGCGACCCCGCGGCGCTTGGAGGCGCGAGCACCAAAGCGCCCGCATAATTTACCGCGCCGGCTACAGTCGCGGGCTGCGTCGGCAGCATCGTGACACCAGATTCTCGATACGCTTCAACGAGCGAAGCCACAGCCCCGTGAACATAAACCGTCTCATTGGTGAGAGTGGCAAGTTCGGCGAGAATCCGCTGCGCTTTACCCAGTGCGTAAGCGAACAGCACGCTGGCGACTCCTGTTTCGCGATTGCTGTTCCACCAATCGAAGATTTCTCGAGTAACAATCGATGTATCGGGCCACTGATAGGCGGGAAGCGCAAAAGTCGCCTCGCTGATAAACACATCGCACGGCAGCACTTCAAATGGCGCACATGTCGGATCGTAATCGCGCTTATAGTCTCCCGATACAACCCACACGCAACCGTCGTGTTCGATGCGCACCTGGGATGAACCCAATATATGTCCCGCCGGATGTAATGAAACTCGCGTGCTATTAAAAGTGTTTTGCTCGCCGTATTCCAGCGCTACTACAATTGCGTCTTTGGGGAGCCTAATGCGGGCAACGCTTTCACCGGGGCGTGCAAGATGATAAACCGAACTGCCTGCGCGCAAATGATCGCTATGGGCATGCGTAATAACAGCGCGCTCTACAGGCTGCCACGGATCGATGTAAAAGTCGCCTGCCGCGCAGTACAACCCGCGCGGCGTTGCCACGACCAAGTCTTCTGATGTCACTCATGCTCCAATTCAGCCGAACGAATACAGACCGCGTCTAGCTTGTCGCCTGGATGAAAACAAATATACAACTACTGACAACAACCCGAGACTACACAATAGCCACTAGGTGGCCACTGGCGCTTCACAATGTAACAACTACGCGCGCCGGGTTCATATATGTTGGGACGGTTTCTTCGTAGGCACCGACTTACGTTGATTGAGTCCTTGCAAGCGATGAACTATGTCCCCAACCTTTATAAAATTTGATAATAAATGTAAGAGGTGGAGGGCTGGAGCTTGGGTGCCGTTACCTTTGAATTTCAATCGCATTACGACGGAGATCAACCTTTGCATCATACTTTTACTTCTACACTACTTATCGCAGCTACGTTCCTGGCCGGCTGCGTATCGATGCAAAAGGCACCTATTAAACCTGTCGACCATGTCGAGCTAGCACGGTTCATGGGTTCTTGGTATGTGATAGGGAGTATTCCCACGTTTTTCGAAAAAAATGCCTATAACGCCGTTGAGTCGTACCAACAAAATTCCAACGGGACGATCAATACCACGTTCAATTTCCACAAAGGTTCATTTGATGGGCCCGTGAAGATCATGAAGCCCACTGGATTTATCCGCGATCCTAGCAATGCTGTATGGGGAATGCGCCTCGTTTGGCCAGTTAAAGCGGAATACCTAATCGCGTATCTAGACCCAGATTACTCCGAGACAATTATCGCCCGCTCGGCGAGGGATTACGTATGGATCATGGCAAAAAAACCGCAAGTGTCGGATGCCGGGTACCAACGACTCCTCAATCAAGTCGGCTCCATGGGGTACGACATCTCCAAAGTGCGGCGCGTACCTCAACGCTGGCCTTAAAGGAAATGCAACCGCAATAAATCGCACTAAATTGAATTTTAACGTCTAAACAACTTAAATCGAAGCCGCTGCTGTGGCTACAGTGCCTGAGTTAGAACCGTGTCTAGATTTTGAAGAGCCAGTATCGCCATTTAATTTCCGCAAGCCGCCGAGACACGCAGTAAATTCGGCTCCGAACAGAAATATTTGTGCTGTGTAGTAGAGCCACAAGAGCAAAGCCGCAAACGAAGTTGCGGCACCGAACGCACTCGGTTGCGTCGAATGCACCAGGTATAACCCAATAGCCCATCGGCCGAAATCAAATAACACCGCTGTCAGAAAGCTACCTGCCATTACGAATTTCCACTGCAGCTGGCGCGCAGGCATATACCTAAAAATGAGCGCAAATAACGCGGAAACAAGTAGTAAAGACAGTATGATATCGATTGACGCGAATAATCCTCCCAGCGCGTTAGCGGCGGCAAAATGTGCACGCATGCTCGACAGCGCCGTCGAGAACGTGAGTGACACAGCGAGCAGAAATCCTAGCGCTAAGACAAATCCAAAAGATAAAAGCCGAGCGCGTATCCAACCCCGGACCCCCAGATGCGCGCGCGCGACGCTATTCCATATTTGATTCAACGCAGATTCCAGTGCAGCAAGGACCGTTGTGGCACTAATAATAAGCGTAACCACACTTATGGCAGTGGTGGTCAAGCCCTGCGCTTGTTGCGAGCTTTTGACCGCGTCCAAAAGTATCTTTGCGGTGGCGGGTCCGAATAGCGAGTTAAGTTGACCACTTATTTGAGAATAGGCCGCGGCCGCTCCAACGACCCACCCCACCAGCGTAAGGAGAATAACCAATAGCGGCGCCAGCGAAAATGCACAATAGAACGCGAGAGCGGCGCCGCTGGTTGAGGCATTATCCGAACTCCAGTATTCCGCAGCGCGCCATATGAGCGCTAGAAACTTCCTCGCACAATTGCTCATGCCCAACCAACGGCACTTTTCAGTGCTATCGCTCGACGTGAGGCGCAAAGAGCACGTTAAACATACCGTTTCCCACCTGCTGGCTTCACCCATTTCTCGTCATCGTCGTAAGGCGCATCCATTGCCGCGATCAACTCCTTTTTACGCGCCGCCATTTGAGCGCCTAATTCAGACAAGTCAATCTTTGACTTCTTCACTTGATTGAACATTTCCCCTTCTTCTTCTTTAACATGATGCACTATCTGCTCACCGAGCACTTTCACCTTTGCGTCGTATAAATCATCATGCGGTTCCATTTCTTCCAGTTGCGCAATTAGTTCTTTTGCGCTTGCGTGCTCGACTTCTGCCTCGTCCATCAAATCATCATCCTCGATTGCCTCACGTACAGCAGGGTAGAATATTTCTTCCTCTAACTGCGCGTGAATCGACAATTCATTGCAAATTTCAATAACTAGGGCAGATTTTTTTTCGTCCGCATTGTCCTTGGAATGTAGTTTCTCAAATTCTTCGAACAATCCCTTGACCTTTTTATGGTCTGCGACAAGCATCACCGTGGCATCCTCGTGCCTCGCACTTTTGGTGCCACGGGTCTCTTTTAATTCTGCGTTCACAATGTACTCCTCGTGTATTAAGTAGATTAGCGACTTTACTGTCGAGTCAGGAGATTGCGCTCCCCATCGCAACACTTACGTCGGACTACGACGCAAAGCCACGTAGGCGTGTGCCACACAACAAAAGATTCAGCCGCGTCAGCCACGTCCGACATCGCAAGGCGCGTGTATATGACTTCTTAAACACTTACTTTCCCTTATTTTCCAGGGCATGTTACCTAAACTTCAGCTAGAAATTTACTATGTCGTTTCCGGAAACTGAAGCTGCGCGCAAGGAAACGCGTGTCAACGCCAGAAATGCTTCAACTCCCGGAGATTGGTTGTCAGTGTTACTGTCGCATCATGTGCAGATAGAATCTGCATTCGCTGCCGTTAAGAATGCATCCAGCGTTGCTGCACAGTTGCAATTGCAAAGTCATCTCGCCGAGATTCTAACGGGCCACTCTAACGCCGAGGAATCAGTGATCTATCCTGCCTTGGTTGGCGTAAATCAAAAAGCACACGCGACCAAGGCTTATGCAGAACAGGCAGCAGCGAATACCCAGATGGGTCTACTTGAGCGCCTTGCCCCAATGACGCAGAATTATTTCGATAGGCTCGAACATATCCGCGATGCCGTTGCAGATCACATGTACGAAGAAGAAGGAACTTGGTTTCTCGAGTTAAAAGAAAGGGCGTCATTGGCCAACCAGGCAAAATTAGCGCGACGCTATACCGAGGAATTCGATCGCTATGTTCACGGCAATACCCCCACCGGTGATTCACGTCTTTACACGTCGGCGACGACGTAATCCAGCCTAAGAGTTCCGACCTGAGATCGCGAGTTAGGCCGGCTTCGAGTCGATACGAATGCTAAACTCACCAACAGATGAATATACCTGTACAACGCAACTTGAAAAATCAATCCTTATTGCGCCGTTTTTCCTTCGCCGCAAAAGGCATTTACAGCGCCGCCCTGTTGGAGAACAGCTTTCGCACCGAGCTGGTTCTTGCCACGGGATACGCGGCTCTCATGGTCTGGCTAAGACCACCCTTAGTATGGCTAGGGCTGTCCATCATTACGGCTGGCCTCGTGCTGGCGGTTGAGCTTCTCAATACAGCGCTTGAACATCTAGCGGATCGTCTCCACCCGGAACAACACCCTGCCATCGGTGTCGCCAAAGACTGTGCCGCCGCCGCCGTTCTGGTGACTTCAATCACTGCCGCGATTATTGGCGCTTTGACCGTGGTAGTGAGTCTTGGGATATTACATCCCTAGTGCATCCCTAGCGCAACTCGTGTGTGTAGACAATTCCAACCCCACCGCCCATTGGAACAATCGACCAATTACTCGCCGTGTGTTTAAGTCCTTGACCGCGATGATTCACGTACAGGCCAGTCGAAATTCCAATGGCGGCCCCCGCAACCGTATCTGAGAACCAGTGCTGGTTGTCCTTTAAACGCAAATACGCAGTGCCCGTCGCCAATCCATAAGCCACGATTCGGCGTGCGATGATATTGTCGGCATCGCGTTCCGCAAAGGCCGCCGCCGCCGCAAACGCTACCGATGTATGCATGGACGGAAAAGAATCGCCATTTTTAAACCAGTGATTAGAATCGAGCGTCTCATTCGGTCGCTGCCGACCGGTGGCGAATTTCAGCGCAAAAGTAGTGCCCCCCGCAAGCACCGCCGCCTCCATCATGTCGAAGCTCATATTGAGCGCCGGCTTATCGCCCATCAACCCTTGAAGTAGTACCGCACCGCCCAACGCCGCCACCGGCACGATATCCCGCAAATTGTGGGGATCACTACTATCAAAACGTTGCGGCCCAAAATGATTGCGCACATGATCGTCAAAGTGATGTGCTACGGCCACGGTCGCGAAACTGCCAGCAAACCAAGTCCAATCAGTCTGATCCCAATGTAATGGCGCCAGCACATAGTTTTTGGCGTCATCCGCGTAGTCGGTAGCATCCTTCGCCTGTACATTGGCCACACCCACTACAAGTAGGGAAAAAAGCAATGAGCGTACGATTAAAACAGTTAATGATGCGGGCACTACAGAACCTCGTAATCAGGGCAATCTAGCATTGTACGCCATGCGTCTCATGCTTACGAAGCTAAGTTAATGCCCGCCTTCAACCCGCAGACCGGTCGCCTCTAGGGCCTGCGCCAATTCAGCTTCGATCCGTGCAGCTTCACTGCGTTTAATATACTGCAAATGCAGCGTCGGCCCGATCAACACCTCGAGTCCTCGTTTCAATACGCTGCCGGCGGAACGAATGCCCGCCTTATGTTGATCAAATCGCTGTGCTGGGTGGTACTTGCTCATCCCCACATAGACACCATACGGTTCTCGGCCGCCATCGCGATCGCGATAATCGAGCAATACCAAGTAAATATTGGTGCGCCCCTTGGCCGCAGCCCTAAATTGTGACGCCACTTGGTACGCACTAGGAAGCCAGTCGATATACCGCATCGGTAGCCAATCCGGAATGCTTTCCGCCGCGCATGTCCATAATTGCTGTAAGGCGTCCTCAATATTCACAGAGCTTGCACCGCGCATCCATGACTCATGAATACAGTGCGCGCCGTCGATGCCCTCGCCAACCTTAAGCGCCCGTTTAAATTTTAGGCTAATGGCCATGTCGCTCAGACGCTGTAAAGGGCGATCACTTGGCGGCCTTTTAGAAAAGCGTTTCATTGCTTACAATACCGGCATCCAATCCCGCTTGTATAGACGCCTCTACGGACTCCGCAGCGCATCTCCGGCCTTCCAGCGAATTTCACCAAGTGCAGGTTCCAACAAACACTCGACACCCGTAATCAATCCCATCGTACGCACCAATGCAAACGCGCTAATAGCCACACCCGGAAAGACTTCGCGCACTCGAGTCGCTGCCGCTAGCAAAGTACGGCCTTTGGTAATCACGTCGTCTACCAACATGATCCTTTCAGGCAATTGGGCGCAGGCTTCGACCCCGCACAGTTCAACCACTAGGGATTCGTAGTGACGCTTGACGGTCGGTCGCTTACCCACCGGAGCGGTTGCCGATTTTGGCACCGCCCATTTCCGCTTAAGTATGGGTAGAACCCGTTGGCCAATACCCTCCCGCACCATGGCCCCCGCTAAGTGTTCCGTCACGGAGAGCACCCCCATTGGCTGCGGCGCACTTCTGGGTACCGGCATTAAACACTCTGCGTTCGAAAAAAACTCTTGCAATGCGGAGGATTCCGCCTGCTGTCGCACGCGCGCCGCGTATTTTGGAATGAATTTGACGTCATCCGCTTTCAATAGCGCCAGCATCAGACGTGACCGCTCCGAAACAATGCCCTCCCCCTGTGGCGAATACACATAGATGGAGGCATACGGTACCGCACCCATCACAGTGAAAGGTCTGAGTCGTTACTACGCTGCTGTAAACGATCATTGGCTTTAGAGGATGGCTCAACTACAGACTGCCGCATCTTAAGCCAATTCTCTCGCGCTTGGCGGCGGATTTCCTCTAACGTACGCGATCTATTTTCGACTGGCGATTCAAGGGCTCTCACCGGCGTTTGTACCGGCGATTGTACCGGCTTCTGCTCGCTCGTCTGCGTTCTTGCATGCTCGCGACGCTCCACTCGAGCCTGGTAATCGGCACGAATATTATCCGCGACATGGCTACGATGACCCAATCTTTCCATCTCAATTGCAGCCCGCGGAATGTGAGGCTTCGGCTCCCGATCGATTCCCTGATCTGCCAAACTCCGATGATCAACACGTGCTGACACGTTAGCGGCCTCCAGTGCATGATTAGTAACGTCTGCCCAACGCTCGCGGGTATGCACAACCTCATGCGCCGCCGATTTCATTCCCAAGCGATAACGATTTCGGTCGCTAAATTCTAAATTGGTCTTGCCACCCAAACCTTCAAACGTGACTTCACGGGTAGTCGCCAAAAGATGCGCATGAAAATTGCGCGGATCACTATCAGGCGCAGTACGCGGTGCATGAATCGCGAAATCGACTGCAAATTGATAACGATTAGACAGCTCTTGCGAAAACTTCCGTACCAAAGTCAACCGCTGGTCCGGCGACAGCTCCACCGGCAGCGCAACCCGGTACTCGCGCGCCACTCGGGAATTCTTTCGCGACTCTGCCGCCTCGGCGCTATTCCACAAATTTGAACGATCACGCGCCCACTCCATATTCGCGTTGGCAAACTTGGAGGGCAACACTATTTCTGTGTGCATGACCCCAGCACGCTCGGTGTGATCATAGGTCCTACCGGTTCGCTCATCGCGAATTCGCTCGCCGGAGCGGTAAGCCGCCGCACTCACTGCACTACTGCCATTCGCTCGGCCAAGACTCTCAATATGCAAGGAATATATAGCCATGTTGCGCGCTCAGTATTTAACGTTTGCGATAGGGGAGAGAGCGACCCTGCGCCAGGCGGGCGACGAAGCCAACTTTAAAAAACCGGCAAGATCGGGGAGTTTCTCGATCTCAGAAGGCATTACCGCCGCTTCCGTGACATGGGCGGTCGTAATATTGGTAGAACGACGCCTACCGTGCACGCTAAATCCACTCTCGCCATCACGGCCGCGAGATATTTGCCGCCGAATAATTTCTCGATCTCCAATCAGGCGCGATGCAAATTGAGAGGTACCGCCATTCTCACTGCCTGAGCACCGCAAGATCAGTGTATTACCGCAATTCTCAACAATAGTTTGTGCTTCACCGGCACCGTAAGTATCGGATACCTGTGCAATAGATTGGAACCCCAACACCACTCGACCACCAAATTTTCGCAGACGCGCCAAGGCATCTTTCAACCCATCAATAGGTCCCAAAGCGTCGAGTTCATCCACCACCAACCAAAGATGTTGATCCCTATTCTCAGCCGTACTCATCGCTTCAAAAATCGCGAGCTTAAGCCAGGTCGCGATCATCGACCGCAGTGCCGCGATCTGTCCCGCTTTGTAGGGGATGAACAGCAAGCCTGAGCTTGAACTGGCACGCACCCAAGCCCGCACCGAAAAACCGGGGGCGCGTTGTGCTTGGATATACTCAAGTGCCGCCACCGCTGACCCCATAACAGAACGGATAGAACCGAACATGCGGGCATTTTCGAGGTCTAGAAAGGGTTGCGCCGGTGTTCCTGCCACCAAGGGGCGTAATTCCTCATGGGAAGCTACGACCAGCAGACGCCACAGTTCTGCGGAATCGCGCCGTCCTTCGAGATGGCAGCGACGTATCACCGCCGTCAAAAATGTCCGTGCATAACTCCGCCACTCGCTCGCCGCAGCATCATGACTCTCAGGTATTAGCCCACTGGCGAGCTGTTCGACATCATAGATATTGTGAATCTCGGCAAATAAATCCCATTTCACTGCGTTTCGCTCAAATGGATTCAGAATAATGTCGCCGCGCCTGCGATCGAAAAAACGCTGCATATACCCGCCATCGGGATCTGCAATTAGTGCTCGGTCACCTCGTTCAATTGCGCCAGCCAGAAGTTCGCGTATCGCGGTTGACTTACCAGTGCCGGTCGTACCGATAAACTTAAAGTGCTTGGTTTCGTCGAGCGCAGGGATCGTGATACCGGCCACCGTCAACGCGCCAGGACGCGCTACCCGCAAACGCCATCGAGCCCCAAGCCCGCCGCTTAGCAGCAAAACCCCTCGATGATGCGACTCATACGGCTTACGCCTAAATAGGATGAGACTGGTAGCAATCACTACAGTCCCACCAGCAACCCAGGTCAACACCCAGGGTCCTTGCCATGCCAAAATCGAGACTAACCAAGCCATACGGGTTAGTACCCCTTCACAATTAAGTAGTCGGACTTAAGACCATAAGCCGACGCCTTAGCGTCCACTCGCACACACAGTCGACTCGCTTCACCACACCGTCGCAACTCCACACGCCCACCCATGCGCTCAAGACGAGCCAAATTCTGCGTCAACACATCCCGCTCACTCCTAAGCCGCACAATTTCCCCCGGTGTTGGCAATGCCAAACTGACAACTACACAAGGAATAACAGCGCAGAGTGCAGCAACTGCCAGGCTCATAAACACACCGCGCATATTAGCGATGCGCCGAATCGCTCTTAAGGACTGCACGGCTTGTTGGTTCTCGTTTGAAAGCTCACGAAGCTCATTGATCAAGGTACGCCGAATCTCCTCACGAACTACATCATCGAGTCCCTGAGTGTGCGCGCGCAATTTCTCCAAACTAGCTTCGGCTAATTGTTGCTGCGCTTGCACGCCTTCCATCAAAAGTCCAATGCGTAGGGTTTCGGAATCAGTCATAGTCAAATCCGTCTATCGCAAATTTTTTGTTCTGACCTCTCGTTCGCGAAGCAGAAAAAAAGCTCGCGACGTTACGCTCCGCCCACGGAACTAACCTCACACGATTCCATTGCGGCTCCGAAGCGTATTTCAAATAGCCGACCAGATCCGGCAGCTGTTCGATCTGAGACGGCATTAACGCGGGCTCTACGGCAAAGTGCTCGCTGCGCGAATGCGATTCCACTTGATCGAAGTCCCGATGAATAGTCGACAGGGTCGTGCGCAATATTTCCCGATCACCAATCAACTGGGAGGCAAATCGAGCCGTACCACCCCCTTCGCTCGCGGAGCAGCGTAAGATCAAAGTGTTGCTGCAGTTCTCAACAATCGTATGAGCGTCGCTCTGACCGTACGTACCGGAAACCTGCGCGATGGACTGGAAACCCAGCACGCATCGACCACCAAATTTGCGGAGCCTCACCAAAGCATCTTTAAGACCATCGATTTGCCCCAGTGCATCTAATTCGTCAACCACAAACCACAGCGGCTTATTTTTCTCGCCGCTCGACTCTAGCCCCTCTTCAACTGAATGCATTTTCTCGAATATTGCTAGGCGCATCCAACCGGATATAATCGAGCGCAAGGCCGGAATTTGTCCTGCCTTGTAGGGCATGAACAATACCCCAGGGGATTCGCTGCGCACCCACTCCCGCACCGATAGCTCTGTAGCTTTCTGTTCGGCCACATACTCAAGCGCCGCCACCGCCGAGGCGGTTACTGAACGGATGGAGTCAAACATACGACTGTTATGTTCATCTAAAAACGGTTGCGCGGGGGTACCCTCGACTAAAGTTCGTAACTCTTTAGGTTCGGCAACCACGAGCAGCCGGTATAACTCAGCGACACTGCGAATTCCTGCATCGCGCGCCTGGCGAGTAACCGCAGTAAAAAACGTACGAGCATAGGCCCGCCAGCTGCGATCAGCCCCATCGTGATCGGGGATGAAAGAGCGCGCCAGCTGATCGACATCGTAGGCAGTATTGATCTCTCCGAATAGATCCCATTTGACTGATTTCGAATCAAAAGGATTTAGAATTTTATCACCGCGTGCCGCGCTGAAAAAACGCTGGGTATACCCCCCATCAGGATCGGCAATGATGGCGCGATCGCCCCGCGCCAAGGCACTGCGTAATATTTCCTGAATGGCGGTGCTCTTTCCGGTACCAGTAGTGCCAATCATTTTAAAATGTTTAGTTTCATCTTCCGCGCGCACGTCGCGTCCGGCTAACCTAATAGCCCTATCAGCCGATCTTTGAGGTAATTTTGAGGAATCTTCCCGGTTTTGCTCCGAGATCAATGTACCCCGCTGATAGACTCGGTTACTGGGCTGCAATCCAGCACACTCCTGACCTCCGATATAACCTAGGGTCGCGCCGAGACTCAAGCCCATTGCCCATTGAATTACGCCATCGACGGCCGACATCCCAGGTATAAACGAATTCGCCGCGACCACACTTAAACCCGCTATGACAGTCAGCGGGGCCGCCACCAATGGCGATAGAAAATACCGAGACAAAGGTGCATGATTTAGCGCCAAGCTTAACCACATCGAACCTTGCACAGCCCCATATCCCACAGCAATTGCCTGCCACCCATGCAACATTGCCAGATCCATTACACTGATCCTTTATTCAATTGCCCACGTTTGCGCACGGGGTCATACCAAATTTCCTTAATAAAGCGCTGATGCGCTTCCACTCCAAATTGAATAACTACATCAACCAAGAGATACAGAATATTTTTGATATCCGCGCGCGCAAGGTCCCGACCCCCTTGATTTTGCTTGACCAACAACACCAACTGCTCAAATGCCAGCTCAGCGCTTGCCGCATGCACGCTGGTAATGGAGCCGGGGTGACCGGAGTTCACCGCACGCAGGTAGTCAAAAGCTTCTTCCCCACGCAATTCGGCCAGTAGTATTCGATCGGGTTTCATCCGCAGACAAGACTCCAATAATTGCTTGGGCGTCACTCGGCTCAAACCCTGATCATCTTTTGAGTAAAATAATCGCACATGATTTGGGTGCCGATCCAGCACCAACTCGCGCGCATCTTCGATGGTAATGAGACGCTCATCGTTGGGAATTTCTTGGATCAATGCCTTAGTCCAAGTAGTCTTACCAGAACCGGTGGGTCCCGAGACAATAATATTCTGACGACTTCGCACCGCTAGACGCATAAAATCGAGAAAAGCACCCGCAGCCAAAAATTCCTGCAGAGCAGTCTCTATGGCATCAACGTTTGGCGCTCCACGCCGAGTCTTATTGAAAATCCCGGCGGCATCAAGCTCTTCAATTGACCAAACCCTATTAGATGGCCGTCTAATGCTAATCGCTACGCACCCGGGAGTCGTAGCGGGTGGAATCACTATTTGAATCCGCTCGCCACTGGGCAGCGTCGCAGAGAGCAAGGGTGACACTTCATCTATGCGTTGCTGGGTTGAATTCGCGACCAGTTTTGCCAATCTCATGCACCAGTCAAAGTCAGCATACGGCAGCTCCTCACGCAGCCAGCCAGCCGATGTTTCGATAAATGCCTCATGCGGACGATTGATACACAGCTCAGTCATATCGTCATTGTTTAATAGCGGGCGCAACGCCCTCAAAGTAAGCGCTAACGCTGAAAATTCACTCGTGGCATTAGTGCGAATTAGTGGCTCTAAGCTCATATACCGACCTGAAGTCCAAATCCTTAGCCACCAACACTTGAATGCGGTCTCCATGCTGCTTCACGACAGTGGGAGAAATATTGATCGTGCTCTTAAGCACCTCGGTAAGGACGCCTTGCGAACCACTAGGATTGACGAGCACGGTGCCATTGGCGCGTGATGACTGAACCGTTCCTTGAATTGCCCCATCAATCACTGAGACCAACACCGCCGCACCAAAACGCTCCCAGAAATGACGATTGATACTACCGGGCAAGCCGGAACGCCCCAACTCATCGGCCCCAGGCGAGTCCAACGGCACAATAACGCCAGTGGGAGTACGCGCTTCGGTCCACACCACAAAAACACGAGCCGCTCCTTGTTGCACCTGCCCGCGAGTCTCACCGACCAATTTGGTGCCTCGCTCTAATAGAACCACTTGACCATCGACGCCAAAAGTATCCGTAGCAAGAATACAGGTGGTCATGCCGGGTAGGGTCGAATCGATGGCGGTTTCGAGCGTACAGTCGAGAAACGCACCCTTGGGCAGCAGCAACTCTTGTGTCGGTAAGACTTTGGCGTTGACAGTTGAAACAGCGCTGGGTAGTAACAGTGAGGCGAGTTCGCTGCTTTCCCCCCGCCCCGGCGAAACTGTTCCGCCAATTAAACCTTGAAGGGAGAATACCGAACCCGATAAGCGACGTTCTTCGGCGATCTGAGTCGGCGTTTTAGTGGCCACTGGCGCAACAGCGGGAGAGCTATTGCTATACGGCGAAACCAGACCGCTCATTTGCGGGATTTCCGGCAGCGTGGCCGCTACCGCTACGGGCGACGACTGCCAAACAGGTTGCTCTATTTTACCCAACATGGGCAATGCCATCTCGCCCTGAGCATGCACCGACGATAAGTTTTGTGCGCTCTGGCGCGCAAGGCCCGGCCGTGACATCGCGTTAGCGTAATACCAAGTGAGCGTGCCCAAGCCAAGAGTGGCCATGAGTGCAATCGCCAAAACATTGGTCAAGCGTGACTGAATGGACCTTACCCGCGTGACGGCCGTGTCACGCTCCCCGACCACTTGATCATTCATGGGACACCCTATGAGACTTACGCTCCACCTCTGGCGCAATCGTTCCAGATTTCAGTCGTACTCCACCGCCGACATACCCGCGATTCACAATACAGCCGGTTTGTTTTCCGCGCCGTAAGACAAAACGCGACGCAAGTCGGTGCACCACGACATCGCCATCGTCCATGCTGAAATTCAACAGCGACTCGCCATCATCGTTGCGCACGAATATCGCCGGAAGATCAGCGTTGGCAGAAAATCGTAACCGCGTATGCACCCCGTCGTCGGAAGCCGCAATCGGCCTTATTGCCGAACTACCGCAAAACCAATAGTCCGAGTTTTGCAAGCGCTTCGCGGAAGCCTCTCTTAAGTCGGTTGAAATAATCTCAGCAGCGTTGTTATCCGCGAGCGGCACCGGCGGTAGATAGGCAAACCGTACCGCATAAATTACTTCGGCTTGAGAAATCTTCGAACTCGGTACCGAGGAGTAATCCAACTGATAGTGCCGCCGATTAGTCAGCACCGTAAGGTTAGTAGCCACGCGCGGAGCTTTAGGCTTTAAGAACAAATGATTGTCTTGCCCCACAAAGGACAACCCATCGATATCGCCCGCACCCAACCCAACAAAAATCTCGCCGCTCTCAAACTGCAAGTCAATTTGATAACCAACTATCCCCTGCAGTTTATAAACCTCTTCAGCGCTATAGGGTGCAACACGAATCCGACTATCAACCGTCCCTTTGGGTGGGGAAAGTTCAGCGAGCGCATTGAGCGAAGATAGTCCGCTTAAGCACAGTAAAATTACGCTCACAAGCTTATTCATGATGATCATCCTGAAGCGCAGCGTCGATGACGACTTCTGGCTCGGACTTAAACTCCACCACTTTGAATCCCAGCGGATTCCAGCGACGGGTCTTCGGGTCCTTAGCGGGCTCCGTGTAGGCATACTGAATGGTGGCTACCCAGTGCGTAATTTTCTCGCTAGCTCCTCCGGCCTGACGCGTGGCAATTAAATACCGCACCTGGGCTAAGTCCGACAGCCCACTGGATCTTGTAAAAAAACTGACCGATTTAACCTGCGCGCGCACGGTGCTACCATCTTTGTGTAAATTGAGCGGCGATCCCGGATTCGTAGTTGCCCACAATGATGCCCAATTCTGATTTCGCTGCGCGGAATGAAACGCACCGCATTCCTCATAATCACTTTCGGCGGTTGCAAAATTGAAGCGTTCACAAACACTAAAATAGTGCGTCAGGAAGTATCGAGTCACGATCTCTGTCGGTGGCGCCCCAGTGAAGGTAGGCACCACATCCACGATGCCGGTGCTATTGTCGACTCGCACCACAAAGGGCTCTACTTGTTTTAGCGGCATCAGTAAACTTAAAGCTGCCGCGCTGGATACCGCACAAAACCAGCCAGCCCCCGCCACCCACCAGGCAACCCGAGCACTGCGTCGACTAAGGGCAGCCCGATCAGCATCCCAGGATTCAGCTTCGCGAAAATACTCGTTCAGAGCCGAAACGGAATTCATAGGCCGCTCCGCACCGGCACATTGATAGGTCGTAAATGGCCATCACATACCTCTTTACTTGCGCAACCACTCCCCAGAATACATAGACATAACATCACAATAATTTTCATACGCCCTCCTTGGCGGTATTAGCAATTTATTCTGACCGACTACCCAACCATCGGCCCCTCACGAACCGACCCATCACTCGAGCGACCGCTGGAGCGGCGTAGGCAGCGCCGCGCCCACCGATTGCCATTCCTGCTCGTGCTGCCATACGACTGCTCCTACTGACCAACCCAAGAGAATGCAAAGCAATGCCGCCAGCCAAACTAGAAGCAATTGGCATTACTTGTCGGAAAACCAAAAACACCAGCACAGCTACTAGCATCATATTCAGCGTATCTACGGTGTTAATTCCGGTCCCAAGCGCCGCGGTTTGAACGGCATAGGACTCAACAATACTCAACAAAAGCGCGCAAACCATGATGGTCAATATCGTAATGAGCGCGTAGTTGGCTAATTGCGATATCCATGCCGTAAAAAAACGTTGTGTGACCTCAAAAAGCAGCATCGCGATAAAGAATGGCCCCAACGCTAGTAACACCGCTAAGGCGATGCTCGATAGTGCGATTAGAAACATCGCATACACACATAAAATTCCCATAAATAGCCAAACCACCGCGCCGGCGAAATAGTAGCCAAAATCATAGAAGTGAGCCGCCTTACCCCACATAACTCCGGCGACGCTACCACCCCGCTCCCAAATCGTATCGATAGTCTTCACCGGATCCGCCGCTCCGACCACCGCCGCCGCGAGCCTCGCCGGCGCGTGATAGAAAGTATCAACAATAACGGTGTTGTACAGCCACAGCTTCAAGCTCACGCCCAATATCAGCGCCAGCACAATGATGCGCTTCAGTCCCGTCGTGAACGGCTCTTCAATTTTACCCGTCAAGTGCATATATCCCCACGCCATCACATACAGAGTCGCGAATGTCACTATCGCTGGCTCCAACACGGCCGCAAGGAGAGCCGTGTTATCACCGATATAGACAGTCAACCGACTGTTTAGCCAGCTCCAGAAAGTTGCGAAGAAGCCCATAAATCACTCACATCCCATTAAGGTTTGGGTTGAAATCGAGTTTCAAATTGCCCATGCCCCGCAATAGCAAGCTCTCGCAACTGCAATTGATTGGCTGCCGCCTGCGCCTGCGAAGTCTGCGTTAGCACCTGAAGTTTGGTCTGCTCGTTTTGCAACATGCTTTGTTCTGCACTTATCCGGGCCTGTAGATCTAAAATCCCCTTCTGATCCGTAGCCTGTGGAATTGCATTAATCAAACTTTGAATAGCGGCAAAACGACCGCTGGTTGCCGCCAACGCCTGGCGCGACAGCGCTGTTTGCGCAGCCACCCAATGACGCACCGCTTCGATCTGCTGCCGTTCAGAGGGCGCCATGTTCGATAAATGCGCAGCCGACAACACAGAAACAGCCTTGAGAACACTTTGCATATCCTTAGATAGCCCTGAGTAGCCACTGCCAAGACCTTGCAGAGACATCGAGAGTTGCACCCAATCAGATGGCAAATAGTTACGCACAGTTCCATTGAGTAGCAGCTCCATGCCGCGACGTCCGCTCATGGAATCTAAAGCCTGTTTGGCCTGTTGCAGTTGATTGAGCGCGGTCTCCAGTTGTTGTTTGGTCGTCGCCACTTGCTGCACGAGCTGAGCAATCGCCGGAATATCAACAACCGCCCATTGGGCCCAAGCGCTATGCGCCAGCGCAACACCAATAGATAGGCAAGCGGCAAAAACTTTAAAATTCTTTTTAAACATGCAAATCTCCTCCATGAGTACCACCGCTCTGCGCCATAAATTCGGGTAACCACGCGGCGGATGAGGGGCCCGAAATCTTCATAATTTGATGCATCCTTTCCACTTCACTGGCTCTTCCAGAAATAACAGCAAGTTCAGCGGTAAAACCGCTTAAATCTAATTCGCAAACCACGCTCTGATGCCCCTGTTTCACCAGAAACATTCGCGAACCGGGCTCCAATTGTTCCTTGATCAACGTAAATTCGCGCTTTGTCAGTCCAAAGCCTTGCGTGTATTCCTGAAAATCCGCATTACCATTAGGGAAAAATATTTTCGTGGGTGTTTGTTCAATTAAAGTGCGGCTAATCGGACTATTTAATACATCGCTAGCGCTCTGAGTGGCAAGACACATCACGCCATTCAGTTTTCGCCAAGTCTTAGGCCCATCCTTGGCAAAATTCTCGAAGGCCGAATCTGCTAACAACCGCCAAAATTCATCCATCCAGCAAACCAGTCGCCGCCCGTCCAAGAGCTGGCGCACCAAATGAAACAAGTACAAGGTAATGGGAGTACGAGTCAGCGCATGGTCCAAGAATTCGGTCACATCAAATCCAATCGTCGAATGTCCATTTAATTTAGGCAACACACAATCTATGGGATTATCAAATGCCCACGCGTAATCCCCACGCGATTCGCACCATCGCGCCAATCGAGCATGCAGCCCTTCGGGATCGGTAGGATCCAAGAATTCCACTAGTCGGGATAAGCGCCGCGACGCTTGTGGTAATGCCAGAGTGCCACGCAAGGCTTGATCGAGATCGGCTTGCTCGCGCACCACGTTCTGCCGCCCAGCTTGGGCTGCATTCCCAGCAAGTTCTTGCAGCCAGATTTTAAGAAACTCGATATTGGCAGGCGTTACCGGCATCTGTAACGGATTGAAGCCAGTCGAAATGCCGCTTTTCAACGCCAAATACTCTCCACCTAAGGCTCGCACCAAAATTTCGAGGCCGCGATCTTTATCGAATACCACCTGCGTCGCGCCTTGTTGCGCTAATGAGGCAATCAGAAATCCAATGAATACGGTTTTACCAGACCCTGTTGGGCCACAAATAAGCGTATGCCCGGTATCTTTACGGCCACCCCCATCAGACTGCGCATCGCTGGCATGTAGAGAAAAATAGTAAGGAGATTTTGCGCTAGTCACCAGCAACGCTAAGGCCTTACCCCAATGATTGCCAGTCGCACGGCCAACGGGGAAATTATGAAAGGGAACCATGGCCGCAAAATTTCGCGAGGTAATCGGTGCTTTACGCGGTCGTAATGGAAAGTTGCCAGGTAGCTGCGCCCAGAAAGCGGCCTCAAGCGCCAAATCTTCGCGCGCAACCAGCATCCCCGTATCGGCGAGATAACTGCGCGCTAACGCCACATGATCGTTCAACCCTCGCAATCTCTTGGCGGGATTACCTGCATCAACGCTACTGACGTCAGTAAGCACCTGAAGCGACAGATGGTGATCGCCCATCACAAATTCGTTGCTCGTCAACGCATCCAATGCCTCTTTAAGTTGCTCTGCCTGGGAAATGGCAAAATCACCGGCATTGGCCATGCGATTGAATTGCCGCTGCAACAGCGACTGACCGGCAGTCTTAGTCAGAAATGAAAAGGACTGCGTGAACACGAATGAAAAAGGGGCCGACAGTAGCCGGTTATACATTCCGACTATGGTTGGCGTCGGGTATTCCTTGATACCTAGCATAGCGCCGACCCGTGTCAAAGTGGGCATCCGATACTCTAGCGTTTCAGTCCCAAAGAATAGTCGAGTACTGGCGAGCGCATGACTAACGGGCCCACGTGGCAATGCCATCCGCTGCCACTCGCCGTTTACGAGTAATCCAAGATATTCAAGTAGCGAGGAACACCATGTCGGCCCGACCGGGTATGTCCCCAGTAGTTCGGGATCATAACGATTTAAGGATGCTCTCACCGTTTGCGACAATTTGTCACAAGCCTCTAAGGCATCGCCGAGTTCATATACAATGGCATGCTTCTGAGCGCGCGCTATTCCTTTGGATAGCAATCCGGTTACAGCACCCGCCGATGGCCTAAAAATCAATGCCAAGTAGAGTTCATTGACCATCAAAGTTTCTGCGGTAAGGCGTTGCCTGTAACGCGTCTCTAGGGCACCCCCAAAACCGCTCGCGATCGGTCGATCAAATGAAGTTACCGCACGGCGACGAATAACGTGTGTCCACAAGGCCACCTCAGGACTGGCCATATTTCGCCACAGCACATTGAGTCGCTCATGCCAGTTGTTGAGGTCCGCATCATCATTGCTCTCGAAACTCGCGCCACCCATACGAAACACCTGCAAGTAATCACCCAAGGTGGTCTTAACTACACTGGGTGCCACATGCGCGGTGTAGGGAATATGGTCGGCCGCCACAAACTCCCGCCGCACCGCCTTGGAACGAGTCAACATACCAGCTCAATTACTTTAAAACGCCTACGGCCTCGAATCGGTAGATCAAGAACCAATGGACTATAACTCCCAGCTTTCCACACCCTAAAATTGCCGAAGAATGCAGGGAAGCGAGTTCTCATCCACAAGAGCAACAAATCAAAAAAGCGCGTATCACGCGCGCACAGCAGCATGCAGACTCCATGGATAGGTAGACATAGAAATAATGCCAGTAAATTCTTACTGAGCAAAAAAGCTTCCATGGTGAATACCATATTAAAAAGTAGAGCAGCGTAAGTAACCCCCCAGCGCATGGCCGGGCGAGTCGCCCCAATGAACAAGGGATCACAGGTAAGGCCGAAGTTCTGCTCGTTCACGAACTCATACTCCGAACATACCGCGAACCCAAGTCACAATCTGCGGAGCACCAAACGCAATCGCGATTCCTAATATCGCGCCTACACACCATCCCCAGGACATGCGATTTGCCATCGCCATTCCCCCTAAAATCATCACGAGGATGATAGCAACTGGGGTCAACCATGCCAGTATGTTGGTCTGCAGCGCCGTCGCACCCGTCATGAACGGTGATGCCTGGGCGACCGCCAAATCCGGTGCACACACCGCAAGTGTCAGCATCAACGTAGTCCAAAGGATAATGCGTTGCATAGAGGACCTAGACCTCGGCTTCGAGTGCGCCGATATGCGCCTCATCACGACGTGCGGCAAGCTCTTCACGTTTGATTTTCCCAGGCGCGCCGAATTTGAAACTATGCACAACGAAGGAATAATCGTATTGCTTCTCACCTTCTCCATCCATCCAATTGTTGGCACGAATATGCGCCTGAAGAATCAGCTGATCGCCTTTGCGCACATTTTTGGCAATCGCCTCGCCTAAGCTCTCAAAGGCGACAAACCACAAACTGGTAACCACCTCACGTGCATTGCCCTGATCATCCTTGCCGGCATAATCGTTGCCCACTAAACAAATTCGGGCGTAAGCAGTGTCGCCCTTGATAGCGAGTTCGGGATTCTTGGCGACATTTCCTACCGCCGTGACATTAAAACTATTCATGAATTTCTCCTTAAACTATTCAGTGGTGCGCGGTAAAAATACTTTACCGATCGCATGTCCAACAGCTTGAGAGAAACTTACAATCGAAGACAGCGCATTAATTGATGAGTTTTAATAGATACTCGAACTACCCCTGCCACGCTAGAATCTCGCCGCACATAAACATTGCCAGAAATTATTCGACGCTGCATCGCGGAGTTCATTCTAAGTTGAAGACGCAATCTGAGATGACTAACGGCAGAAGGATATCCATGGCTATCGCGACATTTTGCACCGCGAACGACGGACTTCAGCCGAATCAAAAGGAGCGCGGACATTGCGTCGTTGACGTGAACTTGGAAGAGAATGGGCCGTGGATTCCGTACGCCGAAGGAGTCTGGATACAGCTGTGCCGTTTTAACGTGACAACCGGCGGATTTACTGTGGTATTGAAGGGTCTGCCAGGGGCCAAATGGTTTTACGCTACGTGGTCACTGGAGGTATCTTGAGCATGATTGGATCGCAAAGCCCGGCACCTTCATATTTGAGCCTGCCGGCGAAGCTCACACGCTCGTCATAGCCGATGACTCACCCGAGCCGGCGATCATTTTCTTCGTCGTAGACGGAGCACTGATCTACCTGGACAAACCTGTCAATGGAACAATGGCTGTGTTCGAGGACGGATTCAGCGCGCTTGAGCTGAGTCGTAAGTTCTTTCGCGAAACCGGTTTGGATATTGCCCAATTGGACCTACGGATTCGACAGAAGAGCGTGGACCTATCCGCGAATAGTCCGACTTCCCTCGCCATTGGGAAAATGCCCACTCCCAGTAAATAAAATGAGCGGCAGCTCTCGCTTTTCAGCTAGTCGGCGATTCTGCGCCACCCGATTGCCACGCCATTTTCGACCTCCATCCCCACGCCACCAGCACTGACCTTGCCGTCGGTAATCCACGACGCGTTATAGAAGACCCCGGCTTTTTCGATGACCAGGTCATATTCATCCGAAAA